>CAYLSD010000004.1:0-164464 GCA_964386345.1 uncultured Fuscovulum sp.
CCGCGCCTCGCTCTTGCGCGGTCGTAACCGGTATCGAAAGCGGGGGTCAAAGCTGCAGGCTGCGGGCCAGCAGCAGTGAATCCTCGGCCAATACCTTGACATGGTCGCGCATGGCGGCGCTGGCTCTGGCGCCGTTTCCCGCGAAAAGTGCCTCGGCGAGGATCTCGTGCTCGCGCTCGGCGCTTTCGCGGCGGCCGGGCAGGAAGGTGATGAAGCGCCGGTAGGGGCCGAGGCGCCGGTTGATCTGGCCGATCTGGGATTTCAGCGCCCGGTTGTCGGCGGCGTCGTGGATCGCGCCGTGGAAGGCGTCGTTGGCGGAAAGATAGGTCTCGGCATTGTCGCTGGTGGCCTGGCGGCGGCAGGCGAGATAGGCCGCCTCGATCCGGGCGCGGTGGTGCTCTGTCATCCGCTCGCAGGCCAGCCGGATCGCCACGCCTTCCAGTTCTCCGACCAGTTCGAACAGATCGACCACGTTGCTGACCGTGGGGCGGGCGACGATGGCGCCGACCCGGGGCTCATGCGTGACAAGGCCGCTGACAGCCAGCGCCCGCAACGCCTCGCGGACCGGAGTGCGTGAGGCGTTGTAGCGTTGGGCGATCGCCACCTCGTCCAGCTTCTGGCCCGGAGCAAGATCGCCGCGGACGATCTCGGCTTCCATCTCGGCAGTGATTCGTTCGGCCTGGGTCCGGCTTCGGCCCGCATCCCCGACGGCGGGCTCGGGTGAACTGATCTGCGACATCGGCTCCTTTCTCCAAAATTGCCTGATATTTAGGCTGTTTTGGCGCAATTTCGGCAGAGATTGCATAAATATTATGCAAACTGATACCGGGACAAGATTTACTGTATACACGTGTTATGCGCCATGCTCACACTTGATAACAGAAGCAGAAATCTGCCGGAACGCCAATCCGGTGACGGAAATAGGGAGCAAGACATGGACCTTGGTCTTCGGGGCCGGCGCGTATTGATCACCGGCGCATCGCAGGGCATCGGCGAGGGCATTGCCGAGGTCTTCGCCGAAGAGGGCGCGATCCTGCACCTGACGGCGCGTTCTGCCGACAAGCTGGAGGCCATCGCCGCCCGCCTGCGCGACACCCATGGCGCGGCGGTCACGGTCTGGCCGCTGGACCTGAACGGGAAGGGCGTGCCCGAGCGGCTGGCCGAGATGGTCGGCGACGTGGACGTGCTGATCAACAATGCCGGGGTGATCCCGGGCGGCAACCTGTTCTCCACCACCGACGAGACCTGGCGCGCCAACTGGGAACTGAAGGTCTACGGCTACATCAACATGTGCCGGGCCTATTACCGCAAGATGAAGGCGGCCGGCGGCGGGGTCATCATCAACGATATCGGCAATGCCGGCGAACGCCCCGACGCCGACTACATCGCCGGCACCACCGGCAATGCCAGCCTGATGGCCTTCACCCGCGCCCTCGGCGGGCGCAGCCTCGACGACAACATCCGCGTGGTCGGCGTCAATCCCGGCCCGGTCGACACCAGCCGCATCTACAAGCTGCTGAAGCGCCGCGCGGTGGATTGGTACGGCGACGAAGCCCGGTGGGAGGAACTGCTGGCGACCTATCCGCTGAAGCGCCCGGCCAAGGTGCGCGAGATCGCGGACCTGATGGCGTTCCTCGCCTCCGACCGGTCGGGCTATACCACCGGGGCGATCTTCACGGTCGACGGCGGCATCGCCTCGCGCTCCTCGATCATCTGAGGCCGGGCGATGGCGTTTTCACCCAGCACCGACCCCGGGGTTCCACAGGACTTCCCGCACCACATCGGGGGCGGCTGGTCCGCGCCCGACGGGTCCGCGCGGCGCGAGGTTCTGGATCCCGCCACCGGGAAAGCGCGCTGGAGCGTGCCGGAAGGTTCGGCCGCCGACGTGGACCGGGCGGTGCGTGCGGCAGCCGGGGCGGCGCCGGGATGGGCCGCCACCGATCCCGACGAACGCGCGCGGCTTCTGCGCGGACTGGCCGCGCTGCTGCGCGAAAGGATGGCGGAGCTGGCGGCACTGGAATCCGCGATCACCGGGCGGCCGATCCGCGAGATGCGGGCGCAGATGTCGCGCATTCCCGAATGGCTGGAATATTTCGCCGGGATCGTCCTTGGCCTGGAAGGCGGTTCCAACCAGGTGAAGGGCGGCTTCCTGACCTGGACGCGCTATCGCCCCCATGGTGTCTGTGCGCTGCTGACGCCGTGGAACCACCCGGTCCTGATCCTGGTGAAGAAGCTGGCGGCGGCACTGGCGGCGGGGAATACCGTCGTGGTGAAGCCCTCCGAACTTGCCCCGGTCACCCCCCTGTTGCTGAGTGCCTGGGCAACCGAGGCCGGATTCCCCGCTGGCGTGATCAATGTCGTCACCGGCGGCGCGGTGGCGGGCGAGGCGCTGGTGGCCCACCCCGAGGTCGCCCATATCGACCTGACCGGCGGCACCGCCACCGGGCGGCGCGTCGCGGCGGCGGCGGGGGCGCGGCTGGTGCCCTGCACGCTGGAACTGGGCGGCAAGACCCCGCTGATCGTCTATGACAGTGCCGATGTCGACGAAGCGGTGGCGGGCACCCTTTTCGCCGGTTTCGTCGCGGCGGGGCAGACCTGCGTTTCGGGAAGCCGCATCCTTGTCCAGCGCGGCATCTATGCTGCCTTCTGCCAAAAGCTGGCGGAGCGGGTCGAAAACCTGACCCAGGGCGATCCCGCCGATCCGGCGACCGACATCGGCCCGGTGATCTCGGCCGCCGCGCGCGACCGTTGCCTTGGCCATATCGCCAAGGCGCAGGGCGAAGGCGCAAGGCTGATCGCGGGCGGCACCCCGCGTGACCTGCCGCCGGAACTGGCGGGCGGCTTCTTCGTGCCGCCGACCGTCTTCGCCGACGTGACTCCCGCCATGGCGCTGTTCCGGGAAGAGGTCTTCGGCCCGGTCATCAGCCTGACCCCCTTCGACACCGAGGAGCAGGCGGTCGCGCTGGCCAACGACGGGCCCTTCGCGCTGGGCGCCTCGGTCTGGACGCGCGACATCCTGCTGGCCCACCGGACGGTGGCACGGCTGAAGGCCGGGGTGGTCTGGGTCAACGACCACCACAAGAACGACCCGCGCTCGATCTGGGGCGGCTCGGGCGACAGCGGCTACGGCCATGAGAACGGCTGGGATGCGCTGAAAAGCTATCTGATCAAGGGATCTGTCACGCTGCGCACCGCGCAGGAATTCGGCGACTGGTTCGCGGGGGGCAAGCGCTATGGGTGACACGACCGCGGCCATGGTCGAGATTTCCGGCCTCTCGCTGGTCTACGGCAGGGGCGAACGCCGGGTCCAGGCGCTGGAGGCGATCGACCTGACCATCGCGCAGGGCAGCTTCGTCTCGCTGATCGGCCCCTCGGGCTGCGGCAAGAGCACGCTCCTGCGGGTATTGGGCGACCTGCTGGAGCCGACCGCGGGCAAGGTGGCGATCAGCGGACGGTCGCCCCGTGCGGTGCGGTTGCAGCGCAAGACCGGCTTCGTCTTCCAGGAACCGGCGCTGCTGGAATGGCGCAGCATCCTGCACAACATCTCCCTGCCGCTGGAACTGCGCGGGGTGGAGCGGGCGGAACGCGAGGCGAAGGCGCAGGAACTGATCCGCCTTGTTGGGCTGGAGGGGTTCGAGGCATCGCATCCGCGCCAGCTTTCGGGCGGGATGCGGCAGCGCGCCGCCATCGCCCGTGCGCTGTCGACCAGCCCCGACATCCTGCTGCTGGACGAACCCTTCGGCGCCCTGGACCAGATCACCCGCGACCGGCTGAACATGGAACTGGCGCGCATCCACGAGGTGACGGGGCTGACCGTGGTACTGGTGACCCATTCGATCCGCGAGGCGGTGCTGCTGTCGGACCGGATCGTGGTGATGACCCCGCGCCCGGGGCGCATCTCCTGCACCATCGACAACGATCTGCCGCGCCCGCGCAGCCTTGAAAGCCGCAACCACCCGTCCTTCGAGATGCTGGTGCGGCAGGGGAACAGCGAGCTTGAGAAAGGGTATGCGAATGGCTGACATGGCGACGAATACCCTGTCGAGACGCGCCTTCGACCAGATCTGGCCCCCGGCGGCGCTGCTGGTCGGCCTTCTGGTGGTCTGGGAACTGGCCTGCCGGTTGCTGGGCATCGCCCCCTATATCCTGCCCGCGCCCTCGGCGATCTGGCTGGCGGTGACCACCAATTCCGGCGCGCTGGCCTTCCACACCGGCATCACCATGTTCGAGGCGGTGACGGGCTTCGTCATCGGCTCGGCCCTCGGCGCGATCCTCGGCACCGGCTTCGCCTATTCCCGGTTCCTGGAACGCGGTTTCCTGCCCTTCATCATCGCCGCGAACACCATCCCCGTCGTCGCGATCGCCCCGATCATCATCATCTGGTTCGGCCATGGCATGGCCTCGAAAGTGGCGGTGACGGCCTTCCTGTCGTTCTTCCCTCTGGCGCTGAACATGATGAAGGGCCTGCAAAGCTATGACCGGGTGGTGATGGACGTCTTCCACGTCGCCGCCGCCACGCCCTGGCAAAGGTTCTGGAAGATGCGGCTGCCGGGCGCGCTTCCTTACGTCTTCGTCGGGCTGAAGCTGAACGTCACCTTCTCGGTGATCGGCGCCATCGTCGCAGAATTCGTTCAGGCCGACCGCGGATTGGGTTTCGTGGTGATGACCGCCTACCGCTCGATGGCGATGCCGCGGCTTTGGGCGGCGATGCTGATCTCGGCGCTGATGGGGATCCTGTTCTTCCTGATCATCGCCGCGCTCGAAAGGCTTTTCGTCCGCTGGCACGCCTCGGTCGACGAAACCCGCTGAAGAAAACCCAGAAAACGATCCGGGGAGAAAACCCGGGCATCAACCCCAACAAGGAGTGAAAGATGACCAGGACTCTTCTGAAATCCGGTTTGGCAGCCTTGCTCTTGACCACCGCATCCGGCGCCATGGCTGAATCCATGCGTCTGGAATGGGTGCTGCAGGGGCAGTTCGCCGGGCCGATCGTCGCGCTGGAAAAGGGCTACTACAAGGAGGCGGGGGTCGAGGACTTCGCCCTGCAACCGGCCGGCCCGGACCTGAAACCCACCGTCATGGTCGCGACCGGGGTGGACACCTTCGGCATCGGCCATCCCAACCAGGTGATCGCCGCCCGCGCCAACGGCGTGCCGTTGGTGATGGTCAGCCAGTGGGGCCAGAAATCCGCCACCACCTATGTGGCGCGCAAGGAGAGCGGCATCACCTCGATCGCCGACATGGCCGGCCATTCCGTCGGCCTGTGGTTCGGCGGCGACGAACATGAATTCATCGCCATGCTGAAGAAGGCCGGGGTCGATCCCGCCGCGGTGACGACCATCAGCCAGGGCTACGACATCATCGCCTGGCTGAACGGCGAATACGAGGTGATGCAGGTCGCCCGCTACAACGAACTGCTGCTGGTCTACCAGAACGGCTTCAAGCCCGAGGATCTGGTCTATCTCGACCCGGCCGAGGCGGGGGCCGAGCTGATCTCGGGCGGGCTGTTCACCACCGAGGCCCAGATCGCCGAACATCCCGAAACCGTGCAGGCGGTGGTGAGCGCCAGCCTGCGCGGCTGGAAGGAAGCCTTCGCCGACCCCGAGGCCGCCGCCGAGATCGTGGTGAAATACAACTCGGAACTCGACAAGGACTTCCAGGTCGAACAGATCAAGCAGATGCGCGACGTGGCCTGCGCCGGTCCCACGCTGGAAGGCCGGTTCGGCGAGACCCGGCAGGAAAGCTGGGAACTGGCGCAGGAGATCCTGCTGGGCGCCGGGCTGATCGACCAGCCGATCGACCTGTCGGCGGGCTACACCAACAGCTTCGTCGACGCGGCCCCGGCCGACTATCGCACGATCCTCTGCGAGTGAACCAACGGCCGCCGTGCGCCCGCCCGGCGCGCGGCCCTCCGACCCGGGAGCCAGCAATGACCACCATCCGTATCCGTCTCTTGTGGCACAAACAGGCGCAGTTCGCCGGATATCTTCTGGCCGAGGAACTGGGTCTGGCCCGTGCCCGGGGCGTGGAGATCCGCTGCGAGGGGCTGGATTTCTCCTGCAAGCACGTGGCTTCGATCCTGACCGGCGTGTCCGAGATGGCGGTGGCCAGCCCCGCGCATATTCTGGAAAGCGCGGCGCCCGAACGGCTGCGCTGGCTGATGACGGTGCAGCAGGTCAGCCCGCTGGTCTATCCGGCGCGGCGTTCCTCGGGCGTGGCAACGCTGGCCGATCTGGCGGGGAAAAGCGTCGGCGTCTGGCCGGGCGGCGAGGACCTGGAATTCCGCTGGCTGCTGGCAGGCGCCGGTGTCGCGCCGGGCGCGGTGACGCGGGTGCAGATGCCCGATACCGTGGGGCCTTTCCTGCGGGGAGAGACCGCCTCGGGCCAGATGACCTCGTACCACGAATTGCACCAGGTCGAGGCAGAGGTGCCGCCGGAGGATCTGGTGGTGTTCTCCGGGCGCGAGACGGGGCGGTCGGTCCTGAAGGACGGGCTTGTGGCCGACGCGGCGCTTGTGGCCGAAAAGCCCGAGGCGGTGCAGGCCGTGGTCGATGCGGTGCTGGAAGGCTGGACCATCGCGTTCGACGACCCCGGCCGCGCCATCGCTGCCTGCCTGCGGGCCCGTCCCGATGTCCCGCGCGAGGAACATGCCCGGCAACTGGCCGACATCAGGGCGCTTTCGCTGACCGGCGCCACGCTGACCCATGGCCTCGGCTGCCCCGACCCGGCGCATCTGGCCGCCGCCGCACGGGCGATCCGCGAGGTGGAGGGCCATGAACCCGCCATCGCGGGCGTTCTGGACGACCGCTTCTGGAAGGCCGCCCCGGCCGCCTTCCGCCGCAGCGACTGGGCCGTGTGATGCCGGACCTGCCGCACAGCGCCGATGCGGTGGTGGTCGGCGGGGGTATCCTCGGCGCCGCCACGGCGCTGGCGCTGGCGCAGGCGGGGATGAAGCCGCTGCTTCTTGAGGCGCGCGCCTTCGGTGGCGCCGTGACGGGCGCCAGCCTTGCGGCCATCGGAACCCATATGCACGGGATGGAAGAATACGCGCTGCTGCGCCATGCCGGGCAGTTGTGGTCCGATCTGGCCGAGGCGACCGGCAACCCCTTCGAATACAACCGCCAGGGCAAGCTCTGCTACATCCTGCACCCCGAGGACATGGCTGTCGGCGCCGGTTGGGTGACGCGCGAACAGGCGCTTGGCGCGGATGTGGCGCTGCTGTCGCCGGAAGAGGCGCGCAGGCGCGAGCCGCTGATGACCGGCCCGCTGATCGGTGCCACCTGGGCGCCGGATACCGCGACGGTGAACCCCTTTCTCGGCCTGCGCACCGTGCTGCGCCTTGCGCGAGAGGCCGGGGCCGCCGCGCTGGCGGACACCCCGGTGACGGGTCTGCGGGTCGAAAGCGGCCGGATCGCCGGGGTCGACACCCCGCGCGGCCCGGTCCACGCCCCGCATGTCGTGCTGACCGGCGGCCCCTGGACGGCGCGGCTGGCGGCCATGGCCGGGATCGCCCTGCCGATCCGTCCGCGGCAGGCGCAATGCCTGGCCACGATGCGCCAGCCGCCGGGCACGATCCGCCGCGTCATCTCGGCCTGCGAGCGGGCGGGCGGCGTCGACAGCGGCTATACCCAGATCCAGCAGGCGGCCTCGGGCCAGGTGCTGTTCAACACCGTCACCGCCCCTTTCGACCCGCCCGAGGGCGCGCAGGACCATATCCACGAGGTCCCGCCGGGCTTCGTGCTGGAAAGCATCGACACGCTGCTGATGCTGTTCCCTTCGCTTTCCGCGCAGCCGCTGTTGCGGTCCTGGGTCCGGTTCGAGGGGGTGACGCCGGATTCCCGCTTCCTGGCCGGAAGCCTGCCGCTGCCGGGCCTGCATGTCGCCGCGGGGGACAACGGCTCCGGCTATTGCCGGGCGCTGATGCTGGCCGAGCATCTGGCCGCAGCGGTCACCGGCACCGGCGGGCTGCCCCCCGATCTGGCCGCGCGGGCGGCGCGGCTTTACGCGCCGATGCGTTTCTCGGAAAGGCACGCGGCATGAACGGGCAGACCGTCCTGATCCGGGTCAACGGGCGCGAGGTCGCCGTTCCCATGGGCCAGCCGCTGGCGCAGGCGCTCAGCGCCGCCGACCCTGTCTTGCGGCGGAGCCCGAAGGACGGCGCGCCGCGCGGCATGTTCTGCGGCATGGGCCTGTGCTTCGAATGCATGGTCGAGGTGGACGGCATCCGCCGCCGGTCCTGCCTGACGCCGGTCAGCGCCGGAATGGTGGTGCGCACCGGCATCGGGGGAGGCCGGGAATGACCGTCGCGGTGGAGTTCCTGTCCTGCGATGTCGCGGTGATCGGAGCGGGGCCCGCGGGTCTTGCCGCGGCGCGCGAGGCCGCCGGGGCAGGGGCGGATGTGCTGTGCCTCGACCTTTATGCCGAACCCGGCGGGCAATATGCGATGCAGCCCGGCGATCCCTCCCGCGCGTTGGCCAGAAGCGAGGCGGCCCGGCTGGGGCGCGACCTGGCCGCCGCCGCCAAGGCTGCCGGAGTGCGCCTTCTGCCCCGGACGGAACTGTTCTGGGCAGAGGCAAGGGGCGAGGATTTCCTGCTTTACGCCGCGCTGGACGGCGGGACCGGGGCGCGGGCGATCCGGGCACGGGCGGTCGTCGTGGCCGCGGGTGCGATGGAACGCCCGCTGCCTTTCCCCGGCTGGACGCTGCCCGGGGTGATCGGGGCGGGCGCGGCGCAGCGGCTGGTCAAGAGCGGCGGCGCGCTGCCCTTCGGCGGCAAGGTCGTTCTGGCGGGAACCGGGGCCTTCCTGATGGCGGTGGCCTCGACCTTCGCCAAGGCGGGCCAGCCGGTCGAAAGCTTCGTCGAGCGGCAGGGCCTGCGCCCGCTGTCCACGCTGGCGATGCTGGCCGCCTGGCCCTCGCGCTGGAGCGTTACGGCCGGGCTGCTGGCCGACCTGCGCCGCACCGGCGCGCGGCGGCACTACGGCCATGTCGTCACCCGCGCCCTTGGCCGCGAAAGGCTGGAGGCGGTGGAGATCGCGCCGGTCGATACCGAGGGACGGCCCGACCTGTCGCGCGCCGCGCGGATCGACGGCGTCGGCGCGCTGTGCATCGGCTACGGCTTCCAGCCGGTGATCGACGTGACCACCGCGCTTGGCGCGGAGCATGCCCATGACCCGTCGCTGGGCGGCTGGCATTGCGTGACCCGGGCAGACAGCGGCGAGACCTCGCGCCCCGGGCTTTTCGCCGCCGGAGAGACCTGTGGCATCGGCGGGATGCGCCCGGCGCTGGTCTCCGGCCGCATCGCAGGCCTGTCGGCGGCGGCGCGGGCTGGCGGACGGTCCCCGGACCCCGGCCTGATGCGCGGCCTTGCCGCCGAACTGGCGAAGGCCCGCCGCTTTGCGGCTGCGCTGGCCGCGCACTGGCCCGCGCCCGAGGCCCCGCCGGTGCCCCTGCCCCGGGACGAAGTGATCTGCCGTTGCGAGGATGTGCGGCTTTCCGACATCCGTGCCGCAGTCGAGGCGGGGGCTGCCGAGACCTTTGCCGTCAAGATGTGGACCCGCGCCGGCATGGGCCCCTGCCAGGGCCGGGTCTGTGGGGCGGCCTTGGCCTCGGCCCTGGCCGAGGCGGGCGTGCCGCCGGGGCGGGCGGGCTACAACCGCGCCCACATGCCGCTGCGGCCCACGCCGATGAATGCGGTCCGCTCGGCGCTGGCCGCCGTGCCTGACAATCCCGACGCGCCCGGCACCGGCCCGGCCTGATTTGCGAGGAGAACCCGATGTCGCAGCAAACCCTTTCCGGCCCGAACATCCGCAACCGCTATTTCGACGCCCTCTGCGCCGACAAGAGCCTGCTGTGGATGGGGCAGAACACCAACCACATCCCCGCCCATCCGGCGGTGGAAGAGGCGATGGTCGCCTCGATCCGGGCGGGAGAATTCAACGCCTATGCCCCGCCCCTGGGCTTCGAAAGCCTGCGCGCGGCGATCGTGGCCGATCTGGCCGTGCCGGGCGAGGCGATGGTGACCGAAGGCGGCGTCAACGCGCTGGCCATGGCGGTGCGGGCGCGCTGCAAGCCGGGCACCACCTTCGTCACCACCGACCCCACCTGGAAATGGCCCGGGCTGATGGCGGCGCAGATGGGGGCCGAGGTGATCGAGCTGCCGATCTGGGATGCCGTCACCGGCTACAGGCTGACGCCCGATCAACTGGCGGCCTCGGTCGATCACCGGACCGCGCTGATCTACATCGTCGATCCGAACAACCCGCTGGGCATCTCCTACAGCCGCGACGAGATCGCCGCCTTCTGCGAGATCGCGCGCGGCGCAGGGGCGCTGTTGATCCACGACTGCACCTACCGCGACTTCGCCGGGGACCACACCCCCGCCCTGCGGATCGACCCGGAGAATGCCGTCTGTTCCACCAGCTTCTCGAAATGGCTGGGGCTGGCCGGGATGCGGATCGGGGCGCTTGTGGTGCCGCCGAAACTGGTCGAGGAATTCGCACCCTTCTCGGCCTCGGTCCTGGGCGCCAGCGTGGTGGCGCAGCGCGGGGCCGAGGCGGGGCTGAGGGTCAAGCCGGAATGGATGCAGGAGGTCCGCCGCATCAACCGCGCCAATCAGGAGAGGATCCGTCAGGCGGTGGAGGCCACGCCGGGCCTGTCGATGGTGGTCTGGCCCAGCCAGGCCAACTTTCTCTGCATCGACACCACCGCATCGGGCATCCGCCCCGAAGCGCTGGTCGAGGCCTATCGGCTGCGCAGCGTGATGATCCGGCAGGGCACCTATCACACCAAGCGCTTCGGGGACCGCTTCATCAAGGTCTCCACCACCGTGCCCGAGGACTGGGGCAGACGCTTCGTCGACCTGCTGCCCGAGGCGATGGAGGCCGCGCGCGGGTTGAACGATGTGGCGGCGCAGTTCTGAAGGGGGCGAAGATGGCTGAGGGTTACGTCACCGCGACGGACGGAACGCGGCTTTGGTATGAAGAGGCGGGCGAGGGGCTGCCGATCCTTTTCATCCACGAATTCGGCGGCAACCATGCGGCTTGGGAGCCGCAGATGCGCCGCTTCGCCCGGCGTTACCGCTGCATCACCTATGCGGCGCGGGGGTATGCGCCTTCGGACATTCCGGGCGACGTTGCCGCCTATTCGCAGCGGATCGCGGTCGAGGATGCGCTGGCGGTGCTGGACGGGCTGGGGATCGGCAAGGCCCACGTCGTCGGCCTGTCGATGGGCGGATTTGCGGCGGCGCATTTCGGGCTGATCGCGCCCGAACGCGCGCTGTCGCTGACCATCGCCGGAGCGGGCTATGGCGCCGAGAAGGAATATGAAGACTATTTCCGCGGCGTCTCGCTTTCGGTGGCCGGGAATTTCGAGACGAAGGGTGCGAAGGAGTTCTCGAAGATCTATGCGCTCGGCGCCAGCCGGGTGCAGTTCCAGAACAAGGACCCGCGCGGCTGGGCGGAATTCGCCGCGCGGCTGGCCACGCATTCCGACCGGGGCGCGGCGTTGACCATGCGCGGAGTGCAGGCGATGCGCCCCTCGCTCTACGACCTGCGCGAGGAATTCGCGGCGATGCAGGTGCCCACGCTGGTGATGGTGGGCGACGAGGACGACCATTGCCTGCAACCCGGCATCTTCCTGAAGAAGACCATCCCGGCCTGCGGTCTGGCGGTGCTGCCGAAAACCGGCCACACGCTGAATCTTGAGGAGCCGGAACTGTTCAACCAGCTTCTGGCCGAGTTTCTCGCCCAGGTCGAGGCCGGGGCCTGGCGCCCGCGCGACCCGCGCGCCAACCCGGGCCAGATCATGCGCACGGAATGAGCGGGCGTGTCGGGATAGACGCCGGGCGGCTCTGGTCCCGGCTGATGGACTTGGGCGGCATCGGCGCGATCCCGGGTGGCGGGGTGGATCGTCAGGCGCTGGGCGACGGGGAGCATCTGGCCTGGGCCCGCGTGATCGGCTGGGCCCAGAAGGCCGGTATGGAGGCCGCGACCGACGCGGCGGCCAACCTGTTCCTGACCCTGCCGGGGCGGGACCGCGGCCTTGCCCCGGTGCTGGCGGGCAGCCATCTGGACAGCCAGCCGACCGGCGGGCGCTTCGACGGCGCCTTCGGGGTGATGGCGGCGCTGGAGGTGGCGGCCAGCCTTGCCGCCAGCCCCCTGCCCCGGGCGAGGGACTTCACCGTCGTCGCATGGATGAACGAAGAGGGCAGCCGTTTCGCCCCGGGGATGATGGGCTCCGCCGTCTTCGCCGGGCATCGCGGCCTTGCCGAAATCCGCGCCGCGCGGGACGGCGGCGGACGGACGGCGGGGGAAGAGATCGACCGCCTGCATCGCGCCTTTCCCGGCCTTTCCCGGCGCCCGTCCTTCCGCCCCCGGGCCTGTTTAGAGCCGCATATCGAACAGGGTCCGTGGCTGGAACGCGAGGGCGCGGTGATCGGCGTGGTCTCCGGCATCGACGGCAAGGTGACCCTCGAGGTCACGCTGACCGGCCAGCGCGACCATGCCGGGACGCAGCCGATGGCCGACCGCCGCGATGCGGTGATCGCCTTCGCCCGCGTGGCGTCGCGGCTGCATCAGGAGATCGGGTTGGCCGACCCGGAGGTCCGCTTCACCATCGGTCGGGTCGAGGTCAGCCCCAATGCGCCCTCGGTGATCGCGGGCGAGGTCCGCTTCCGCATCGACCTGCGGCACCCCGACGGCGAGGTGCTGCAAGGGCTGGCGGCGCGGATCGCTCCGCTGGTTGCCGAGATCGCCCGGCCCTGCGCGTCGGCAGCGCAGGTCCTTGTCGATGCGCCGCCCAACGGTTTCGATCCTACGCTGCGGCAGGCCATCGCGGAGGCCGCGGCGCAGCGCGGCCTTCCCGCGCTGGCGATGGCCTCGGCCGCGGGCCATGATGCGCGCCATCTGGCCGCGCTTTGCCCCACGGCGATGATCTTCATCCCCTGCCGCGGCGGGATCAGCCACGATCCGGCGGAATGGGTCGAGCCCGCCCATGTCGCCGCCGGTGCGCAGGTCCTGGCCGATGTGGTGGCGCCCCTTCTGGCGGAGGAAGGACCATGACCCGCGTCGCCCTCGTCTCGCATTGCCTGCTGAACCAGAACGCCAAGGTCGCCGAATACGCGATCTGCCCCGGCGCGGTGCCCTGGGTGATGACCGAACTGAAGGCGGGCGGCTACCTGCTGCAACAGATGCCCTGCCCCGAGATGACCTTCCTCGGCGCCGGGCGCTGGTGGCAGGTGCGCGAGCAATACGACACGCCCGGCTATCGCCGCCATTGCCGCCATGCCGCCGCCACCGTCACGGCCGTGCTGAAGCACAACCTGCGGCAGGGCTGCGAGGATCTGGTCCTGCTGGGTGTGGACGGCAGCCCCTCCAGCGGCATCGGCATCACCGATTCCGGCCCCCTCTGGGGCGGGCGGCCCGAAGCGCGCGACATGGCGCTGGTCCGCGGCAAGGGCGTCTGGATCGGCGTGCTGGAACAGGTGCTGGCCGAAGAAGGGCTGCCCGCGCCGCGCAGCATCGGAATCGGCACCGAACTGCCCGATTATGACGAAACCGCCGCCCGCGCCGCGTTCCGGGACTTTCTGGCAGGAGGGCGGTGATGGAGACCGGGGATTGCCGCAGCCGCCGCATTCTGGTGGTGGGGGATCTGGACGATCCCCGTCTGGATGCCCTGTCCGGGCCGCAGGGATACGGCCTGATCCAGACCCCGCCCGGCGACATGGACCGGGATGCGGCGCTGGCGGCCCTGACCCTGGTCGCCGACCAGATCGAGGATTTCCTGCGCCATGGCTACAGCGTCCGGCTGTCCGGCAGCGCAGCCTGCTGGTCCGATGCGCTGGCGCAGCTTCTTGCCAGGCAGGGTATTGCGCTGCCCGAGGTTCTGCCCGACACAGCACTGGAAAAGTGCAAGGGCAGGTAGCGGCGGGTCTCGACCACCGGTTCGTCAGGGATGCGCGGGGTAGCCGAGGCGGGGCCGAGCCACCCCATGACCCCCGCTTGCCCAAGGTTGACCTGAATCATTACGCCTGTCCGTGGTAGAGGATATCTTGACCAGCCGATCCTGCCACCCTCCGAACGAACCATGCCCGATGCCGCCCATCTGTCACCTCCCGTCTTTCGCACCGAGGCGGTCAGCAAGGTCTACCGGACCGGTGCGGTGGAGGTTCATGCCCTGCGCGGGGTGGATCTGACCCTGCACGAGGGCGAGATGGTGGTGCTGCTTGGCGCTTCCGGCTCGGGGAAGTCGACGTTGCTCAACATCCTCGGGGCACTGGACACGCCGACCTCGGGCCGGGTGTTCTTCCGCGAGCGGGAGCTGACAAAGCTGAACGATGCCGGGCTGACCGCGTTCCGGCGTGATCATGTCGGCTTCGTGTTCCAGTTCTACAATCTCGTGCCCAGCCTGACCGCGCGGGAAAACGTGGCGCTGGTGACCGAGATCGCGAAACAACCGATGCGCCCCGAGGAGGCGCTGGAGCGGGTGGGCCTTGGCCACCGGATGGACCATTTCCCGGCGGAACTTTCAGGGGGTGAGCAGCAACGCGTCGCCATCGCCCGCGCCATCGCCAAGCGGCCCGAGGTCCTGCTCTGCGACGAACCCACCGGCGCGCTGGACAGCAGGACCGGCGTCACCGTGCTGGAGGCGCTGGCCGCCGTGAACCGCGAACTGGGAACCGCGACCGCGATCATCACCCATAACGCAGAGATCCGCCGCATCGCGCATCGGGTGATCTGGCTGGCGGATGGCCGGATCACGCATGAGGAAATCAACGACACCCGCCTTGCCCCGTCCGAGGTAAGCTGGTGATGCGCGCGCTTGACCGGAAACTGCTGCGCGACATGCGCCGGATCTGGGCACAGGGGATCGCCATCGCGCTGGTGCTGGCCTGCGGTGTCATGGTGCTGCTGCTGGGCGAAGGGCTGGACAAGACCCTGCGGGAAACCCGCGACGCCTATTACGAACGCCAGCGTTTCGCCGATGTCTTTGCCGGTGCCACGCGCGCGCCGCGGCATCTGCTGGACGAGATCGCCGGTATCGAGGGCGTTGCGCTGGCCGAGGGCCGTGTTCGGCTGGGCGCCATGCTGGATCTGGACGGCGGCGGCGCACCCGCCACGGCGCATGTCCTGTCCCTGCCCGCGGCAGGGGCGCCGCTGTTGAACCAGCCCGTGCTGCGGCTTGGCCGGATGCCGGACCCGTCCCGCCCGGGCGAGGTCGCTCTGTCGGAGCCTTTCGCCCTCGCCAACCGGCTGATGCCGGGCGATCGCTTCGGCGCGGTGCTGAACGGGCGGAGGCATGAACTGACGGTGGCGGGCCATCTGCTTTCCCCCGAGTTCATCTACACGATCGCGCCGGGGGCGATCCTGCCTGACGAGGCCCGTTTCGGCCTGATCTGGATGCACGAGACCAAACTGGCCGCGGCTGCCGATCTGGAGGGCGCCTTCAACGAGGTCGCGCTGTCGCTGTCGCGGGCCGGCAGCGAACAGGCGGTGATCGCAGAGCTGGACCGGCTGCTTGCGCCCTATGGCGGGACGGGGGCGCATGGGCGCGACCGGCAGGTATCCCATGCTTTCCTGCAAAACGAACTCGACCAGTTGGAGGCGATGACGCTGGTGCTGCCGCCGGTGTTCCTGATCGTGGCGGCCTTTCTGGTGAACATGGTGCTGGGGCGGCTGATCGGGCTCGAACGGCCGCAGATCGGGCTGCTGAAGGCCGTGGGCTATGGCACGGGCGAAATCGCGCTGCATTACCTCAAGCTGACGTCGGGCATCGCGGTGATCGGTGTCGGGCTGGGGTGGGCCGCGGGAATCTGGCTGGGACAGGCGTCCTCGGCGCTTTACGGGGAGTATTTCCACTTCCCCTGGCTGATCCATGCGCCGGGGGCGGCCCCGTTCGTGATTTCGGGGCTGCTGGGGGTGGCGACGGTGCTGGCGGGGGCGTTGCGCGCGGTGCTGGCGACGGTCCGGCTGGCCCCGGCGGTGGCGATGGCGCCGCCTGCCCCGCCGATGTATCTGCGCGGGCGGGCGGATGTGCTGGGGCGCTGGCTGCGGCTGCGCCAGACCACGATGATGATCCTGCGCTCGATCGGGCGCAGGCCGGGGCGGGCTTCGGTCACCACGCTGGGCATCGGATCGTCGGTCGCGGTGCTGGTGGCGGCGTTTTCCATGTTCGACGCCGTGGATGTGGTGATGGACGAGGCATTCCAGCAGACCAACCGCCAGCATGTCACGCTGACCCTGTCGCAGCCCCGCAACGAGGCCGGGGCGATCGCCGCCGCGCTGACGCTTCCCGGCGTGATCCATGCCGAGGGGGGCCATGCCCTGCCGGTCAGGCTGGCGAATGGCGCCCGCAGCCACCTGACTGCGCTTCAGCCCCATCCGCCGGAGGCTACGCTGGCGCGGGTGCTGGACGATGACGGCCGCGCCATTGCCATGCCCCCCGAAGGCATTGCCATCCCGCAATCGCTTGCGGCCAGCATGGGGCTTGCGCCCGGCGATCCGGTGGTGATCGAACTGCTCGGCGGTTCACGCGAGACATGGATCCTGCCCGTGGGTGCCGTGATCCGCCAGAGCCTCGGGCAAGAGGTCCATATCGGGCAGGAGACGCTGTTCCGGCTCATGCGTCAGGCGCCGCAGGTCAGCCGGCTGCACCTGCTGGTCGACGACAGCGGGCTGGAGGCGCTTGGCGCGCAGGTGCGCATGGCGCCCGCCGTTGCCGGGATGGTGGTCTGGTCCGATGTGCGCCGCCAGTTCGACCTGACCATCAACCAGAACCTGCTGACGATGACGGCGATCTTCTCCACCATCGGCGCATTGATCACGCTGGGCGTGGCCTATAACGCCGCACGCATCATGCTGTCGGAGCGTTCGCATGAGCTTGCCAGCCTGCGGGTGCTGGGCTTTTCCAGGGCCGAGGCCGGTTTCGTCCTCGTGGGCGAGGCGATGCTGCTGGCGCTGCTGGCCGTGCTGCCTGGATGGCTTGCGGGCTATGGGCTTGCCGCCCTGATGATGCAGGGATTCTCCTCGGAGATCGTGCAGATACCGCTGGTGATCGACCGGTCCACCTATACCTTCGCCGCCTGCCTGGCGTTGGGGGTGACGCTTGCCTCGGTGCTGATGGTCCGCCGCAGGCTGGACCGCATCGACATCGCCAGCGCGTTGAAACAAAGGGAGTGAGCCGATGAGACGCATCTTCCTGTGGGGATTGGCCGGGACAGGTGCCGTCGCGGCGGTGATCTGGGGCTTCCGCCCCGATCCGGTGGCCGTGGATCTGGTCGCCGCCACCCGCGCGCCGATGGAGGTCACCGTCGCCGCCGAAGGCATGACCCGCATCCGCGAGCCATGGTCCGTTACCGCCCCGATCAGCGGGACGGTGACCCGGTCCCCGGTCCATGTCGGCGATCTCGTGACGGGGGGCGAGACCGTGGTCGCGGTGATCCAGCCCGCCGAGCCCGCCTTCCTGGACGCCCGCGCGCGGCTTCAGGCCGAGGCCGCCGTGACCGAGGCCGAAGCGGCGGTCCGGCTGGCCGAGGCGAATTTCGCCCGGGCCGAGGCGGATCTGGACCATGCCGACAGCCAGCTGGAACGCAACATGGCGCTGGCCGCGCGGGGCGCCATCGCGCAAAGGGTGCTGGAGGACAGCATCCAGCGCCGCAGCACGGCCGCAGCCGCCCTCGACGCCGCAAGATCCGAGGTCGACCTGAACCGCGCCATCCTGTCACGGATGCAGGCGCAACTGGTTCCGCCCGAGGCGAAACTGCCCGATGGCGTGGCAGGGGAGTGCTGCGTCCAGATCCTCGCGCCGCATTCCGGCACCGTGCTTGCGGTCGAGGATCTTTCCGCGCGGCTGGTGCAGGCCGGCAGCCCGCTGCTGAGCATCGGCAATCTCGATGACCTGGAGATAGAGGTCGACCTGCTTTCCACCGATGCGGTGCGCATCAGGCCCGGAATGCCGGCCCATATCGACCGCTGGGGCGGCCCGGACACCCTGGCCGCCCGGGTGCGCCAGATCGAGCCCGCGGCCTTTACCAAGGTCTCGGCGCTGGGGATCGAGGAGCAAAGGGTGCGGGTGCGGCTGGATATCCTGGCCCCGGCTTCGGACCGGCCTGGCTTGGGCGACCGCTATCAGGTCTTTGCCCATATCGCGGTCTGGCGCGACGAGGATGTGTTGCAGGTTCCCGTCAGCGCGCTTTACCGCAGCGGCCCCGACTGGGCCGTATTGCGTGCAGAGGATGGCCGGGCGGTGGAAACCGTCGTGACGATCGGCCAGCGCACGGGACGCGACGCCGAAATCCTGTCCGGGCTGTCCGAAGGCGACCGGGTCATCGCCTATCCCGGCAGCCGGGTCGGCCCCGGCAGCCGCATCAGCGCGCGCACCACCGTCGCGCCCTGACCGGCCCGGCGGTCGGCATCGCCCCTGATCCGTCATTCGCCGCTGGCCTCCTCCTTGCCGCTGTCGATCCATGGGCGCGGGTGCCTTGACGCAGGGCGCAAACTGGTGCGGCGGTTGCGGGTGTTCAGCCGGGCTAACAGATGAGACAATGGCACCGGCAGGGTGCTTTCCGAGAGGTGTGGCGTGACTGAAGAACAGACCCTCGACATGGCGGCGCAACTCGACCGCCAGCGCGGCGCCTTCCTGCGCGACGGGCCGCCCGGCCTGGCCGAACGGAAACGCCGCCTGAAGCAGTTGCGGGCCGCCGTGCTGGCGCATCGCCGCGATATCCAGCAGGCGGCCAGCGCCGATTTCGGCCACCGCTCCCGGCACGAGACCGACATCCTGGAACTGACGGTCGTGATACAGGGCATCGACTACCTGACCCGCAGGCTGCGCCGCTTCATGCGGCCGGAACGGCGGCATGTCGCGCTGACCTACCGCAGCGGCCGGGCCTGGGTGGAGTATCAGCCCAAGGGCGTCGTCGGCGTGATCGCGCCGTGGAACTATCCCGTCGCGCTGACCCTGATTCCGCTGGCCACCGCGCTGGCCGCCGGGAACCGGGTGATGCTGAAGCCCTCCGAACTTACCCCGCGGACCAGCGAGGTGATCCGGGACATGCTGGCCGGGGCCTTTCCGCCCGAGGAGGTCTTCACCGTCCTCGGCGGACCCGAGGTCGGGACGGCGTTCGGCGGTTTGCCGTTCGATCATCTGTTCTTCACCGGCAGCACCGCGGTGGGGCGCAAGGTCATGCAGGCGGCCAGCGGCAATCTGGTGCCGGTGACGCTGGAACTGGGCGGCAAAAGCCCGGTCATCGTCGCCCGCGGCCATGCCGATGAGGCTGCCATCGGCAGCATCGTCTTCGGCAAGCTGTCGAACGCCGGCCAGACCTGTGTCGCGCCGGACTACGCCTTGGTCCACGAGGACGACCTCGACGCCTTCGTGGCCCGCTACGATGCCACCGTTGCCCGGTTCTACCCCAAGGGGCCGACCGGCGCGGATTACACCTCGATCATCAGCGACCGGCATTTCGACCGGCTGAAGGGCCTGATCGAGGAAGCCCGGGCCAAGGGCGCAAGGGTGATCGAGGCAGGGGTGAAGCCGGAGACCGCCGCCCTTCGCCCGCGCACCCTGGCCCCGATGCTGATCCTCGGCGCAAGCGGCGACAGCATGGTCATGCGGGAAGAGATCTTTGGCCCGATCCTGCCGGTGCGGACCTATCGCACGATGGATGAGGTGATCGCCCATGTGAACGCAGGCCCGCGACCCTTGGCGCTTTACTACTTCGGCCCCCGGGATGCGGAGTGCGAGGCGCTTCTGGCGCGGACAACCTCGGGCAATGTCGGGATCAACAACACGCTGATCCATGTCGCGCAGGACGACCTGCCCTTCGGCGGCATCGGTGCCAGCGGCATGGGCGCCTATCACGGCATCGAGGGCTTCCGCGCCATGAGCCACGCCAAGGGCGTCTTCGCCCAGGGCCGCTGGAACTTGCCAAGCCTGCTGCATGCGCCCTTCGGCAGGCTCGCGGACTTCGCCCTCGCCGTTACCCTGGGAAGGCGCAAGCGATAGCCGAGGCGCCGATGGCCGGAAGGCCGGGCATCAGGCTGGCCAAGACTGCATATCTTGAGGCCCGGTCAGACGATCCCGCCGCCGCCGCCCCGGACCCTTGGCCGGGCAGCCGCGACCCGGCCGCGATAGCTGCTGGCGCGATAGGCCGCCACCGGGTCGATGGCCGCGCCCTTCCTTTGCCGTGCCATGGCCAAGATCGGCTCCACATCCGTGCGGAAGGCCCGGCGCAGGGTGGCAGCGGCCATCAGCGCGTCGTTCTCCTGCTGGAACCCGGCCAGGGCGGCGCGGTCGACGAGCGAGGCCTGCACATAGGCGCGCTGGATTTCCATCGCCGAGACGATCAGGCTTTCGATCGGGTCGGTCACATTGTGGCTCTGGTCGATCATATGCGCGAGGTCGAGGCCGGGCAGCCCCTCCGCCTCGACCAGTTCGTTCCAGACGAGGAACAGCCGGAAAGGCTCTATCGTGCCGGAATCGAGGTCATCGTCGCCGTATTTCGAATCGTTGAAATGGAAGCCGCCCAGTTTCCCGGCGCGGATCAGCCGGGCCACGATCATCTCGATGTTCGCGTTCGGCGCGTGGTGGCCCAGATCGACAAGGCATTGCGCCTTCGGCCCCAGTTCCTGCGCGATCATCAGGTTGGTGCCCCAGTCCTGCACCACGGTGGAATAGAAGGCGGGCTCATACATCTTGTGTTCGCTGAACACCCGCCAGCCGTCGGGCAGGGCGGCATAGATCGCCTTCATCGACTCCAGATAGCGGTCGAACTGCCCGGCAAGCGAGGTCTGGCCGGGGAAGTTGGACCCATCGCCGATCCAGACCGTCAGGGCCGTCGATCCGATGGCGCGGCCGATCTCGATACATTCGATGTTGTGGTCGATGGCCTGCCGCCGGGTTGCCGCGTCGGTATGCGACAAGGAGCCGAACTTGAAGCTCAGCGGCATGTCCGCATGGTCCTGGAAGGTGTTGGAGTTCATGGCGTCGAACCCCAGCCCGTGCCGTTCGGCGGCGGCCTTCAGGTCCGAAGCGGGGGCCTTGTCCCAAGGGATATGCAGCGAAACCTTTGGCGTGGCGGCGGTCAGGTCGTTGATGACGGCGCAATCGTCCAGCTTGTCGAAGATATGCCGCGGCTCGCCCTCGCCCGGAAAGCGGGCGAAGCGGGTGCCGCCGGTGCCGGTGCCCCAGCTTGGCACGGCGACGCCGAAGCCCATGGCGCGGGCGGTCAGCGCCTCGATATCCTGTCCGCGGCGGGCCAGTTGCGCGCCGAGGGCGTCGTAATCCTCGCGCAGCGCCGCCTCGCGGGCGGCGTTTTCGCGTTCGATCAGGGATGTTTCGATCATGGCGGTTACCGGGTGAAGGCCTGGACGTTGCCCGCATCGACGTTGAGGATGTTCCCCGTCGATTTGGCCGAAAGGTCGGAGGCGAAGAAATACGCCCCTTCCGCGATATCCTCGGGCAGGACCGAGCGTTTCAGCATGGAGCGGTTGCGATACATCTCTTCCAGCCCCTCCCTGTCGGTCTTGTAGGTGCTGGCGCGCTGGTCCAGCCACTCGCCCGACCAGATCTTGCTGCCGCGCAGCACCGCATCGGGGTTCACCACGTTGACGCGGATGCCCGCCTCGGCCCCTTCCAGCGCAAGGCAGCGGGCAAGGTGGATCTCCGCCGCCTTGGCCGTGCAATAGGCGGATGCATTGGGGCTGGCGGCAAGGCCGTTCTTCGACGCGATGAAGACCACCGAGCCGCCGATGCCCTGTGCGCGGAAGATCCTGAACGCCTCGCGGCTGACAAGGAAATAGCCGGTGGACAGGATGTCCATGTTCCTGTTCCACAGGTCCAGCGTGGTCTCCTCGACCGGCGCCGATGATGCGATCCCGGCGTTCGACACCAGAATGTCGATGCCGCCGAATTCGATCGCCGTCTCGGCATAGGTGGCGATCACCTGCGCCTCGTCGGTGACGTTCATCGCCACGGCGCGGACCTGATCCTTGCCGAAGACCTTGGCCATGCCCGCCGCCACATCCTCGGCCGCCTTGCCGTCGATATCGGCCAGAAGGACGCAGGCGCCTTCCTTCAGGAACCGTTCCGCCGTGGCCGAGCCGATGCCGCCCGCCCCGCCGGTGACCAGCGCCACCCGGCCCGCCAGCGATTTCGGCTTCGGCATACGGGCAAGCTTGGCCTCTTCCAGAAGCCAGTATTCGATGTCGAAGGCCTCCTGCTCCGGCAGGCCCTGATAGGTGGAAACGGCGCTGGCGCCGCGCATGACGTTGATCGCGTTCACATAGAACTCGCCCGAGATCCGGGCCGTGGCCTTGTCCAGCGCGAAGGTGATCATGCCGACGCCCGGCACCAGCCAGACCACGGCATTCGGGTCGCGCAGGGCCGGGGAATCGGGGTGCTTGCAGCGGTCGTAATAGGCGGCGTAATCGGCGCGGTAGTCCTCGGCGGCCTTGGGCAGGCTGGCGAGGGTTGCGTCGAGGTCGGGCTTCGCCGGGTCGAAATCCACCACCAGCGGGCGGATCTTCGTGCGCAGGAAATGGTCCGGGCAGGAGGTGCCCAGGGGCGCCAGCGTCTCCAGCATCTGCGAGCCGACGAAATCCAGCACCGCCGGCTGGTCGTCGAAATGGCCGACCTTGTGACGGTCCTTCGAGATCAGGCCGCGGATCGCGGGCATCAGCTTCGCCGCCACCGCGCGGCGTTCCTCCAGCGGCAGGGTTGGGACCTTGACGCCACCGAAAGCGGGCTTGCCCGCGGTCTTCTTCTCCAGCCAGGCGGCGGCGGTGTTGATGATCTCCAGCGTGGTCAGGTAGCAGTCCTTGGCATCGTCGGCCCAGGTGAAAAGCCCGTGGCTTTCCAGCACCGCGCCCTTCATCCGGGGATTCTCGACCGCCAGCTTCTCAAGCCACAGCCCCAGTTCGTAGCCCGGCTTCTTCCACGGCAGCCAGCCGATCCGGTCGCCGAAGATTTCCTGCGTCAGCTCTTTCGAGTTGACCGAGGCGGCGATGGCGATGATCGCGTCGGAATGGACGTGATCGACGTGTTTCCCCGGCACATAGGCATGCAGCGGCGTGTCGATCGAGGCCGCGCGCGGGTTCAGCGCAAAGGTGCAATGCGGCAGGTAGCCGACCATCTCGTCCTCATGGGCCACGCCGCGATACTTGCCCTTCAGCGCCCGCAGCTTGTCCATGTAAAGCGTGGAAAAGCCGTCCATCTTCATCGAGCCGATATCGCCGCCCGACCCCTTGACCCACAGCACCTCGACCTGCTCGCCGGTCAGCGGGTCGGTCTCCATCACCTTGGCGCTGGTGTTGCCGCCGCCGTAATTGGTGACGCGCTTGTCCGAGCCCAGCAGGTTCGACCGGTAGAGCAGCTTTTCCGACTCGCTCATCGACGCCGCCTTCGCGTCGTCCCACAGGTTTTCAAGCCGGTTCCCGGCGGGGGTGCTGACCATCGTGTCCTCCCTTCGCGCAGACCGAGTGCCGCGCCTCCTTGATGGCAGAACATGCCAACCTGCGGCAGAATGTCAATCATTTTCGATCATATCCAATCATTATGCAGCCGCAGAAACCATTTCTGCGATTGAAAATGATTGACAGTGATTGAAATCTGCGGAAGGCTTGCGGCCAGAGGGAGACTGCCATGCACGAAACGGAACGCCACAGGGTCATTCTGTCCGCCGTTCAGGAACGGCCGGTCGTGACCGTGCCGGACCTTTGCACGATGACCGGCGCGTCCGAGGCGACGATCCGACGCGACATCGCCACGCTGCATGTCCAGAAGAAGCTGCGCCGGGTGCGCGGCGGGGCGGAAGCCATCGCGCCGCCCAGTTTCGTCGGGATCAACGCGCGCCCCTTCTCGGTGCAGGAAACCATCCATGCGGCCGAGAAGCGCGCCATCGCCAAGGCGGCGGTGGACCTGTGCGACGACGGAGATGCGATCATCATCAACGGCGGGACCACGACCTTCCAGATGGTCCATCCGCTGACGACGAAACGGGTGCAGGTCTTCACCAACAGCTTTCCCATCGCGGAACATCTGCTGAAGCATTCGAAGAACACCGTGATGCTGCCCGCGGGCGCGATCTACCGCGAGCAGAACATCATCCTGTCGCCCTTCGACGAGGACGGCAGCCGCCATTTCTACGCCAAGCGCATGTTCATGGGGTGCCGCGGCCTTGGCCCGCTGGGGCTGATGGAGGGCGACCCGCTGCTGGTGCAGGCCGAGCAGAAGCTGATCGGCCAGGCGGACGAGCTGATCGTGCTGGCCGACAGCTCGAAATTCCAGGGCCGCTCCAGCCTGCTTCTGTGCCCGCTTGCCCGCATTCACACGGTCATCACCGATGACCGGATCGAGGATCGGGCCGCCCGGATGCTTGAGGCGGCCGATGTCAGACTGATCGTGGTCGAACCGGCCGCGGCGGACCGAAAGTCCCGCGCGCAGGAGGAATAGCGCGCATCCATGCTCCAGGGAGGAACCGAATGAGCATCCTGAAAAAGGCCCTGACCACGGCGGCACTGGCCACCGCCCTGCTTGCCACCGGAGCCCATGCCGAGACGAAGCGCATCGCGCTGGTGGTCAAGGCGCTTGGCATCGGCTTCTTCGAGGCCGCGGCCAAGGGCGCCGAAGAGGCCGCCAAGGAACTGGGCGATGTCGAGATCATCTACACCGGCCCGACCGATACCACCGCCGAAGGCCAGATCGAGGTGATCAACGCCCTGATCGCGCAGAGGGTCGATGCCATCGCGGTTTCGGCCAATGACACCGACGCGCTGGTGCCGGTGCTGCAAAAGGCGATGGACCGCGGCATCACCGTCATCTCGTGGGATTCGGGCGTGGCGCCCGCGGGCCGCGCGATGCACCTGAACCCGTCGTCCAGCCCGCTGATCGGCAACACCATCATCAAGCTGGCCGCCGACCACCTGCCCGAAGGCGGCGATGTGGCGATCCTGTCGGCGACCACCACCTCGACCAACCAGAACGTCTGGATCGAAGAGGCGACCAAGGTGCTGCCGGACTATCCGGGCATCAACATCGTCGCCACCGTCTACGGCGACGACCTGGCCGACAAGTCCTACCGCGAGACGCAGGGCCTCTTGCAGACCTATCCGAACCTCAAGGCGATCATCGCGCCGACCAGCGTGGGGATCGTGGCGGCGGCGCAGGCGGTGACCGACGCCGGCAAGATCGGCGAAGTCAATGTCACCGGCCTTGGCCTGCCTTCGGAAATGGCGGGCCATGTGAAATCGGGCGCGTCGCAGTCCTTCGCGATCTGGAACCCGATCGACCTGGGCTATGCGGCGACCTACATCGCCTATGAGCTGTCGTCGGGCAAGGCGA
Organism: uncultured Fuscovulum sp.; assembly: GCA_964386345.1. Classification (GTDB taxonomy): domain Bacteria; phylum Pseudomonadota; class Alphaproteobacteria; order Rhodobacterales; family Rhodobacteraceae; genus Pseudogemmobacter. The sequence goes on from CAYLSD010000004.1 coordinate 25,338, forward strand.
CCGCCGGGCCGGGGGCCGAAATCTCGATGGGCCGCATCGGCACCGTGACGCTGGACGACAACAACGAAGGCGCGATGTCCGATCCCTTCACCTACGACGCCTCGAACATCGACCAGTTCTCGTCGATCTTCTGATCCACGAAGGTCTTCGGGGTCCGGTCCCTGCCGGACCCCACCTTCCTGTCAGGTCCTGTCCCATGCTGGATGCATCCCCGGCCGCCCCCGGCACCCAACCGGTGCTGAGCCTGCGCGGCATCTCGAAAAGCTTTCCCGGTGTCCGCGCGCTGGCGGATGTGCAGCTTGACCTTTACCCGGGTCAGGTCACCGCGCTGATCGGCGAGAACGGCGCCGGAAAGTCCACCATCGTCAAGATCCTGACCGGCATCTACCAGCCCGACGGCGGCACGATCACCGTTGCCGGACGGGCGGTGAAATTCCCCACCGCCCAGGCGGCCAGCGCGGCGGGCGTCACCGCCATCCATCAGGAAACCGTGCTGTTCGATGAATTGACGGTGGCCGAGAACATCTTCATCGGTCATGCGCCGCGCGGGCTTTTCGGCCTGATCGACACCGGCCGGATGGAACGCGAGGCCCGCCGCCTGCTTGGCTCCATCGGCGCCGATCTGGACCCGCGCGCAAGGTTGCGCGACCTTGGCATCGCCTCGCGCCACCTTGTCGCCATCGCGCGGGCGCTGTCGGTCGACGCGCAGGTCGTCATCATGGACGAACCCACCGCCGCGCTGAGCCACAAGGAGATCCACGAGCTTTACGATCTGGTCGAAAAGCTGAAGGCGCAGGGCAAGGCGATCCTGTTCATCAGCCACAAGTTCGATGAGGTCTTCCGCATCGCCGACCGCTGGACCGTGTTCCGCGACGGCCAGTTCGTCGGGGAGGGGCTGATCGCGGAGGCGGCCGAGGCGCGGCTGGTGCAGCTGATGGTCGGGCGCGAGGTGGACCAGATCTACCCCAAGCGCCCCGCCCGGATCGGCGCGCCGGTGCTGACCGTGGCGGGTTACAGCCATCCGACCGAATTCGACGGCATCGGCTTCACCCTGCATCAGGGCGAGATCCTCGGCTTCTACGGCCTTGTCGGCGCCGGACGGTCCGAGGTGATGCAGGCCCTGTTCGGCATCACCCGGCCCTCGAAAGGCGCCTGCCGGATCGGCGACCGGGTGCTGACCCTGCGCTCCACCGCCGAGGCTGTCGCTGCGGGCATCGTCTACGTCCCCGAGGATCGCGGCAGGCAGGGCACGGTCAAGGGCCTGCCGATCTTCCAGAACATCACCCTGCCGTCGCTGCGGCAGACCAGCCGTTCGGGCTTCCTGAAGCTGGCCGAGGAATTCCGGCTGGCCCGCGACTACACGCAAAGGCTGGACCTGCGGGCGGCCAGCCTTGATCAGGACGTGGGCCTTTTGTCGGGCGGCAACCAGCAGAAGGTGGTCATCGCCAAATGGCTGGCGACCAGACCCCGCGTCATCATCCTGGACGAGCCGACCAAGGGCATCGACATCGGCTCCAAGGCCGCGGTCCACGACTTCATGTCCGAGCTTGCCGCCGAGGGACTGGCGGTGATCATGGTCAGTTCGGAAATCCCCGAGGTGCTGGGCATGTCCGACCGGGTGATCGTCATGCGCGAAGGCCGGATCGCCGCCGAGTTCGAGGGCGACAGGATGACCCCGGAAAATCTTGTCCGTGCGGCCGCCGGGATCGAAGGAGAAGCCGCATGAGCCTGCTGAAATCGCGCGAGGCCATTCTGGCGCTGGCCATCCTGGCTCTTCTGGCCGTGGTGGCGGCGCGCTTTCCCGGCTTCGTCCGGCCCGCGAACCTTGCCAATGTCCTGACGGATACCTCGCCGCTGATCATCCTGGCGCTTGGCCAGATGGTGGTGATCCTGACCAAATGCATCGACCTGTCGATGGCCGCGAACCTTGCGCTCAGCGGTATGGTCGCCGGGCTGATGAACATCGCGGGCGTGCCTCTTCCACTGGTCCTTGTGGCGGTGATCGCGCTTGGCGCAATCTTGGGCGCGGTGAACGGGGTGCTGGTCTGGGGGCTGAACATCCCCTCCATCGTGGTGACGCTGGGCACGATGACGATCTACCGCGGCACCATCTTCGTGCTGACCAACGGCAAATGGATCAACGCCCACCAGATGACCGACGGGTTCAAGGCCTTCCCGCGAGCGGTCTTCCTTGGCCTGCCGGTGATGACATGGATCATGGCCGCCATCGTCCTGGCCTTCGCCGTCCTGATCTACCGCACCCCGCTTGGCCGTGCGTTCTTTGCGGTGGGCGGCAATCCCCATGCCGCGGTCTATACCGGCATCTCGGTCGGGCGAACGCAGTTTGCCGCCTTCGTCATCGCGGGCGCGCTGGCGGGGCTGACCGGCTATCTGTGGGTCGCGCGCTATGCGGTGGCCTATGTCGACATCGCCGGCGGGTTCGAGCTGGACGTGGTGGCCGCCTGCGTCATCGGCGGCATCGCCATCGCGGGCGGCGCGGGATCGGTCGCGGGCGCCGTGATGGGGGCGATCTTCCTTGGCATCGTCAAGAACGCGCTGCCCGTGGTCGGCATCTCGCCCTTCTGGCAGATGGCGATCTCGGGCACGGCGATCCTTGTCGCCATCGCCTTCAATGCCCGCAGCCAGGGACCGAAGGGCCGCATCATCCTCAAATCGGCGGAGCACCGGACATGACCCTATCCACCGGACGCGTGATTCCCGATCGGCTGGTCTCGCCGCTGCGGCGCGCGCTGACCAGTTGGGAGATGCTGCTGCTGGCCGTCGCCGTGGCGATCTTCGTGGCGAATTCCTTCGCCTCGCCCTGGTTCCTCGACCCCTGGAACCTGTCGGATGCCAGCGTCAACTTCACCGAAAAGGCGATGATCGCCTTCGCCATGGCGATGCTGATCATCGCGGGCGACATCGACCTTTCGGTCGCCTCGATCATCGCGCTCTGCTCCACCGTGATGGGGGCGGCGATGGTGGCGGGCGCTCCGACTCCGGTCCTGGTCCTGCTGGGCCTTGGCACCGGGCTGGCCTGCGGCGCCTTCAACGGCTTTCTCGTTGCCGGGATGGGCCTGCCCGCGATCGTGGTGACCATCGGCACGATGAGCCTGTTCCGCGGCATCAGCTATATCGTGCTGGGCGACGGTGCCTATACCGGCTATCCGGCGGGCTTCGGCTTTTTCGGGCAGGGCTATGTCTGGTGGGTGATCACCTTCGAGCTGGCCCTCTTCGCCGGGCTTGCTCTGGTCTTCGGCATCCTGCTGCACGCCACCTCGTTCGGACGCATGGTCTATGCCATCGGCAACAACGCCACCGCGGCGCGCTTCTCCGGCATCCGGGTCGACCGGGTGCGGTTCGTGCTGTTCCTGCTGACCGGGCTGATGAGCGGCATCGCCGCGGTCTGCCTGACCTCGCGCCTCGGCTCCACCCGGCCCTCCATCGCCACCGGGTTCGAGCTTGAGGTCGTGACCATGGTCGTCCTCGGCGGCGTCTCGATCCTCGGCGGTTCGGGCAGCATTCCGGGCGTGGTGCTGGCCGCGCTGATCATGGGGCTGGTCACCTTCGGGCTGGGGCTCCTGAACGTGCCGGGGATCGTGATGTCGATCATCATCGGCGCGCTGCTGATCGCGGTGATCGCCCTGCCGAGGCTGTGGCGGATGGTGGCGAAATGACCCGCGCCCCGCTGGAACGCCATGTCTTCCGCATGCAGCTGAATCCCGGCATGGCCGAGGAATACCGCCGCCGCCACGATGCGATCTGGCCGGAACTGGTGGCCTTGCTGAAAGAGGCGGGGGTGTCGGACTATTCGATCCACCTCGATCCCGGGACCGGCGCCCTTTACGGCATCCTGACCCGGCCGGCCGATCACGGTATGGATGCGCTGCCCGCCCATCCGGTGATGCGGCGCTGGTGGGCGCATATGGCGGACATCATGGAGACCCATCCCGACAACGAACCCGTGTCGGTGGTGCTGGTGCCGATGTTCCACCTGCCATGACGCCGCCCCGCCACATCGCCGTCATCGACATCGGCAAGACCAATGCCAAGCTGGCGCTGGTCGAGGCCGCAAGCCTGCGGGAACTGGCCGTCGTCACCCGGCCCAATACCGTCCTGCCCGGACCGCCCTGGCCGCATTTCGATCTTGAGGGGCATTGGGACTTCTTCCTGCACCATCTGGCCGCCTTACATGCCGCGCATGGCGTGGATGCGATCTCCGTCACCACCCATGGCGCCTCGGCGGTGCTGCTGGATGCGCAGGGCGGACTGGCGGCGCCGATGCTGGACTACGAACATCCCGGCCCGGACGATCTTGCCCGGGAGTATGACGCGATCCGCCCGCCTTTCGCGGAAACCGGCTCTGCCCGGTTGCCGGGGGGACTGAACCTCGGGGCGCAGCTTCTCTGGCTGCTGGAGATGCGGCCCGGCTTGCGCGAGCGGGTGGCGCATGTCCTGACCTATCCGCAATACTGGGGCTGGCGGCTGACCGGGGAACTGGCCACCGATGTGACCTCGCTCGGCTGCCATACCGACCTGTGGAACCCGTGGAAGGGGCGGTTCTCGCCGCTGGTGGACCGGCTGGGGCTGGCGGGCAGGATTGCCCCCGCCCGCCGGTCGGGCGACAGCCTCGGCCCCCTGCGGCCCGATGTGGCGGCGGCGACCGGCCTGCCGCCGGGAACGCCCGTCGCCTGCGGCATCCACGATTCCAACGCTTCGCTTTATCCCTATGTCCTTGGCCGGAAGGCGCCCTTCGCCGTGGTGTCCACCGGCACATGGGTCGTCAGCATGGCGGTGGGGGGCGAGACTCTGCCGCTGGACCCCGCGCGGGATGTGCTGGTGAACGTGAACGCCCTTGGCCAGCCGGTCCCCTCGGCCCGGTTCATGGGCGGGCGGGAATATGAAGCCATCCGTGCGGGCAGCGAGGCCCGGCCGAGTGCGACGGAACGGGCGGCGGTTCTTGGGCGCGGGCTGATGATCCTGCCTTCGGTCGAGCCGGGTTCCGGCCCCTTTCCGGGGCGCGAAATGCGCTGGACCGGAACGCCCGCGACAGAGGGCGAAAGGATCGCGGCCCTGTCCTTCTATCTGGCCGCGATGACCGGCACCTGCCTTTCGCTGACCGGTGCGCGCGGCCCGGTGATCGTGGAGGGGCCCTTCGCCCGCAACCGCGACTATCTCGACATGCTGGCGGCCCTGCGGCCCGAGGGGGTGGAGATCGCCACCTCGGCCACCGGCACCTCGACCGGGGCGGCCCTGCTGTGTCTGCCCGGAGCCGCCGCCCCCGCGACGCGCGTTATCGCCCCGCCCGCCGACCGCGATGCGCTGGCGGCCTATGCCGGACGGTGGGCAGACCTTGCCGAAGGCGGCGGCGCGGGCCGAGGCTGAACACCTCGATCCCCATTCTCCGGTTCATTCGGCGCTCCGGGATGAGCCTCCGGGCTTCGTGGAATCGGTATGAAGGGCTGCCCCGCAAACCTGTGCGGGATGCGGCGGGGGTTGGACAGCGGGCCGCGGCATGATAAGCGGATCAGGAATGTGTTCTGGATTTCAGTGGTCATGATGCTACCGTGTAGGAAATTATTCCATGAAATGCCGAAAGTTTGCCGGTTACGTTCCATTGCTTCCGGCCGTTGCAGGTCGTTAGTTTCGGTTTCAGCCAAGCGGAAAGAACGCCGATGACCATGAAGATCTCTCATCTGATCCGCCGCTTCGGCCCGACCGAGGTGTTGCGGGGAATCGATCTGGAGATCGGCACCGGCGAACTGGTGGCCCTTCTCGGCCCTTCGGGCAGCGGCAAGACCACGCTTTTGAAGATCATCGCCGGGCTGGACTGGCCCGATGCGGGCGCTCTGACGGTCGATGGCGCGAACTGGCTGGCCAGGAAGGCGCAGGACCGGCGGACGGGCTTTGTCTTCCAGCACTACGCCCTCTTTCCGCATCTGAAAGTGCGCGACAATGTCGCCTTCGGGCTGACCGTCCTGCCGAAGGTCCGCCGCCCCGGCCCGGCGGCCATCGCGGCCAAGGTCGACGAGCTTCTGCATTTCCTGCAGATCGCGCCGCTGGCCGACCGCTATCCGGCCGAACTGTCGGGCGGGCAGCGGCAGCGGGTGGCGCTTGGCCGTGCGCTGGCGATCGACCCGGCGGTGCTCTTGCTGGACGAACCCTTCGGCGCACTGGATGCGCAGGTGCGCCGCGACCTGCGCCGCTGGCTGCGCGATGTGCATGACGCGGCCGGAACGACGACCATCTTCGTCACCCATGACCAGGAAGAGGCCTTCGAACTGGCCGACCGCGTGGTGGTGATGGGCGCCGGACGGATCGAGCAGATCGGCCGCCCGGACGAGATCTACGACCATCCGGCAACGCCCTTCGTCGCCCGCTTCCTGGGGCTTTCGGTCGAAATCCCCGTGCAACTGCGCGCCGGACGCGCCCAGGCGGCGGGGCTGGACGCCAGCCCTCTGCCGCGCCGTGCCATGGCCGACGGTCCGGCGACGCTGTTCCTGCGCCCCTCGGACATCACGCCGGTGCCCGACCCCGGCGGCACGTTCCGGCTGGCCGGGTTGTCCTCGAACGGCGCGCTTCTGCGCCTGCGGCTTGAAGGCCCGGGCGGGCTTGCCATCGAGACCGAACTGCCGCGCCGTGGCGCCGCCACGGGGCTGAGCGTCGGCCAGAACCTGCATCTGCGGGCCGAGGCTGGCCAGATCTTCCCCGGCGGGGCGGCGCCGCCGCTTGCCGGTCCCACCCCATCCATACCCGTCGCAAAGGAGCTTCTGTCGTGAAAACCTCTCTTCTGGCCGCGGCGCTTGCGCTTGGCCTTGCTGCCCCCGCCCTTGCCCAGGACAAGATCCTGAACGTGTCCTACGATGTGGCGCGGGAATTGTTCGAAGCGATCAACCCGGTCTTCGCCGAGAAATGGAAGGCCGAGACCGGCCGTGACGTGGTGATCGACCAGTCCCATGCCGGGTCGTCCAGACAGGCGCGCGCCATTCTGGAAGGGCTGGCCGCCGATGTGGTGACCTTCAACCAGGTGACCGACATCGACGTGCTGGCCGAGGGCGGGCTTGTCGATGCCGACTGGCGCGATGCCTTCGCCAATGCCGCCTCGCCCTATTATTCGCTGCCCGCCTTCCTTGTCCGCAAGGACAACCCCAAGGGGATCGCGGATTGGGACGACCTGGTCAAGGAAGGCGTGCAGGTCATCTTCCCGAACCCCAAGACCAGCGGCAACGCGCGTTATACCTATCTGGCGGCCTATGCCTATGCGCTGGACAAGAACGGCGGCGACCAGGCCGCGGCGCAGGAGTTCGTGAAGACGCTGTTCGCCAATGTGCCGGTCTTCGACCAGGGCGGCCGCGCCTCGACCGTGACCTTTGCGGAAAAGGGCATCGGCGACGTGCTGGTCACCTTCGAGGCCGAAACCGGCGGCATCGCCCAGGAATATGCCGACCAGGGCTTCGTGCGGGTCACGCCCTCGCTGTCGCTCTACTCGGAATTCCCGGTGGCCGTCGTGACCGAGAACGCGAAGAAGGCTGGCAGCGAAGAGGTGTCGAAAGCCTATCTGGGCTTCCTCTACACGCCCGAGGGCCAGAAAATCCTCGCCGCGCATTTCTACCGCGTGCATGACGAGGCCGCGCAGGCCGAGTTCGCCGCCAACTTCCCGGAGGTGAAGCTGGTCAATGTCGATGACGTGTTCGGCGGCTGGGACCGGATCAAGGCCGAGCATTTCGCCGAAGGTGGCATCCTGGATACGGTCTTCGTCAACCAATGACCGCAGTTCCCGCGCCCGCTTCGGCCATCCGGTCGAAGCGGGTTCTTCCCGGTTTCGGCCTGACCATGGGCATGACGCTGACCTACCTTGGCGTCATCGTCATCCTGCCGGTCATCGCGCTGGTGCTGAAAGGGGCCGAGATCGGCCCCGCCCGGTTCTGGGCCATCGCCACCGCGCCGCGCACGCTGGCCGCGTTGCAACTGACGCTGCTGGCGGCCGCGATGGCCACGGTCTTCAACGCGCTTTACGGCCTGCTGATGGCCTGGGTGCTGGTGCGCTACGACTTTCCGGGAAAGCGCCTGCTGGATGCGATGGTCGACATTCCCTTCGCGCTGCCGACAGCAGTGGCGGGGCTGGCCCTGTCGGCGCTGTTCGCCGCAAGCGGCTGGTATGGCGCGATACTTGAGCCGCTTGGCATCAAGGTGGTCTTCACCATCTGGGGCGTGGCGGCGGCGATGTCCTTCACCTCGATCCCCTTCGTGATCCGCACGGTGCAGCCGGTGCTTGAGGATCTGGACCCGCAGTTCGAACAGGCGGCGGTCACGCTGGGGGCGCATCCCTTCACCATCTTCCGCCGGGTGGTCCTGCCCGCGATCCTGCCGGCCTGGCTGGTGGGCATCAGCCTGTCCTTCGCCCGCTCCCTGGGCGAATTCGGCGCCGTGGTCTTCATTGCCGGCAACCTGCCGATGAAGACCGAGATCGCCTCGCTTCTGGCGGTGATCCGGCTTGAGGAATACGACTACAACGGCGCGGCGGTGATCGCGCTGATCCTTCTGGTGATCGCGCTGGTGCTGCTGGCGGCCTCGAACCTGATGCAGGCCCGCGCCCTGCGCTACAAGGGGAAATCGGCATGAACGCCCCCGCCGTCGCCCCCGGCGCGCTTGCGCCGCGGCAAAGCCGCCTTGTCCCGCGGCTGCTGATCGGGCTGGCGCTGGTGCTGACCGCGATCTTCGTCGTGGTGCCGATGATCTTCATCTTCCACCGCGCCCTTGCCGGGGGCTGGCAGCTGTTCGCGCAGAACATCCTTGCCCGCGACACTCTGCACGCCATCTGGCTGACCGTGCTGGTCGCGGTGATCGTGCTGCCCTTGAACATCGCCTTCGGCATTGCCGCCGCATGGGCCATCGCCCGCTTCCGCTTTCCCGGCCGCAGGCTGCTGCTGACGCTGATCGAGATTCCCTTCTCGATCTCGCCGATCATCGCCGGGATCTGCTACCTGCTGCTTTACGGCCGCCAGGGGCTGCTCGGCCCGTTCCTGATGTCGCACGACATCCAGATCCTGTTCGCCCTGCCCGGGATCGTGCTGGTCACCATGTTCGTCACCGCGCCCTTCGTGATGCGCGAGGTGTTGCCGCTGATGCAGGCGCAGGGGTCCGAGCAGGAGCAGGCGGCGCTGACGCTGGGCGCCTCGGGCTGGCAGGTGTTCCGCCGGGTGACGCTGCCGAACATCCGCTGGGCGCTGCTTTACGGCGCGGTGCTGTGCGGGGCGCGGGCGGTGGGCGAATATGGCGGTGTTTCGGTCGTGTCGGGCAATGTGCGGGGGCAGACCAACACCCTGCCGCTGCAGGTCGACCTCTTGTTCCATGACCTGAACGTGGCAGGGGCCTTCGCGGCCGCCTCGACGCTGACGCTGATCGCGCTGGTGGTCCTTGTGCTGAAGACGGTGATGGAGGGGCGCCGGGGCTGAACCCGCGCCCTATAGCGGCCCAAGGCCCAGAAGCCGCACGGCGTTGTCGTGGAAAAGCCGTTCCAGCAGATCGTCGCGGAAGCCGATCCGCTGGAAATCCTCGATCGTCTGGCGGATCGGCCGGAACGGGTAGGAGGAGCCGAAGAGAAGCTGGCCGCCCATGAAGCCGTTCGCCGCCTCGACATAGGCCCCGCCGCCCGCCTGGAACAGATACATGTCGGGGACGACGAAGACATTCTCGTGCCGGAAGGCGATGCCGATGATTTCCTGCACGCGGGGCCAGTAGCCGTGGCAGATGGCGATCTTCAGCCGCGGGAAGGCGCGGGCCACATTGGCGACCGGCGAGGGATCGTTGAAGCGGTGGTCGGGCGTGGTCGGCCCGGTCATCAGGAAGACCGGCGCGCCAAGATCCTGCAGGAGGTCGTAAAGCGGATGGTAGATCGGATCGTCGGGGGTGCGGGCGGGATCGGCCCAGCCGGGCTCGATGTCGATCCCGCGCAGTCCCAGGATGCGGATGGCGCGCTCGGCCTCTTCCAGCGTTGCCTGCGGGCCGAGAAGGGCCGGTTCCACCGCGCCGATCCCTTCCAGCAGATCCGAGGCCGCGACGATCTCGTGGATCCGGTCGTTCGGCAGATGCTGGAAGGGCGTGTGGCGGCCGATGACGACGGCACGGGCCAGCCCCGCGTCGCGCAGCTCGGCAAGAAAACCCTCGGGCGTGGCGGAGCGGGCGAAATGCGTGTCGTCCCCGCGCGTGCCGACGCGGCGGTTCAGCCAGCGCACGACATCGTGGTCGGGCGTGCCGGGCGTCTTGCCGAAGAAGTCGTGCAGGTAGGCGGGCCTGCAGCGCATGTCGATGATCTTCATGGGAAACTCAGCTTGCGGATATCTTGTTCTGGATCGCGCGGATGTCGAAGGCGCCGCCGGTCTGCCTGCTGTCGCGCAGCGTGACGGCCTCCTTGCCGATCAGCGGGAAGACAAGCTCGGCAAAGCGGATCGATTCCTCCAGATGGGGGTAGCCGGACAGCACGAAGGTATCGACGCCAAGCGCCTGGTATTCCGCCAGCCGCTCGGCCACCTGTTCGGCGCTGCCCACCAGCGCCGTTCCCGCGCCGCCGCGGACAAGGCCGACCCCGGCCCAGAGGTTCGGCCCCACGACCAGCCTGTCGCGCCGCCCGCCGTGCAGCGCCGCCATGCGGGACTGGCCGACGGAATCCATCCGGGCGAAATTCGCCTGCGCCGCCGCGATGTCCTCGTCGCTCAGCCGGCTGATCAGCCGGTCGGCCTCGGCCCAGGCCTCTGCCTCCGTCTCGCGCACGATGACATGCAGACGCACGCCGAAGCGGACGGTCCGGCCATGGCGGGCGGCGCGGGCGCGGACGTCGGCGATCTTCTGGCCCACCGCCGCCGGGGGTTCGCCCCAGGTCAGATAGGCATCGACATGCCGCGCGGCGAGGTCGTGCGCCGCCTCCGAAGACCCCCCGAAGTAAAGCGGCGGGTGGGGGTGCTGCGCGGGCGGAAAGAAGTTTCGCGCCCCCTTCACCCTTACATGGCGCCCGTCGAAATCGACCGTCTCGCCCGCCAGAAGCCGCTTCCAGACCGTCAGGTATTCATCCGCCGCCGTATAGCGTTCGTCATGCGCCAGGAAGGCGCCTTCGGCCGCCAGTTCGGCCGCATCGCCCCCGGGAACGACGTTCAGCAGAAGCCGTCCCTCCAGCGCCGCGTCCAGCGTGGCCGCCTGCCGTGCCCCGCCGGTTGGCCCGCCCAAGGAGGTGCGCAGGGCCACCAGAAGCTTGATCCGCCGTGTCACCGGCACCAGGCTTGCGGCCACGACCCAGGGGTCGAGGCAACTGGCGCCGGTGGGGATCAGCATCCCGTCATAGCCCAGCCGGTCCGCCGTGACCGCGATCTCGCGCAGGTAGGCGTTGGTGGGGGCCCGCCCGAAGTCGGACGTTCCCAGATAGCGGGTGTCGCCCGAGGTGGGCAGGAACCAGAAGATATCGGCTGTGGTCATGATCGGTCGGGCCTTGCAAGGATGCGCGCGGCGTCTCCGCCGCCTTGGCAGATATCTAGGCTTTTCGGGGCCTGACCACGATTCCAAAGACATAGGTCGAAAGAGACGGGGCCTTTCGCTTTCCGCCGCAGCGGAGAAGCCGGTTCTCCGCATGGCCCGGAGAAGGGGGATGTTCCGCCGGGCGGCTCAACGGCCCGGCAGGGTCAGGACCGACAGATGAGGCCTGGCCTGCGTCACCGCCGTATAGGGGGGCGTGCCTTCGGTCAGCCAGACGCCGCCGCCGATGACGGAGCCGCGGCCGATGGTGACGCGGCCGAGGATCGTTGCGCCGGCATAGATCACCACGTCGTCCTCGATCACCGGATGGCGGGGCAGGCCCTTCACCAGATCGCCGTTCCCGTCCGCCTCGAACCGCTTCGCGCCCAGCGTCACCTGCTGGTAGAGGCGGACGTTGCGGCCGATGACGGCGGTTTCGCCGATCACCACGCCGGTGCCGTGGTCGATGAAGAAGGCCGGTCCCGCCTTTGCGCCGGGATGAATGTCGATGCCGGTCAGGCTGTGCGAATATTCCGACATGATCCGCGCGATCATCGTCGCGCCAAGCTTGTATAGCTCATGCGCGATGCGGTGGCGCAGGATGGCGTCGACGCCGGGGAAGCAGAAGACGATCTCGTCCAGGCTTTTTGCCGAGGGATCGCCCGAATAGGCGGCCAGGATGTCGGTGTCATGCAGGTCGCGGACCCGGACCAGACTTTCGATGAAGCTCTGCGACGCCTCGGTCGCGCGGTGGTCCAGAACCGGAGCAGGGCCGTCTTCGGCCAGAAGCCATTCGCAGATGATCTGGTGCCGGAGCCGCTGGTGGATCGAGGCGAGCATGTGCTGGACATGCGCGTCGGTCTGGTCGGGAAGCAGGCCGGGGGGGCCGAAGTGGCGCGGATAGAGAACGCCCACGGTATCCAGCAGGATCTGGATGATCTCGGCCTTGGACGGAAGCCGCGGGATCGGCCGGCCCGGATAGCGGCGCTGCTGCGAGACGGTGCGGATCAGCCGCAGCCGCTCGACGATCCCGTCAATTCCCTGCGGACCATCATTTCCCGAAGAACCATCCATCCGAGCCATCGCGTAAAGGAAATGTCCGCCCTGTCCCGGTTCCTATCGAATGCGGCCCGGGCTTCCAATGGAATGGACTTTCGTTCTTCGGGCCTCTGGAAGAAACCCGTTCTCTTTTGCGGCGGAACGGCCGGCCGGGGCAAGGGCGGCGGACCAGTCGGTCCGGGCCTCGGGCCGGGTGATGAGACCGCCCCTTGCGGCAACCGCCTCCAGCCAGCCGGCAAGGAGGTCCGGGTCGAAGGCCGCGGCCAGTTGCGGATGCCGGGTCAGCCGGTCCTGCAGGTCGCGCAGGGCGTCGTGGCCGGTCAGCAGATGGGTTTCGAAGGACCGGTCCAGGGCATCCGCCCGCCACAGAAGCGGAACGGCCGCAAGGTCCAGAAGCGAGAACGCCGGTTCCGCCGCCTCGGGCCGGGACAGGACCAGGGCAAGCTGTCCGATCTGGCCATGCAGGAGATGGGTGTTCAGGTCGACATCGCGCGGATCGGTGCTCTGGATGAGCCGGTCGAGAAGCCTGGCGATCTCGGGCAACCGGCCCATGGACTGGCGATGCCCGGCGCGGCGCAGGGCGTCACGCGGGTGAAGGGGCTGGCCGGGGTGCAGATCCTCGGACAGTTCCAGCATCGCCAGCGGGTCGTGCAGGGTGACGGGCGCCTCGGCCCCGCGGCGCAGCGTCAGGCGAAGCCTGCCCTCGCTGAGCGAAAGCCCCTCGCCCTGGACGGGAACCAGCGCCAGATCGGCCCCGCGCGTCTCGAAGGCCAGGCGCACGGCCTCGGCCAGCGCATGGCCGCGCGGAGCGGCAAGCGAGAGGCGCGCGCCCCGGGTCATTCGGCGGCTGCCTTCGCCCGGCCCGCGTAACCGAGATCGGCAAGGATGTCATTGTAGCAGGCTTTGTGCGACATCTGTTTTCCTTTCAATGTGTTGCGGTCCGGCCAAGGCCAAGCGTCAGGCGGGCGGCGCGGCTGGCAAGGGCGGCGGCGAGGATCAGGTCGACGATTTCCTGATCGTCCAGCTTTTCTTCCTCAAGCCGCCAGATCTCGGCGCGGGTCAGCACGGGCGGGCTGCGGGTCAGGGCACCGGCGGCGGTGATGATCGCGCCAAGGCGGCCGGTCAGCGGCGAGGGGATGCCTTCTTCCAGAAGCACCTGCACTTCGCGGCGGCGCTTCAATCCTTCGGCAGCCGCAGCCGCCTCTGCCGCCGTCAGATGGGCGCAGCCGAGGTGACGGGCAGCCGCGGCCGTGGCCAGCGACCACTCGCCCCGGACAAGCCCTGCCCCCCGTGTGCCTGCCGGGGCGGCGGCGGGGATTGCGGGCCGGAAGGGCAGAAGAGGCTCCACCTCGGCCGCAAGGCCGGGCCAGGGCCGCCAGTCCGACGGACCGAAACCGAAGCCATGTGGCAGCGCCTCATGGGGCATGGCCGTCAGTCCACCAGGGCAAGATGCGGCTGGCGCGCGGCGATGTAGGACCGCAGGCCCGCGACGACCCGGGACTGGAAGTTCACGAAACCGATGACATCCAGAAGCACCGCGACACCGCCGCTTGTCCAGCCTGCGACGGCCAGCGCCTGCAACGCCTCGGGCGTGGCGTCGCGGGGATGAAGCGTGACCAGATGGGCATGTTCCAGCGCCGCCGACAGCCGTTGGCCAAGCTCATGCCGTAGCGGATCCGCCACGGTGTAGACCGGGCCGTCAAGATCCTCGGCCGACAGCGGCCCTTCGGGAAAGCGGCCGTAGGGTCCGGGATGCGAACTGTCCTCGGCCTCGCGCTCGATCAGCCGGGCCAGGCCGGGGTCGGTGTCGCGCAGAAGCGCAAGGAAATGGTCGCGGGTGCGGGATTCGCCGTTCAGGACGGCGACGAAGGCCGCCACGGCGCGCCGTTCGGCCACGGAGACCGGACCCGCATCCTGCGGCAGAAGCAGGCGGCGATAGCTGTCTTCGGCAAAATCGCGAGCCGCGGCCCGGGCGCGCCAGGCGCGATCGACCGGGCTGCCGGGCGCGATGCCGGCCAGTCTTTCGACAAGCGTCGTGTCGTGAAGCGTCATGGCATTGGCTCCTGCAAACTTCTCTGGGGAGAGGCTGGCACAGCTTGCTGAAAAAGACGATAAGATGGCCCGTGTTTTCTTGCCGGGGCGGAGAGAACGGCGGGGCCGCAGCCGGGCGGGCAAAGGGAAGCAGATTCCCCGAAACGCATCGGACGGCCTTTCACCGGAGAATCGGGTTGTTGTCCTGTGTCTGTGCGGGGTGTGCCTTTTCGACACGCGGCTAGAAGCCCGGGCGGGTAAAGCCGCCCGGGGCGATGGCCGTGTCTGCGGGCGTGGTGTGTATGCCCAAGGTGCAGCGGATCGGGCGCGATCAGTCCGCCACGACGGCCCATGCCGCGCGGTGGTTCCGCAGGGCGGCAGCCGTGCGCAGAAGCTGTATCACCCGGTTCCGCTGCCGGCGGGTTGCGGCAACTGGCTTTGCAGGTCCCGTATCACCCGGCGGGCGACATGTTCGGCCCAGGCGGTGACTTCGGGCACGCCCATCAGCTCTCCCACCGTGCCGCGCGCCAGCGGCCCGGCGATGTAGAGGCCCGGGCGGGTGGAGCCGTCCGCGGCGATGGCGGTGCCTTCCGGCGCGGTGTGGATGCCGAGGCGCAGCGGATCGCGCGCGATCAGCCCGCCCGCGGCCAGCGCGCGTAGCAGGGCATTGGTCTCGGTCACGCGGGAATGGTCGGGGCCGGTGGCAAGGACGATCCTGTCGGCGGCCAGGGGCGAAAGGCCCGATGCCCCACGCGCTCGCCAGTGCAGGCGAAGGCCGTCGGGCGCGACATCGGCCGACACCAGCCGCCCGGTCAGGAAGCGCAGGCGGTGGCTGCGCTCCATCCGGTCCAGCACCTCGGCGGTCTGGGGCGCGATGCGGAAGCGGTGCACGTCCCAAAGCCCGCGCAGGTGGCGCAGGAAGCGGCGGCGTTCGGCCAGCGGCAGGGCGGCCCAGATGGCGGGGCCCTGCGCGCGCAGCCGGTCGAAGACCGCGTGCCAGGTCAGGCCGAGTTCGGCATCATCGGCCAGCGCCGCCCGGACGCGGCGCAAGAGACCAAGCGCCGTTCTGGCCGGGTTGCGGGTGAAATCCTCCGCCGTCTCTTCCTGCGCCGGACCATGCTGCTTCGACCGCCAGCCATGGCGCGAGATGACATGGATCGGCCCGGCATGGCCGCGGCGGTCCAGCGTGGCAAGGATATCGGCCGAGGTCAGGCCGGAGCCGACGACAAGCAGCCGTTCGTTCGCCCCGATCCCGTCCAGCGCGCCGGGGGCGAAGGGGTCGGCGACAAGTTGGCTGGTTCCGTGCAGCGGGCGCAGCGCGGGGGGCAGCGCGGGCTCGGGGTGGGCGATGGCAAGGATCACGCTGTCGGCGACGACCTCGGGGCCGTCGTCCAGCGCGATGCGGAACCGGTTGCCGGCGCGGCGGATATCGGCGGCACGCCCCTGCAGGTGGCGGATGCGGCCTTCTTCCAGCAAGGGGGCCAATGTCCGGCCGACATAGGCGCCGAAGACCGCGCGCGGGGCGAAGATCTGGCCCGAGAGCGTGGCCGATCCCGCCGGCAGGGCCGGGGCTTCGGGCGAGGAGAGCCAGTCGGCGAAATGCGCGGGCTCCTCGGTCCGCAGCGACATCTTGACATGCGGCACGTTCAGCCGGTGCTCGGGGTCGGGCGTGGAATAGGCGAGGCCGCGGCCCAGATCCGCCCGCGGCTCGATGACGAGGATGCGCAGCGCGGGAGAGGGCGTCTCAAGCGCAAGCCGATAGGCGACGGCGGCACCGGACAGCCCGCCGCCGATGATGGCGACGGTGACGGCGCCGGGTCCGGGGAGAAGTTCGGTCATGCTGTCTTCCTTGCGCATCTCTGTCCTTGTCGCGGCAAGGCGGGCCGGACCCGCCTTGCCCTGTCCTTGTGCCTGCCTCAGCTCCAGGCGTGAAGCGGCGGGTTGACGCCGTTCAGGTAATAGTTGCCGAGGATGGCGTATTTCCAGCGCACCGGATCGTGCAGCGTATGGGTGCGGGCGTTGCGCCAGTGCCGGTCGAGGTTGTGTTCGGCCAGGGTGGAGCGGGTTCCGGCCAGTTCGAACAGCCGGTTGGTGGCCAGGATGGCGATCTCGGTCGTCAGCACCTTGGCCTCGGCGGTGGCGATCTGTGCCTTCGCCACGCTTTCGGCAGAGGGCGTGGCGACGGCGGCGTCGATGGCAAGGCCCGCGCGGTCGAGAACGGCCTCGGCGGCATTGGCGCGCAGGGTCAGGTCGCCGATGGCCTGGATGGTGTAGGGGTCCTGCGTGGCATGGTCGAGGCCGCTGTCCACCCAGGCGCGGGCGCGATGGCGGACGAAGTCCACGGTGTCCCTGATCGCCGCGCGGGCGATGCCAAGGTCGACCGCCGCCTGGATCACCTGGAAGATGGCGCCATCGGCGGTGGGTTCGGCATAGCCCTTCCAGCCCGGCACCAGATGCGTTTTCGGCACCTTGACGTTGTCCAGCGTGACCGTGCCTGACAGCGTGGTGCGCTGGCCGAAACTGGACCAGTCGTCGATCACGCTCAGCCCCTCGGCGCCGCGGTCGGCGATGGCATACCAGGCGCGGCCCTCGTCATCCAGCGCGACGATCGGCACCAGATGCGCCAGCAGCGCGCCGGAGGCATAGAACTTCTTGCCGTTGACGACGACATGGTCGCCCCGGTCGGTGAATTTCGTCTCGAAATCCGCGGCGCGCTTCGATCCGAACTCGGAGAAGGCATTGCCGAAGCGGGTGCCTTTCAGCACCTCTGCGAACAGAAGCTCCTTCTGCGCCTTGTCCGATACGGTGCGGATCGCCGAGACCACGCCGAGATGGTTCTGCGGCACCTGGCCAAGGCTGGGGTCGGCCTCGGAGATGATGGCGATGACGCGGTTGATGGTGACCCATGAGGCGTCGAGGCCGCCGAATTCCTTCGGCACGTTGATGCCCCAGAGGCCGCTTTGCGAGAAGGCGTCCAACTCGGCCACCGGCCAGCTTCGGTTGCGGTCCCGCTCGGACGCGCCCCTGGCGAAATCGGCGGCCAGCCGGTGCGCGATCTCGATGGCCTCGGCCTCGGAGGTGATGACATGGGCCTTGTCCTTCGGCCGCGCGATGGGCGGGACCGGAGAGCCCTTGGGGTCGGGGACGGTGTGAAGGGTCATGGGTTCAACTCCTGACAGGGTGAAGGGGGGAAGGGGCGGGGCCGCCAAGATAGCTGGCCTGGATGTCGGCCCGCCGGGCGAGATCCTCGGCCGGGCCGTCCAGCACGGAGCGGCCATTCTCGATCACGGTGGCGTGGTGGGCATGGCGCAGCGCCACGGCGGAATTCTGCTCGGCCACAAGGATGGTCAGGCCGGTCTGGCGGTTCAGCGTGCTGAGCGCCTCGAAGATCTCCGCGACGACAAGGGGGGCAAGGCCCATCGAGGGTTCGTCCAGCAGGAAGACCTCCGGCTGCGCCATCAGCCCGCGCCCGATGGCGGCCATCTGCTGCTCGCCGCCCGAGGTCAGCCCGGCGACCGAGCCGCGGCGGGACCCGAGGGCGGGGAAGAGGGTGTAGACCTGCTCCAGCCCCGCGGCCACCTCCCGGCGGCCAAGGCCCTTGCCCACGGCGCCGGTGATCAGGTTTTCCTCGATGGTCAGCGACTTGAAGAGGCGGCGGCCTTCCAGCACCGGCACCAGCCCCTTGCGGATATGGGCATCGGGTGTGGCGCGGGTCACGTCCTGGCCGCGAAAGAGGATATGCCCCCCGGTGATGCGGCCGCGCTCGGCGGGCAAGAGGTTGGAGGCGGCCTTCAGAAGCGTGGTCTTGCCAGCCCCGTTCGCCCCCAGAAGCGCGGCGAATTCGCCCGCCCGCACCTTCAGGCTGACGCCATGCAGGGCGGCGATGGCGCCGTTGTAGGAGGCCGAGACCTTCTCGAATTCCAGCACGATGTCGGACATGGATCCTGCCTTCGGAAAAAGAGGGCGGGCGGCGGGGAGCGCGCCGCCCGCCCGCGGTGTCACTTGCTGACCGTCTCGGCATCGGCCGCCGTGCGGATGGCGATGCCCTTCTCTGCCGCATAGGCTTCGGACGATTTCTCGATGATCGGCCGCAGCAGCGCCCAGTCCGGCGCGATCCAGTCGGACACCACGTTCCACTTCTGGCCATCCCACTGCTGGAAGGTGACGTAGCCTTCGCCCTCGTGGTTGTCCCAGGTGACGTTGATCGAATGGAACAGGTTCTCGGCCCCCAGTTCCTTCACCCGCTCGGGCGTCAGTTGCAGGTGTTCGAAGCCCCAGCGGACCTCGTCCCCGGTCAGGGTGCGGTGGCCGAACTTCTCCTGCGCGATGCGCACGGCCTCGACGTTCAGGATGCCGTTGACGATGCCGAGGTTGTGGTAGACCGATCCGATCCGGTCCGGGTCGGCAAGGTTGCCCTTGCCCGCGTCGTAGACCGTCGTGATGATCTCTTGCAGGACCGGATATTCCTTGCCCGAGGCCTGGGTGGTGATCGCGGTATAGCCGATGGCGGCATCCCCTGCGGGGCGCACGTCCTCTTCCGAGTTCGACCAGACGTTGCCGATGATCCGGTCGGCCGGGAAGCCGTTCCTTTGCGCGGTGGTCAGCGCCACCGGGTTCATCACGCCCCAGCCGCGCAGCACGACGTAATCGGGCTGTTCGCGGCGGATCTGCAGCCATTGCGATTGCTGTTCCGACCCGGGATGCGGCACCTCGATCTGGGTGACGGTGAAGCCGTATTTCTCGGCCAGCAGGTCGTAGATCGGGATCGTCTCCTTGCCGTAGGGCGAGCCGTGGTAGAGAACCACGATCTTCTTGCCGGCCAGCGCCTCAAGCCCGCCTTCCCTGGCCGCGATGTAGTTCACGATCCCCGAGGTTTCCGAATAGGGGTTCAGGAGCAGCGGGAAGACATAGGGAAAGACCCGGCCGTCCGTGGTGTCGGTGCGGCCGTGGTTCACGGTGATCAGCGGCACCCGGTCTTCGGTGATGCCGTCGATCATCGCATAGGCGATGCCCACGGACAGCGGGTTCCAGGCGGCGATGCCGGGGTTGGTCTTCAGGCGCTGGTAGACCTCGACGCCCTTTTCGACCTCGTATTCCGTCTCGCCCTCGGACCAGGTGAACTTGACGCCGTTCACCCCGCCGTCGCGGGTGTTGATCAGGTTCAGGTAGTCGATGAACCCGCCGAAGAAGCCGGTGCCGCCTGCGGCATAGGGGCCGACGCGGTAGGATTGCAGCGGGAAGTGCTGGTCGTCGGCGCGGACGGCGACGGTGCCGCCGGCGAGGATGGTTGCGGCCAGAAGGGCGGGCGCGAGGCGTTTGAAGAAGGACATGGAAGGACTCCGGGTTCTGGTTGAGGAGGGTGGGATCAACCCCGCCGCGCAAGGCCGCGCAGCCGGCGGGCGATCCGGTCAAGGATCGCCGACAGGCCGTTCGGTTCCGCGATGAGGAAGAGGATGATGACCGCGCCGAAGAAGATGCGCTCGATCAGCTTGAGCACGCCCGCATCCGCGACGCCGTCGAAAAGGACGCCCGTCAGGCGGGACAGCAGCAGGGGGAAGACCACGATCAGCGCCGCGCCCAGGAAGGCGCCGCGGATGGTGGCCAGCCCGCCGATGATGACGATGAACAGGATCTGGAACGAACGGTCGAGGTTGAAGCCCGCAGGCTCTACCGTGCGCAGATAGGCGAAGGCCCAGATCGCCCCGGCGATGCCGATGATGGCCGAGGAAAGGGCGAAGACCGCAAGCTTGGTCTTCAGCACCGGCACGCCGGTCACCTTTGCCGCGGTCTCGTTGTCGCGTACGGCGATCAGGTTGATGCCGATGGGGCTGGTGACGATGCGGTGCACCAGCAGCGTGGCCAGAGTCACCGTGGTCAGGGCGAAGAGATAGCGGCCTGCGGTGCCGTTCAGGCTGATCCCCGCGATGTCGAGCGAGGGGGCGGAGATCACGCCCGAGGCGCTGTAGTTCGAGAACCAGCCGAACTTGGTCAGCGCCCACTGCACGAAGAACTGCGCGGCAAGGGTCGAGACGGCAAGGTAGAATCCGCGCAGGCGCAGGCTCGGCAGGCCGAAGACCAGCCCCACGGCGGCGGCGGTCAGCCCCGCCAGCAGGATCGACACCGGCAGCGGCATCCAGCCGATGCGGTATTCGAAGTTGAAGGCGGCGAAGGCCCCGACCGCCATGAAGGCCGCCGACCCCAGCGAAAGCTGCCCGGCATAGCCGGTCAGCAGGTTCAGTCCCAGGCCTGCAAGGGAAAGCGCAAGGAAGGGCAGCAGGATCGCCTCGATCACATAGTTCGAGGCGAAGGCGGGCACGGCAAGGAAGGCCGTGGCCAGCAGGATCGCCAGCGGCAGGTGCCGGGCAAGGCGCGGGGCAGGGCGGGAAAGCGGGGCGGCGAGGGTGGTCATCTCAATACCTTTCCACCAGTTTCTGGCCGAACAGGCCGGTGGGGCGGACCAGCAGCACGACCAGCGCAACGGCATAGGCGAACCACCCCTCGATGCCGCCGCCGACGAAGGGGGCCAGATAGACCTCGGCCAGCTTTTCGGTCATGCCGATCAGCAGGCCCGCGACGATGGCGCCGAGGATGGAATCGAAGCCGCCCAGCACCAGCACCGGCAACGCCTTCAGCACCACCAGCGACAGCGCGAACTGCACCCCCAGCCGCGCGCCCCACAGAAGGCCCGCGACCAGCGCGACCACGCCCGCCGCCGTCCAGACCGCGGCCCAGATCCGGTCCAGCCGCAGGCCGACGGCAAGGGCGGCGAACTGGTCGTCGGCCACGGCGCGGAAGGCAAGGCCGGTGCGGGTGAAGCGGAAGAAGGCGCTGAGGACGCCGACCATGACGCCCGCGATCAGCGCGGCCACCAGATCGAAGGTCGAGATGAAGATGCCCCCCACCTCGAACGGCGCGTTCGAGATGCCGAGGTCCAGCCGATGCACGGCGGTGCCCCATGCCAGTTGGGCCGTGCCCTCGATCACATAGGCGAGGCCGAGTGTCGCCATGAACAGCGTCATCGGCGAGCGGTTGGCCAGCGGCCGCAACACCGCTCGTTCGATGGCAAGGCCGAGAAGCGCCATGATGGCGGCGGTGACGGCCAGCGCCGCGACGAAGGGCACGCCGTATTCGACAAGGCTGACGAAGGTCAGCGCAGCGAAAAGGACCATCGCGCCCTGCGCGAAGTTCAAGACGCCGCTGGTCTTGTAGATCAGCACGAAGCCGATGGCGACAAGGGCATACATGACGCCGGACAACAGCCCGCCGATGGCGACCTCGACCGCGAAGAGAAAGGCGAACCAGTCCATCACGCGGCCCCGGCCTGCGCTTCGGCGCCGAGATAGGCGCGGATCACTTCCGGGTCGCGGCGGACCTGATCGGGGGTGCCGTCGGCGATCTTCACGCCATGGTCCAGCACCGCCACATGGTCGGACAGGCCCATGACCACGCCGATGTCATGTTCGATCAGCACGACGGACAGCCCGCTCCGGTCGCGCGCGGCGCGGACGAAGCCCGCCATCTCGGCCTTTTCGGTCGCGGTCATCCCGGCCATGGGTTCGTCAAGCAGCAGAAGCGCCGGGTCCGCCACCAGCGCGCGGGCAAGCTCCACCCGCTTCTGCAGGCCGTAGGGCAGGGTGCCCGCCACCCGGTCGAGGTCATGGGTCAGGTTCAGCCAGCCCGCCACCTCGCGGACGCGGTCCTGCACATGGTTGCGCTCGGCCCTTGCCAGCGGCAGGCCGAGGACATTGGCCCAGAGGCCGGTGAGGCTGCGGAACGCAAGGCCGGCGGCGATGTTGTCCGAGACGGTCAGCGCCGGGAACAGCGCAAGGTTCTGGAAGGTCCGCGCGACGCCAAGCTGCGCAAGACGCTGCGGCGGCACGGCGGCAAAGCTGTGCCGTCCGATGCGGATCGTCCCGGCGCTGGCGCGGTAAAGCCCGCTGATCACGTTGATCAGCGAGGACTTGCCCGCGCCGTTCGGCCCGATCACCGCCCGGATCTCCCCCGGCCGCACGTCGAACGACACGCCGGTCAGCGCGCGGATGCCGCCGAAGGCAAGGCTGATCGCTTCCAGCGCCAGCCCCCCGGCCGGAACGGCCGCCGCCTTGGGGGCGGAGCGGGCGGGGCTGGCATCCGTCAGATACGCAGCATCTATCCTGCGCAGAACAGCGCCGGGCATGGGCAACTCCTGATCCTGAGGGGTAGAGGGCGGCCTTACTCGGCCGCCACCGTTTCGCGGATGCGCCGGGCCTCAAGCTCGCGGACCAGCGGGATGACATGCTTGCCGAAGAACTCGACCTCTTCCTGGAAGTGCAGGAAGCCCAGAAGGATCAGGTCGGCACCCGCCTCTTTCAGGCCGATGATCCGCTCGGCCACCTGCTCGGGCGTGCCGATTAGGTTCGACCGGAAGCCGTCGTTGTATTGCACAAGGTCCTGGAAGGTGGACTTGGCCCAGTTGCCTTCGCGCTCGGGGCTGGCGTTGCCGGCGTTCTGCACCTCATGATGGAAGCCGCGCACCGCCTCGGGGATGGCATGGTCGAGAACCTGCTGCAACTCGGCCCTGGCCTCGGCCTCGGTCGCGCGGACGATGCCGAAGGCGTTGATGCCGATCTTCGCCCGCGGACGCTTGCGGCCGAAGGCCACCTCCTTGCCGCGGATGTCGTCGACCTGCGCCTTCAGCCCGTCCGGCGTGTTGCCGTTGGTGAAATACCAGTCCGACACCCGCGCCGCCATGTCGCGCGCGGCGCGCGAGGAACCGCCCTGGAAGATTTCCGGCAGGTCGCCCACGGGCTTCGGCTTCTGCGAATAGCCGTTGAAACGGTAGAAATCGCCCCTGAAGGTGAATTCGCCCTCGCTCCAGATGCCCCGGATCGCGTTGATGAACTCCTCGGACCGGCGATAGCGTTCGTCATGGTCGAGCCAGGGTTCGCCGATGGCGGTGAACTCGCCCCGGAACCAGCCCGAGACGATGTTGACCGCGACGCGCGGGCCGACGAGATGGGTGATCGTGGCGATCTGCTTGGACAAGAGCGCCGGGTTCCAGGGGCCGGGCAGAACTGCCGCGATGACCTTCAGCGTCTCCGTATGGGCCAGAAGGTCATGGGTGAACGACAGCGATTCATGCTGGTTGTCGGCGCCGTAACCCGCGGTGAAGCGGATCTGGCTGAGCGCGTAGTCGAAGCCCGACCTTTCCGCGATCTGCGCCAGCTTGCGGTTGTATTCCGGGGTCCAGCTGGTGCGCTGCTCGACCGAGGAGATCACCAGCCCGCCAGAGACGTTCGGGACCCAGTAGGCGAATTTGATCGGTTCGGAAGACGTGGTCATATTCATGCTCCGGTTCGGAAGATGTTTCATTCGGCCGCGCGGAGGGCGCGGCGATGGGACGGGAATATCTCGGCCAGTTCCCCGACCGCGCGTCCAAGGCGGGCCAGCGCGGCCTCGCCGGTCAGGACGCCGTCGGTGAAGTCCTTGTCCGACACATGCACCCCGGTCGACAGGCTGCGCGCCTCGAAGAAGGCGAAGAGCGGGCGAAGCTGGTGCTCGACGGCCAGCGCGTGCTTTTCGCCGCCGCCGGTCGCCGCAAGCAGCACCGGTTTTCCGATCAGCGCCGCGGGGTCGAGAAGGTCGACCAGATGCTTGAAAAGCCCGGTATACGAGGCCTTGTAGATCGGCGAGGCGACGATCAGCGCATCGGCGGAAACCAGGTGGCGCAGCCTGTCCTGCGCCTCGGGCGACAGGTCCGAAGGGCGCCGGGCGCGTCCGAGGTCGTCGCCGAAATCGGCTATCTCGTAAAGCGCCGTCTCCGCATCGACCTGCTGCCCGGCAAGCTGCAGCGCGGTTTCGACAAGCGCCCGGGTCTTCGACGGGCCGGTGATGTTGCCGGACAGGCCGACGATGGACAACTGGGTCATGGCGATTCCTAATATCGACTTGAATGGTAGATTTATCGGCGAGGGGGCTGCCGCTCCATTCCAAAGGCAGAGCTTCCGGGGGTGCAGGGCTCTCGCCGCGGCGTTCATTTGGAGAAACCTCTTCCCCGCGCCCGGACCCGGACCCCGCCTTGTTGCCATTGATGGCGCCCCTGCGCGGGGGCCCGTGCAGCGGTTCGCCTTGATGCAGGCGATGAGCCCGGCAACGCCCATCTGGCCCGCCGGGACGATTACCTTTCTCCGCCGCCAAAGCCGATTCCCTCACTCCCCGGCGAAGGGCCACGATGCTTTCGTTTCCCATGGCAGGCGGGCGGCGACGGTCTTTTCCCCTCTGGGCCACAAAGAATGGAAGGAGAGTGCTGAATGCTGCCGGTTCCTCCACGCGCGCTCGCCCAAAGGCGACTTTCGCGCTAGACTTTCCGGGTATGCAGCGATGGAGGAGGATCGAAGATGCCGACCGACCAAGACCGACATACCCGTATCACGGCCCCACCGGCGCAATTTTTTGCCTTGCGCAGCAGGCTTTTCACCGACGACGAGGCTGACGAGGTGGCAAGCCTGCTGGTTCAGCACAACGGTGAAAGGGCGGCGCGCTATGTTCCGCTGCCGCGTCTGATCCAGGAATAGGATTTCCCGAGGAAGCTTTGACCGCCCGCGGCATTCGCGGGCGGTTTTCGTTTGACGCAGCAATCCCGGCGGGACCTTCCAAAGTTGACCGGGCGGGGAGAAGGATTTGCCCGGATTGGCCGTGGCCGGGAGAAATTCGTCCTGAGCGTTCCAGGGCGTTCAATACTATAACCAATGTTTTTCATATGGTTAACCATGGTCTGCCGGGTCATGGTTCGATGCTGGTCCAATAAATACGACCCATTGACTCGTGATATACCCTCCATGCCAGACTGCGGGCGTCCCACGGCCAGACCGCATATGGAGAAGATGATGCCCCACCTGTCCCGCCGCCAGCTTCTTGCCAGCGTGGCCGCCCTGTCGGCCCTTGCCCCCTTCGGCCTTCACGCGCAGTCGGTGACCACGCTGAAGATCGGCTTCCAGAAGACCAACCTTCCGGTCATCGCGCAACAGCAGCGCACCATCGAGACCGCGCTTGAACCCCTGGGCATCGGCGTCGAATGGGTCGAGTTCACCGCCGGTCCCCCGCTGGTCGAGGCGCTGAACGTCGGTGCCATCCATGTGGGCTGGACCGGCGACGCCCCGCCGATCTTCGGGCAGTCCTCGGGCGCCGCCATCGCCTATATCGCCGCCCTGCCGCCGAACGGCGATGGCGAGGCGATCATCACCAAGGCCGGCAACGGCATCGAGAAGGTGGCGGACCTGAAGGGCAGGAAAGTCGCCGTCGGCAAGGGCACCTCGGCCCACAACCTGCTGGTCGCGGCGCTGGAAGCCAATGGCCTGCAGTTCTCGGATGTCGAGGCGGTCTATCTCTCGCCCGCCGATGCGGGTGCGGCCTTCGCCTCGGATTCGGTCGATGCCTGGTCGATCTGGGATCCCTTCCTCGCCATCGCCGAAGTGCAGCACAAGCCCACCGTCCTTGTCCGCGCGCCCGAGGTGGTCACGGTCAACACCTATTTCCTGGGCAATACGGCCTTCGCCGCCGATCCGGCCAATGCGCCGGTGATCGAGAAGACCCTGGCCGCGCTTGCGGAATCGGCCGCCTGGGCCGATGCCAACCGCGACAAGGTGGCCGAGGCATTGCATGAGGTCACCGGCGTCCCGCTCGAAGCGCAGAAACTGGCGGCCGATCGCGCCCGGTTCGGCATCTTCGACCTGACGCCCGAAATCATTGCCAGCCAGCAGGCGACTGCCGACCGCTTCTTCGGCCTTGGTCTCCTTCCCGCCGAGATCAGGATTCAGGATGCGGTCCGGGCCGTGCCGAAGGGCTGAGGGCATGGCGGTCACCACCGAAACCCGGCTGGCGGAGGGGCGAAAGCCGCTCCGCCTCCGGTTTGAACGGGGTCTGGGGCGGGCGTGGATCGGCTGGATCCTGCCCGTCCTGATCCTGATCCTGTGGGAAGGCCTGTCGCGCATGGGCCTGATCCGCGCCAATGTGCTGCCCGCGCCCTCGGCGGTGCTCGATGCCTTTTGGGAACTGACGCTTTCGGGCAAGCTGTTCCAGCATATCGGCGTCTCGACGGGGCGGGCGCTGGCGGGTTTCGCCATCGGCGGCAGCATCGGTTTCGCGCTTGGCCTTGCCAACGGGCTGTCGCAACTGTCGCGCGACATCACGGACACCACGCTCCAGATGATCCGCAACGTCCCGCACCTGGCGCTGATCCCGCTGGTCATCCTGTGGTTCGGCATCGGGGAAGAGGCGAAGATCTTCCTCGTGGCGCTTGGCGTCTTCTTCCCGATCTATGTCAATACGCTGCTCGGCATCCAGGGCACCGATCCGCAGCTGGTCGAGATGGGCCGGATCTACGGCATGGGGCGCGCGGCCCTTTTCCGCCGGGTGATCCTGCCCGGCGCGCTGCCCGCCATCTTCGCGGGCCTGCGCTATGCGCTTGGCCTGATGTGGCTGACGCTGATCGTGGCCGAGACGATCTCGGCGCAATCCGGGCTTGGCTACATGGCGATGCAGGCGCGCGAATTCCTGCAGATCGACGTCGTGGTCCTGTCGATCCTGATCTATGCGCTTCTGGGCAAACTGGCCGACAGCCTTGCCCGGTTCCTTGAGCGGCAGAGCCTGCAATGGCACCCCGCCTTCCAGAGAAAGGGCGACTGATGGCCTTCGACCAGACCCCGCCTGCCTTTGCCTTCCATGGCGTCCAGCGACGCTTCGGCACCAAGACCGTGCTCAGCGGGCTGGACCTGGAGGTGCCCGAGGGCCAGTTCCTCGCCATCATCGGCAAGTCGGGCTGCGGCAAGTCCACGCTGCTGCGGCTTCTGGCAGGGCTGGACCAGCCAGACCTCGGCAGGATCGAGCGGCCGGGCGCCGATGGCCCCGCGGATACCCGCATCATGTTCCAGGAGCCGCGGCTTCTGCCCTGGGCGCGGATCATCGAGAACGTGGCCGTAGGGCTGACCGGCATCGCCGAGGGTGCCGGTGCGAAGGCCCGGGCAGAGGCGCTGCTGGCCGAGGTCGGGCTGTCGGATCGGGGTCTGGAATGGCCTGCGGTCCTGTCGGGCGGGCAGCGGCAGCGGGTGGCGCTTGCCCGGGCACTGGTCGGCGCGCCGCGCATCCTGACGCTGGACGAACCCCTCGGCGCGCTGGATGCGCTGACGCGGATCGAGATGCAGGGCCTTCTGGAGCGTATCTGGCGCGAGAAGGGCTTCACCGCCGTCCTCGTCACCCATGACGTGGCCGAGGCGGTGATCCTGGCCGACCGCGTCGTCGTGCTGGAAGAGGGCCGGATCGCGCTGGACCTGACCATCGACCTGCCCCGCCCGCGCCACCATGGCAGCGCCGAGGTCGCGGGTTACGAACAGCGGATCCTCGACCAGCTTTTCGGCAAGGGTGCGATCTGACGGCTTCCGTCCGGTTTCGGGGCGGCCGATGCGTTGGCCCCGACCCCGAAAGGTTTTGCCCAAGGCAGAGAGGGTCAGCCGGTCCGGCCGGCGGCCTCCCGCAACTTCTGCCTTGCGGTCCAGAGGCCGGGCGGCTGGAACGGAGAGGGCAAGCCGCCGTTCAGCCCCTGGATCTGCGCGGCGGCGATGGCGCGCATCTCATCCTCTTCCAGCCCGATCCAGGGCGCGGGAAGAAGCACCGTGTCCAGACGGCGCAACCGGTCGTGGTCATTGCCCCAGACCGTGAACCAGCGCGGACCCGCCACCCGGACCGGGCGGTGGGCCAGGTCGTCGTCCAGCCCCGCGCGCAGCAGCTCGACCGGGCGCATCCGCCGGGTCGTCAGGCGAAAGGCAAGATCGCCCAGCCAGGTCATGGCACCACCCGCCGTCCGCCGCGCAGACGCCAGCCGGTCCAGGCTCCGGCCAGACAGAAGGCGGCGAAGACCCAGCCGGAAACGGCCCCGGCCATGATGCCGGACAGCAGCACGCCGACGGTGCAGCCGAGGGAGACCATCGCCCCCCAGCCCAGCATCAGCCCGCCCGCGAAAAGCCGTGGCAGGTCACGCAAAGGCGGCAGACCGGGCTTCCAGTCTCCGGCCAGCGTTGCCGACAGGGTGGCGGCAAGGATCATCCCGATCACGAAGACGCCGTTGCGCGACAGAAGTGTCTCTTTCACCAGTGTCGCGCAGCCCGCGAATCCGTCCAGCCCCAGCAGGGTCTGCGGCAGCCAGCCGGCGGCGGATGCAGCCGTGCGGGCCAGCGAACCAAGCTCTGCCGTGACGCCCAGCGGGCCCACGCGGAAATAGGCGAGGACAGCGATCCAGCCGATCAGCGTGCCCGTGAGCACCGCGGGCCAGCGGCGGCCCAGCACCGCCTCGCGCGCGGTGGTTGCCGGAACGGGCTGCGGCAGGGGCGCGCGCAGCAACGGAAACGCCAGCCCGGCCAGCACCGCCAGCGTCAGCGCCAGCGCGCCGGAATGCCCCAGCCATTGCGGCAGCCAGATCACGGGCGCGCGGTAAAGATCGGCAAGATACAGCGTGTTCCAGCTGAGGAAGCCAAGGATGAAGCCCAGGGAAGCCCCGGCGAGGGCGACGAGCGAACCGAAGGCGCCCTCGCCCAGCCGGTAGAAATGCGCCGAGATGCAGGAGCCGCTGATCGCCATGCCCAGCCCGAAGCTGAAGGCGCCTGCCGCCAGCGTCAGCGAGACCGGCCCGACATGGGCATCGGGGGGCAGCCTGCCGCTGGACGGATCGGGCACCCAGACGGCGAAGACCAGTGCATAGCCGATTGCCCCGATGGCCAGCGCCGTGAGGATGGCGATCAGCCCGCCGGGGTCGCGCAGCGCCAGCCAGTCGCGCCAGATGCACCAGAAGCAGAACCTTCCCCGTTGCAGCACCAGCCCGAAGGCCGCCCCCAGGGCCAATGACACGGGAAGCGACCGGCCCAGCGGGTCCCGATCCGGCACGGTCAGCCCCAGCACCACCAAAGCCAGCGCCGCCAGCACGAAGACCGGAATGCGGGAAGGCATCCGGGTCTCGGCAACGGCAGCACGGGATGAGGTCTGGCGCATCGGACTGTCCGCAGGATCGGGGCGGCGCGAAGGAAAAGGGCCGGCAGGCGCAAGCGGGGGGACCGCGAAGCCTGCCGGCCGACGCCGACAGGGAGAAACGGACGGGCGCCTTACTGGCCGGTCCAGATCGTTCCGGCGAGATTGGTCACCGGCACGCCGACGGCATTGCCGTATTCGGTCCAGGAGCCGTCATAATTCCGGACCTCGTAGCCCAGGATCCGGGACAGGGCGAACCAGGTATGGCTCGACCGTTCGCCGATGCGGCAATAGGTGATCACCGGCTTGGTGCCGTCGATCCCGGCCTCGGCATAGAGCGCTTTCAGTTCCTCGGCGGGCTTGAAGCGGCCGTCTTCCTGCACCGCCTGGCCCCAGGGCACATTGACCGCCCCGGTGACATGGCCCGCCCGGATGGCGGTTTCCTTGAAGCCTTCGGGCGCAATCACCTTGCCCGAGAATTCGTCGGCCGAGCGGATGTCGACGATGGCATGATCGCCCGCCCTGGAAGCGGCCACCACATCGCCGATATGGGCGCGCAGCGCCGGGTTCGCCTCCTTCAGCGTGATATTGCCCGCCTCCAGCGCGGCGACCGAGGTCGACAGCGGGCGGCTCTCGGCCTCCCACAGCTTGCGGCCGCCATCCAGCAGCTTGACGTCCCCGGCGCCATAGACATCCAGGACCCAGGCCCCCCAGGCGGCAAACCAGTTGTTGGTGTCGCCATACAGCACGATGGTGCTGTCATCGCTGACGCCGGCCTGCCGAAGCAGGCCTTCCAGTTTCTCCTTCGAGGCGATGTCGCGGCTGACCGTATCCACGAGATCGGTGTGCCAGACGAAATTCGCGGCGCCCGGAATATGTCCGCGCTCGAAGACGCCGGGGTTCACGCTGACCTCGATCACACGGACAGCGGGGTTTTCGAGATTGGCCTCCAGCCAGTCCGTCGTCACCAGCGGCCCGTCCTGGGCGGCGGCGGCAAGCGCGAAGAAGGTCAGGCCGGTGGCGGCCAGCAGGCCGGTGGCGATACGCATCGGATGTCTCCCCATAAATCACGACTTCACTTGTCATGATATGTCGGGGGCCGGACCGGGCAAGAGAGCGGTCCGGTCGTCTTTCGCCCGGCAGGGGGGATAATCTTCCCTCTGCACCGGCTGCCGGGGAATGCAGGCGCAGCCGGGGCCTCCGGCCGATTCGGACCGCTGGCCCGGTCAGCCCGCGGTCCCTGCTTCCAGGAAGGCGGTCAGCAGATCCTGCACCGGAGCCCGCATCGGTTCGTTGCGGCGGTGGAAGGCGATGATCGAGACATCGGGCATGTCCTCGATCGGGCGCGACACCAGACCCCGCATCCCGTAGTCGCGCGCCGTCATCGCATCGACGATCCCCACGCCGCCGCAGGCCCGCACCATGCTGCAGACATTGGCGCAGAAGGGAACGGCGCAGGCCGGTTCGTAGCTCAGGCCCTGCGCGGTGAAGGCGGCGCGGATCGTGCTGCCCATCGGCGACCAGTCGGGATTGTAGCAGACCAGCGGATGCGCCGCGATCATCGCGCAGGTCAGCACCGCAAGTTGCGCCAGCGGATGTTCCTCCGGCACGATGGCGACCAGGGGAATCCGGCCCACCGCATGGGCCTGGAACTCGGCCTTGGGCGGCAGCGCCATCTGCAGGCCGATGTCGGCCTCGCCGTTGCGCAGGTCGTCCTCGGGGGAATGGACCCGCAGGACGATGCGTTTCTGCCAGTTCTGATAGCCCGCCCGGATCAGGATCGGCCCGATGAAGCTTTCGACCAGCGCGGGCGTGGCCGAGATCGCCACCGGCTTTTCCGCCAGATCGCGCAGGCCGGGCAGCTTGGCGCGCACATGCGCATGGGTGCTGAAGATCGGCAGCGCCATGGCGAAAAGCTCGTTCGCCTCGCGCGTGGGTTCCAGACGGTTGCCGGCCCGATGGAACAGCGAGATGCCAAGGCGGCTTTCCAGCCGCTTGAGCTGGCCGCTGACCCCGGGCTGGGAGATCCCCAGCAACCGCGCGGTTTCCGTGGTCGTGCCCACCCGCATCAACGTGCCGAAAAGCTCCATGTCCCGAAGATTCATTATCAACCTGCTGATAGATGGCCGCATATTTATTATTATTCTGCCGCTTTCCTGCTGTCTAACATGATTTCCGCAAACCCGAGTCGGCCGCGCAGCCCCCGTCGGGAAAGAAAGAGAATGCGCCCCACAACAGGTTTAGGAGAACCGTTCATGATCTCTCGACTGAATATGAAAGCGCTGCTGCTGGCCTCTGCCCTTGCGGTGACCGGTCTTGCCGCGCAGGCCGATACCCTGCGCGTGGCCATGGGCTTCGATCCGCTCAGCCTCGACCCTATCGCCTCCAGCGACAACGGCTCGATCTGGACCCAGCTGCTGATCTTCGACACGCTGATCCGCCCCGACCGCACCGGCGAGGGGCTTGAGCCGGGCCTTGCGGAAAGCTGGACGGTCTCGGACGACGGGCTGACGCTGACCTTCAAGCTGCGGGATGCCAAATTCTCGGACGGCACGCCGGTCACCGCCGAGGACGTGAAATTCTCGATCGAACGCGCCGCCTCCGAAGCCTCGGGCTGGGGCCGCTTCTACCGGCCGATCACCGGCTTCGAGATCGTGAACGACCATGAGATCATCATGACGCTGGCCGATCCCTTCACCCCGGCCTTCAACAACCTGGCGCTTTTCGCCGGCGCCATCCTGCCCAAGGCCCAGGTCGAGGCGCAGGGCGATGCCTTCTTCGACGCGCCGGTCGGCTCCGGCCCCTTCATGCTGAAGTCCTGGACCCGCGGTTCGAAGATCGAACTGGCGAAGAACCCCTACTACTGGCAGGAGGGCAAGCCCCATGTCGACGAGGCGGTGCTTGAAGTGGTGACCGAGCCGTCGGCGCGGGTCATCAAGCTTGAGGCGGGCGAGGTCGATATCGCGCTGGACCCGCCGCTGAACCAGTTGAAGGAACTGGATGCCAAGGACGGGATCACGGTCGGCCAGACCATTCCCTACCGTGCCGATTTCGTGCAGATGAACACCACGCGGAAGCCCTTCGATGATGAGCGTGTGCGTCATGCGCTGAACCTTGCCATCGACAAGGATGCACTGGTGCAGGGCGTGCTTTACGGTGCCGGGAAGCCCGCTGCCTCGGCGATGCCGGTGATGGCCTATGCCGACCCGGATCTGGCGCCCTATGCCTACGACCCGGCCCGCGCCAGGGAACTGCTGGCCGAGGCCGGTTATGCCGACGGGTTCGAGGCCGAGTTGCTGGTCGACTCGGGCGCGGCCACCAGCCGCAACGCGGCCATCGCGCTGCAGGCGATGCTGCAACAGGTGGGCGTGACGGTGAAGGTGCAGATGCTGGAGGGCGGAACCCAGTGGGAAACCACCAAGTCCGGCACCTATGACATGTCGGTCTCCTACACCACCTCGGACACCATCGATCCGGACCAGATCATCGGCTTCGTCGCGGTCAATCCCGAACGCGCCAATGCCTATCACACCGAATGGCACAGCGACCGGCTGAACGAATTGTATGCCGAAGAGCGCAAGACCCTGAACGGGCCGGAACGGGCCGCGATGTTCAAGGAGATGGTCCAGATCCTGCACGACGGCGCGCCCTATATCTTCCTTTACCATCCGGCCTCGGCCTGGGCGGTGAAGGACAATGTGCAGGGCTTCGAAGTGCTGCCGACCTCGAACTTCCGGCTTGAGGAAGTGTCGCTCGGGAACTGAGACCGCGCCAAGCCATGCCCCCGCCCGTCACGCGGGCGGGGGTTCCTTTCGCCATCGCGTCGCCCCGCAGTCCCCGAGAGCCCATGTTCCTTGCCATCCTCAAGCGCCTGCTGATGCTGGTTCCCGTCCTGATCGGGATCACGCTGCTCAGCTTTCTCCTGTTGCAGATCATGCCCGGCGATCCGGCCTCGCGCGCCATGGGCACGCGCGCCAGCGCCGAGGAATTGCAGGCGATGCGCCAGCTCTGGGGCCTCGATAAGCCGCTCTGGGTGCAATACCTTTACTTCCTGCGCGATTGCGTCACCGGCAGCTTCGGGGTCTCGATCTTCCACAAGCAGCCGATCATCGCGCTGGTCGCGGCGCGGCTGCCCTATACGCTGGCCATCGTGGCCTATTCCACGGTGATCGCGCTGGTGATCGCCCTGCCCTTCGCCATCTTCGCCGCGGCCAATCGCGGGCGTCTTGCCGATGTGGCGATCCGGCAGGTCTTCGTGGTGCTGATCGCCATGCCGCCGTTCTGGCTGTGCTATGTGCTGATCCTCTTTCTGGCGCTGGGCATGGGCTGGTTCCCGACCGGCGGCGTGGGCGAGGGGGTGCTTGCCAACCTGCACCGGCTGTTCCTGCCGTCGCTGGTGGTCGGCCTGTCGACCGCCGCGCTGATCCAGCAAAGCCTGAGGGCCGCGCTGATCGACACGATGCAGGCCGACTACATCGACACCGCCCGCGCCAAGGGCCTGCGCCGCCGCGAGGTCTTCCTGCGCCATGTGCTGCCGAACAGCCTGATCTCGACCATCTCGATCATCGGTGTCCGGGTCAGCTGGATCATCGGCGGCACGGTCGTGGTCGAGAAGATCTTCTCGGTCCCCGGTCTGGGCAGCCTGCTGATCGACGCCATCGTCTCGCGCGACCTGCCGGTGATCCGGGGGCTGACGGTCTTCTTCGCCGTCATGGTCGTCATCGTGAACCTGATCACCGACATCTGCTATGCGCTGGCCGATCCGCGCGTCCGGCTGGAGTAGGCGATGCTGGTGCTGAGGAACCTGCTGCGCAGCCCCGCCGGCGCGATCGGCCTTGCGATGATGGCGATCACCGCCGCCGCCACGGCGCTGACGCCGGTGCTGTCGCCCTACGATCCCTTCGCGCTGGATTTCGCCAATGCGATGCAGCCCCCCTCGGCGCTGCACTGGTTCGGGACCGACAATTTCGGCCGCGACATCTTTACCCGCGTGCTGGCGGGGGCGGTCTACGACCTGCGGCTTGCGCTGATCTGCGTCTTCGGCCCCATGGCCATCGGCGTGCTGATCGGCCTTGCCGCCGGGTATTCCGGCGGCCGGGTCGATGCCCTGCTGATGCGGCTGACCGATATCGTCTGGGCCTTTCCCTTCTACGTGCTGGTGCTGGCCATCGTCGGCGTACTGGGGCCGAGCGAGACCAACCTCTACATCGCCTTCTTCATCGTGAACTGGATCGGCTATGCCCGGATCGTGCGCGGCGAGACGCTGCTGATCTCGCGCCTCGAATTCATCGAGGCGGCGCGGGTGCTGCGCTTCGGCGGGCTGCGGGTGATGCTGCGCCATATCCTGCCCAATGCGGTGACCCCGGCGCTGGTCTATTCCATGTCGGACGTGGTGCTGACGGTGCAGGCCGTCGCCGCCATGTCCTTCTTCGGTCTGGGCGTGCAGCCCCCGGCGCCCGAATGGGGCCTGCTGATCGTCGAGAGCATAGATTTCATGCGCGAGGCGCCCTGGATGACCATCTTCCCCGGGCTGGCCATCGTCTGGATCGGCATTGCCTTCTCGCTTCTGGGCGAGGGCCTGTCCACCGCGCTGAAGCCGAAGGGGTAAGCCATGAGCCTTCTCAGCATCCGCAACCTCCGCACCGAATTCCAAAGCCCCTCGGGCATCGCCCGGGCGGTGGATGGCGTCAGCTTCGATGTCGAACCCGGCGAGATCTTCGGTATCGTCGGGGAAAGCGGCTGCGGCAAGTCCGCGACCTGCCGGTCGATCCTGCGGCTGTTCGGCGGTGCTCCGGCGCGGATTGCGGGCGGGCAGATCCTGCTGGAAGGTGTCGGCGACCTGGCCGCCATGCCCGAACGCGAACTGGCGCAGGTGCGGGGCCGGGATGCGGCCTTCATCTTCCAGGACCCGCTGACCGCGCTGAACCCGACGATGAAGATCGGCCGCCAGATCGCCGAGGTGATCCTGCGCCACCGCAAGACCAGCCGGGCCGAGGCGCGGGCGGCAGCCCTGCAACTCTTGCGCGATGTGCAGGTCACCTCGCCCGAGCGGCGGCTGGAGGCCTATCCGCACGAACTGTCGGGCGGCTTGCGGCAGCGGGTGGTCATCGCCATGGCGCTGGCGCTGCACCCGCGGCTGATCATCGCCGACGAACCCACCACCGCGCTGGACGTGACCGTGCAGGACCAGATCCTGCGGCTGTTGAAAGAGCGCCGCGACAGCCTTGGCACCTCGATCATCCTGATCACCCACGACCTGGGGGTGGTCTCGCAGATCTGCGACCGGATGGCGGTGATGTATGCGGGCCGCCTGGTCGAGACCGGCCGGGTGCGCGAGGTGCTGGACGCCCCCTCGCATCCCTACACAAGGGCGCTTCTGGCGGCCTTGCCGGGGCAGGTCGGCCGCGACCGCGCGCTGACCCCGATCGAGGGCGCGCCGCCCAGCCTGATCGCCCCGCCGCCCGGCTGCCGCTTCGCGCCCCGCTGCACCCGGGCCGAGGCCCGTTGCACCCTGGGCGACCCTCCGCCGCTTGCCCCCCGCGCGGGGGCCGCCCCCGGCCATCTCGACGCCTGCATCCTGAACGAGGTTTCCGATGCCGCAGCTTGAGTTCCGCCGGGTCGAACGCCGCTTTCCGGTCAAGCGCGACCTGATGGACGTGCTGGCCCGGCGTCAGCGGGTCTGGCTGCACGCGGTGCGTGACGTGGACCTGAGCGTCCGCCCCGGCGAGATCCTCGGCATCGTCGGCGAAAGCGGTTGCGGCAAAAGCACGCTTGCCCGGATCGGCGTCGGCCTGCAGCCCGCCGATGGCGGCGCGGTGGTCTTCGATGGCCAGCCGCTGGAAGGGCCGGACCGCGCCGGACGGTTGCAGATGGTGTTCCAGGACCCCTATTCCTCCTTGAACCCGCGCATGACCATCGGGGCGCAACTGGCCGAGGTGGTGGCGCATTACCAGCCGCAACTGTCCCGCGCCGCGCGCGCCGCCCGCGTGCAGGAGATACTGGCCGAGGTCGGCCTCGTGCCCGAGACGGCGCTGAAATTCCCCCATGCGCTGTCGGGCGGTCAGCGCCAGCGCGTTTCCATCGCCCGGGCGCTGTGCCCCGGCCCCGAGATCCTTGTCGCGGACGAGCCGGTCTCGGCGCTGGATGCCTCGGTGCAGGCGCAGATCATCAACCTCTTGAAGCGGCTGAACCGCGACAAGGGGCTGACCATCGTCTTCATCTCGCATGACATGAACGTGGTGCGCTATCTGTGCGACCGGGTGGCCGTGATGTACCTGGG
Source organism: uncultured Fuscovulum sp. (assembly GCA_964386345.1). Classification (GTDB taxonomy): domain Bacteria; phylum Pseudomonadota; class Alphaproteobacteria; order Rhodobacterales; family Rhodobacteraceae; genus Pseudogemmobacter. The sequence continues at coordinate 62,200 of CAYLSD010000004.1, forward strand.
CGAAATCGTCGAGTTGCAGGACAGCGTCCCGCTGTTCGCCGCACCCGCCCATCCCTATACCCGCGCGCTGATCGCCGCGGTGCCGGACGTTCGCCGGTCGCAGCCGATGGCCGAGCCGATCTCGGGCGAGATCCCCGATCCCTTCGCCGTGCTGCCCGGTTGCCGCTTCGCGCCGCGCTGCCCGCTGGCCGAGACCGCCTGCCGCGAGCCGCAGCCGATGCTGCCGCTGGGCCAGTCCGGCCTTGTCCGTTGCTGGAAGGCCGTTCCTTCCGCCTGATCCTTCACCCCAAGAAAGCCCCTTTCCATGTTCTTCAGAACCGATGCCGACTGGTCCGCCCGCTGCGAGGGCCTTGCCGCCGAACTGGTCGGTCTTCACGCGGGCAAGGGCCTGCGCCCCGACAATTTCGGCTTCATCGCCCTGCGCGAGAACGGTCCGGGCGCGCGGCCCGACGGCTTCGCCTATCGCGGCGACTGGCGCTGCTATCCGTGCAGCCTGGTCAAGGCCTTCCATCTGGTCCATGCGCTGAACGCCATCGACACGGGTCGCCTTGCCGACCATGATGAGCTGTCCCGGGCGATGCGCGACATGATCCTGTGGTCCTCGAACACCGCGACCAATTATGTGATCGACCTGATCACCGGCACCACCGGCGACACCTTGCTTTCGGGTGCCGGGTTCGACGCCTGGCGCGAGAAGCGCGAGGCGCTGAACCGCTTCTTCACCACCGGACCCTGGGCCGGCTTCGCGCCCGATTTCGCGCAATGCAACATCTCGCAGAAGCTGATGGACGACGCGCGCTATGGCCGCGAGGCGCAATATGCCGGCCCCGACGGGGAATATCTGAACGCGCTGACCCCGCTTGCCGCGGCCCGGCTGTTCTTCGAGATCTTCGCGGGCGAGGTGCCCCTTTCGGACGCCGCCCGCCGCCGTGCGCAGGCCATCCTGTTGCGTGACCGCGACAGCGCCGAGGCGAAGCTGCCGCATTTCCAGGTGGATACCTTCCTGGGCGGCGGCGTCCCCGCCGGGGCGAAGCTGTGGAGCAAGGCCGGCCAGAACTCATGGACCGGGGCCGAGCGGGCCTCTTATTACAAGCACGACCTGATCCGGGTGGAACTGCCCGGCGCGGCCCCGGTGATCCTGTGCCTGATGACGCAGGGCAAGGAAATCTGCGAGGATCACCCCGCGCTCTTCCCCGAAATCGGCAGGCTGTTCTGCGACAGGCTTCTGGCCTGATCGCCCTGCCATCCGGTGCGGTTTCGGGCCGGGGCGGGGATTGCGCTGTTGATCAGGCCGCCTGTGCGGGCCTTGCCGCCTCCTCGCGCCGTTCGGTCCAGCGTTTCACCAGATGGTCGACGGCAAGCCCCATGAACGCCACCGCCAGACCCAGCACCATCCCCTTGCCGACATCGGTGGCCGACAGGGCGCGTTGCAGCTCTTGCCCCAGGTCCTGCGTGCCGATGAAGGCCGCGATGATCACCATGAACAGCGAGAACATCACCGACTGGTTCACCCCCACCATCATCACCGGCAGCGCGAAGGGCAGGCGGACATGCCACAGCATCTGCCGGCGGGTGGCGCCGCTCATCTGCGCGGCCTCGACCAGTTCGACGGGAACGCCGCGCAGGCCCTCGATCGTGTAGCGGATCAGGGGGACGGCGGCGAAGGTGACGACGGCGGCGACCACGGCCACGTCGTTCACGCCGAACAGCATCACCACCGGGATCAGGTAGATGAAGCTGGGGAAGGTCTGCGCCGTGTCGCACAGAAGCAGCACCCGGCGGGCGCGGGCGTCGTTGTGCGTGGCCCAGATCCCCAGCGGAAAGCCGATCAGCGTGGCGATCAGAACCGAGAAGCCGACCATGTAGACGGTGATCATCGCCCGGTCCCACCAGCCCGACATGGCGATCAGCCCGAAGAACCCCAGCACCACAAGGGCCGAGCGCAACCCGCCGATCGCCCATCCCGCCGCGGCGATGGCCAGCAGCACCGCCGAGAACGGCAGCCACAGCATCCCGTCGCGCAGCGGGATCAGCACCCAGGTGATCAGGAACCAGCGCAGCCAGGTGGTGACGGGATCGACAAGGCGGATGAACCAGTCGACCAGCGCGTCGAGGGGCCCCGCGATGCTCAGCGCCTGCCGGCGCGGCACCTCGGCCAGGAGCGGAACCATCTGCGCCAGAACGAATGCGGCCACCACCGCCAGCGCCCAGACCAGCAGGACGGGATGGCGGCGCGCCCAGCCCAGCCCCTCGTCATGATGCACCGGCTGGCGCATCGCCCAGGCTTTCGACAGCCGGTCCAGCACCACGGCGATCAGCACGATGGTGATGCCGATCTCGACCGAAAGCCCGATCTTCAGCGCCTGCAACAGTTGCAGCAGCTTCTGCCCAAGGCCGGGCATGCCGATGAAACTGGCCAGCACCACCATGGCCAGGCATTGCATGATGACCTGGTTGACGCCGATCAGGATCTCGGTCCGCGCCGTCGGCAGGCGGACCGAACGCAGGAGTTGCCAGGGCGTCGCACCCCCCATCTTGCCCGCCTCGACCACCTCTTCGGATACCTTGCGCAGGCCAAGCTCGGTCATGCGGATCATCGGCGGGACCGAGAAGATGATGGTGACGATCGCCCCCGCCTTCGGTCCGACGCCGATGAAGACCACGACCGGGATCATATAGGCGAAATGCGGCAGGCTTTGCGCGATGTTCAGGATCGGGTTCATCACCCGCGCGGCCCAGGCCCAGCGCCAGGCGACGGTCCCCACCACAAGGCCCAGCAGGATCGAGAACGGCGCCGCGACGACGATGACCGACAGGGTCTCCATCGCCCATTGCCACTGGCCCATCACCGCGATCCAGACGAAGGTGCCGCCCGACAGCGCCGCCAGCCGCCAGCCGCCCAGGGCCCAGCCAAGCGCCGCCATGGAGATCGCCACCACCGACCATGGCAAGGGCCCGATCCGGGGCCAGCGGTTCTTGCCGTAAAGCAGGTTCGCCGTCACATCCAGCAGCCATTCCAGCATCGCGGCAAAGGCACGGGTCACCTGCATCAACCCCAGGTCATCGCGCAGAAAGGCGAAGATGGCGTTGATCCAGTCGGCGAAGGGCAGGACCAGTCCCTCCGGCGGGCGCATCAGCCCCGCGGGCAGGAGATTGCGGCCAAGCACCAGCAGAAGGGCGATGCCCAGCAGGACCAGCGCCACGCGGGGGCCGGTGCCCGTCTTCGCAAGCGGGATGCGTTCGGCAAGACTCATGCAGCCCCCCCCAGCAGGATATCCAGCGCCTTGGCCCGTTCCAGAACGCCTGTCGTGCGGCCTGCGTCATCGGCCACCGGAATCCAGTCGCGGCTGTCGTTGACCAATTGGCGCGCAAGCTCGCGCAGGGTCCGCCCGCCAGGCAGCGCCGCGCCTTCGACCGGCTGGCCCGCAGGCAGCGCGGCAAGGCCCGAGGCGCGCAGCACCCGTGCGCGGTCGATCTCGGCGGTGAAGCGGGCGACGTAGTCTGTGGCCGGGGACAGCACGATCCGGTCGGGCGTGTCGCATTGCTCGACCCGGCCGTCCTTCATGATGGCGATGCGGTCGGCAAGACGCAGGGCCTCGTCGAAGTCATGGGTGATGAAGATGATCGTCTTCTTCAATATCCCCTTCAGCCGCAGGAATTCATCCTGCATCTCGCGCCGGATCAGCGGGTCCAGCGCCGAGAAGGGCTCGTCCAGGAACCAGATGTCGGGCTCTACCGCCAGGCTGCGGGCGATGCCGACGCGCTGCTGCTGGCCGCCCGACAATTCGCGCGGAAAATAGCTTTCGCGGCCCTTGAGGCCTACCAGCGCCAGCATCTCGCGCGCCCGCTCGATCCGCGACCGCCGGTCCTGGCCGCGCATCTCCAGCGGGAAGGCGACGTTTTCCAGCGCATTGCGGTTCGGCAGCAGGCCGAAGCTCTGGAACACCATGCCCATCTTGCGGCGGCGCAGGTCGATCAGTTCCGCCTCGGTCAGCTTGCCGATGTCGCGGCCCTCGACCAGGATCTCGCCCGAGGTGATCTCGTTCAGCCGCGACAGGCAGCGCACCAGCGTCGACTTGCCGGAACCGGACAGCCCCATGACCACCAGCATCTCGCCGGGCATCACATCCAGCGTCACGTCATGGACGGCGACGACATGACCCTGCGGCCGGGCACCGGGATCAAGCCGCAGTTCGGCATGGGCCGACTGCGGGCGCGGCCCGAAGATCTTCCAGACGTTGCGGCAGGAAATGACAGGATCGGCTGGGCCCTGCTGCGGGGCCGGGGCGGTGAGGACTTGGGTCACGGGCGTTTCTTTCCGATGGAACGGACCCGCCCCGATGCAAGGGCAGGGGCGGGTCTGGTTCAGGCCGGGATGGTTGCGGGGCCGTTGCCGGCCCCGCCGGTCTCATTCCACCCAGGGCTTCCAGACCGCCTCGTTGGCCTCAAGCCAGGCGGTGGCGGCATCCTCGGGCTCCATCCCGTCGATATCGACCAGCTTCGCCATCTCCGAGATCTGCGGGTTGGTGAAGCTGACCTTCTGAAGCACGGCATAGGCACCCGGCCATTTCTCCGGCATCCCGTCCCAGGCGGCGATCTTCAGATAGCCGTCGGCGGGGTTGCCGCAGTCATAGGTGCGGTCGGGATGGGGGCCGACGGCCGGATCGGTGTCGCAGCCCGCTTCCCATGCCGGGAAGTTCACGAATTCGCCCGGCCAGACGGCTTCGGCGAAGTTCGGGGTCCAGTTGAAGATCACGATCGGGGTCTTGTCCTTCTCGGCCGCGGCAAGTTCGGCCCAGAGCGCCGCCGCAGACCCGGCGTTGACCACGGTGAAGTTCATCTCCAGCGCCTCGACCTTCTCGGCGTCATGCTTCAGCCAGTCGACCGGACCGCCAAGGAAACGGCCCTTCTCGCCGGTCTCGGGCGTGGCGAAGGCGGCGGCGCAGGCGTTCAGCGCTTCCCAGTCGGGCAGGCCGGGGCAGGCTTCCTTGGTCCAGAGCGGATACCACCAATCTTCGCGCGTCACAGCATTGTGGTTGCCCGCCTCATGGATACCGCCCTTTTCCACCGCTGCGGTGAACGAGGCCCCGAAAGCGCCTTCCCAGACCTCAAGCTCCAGCGCCACGTCGCCAAGCCGCACGGCTTCATAGACCGCCTGGCTGTCGGTCGAGACATATTCGACGGAATTGCCCATGCCTTCGAAGATCTGGCCGATGGCATGGCTCATCACGATCTGGCTGGACCAGTTGTGGATCGGGATCACGATCGGGTCCGACGAATCCTGGGCCGAGGCGGCCCCGGCGAAGGCGAAAGGCGCAAGCGCAAGCGTCACGGCCCGCGTGGTGCGGCTGTTTCTGGTCATGGTGCATCCCTGTTGTTGACCCGCGGTTTCCGGCTTGGCCGGGTGCGGCATTGGCGGAAGGTTGCCCCCCCCTGACACCATGCTGAAGCGCAGTTGTTACGCTGTAAGCCCCCGGCTGTGAACGTGCTGGATTAAATTGTAAAAGATTGTAAACAGGATGCGGTTTCCAGTGTCCTGTTCCGCCAGCCGTCCCGCCCGCAGATCCCATGACCGAAAGCCCGATGAGCAGCAAGGCCTCTCATATCCTGATCGTCGAGGACGAGCCCGTCACCCGCAAGACGCTGGCAAGCTATCTGGACAGTTTCGGCTATCGGGTGTCCGAGACCGATTCCGCCGAAGAGGCCGAGACGATCCTTGCCCGGGACGAGCCGGACCTCCTGCTGGTCGACATCAACCTGAAGGGCCGCGACGGGCTGGAAATCACCCGCGACCTGCGCAGCCGGTCCGAGATCGGCATCATCCTGATCTCGGGCCGCACGGATGAGGTGGACCGGATCATCGGGCTTGAGCTTGGCGCCGACGACTATGTCTGCAAGCCGTTCAACCGGCGCGAATTGCTGGCCCGTATCAAGAACCTCTTGCGCCGCACCCATGCCCTGCGGGCGCTGTCGCGCAAGAATTTCCGCTTCGAGGGCTTCGGCTTCGACGTGACCACCCGGCAACTGACCGGCCGCGACGGCGCGCTCATCCCGCTGACCCGCGCGGAATATGAACTGCTGCGGGTCTTTGTCGGCAATCCCGGCATCGTGCTGGACCGCGAGAGGCTGGCCTCCGCCATCACGCAAAGGCGCAACGGGGTGAACCCGCGCAGCACCGACGTTCTGGTGCAGCGGCTGCGCACCAAGCTGGGAGACGACCCCCGGGCGCCGCGCATCCTGGCCACCGCGCATGGCGAGGGCTATGTGTTCACCGCCCTCTTCGACTGAGGCCCGATCCGGTCGAGCGCCTGTTCAAGGGCCGTCCGCGCCTCGCCCGCGCGCAGCGGCAAGGTGGCAAGCGTTGCGTCAAGCGCGGCCCTGTCGCCGCCGCTGCGCGCCAGCCGGTCGATCCGCTGCAGGTCCGCGACAAGGCGCGGCAGGTCGAAGTTCCCCGCCGCGCTGCCCAGATGATGCGCCTCGTGCGACAGCCGGGCCGGATCGCCGTCGCGATGTGCCGCAAGGATCGCCTCCAGCCCCGGGTCGATCTGGTCGATGAAGAGGCGGGTCAACCCGGCCACGGTTTCGGCAGGCAGGTCGGCCAGCACCGGGGCCAGCACATCCTGCCCCGCCTCCTGCGCCGGTGCGCCCTGGCCGCCGCTTGCGAGGGCCAGCGCCCGCGCCAGCCGTTCGGGCGACAGCGGCTTCGCCACCATGGCCGACATGCCGGCCTCGAGGTTTGCGGCGACCGCCGCGCCGCCGACATGGGCAGACAGCCCGATCACCGGGACGGCGGCGCGTGCCGGATCGGGCAGGGCGCGGATGCGCCGCGTCGCCTCGGTTCCCGAGATGCCGGGCAGGTTCACATCCATCAGCACCGCGTCGAAATCCTGCCGGGCGGCAAGCGCGACCGCCTCCTCGCCCGTGGCGACCATGGTCAGATCGTGCCCCATCGGCGCGAGATGCGCCTCGGCCACCATGCGGTTGATCGGGTGATCCTCGACCACCAGAAGCGACAGCGGGCGGGTCGCGGGTAGCGGCGCGAGGGCCTCGGCCATATCGAGTTGCCCCTCCGGCAGGTGCAGGGCAAGGGTGAAGACGGCGCCCTCGCCCGGGCGGCTCTCGACCGAAAGCCTGCCGCCCATGGCCGTCGCGAAGCGGCGGCAGATCGCCAGCCCGAGGCCTGTGCCGCCGAACTGCCGGGCGGTCTGGCCGTCCTCCTGCTCGAACGGCTCGAAGATGCGCTCCAGGGCTTCGGGGCCGATGCCCTTGCCGGTGTCGCTGACCCGGAAGGTCAGGTCATAGCCGTCCTGCGCGGGCACGGCGGTCAGTTGCAGCGCCACTTCGCCCGCGGCGGTGAACTTGATCGCATTCGACAGAAGGTTGATCAGGATCTGCCGCAGCCGTCCCCGGTCGCCAAGGACGAAGCCGGGCATGGGGTCCGGCAGGCCGATACGGAAGGCAAGCCCCTTCTGCCGCGCTGCCGGTGCCAGCAGCCATTCCGCATCGCGGATCACCTCGGCCAGCGAGAAGCTTTCGCTGCGGGCGGGCTCGGTGCCGGTCTCGTCGCGGATGAAGTCGAGGATGTCGCCAAGGATCACCATCAGCCGGTCGCTGGACTGCTCCAGCGCCGCAAGCCGCTCTTCCTGAACCCTGCTCAGCCCGTCGCGCGGCAGGCCCCGCAGCATCCCCAGGACGCCGTTCATCGGGGTGCGGATCTCATGGCTCATCATCGCAAGGAATTCGGATTTCGCCCGGTCGGCGGCCTCGGCCCGTTCGCGCGCCACCGCATGGGCCGAGACCTCGTGGCGCAGGCTTTCGGTCTGCGCATCGACGAGGCTTTGCAATTCGTTCCTGTGCTGGTGCAATTCGGCCAGATGGCGGGTGCGTTCTTCCTCCAGCGCGAGGTTCTGCAATGCCTGCTGGCGAAATACCTCGACCGCGCGTTCCATCCCGGCGATCTCGTCCCCGCCGCGGGGATGCACCGGATCGCCGATATGCCCCTCGGCCAGCCGGCCCATCGAAAGCGACAGCCGGTCCAGCCTGCGGGTGATGTTGCCGCGCACATAGAACCACAGCACGGCAAGCGAGACGACCAGCGCGGTGGCCGCGCCCCAGGTCTGCAGGCTGCTGGTCAGGCGGAGCGCGGCCTGCACCTCTTCCCCCGCCGCCGTGGCCCGATCCTGGACCGAGGCCGCCAGCACCGCGGCCCCCCGGTCAAGCCGCGCCGCCGCCTCAAGCACCGTGGCCTGCGCGCTGTCGATCCGGCTGTCGAGGCCAAGAAGGGTTTCCGTCGCGTCCAGCACATCCGGCGCCCCCGCTCCGCGCGCGCCGGGGGTGCGGGCCAGACCCGAACGGATCGGCGTCAAGAGCGCCAGCGCCCGGTTGGCGCGCACCGGATCCGGGATGGTCTGCACCCTGCGGCTGACGATGGCAAGGCGGCGGTCCATCTCGTCCCGGATCGCGGCAAGCTCGGCCCCGCCGCCTGCGCCGCGCTCGGTCAGGGCGGCAAGGCGGTTCAGCAGCAGTCCCAGTTCCGAGGCCTGCGCCCGCAGTTCGAACATCAGGCTCAACTGGAAGAGATCGACTTCCATCAGCTTGTCCAGCGCCGCAAGCCGCGCTTCGCCCGCCGCCTCGCCTTCGCCGTCGATCTCGTAGAGGTTCGAGATCACTGCCGACGCGGCGGCCTCGGCATTGGCCACCAGCGTATCAGCTATGCCCCCCAGTTCGGTCGCGGCGGCCAGCCCCTCGCCAAGCCGCTGGCGCAGGCTGGCGCGGGCAAGGATACGGCGCTGCACCACCAGATCCAGCACGCCGATGGCAAGGCGCAGGTCAGCCACGGCTTCGGCCAGCGCGTCGATGGCTTCCGGGTCGGTCACCCGGTAGCGCGCGATCTTCGCATTCATCAGATCGGTCTGGCCCATCAGCCAGGCGGTGCGCTCGCGCCGTTCGTCCTCGGTGCGCACGGCCGACAGTTCGGGCGCCACCGCCACGATCCGCGCGCTGGCCTCGGTGAAGCCGCGCACATCGGCCAGCGCCGGGATGGTCTGCCCGGTGACCACCGCCTGCGTGCGGGCGACGCTGCGCAGTTCCAGCCAGCCCGCCAGTCCCGCCGCCGCCGGCAGGCCGACGATGACAAGAAAGGCCAGCAGCAGCTTCGCGCCCAGTCCGGTGCCGCGCCACATCCTGGTGTTTCCCCTTTCCTCCGGGCCGGTTTGCGGGAAAGGTTGCACGGAACAGCCGCGAGGCCACGCGAAAAATGCGCCTGCCGATCCTGACCCTCCTGCTGGCCCTGGCCGCGCCCCTTGGGGCCGAGACGTGGGAGCTGGAGGTCCCCCGCATCCCGATGGACGACGCCAGCCCGACCGATCCGCTGTCCTACCGGCCGCTGGAAAGGGCGTCGCAGCCGTGGAAGCTGTGCATCCTTTATCCGCATCTGAAGGACGCCTACTGGCTGAGCGTGAACCACGGCATGGCCGACGAGGCCGCGCGGTTGGGCGTCGGCTTCACGCTGTATGAGGCGGGCGGCTATCCCAACCTTGCCCGCCAGATCGAGCAGGCCGAGGCCTGCGCCGCCTCGGGCGCGGATGCGCTGATCGTCGGGACGGTTTCCTATGACGGGCTGACCCCGGTGCTGCGCCGGATCTCGGGGCGGATCCCGGTGATCGCCGCGGTGAACGACATCGCGCCCGAGGGGATTGCCGCCAAGTCCAGCGTGCCCTGGCGCGAGATGGGGGCCTCGGCGGGGCGCGTGCTGGCCGAGCGCCACCCCAGGGGCAGCGCGCCGGTCGACGTGGCCTGGTTCCCCGGCCCCGAGGGCGCAGGCTGGGTGCGTTTCGTCGAGGAAGGCTTCCGCGAGGCCATCGCGGACAGTTCCGTCCGCGTGGTGGCGGTCAGGCACGGCGACACCGGCCGTGAAGAACAGGTCCTGCTGATCGAGGAGGTTCTCGATGAGGTGGAGCATATCGACTATCTCGTCGGCAGCGGCCCGATGGCCGAGGCCGCGGTCTCGATCCTGCGGTCGCGCGGGCGCGAGGGGATCGGCGTGATCTCGGACTACATGACCCATGCCGTGCATCGCGGGATCAGGCGCGGGCGCATCATCGCCGCCCCCAGTGATTTCCCGGTGATGCAGGGGCGGCTTGCGGTGGAAATGGCGGTGCGCGCGATCGAGGGCAAGCTGGTCATCCGCCATGCCGGCCCCCGGATCGTCACCGTGACCGGAGAGAATATCGGCGGCTATGACGCGGCGAATACGCTTGCCCCCGCCGATTTCGCGCCGGTTTTCTCGGCAGACCCTCCCTGAGCCTGCGCCCTGGCCACCGGAGATGTTTCCCCTGTGGAATAATGTTTGACAGCCGGTGCCGGTGGCGCCCCTAATGGCACGGTCCCTTTCCCCCGGACCCGTTGCCAGAGATGTTCACCCGCGAAAGCCCCCGCGTCAGGCGGTTCCGGCCCGGCTGGTTCAGCCGCCGCGGGCTGCTCGGCTCTGGCCTGGGGATGCTGGGCGCGGGCCTGCTGCCGGGGCGGCTGCTGGCCAGCGGGAAAAGCGTGCGGATCGGGCTTCTCGGCCCGCTCAGCGGCCCGGTCGCGGCCTGGGGCAAGCCGGGGCTGGACGGCAGCCTCCTGCGTGCGGAATGGATCAACGCCGCGGGCGGCGTCCGCATCGGCGGCGAAAGCCTTCCCATCGAGATCGTGGCCTTCGATGACGAATACGATCCCGCCCTGGCGCGGATCGGCGCAAGGCGGCTGATCCGGGATGAGGGCGTCAGCTTCATCATGATGCTGGGCGGCGACAGCTGGCCCGGGGTGGAGCCCGTTGCGCAGGAGACCGGGATGCTCTGCTCGACCCTGCTGCCCTCGGACCTCAGCCCCGCGACGACCACGCTGATCGCGCCCGCCGAGGTGCATCCGATCTACAACGTCACCGGGGTCGACTGGCTGGCGCGCAACCGGCCCGAACTGAAGACCGCCGCGATCTGCGCGCAGGACGATGTTTTCGGCCTGCCCTCGGTCGCCACCTATCTGGCGGCGTTCGAGGCGGCGGGCATCCGCATGACCGGCGAGCCGCTGTTCTTCGACCCCGCCACCGCCGATTTCGCGCCGCTGGTCAGGCGGATGCTGTCCGGCGGGCCGCAGATCGTCTGCCTTGACACCTGCTATCCCGATTACGTCCTGCCGATCTGCGAGCAGTTGTTCCAGCAAGGCTTCGCGGGGCAGATCCTTTCCTGCACGCTGGATTTCTACGACAGGATCATCGCCCGCACGTCCGAGGAATTCATGGAAGGCACGATCTTCCAGTTCCCCGATTTCGACGATCCGGTGCTGAACCGGCCCGGGATCAACTTCGACCGCCCCAATGAATTCCACGCCGAATACCAGCGCCGCCATCCCGGGCAGTGGAGTTCGGTCAGCTGGCAATATGCCGCAACGATGGACCTGTGGAAATCTGCCGCCGAGCAGGCAGGCACCACCGTCCCTGCCGGGGTCCTGGCCGCGATGAAAGAGGGCGGCCAGCGCGCCCATGTCTTCGGTCCGGCCGAATGGTGGGGGGAAGAGGTCTTCGGCATCTCGAACGCGCTGGTCGGCAACTGGCCGGTGGTCGAGGTGCAGAAGGGCAGGGCGAGAATACGGGAGTTCGTCTCGGTCACCGGCTGGTATGACCGCCATGGCGGTATCCTGAAGAGACATATGGCGGCCTGGGGCAACTGAGGATGCGGCATGACTGAACCCGCGCGCCCTTCGTTCCTTGCCCGGCTGTGGCTGCGCTGGCAGCGCCGGGCGGCCGATGCGCTGGCATGGGGCAGGCGGACCCGGCCCGGCGCGCGCGCGATCGAAGGCTTCGCGCCTGTCTCTTCCGCGCGCAGTTCCCTGTTCCATCTGCGGATGGAGCAAAAGCACCGGGCGCAATACAAGGCCGCCGCACAGCGGCGGATAGGTCCGCCCGGTGCGGATGGCATCGGGAAACAGCCATGACGGGATCAGCCCTGACCCGGCGTCAGGCGGATCAACTCACCGTTCTCGTCATCGGTCAGGATCATCACCGCACCGTCCCGCGCCACCGCCACGTCGCGGATGCGGGCAAGTCCCTGCAGATAACGCGCCTCGCCGCTGACACGGCCGTCCTCGATGACCAGCCGCACCAGCGCCTGCCCGCCCAGCCCGCCGATCAGCGCGCTGCCGTTCCAGCCGGGGAACATGCCGCCCCGGTAGAAGGCCATGCCGCTTGGCGCGATCACCGGATCCCAGTAGTAGACCGGCTGCTCCATGCCCCCGGCCTGGGTCCGCCCCTCGCCGATCGGTCCGCCCTGGTATTCCAGGCCGTAGCTGATGACCGGCCAGCCATAGTTCCGGCCGGCCTCGGGCCGGTTCAGTTCATCGCCGCCGCGCGGCCCGTGCTCGACCGTCCAGAGCGCGCCATCCGGCCCTATGGCTGCCGATTGCAGGTTGCGGTGGCCATATGACCAGATCTCGGGCAGGCCGTCGGGGATCGCAGGATTCCCGGAGGCCGGGCCGCCCTCCGGGTCGATGCGCAGCACCTTGCCCAGATGCGTGCCGACATCCTGCGCCAGCGGCCGCGCCTCGATCACCGAACGCTCGCCGGTGGTGACGAACAGCGCCCCGTCCGGCGCAAAGACGAGGCGCGAGCCGAAATGCAGCTGCGAGGCCCAGCCCGGCTCTTGCCGGAAGATCACCCGCACCCCGGTCATCTCGCTGCCGTCGGGCGACAATGTGCCGGTGGCGACGGAGGTGCCGTTCAACCCGTCCGCACGGGGTTCGGCATAGCTCCACCAGACGCGGCGGGTTTCGGCGAAATCGTCGCGGATCGTCACGTCGAGAAGCCCGCCCTGGCCACCGGCGAAGACCTCGGGCAACCCCGAGACCGGCGCCGAGATGCTGCCGTCCATGCCGACGATCCGCATCCGGCCGGGTTTTTCGGTCACCAGCCAGCGCCCGTCGGGCAGTTCCTCCATGCCCCATGGGTTTTGCAGCCCCGTGGCGATGATGCTGCGCTCCGGTTCAGTATCGGCGATCACCGGGGCACGGGTCTGGCCTGCGAAGGCGGGCCGGTATTCGGCCGCGTTCGGCGGGGCAGCATTGAAATCCTGCGCATTGCCCGCCGATGCGGCGCAAAACAACATCACGCCCGGCAAGGCCCGCCACAGCGGTTTCCGGTGGTTGCGGATCATGGTCATGGCGATCTCCTCTCCGCTTCGCGGTAGCGCGCAGTCGGCATGGAAGCCGTGGAGGGGTAGATATGGGGGCGATGCGGCGGCGGCGAAAGGCCGCGTCGCGTTCTGCGTCCCGGCAGTATGGCTCTCGACCGCCAAGGTCATCGCGGAACCGGCCTGACCGGTGCGTCCGTTCATGCGGGATCGTCAAGATGCCGATGCCGCCCGCTTGCGCCTAAAGGCTCTCCGCCCCGTCGATCACCAGCGCGTGGCCGGTCATGAAGGACGAACGGTCCGAGGCGAGGTAGACCACCGCCTCGGCCATCTCTGCGGCGCTGCCGAAGCGGCCCATCGGGATGGTGTCCGAGACGTATTTCTCAAGCCCGGCGCGGCCGCCCATCTGTTCCTCGAAGCCCGCGTTGAAGATGGTGTCGACGAAGCCGGGGCAAAGCGCGTTGCAGCGCACGTTGTGGCGGGCGTAATCGGCGGCGATCTGGCGGACCATGGCGATGACGGCGTGTTTCGTGGTGCAATAGGCGATCATCCCGCGGTCGTATTGCACGCCGGAATTGGACGAGGTGACGATGATCGACCCCGCCCGGCGCGGCGCCATCACCGACATCGCGGCCCGCGCGGCGATGAAATGCGACCGCACGTTCAGCCGCCAGGACAGGTCCATCTGATCGGCCGTCACCTGATCCAGCCGCCCCGGCACCTGCACCCCGGCATGGGAATGCACCACGTCCAGCCGCCCGTGCCGCCGGTCCGCGCCAAGGATCGCGTCTTCCAGCGCGGCATCGTCGGCCACGTCCAGCCCGAAGCCCTCGGCCCTGCCCCCGGCGGCGCGGATCTCGGCCGCCACCGCCCCGGCCCGGTCGGCCACAAGGTCGGTCACCACCACCAGCGCCCCCTCGCGCGCCATGGCAAGCGCCCCCGCCCGGCCGATCCCCGACCCGCCCGCCGTCACGAAGGCCACGCGATCTTTCAGGTCCATCCCGGCAACTCCGTGGTCAACGCGCGCGCCGGCGCAGGATCAGCTGCGCGGTGATCAGGATCAGCAGCGAAGCCATCAGCACCATCGTGCCGATGGCGTTGATCTCGGGCGTGACGCCCCGGCGGATCGAGGAAAACACATAGATCGGCAGCGTGGTCTCGGAGCCCGCCACGAAGAAGGCGATGATGAAATCGTCGAAGCTGAAGGTGAAGGCCAGCAGGAACCCGGCCAGCACGGCGGGCGCGATCTGCGGCAGCGTCACCTGCACGAAGGTCCGCATCGGCGGCGCGCCGAGATCGGCCGAGGCTTCCAAGAGCGCGCGGTCCATCCCTTGCAGCCGCGCCCGCACGATCACCACCACCAGCGCCATGGTGAACATCCCGTGCGCCGCGATCAGAGAGCCCTTGCCGAGCGCCAGTTGCGGCGCCCCCGGGCCAAAGAGGCCGGTCAGCATCGGGTTCAGCGCGTCGAACACGGTGACCAGCGCGATCAGCGTGGCGATGCCGATCACGATGCCGGGCACCATCACCGCCATGTAAAGCGCCGCGTCATAGATCGTCCGTGCCCGGCCCTTCACCCCCTGCAGCGCCACAGCCGCCATCGTGCCGCACAGCGTTGCCAGCACCGCCGAGGACAGCGCCACGATGAAGCTGGTCTTCAGCGCGCCGATGACGAAGGGATTTTCCAGCGCCCTGGCATACCATTGCACCGAAAAGCCGGTCAGTTGCGCGGCATGGCGCCCGGCGTTGAAGGAAAACAGCGCGATGATCCCGATCGGGATGTAAAGGAACAGGTAGACGGCAAGCGCATAGATCCGCATCCCCGCCCCCTACATCAGCGCCACGTCGTCGCGCCCGCCGGAAAGCCGCTTCATGGCCTTCAGGTAAAGCGTGACCGTGACCAGCATCACGATGACCAGCGTCGCCGCCACCGCCGCGCCGAAGGGCCAGTTCCTCGATTGCAGGAACAGGTCGACCAGCGCATTGCCGACGAAGAACACCTTGCCGCCGCCCAGGATCTGCGGGATCAGGAATTCCCCCATCAGCAGGATGAAGACCAGCATCGAGCCGGTCGCCACCCCGGCCAGCGACAGGGGCAGCGTCACTTGCAGGAAGGTTCGCCAGGGCGGGCTGCCGAGGTCGCTGGAGGCCTCAAGCAGGCGGCGGTCCAGCTTTTCCAGCGCGACATAGATCGGGAAGACCATCAGCGGCAGGTAGCCGTAGACGATCCCCACCATCACCGCGAAGGGCGTGTTGATCAGGCGCGGGCGGCCAAGGCCCAGTTCGCCGATGATCCTTGGCAGCCCGTTGCCGCCGAGGATCTGGATCCAGGCGTAGGAGCGGATCAGGATAGAGGTCCAGAACGGCACGATGACAAGGATCAGAAGCAGCGTCCGCCAGCGCGGATCGGCCTTGATCGCCAGGAAATAGGCCAGCGGCCAGGCGATGACCAGGCAGGTCACGGTGCCCAGCGGAGCCAGCACCAGCGTGTTCTTGAATGCTGTCCATCTGGCCCCGAGGTTGGCGTAGTTCTCCAGCGAGAAGGCCGGGACATAGCCGCCCGCGGCCCCCCTTTCGCCGAAGCTGAAGACGATGACGACCATCAGCGGCAGCACCAGCATGCACAGAAGCCAGGCCGTGGCCGGGGCAAGGAACAGGGTGGTGCGCAGGGATGGCCGCATCGCCTCAGGCCGCCTTGAAACGCGCCATGATCTCGGCGCGCTCGGGATTGGTCAGCGTCACCGCCGCGCCGAATTCCAGCGCGTCCAGCAGGTCCGCCGCCGGATAGAGGATCGGGCTGTCGCGCATCTCGGCCGGCAGCAGCGCGTCCACCCGGGCATCGCCGGTGGGATAGCCGTGGAACAGCGCCTCCTTCGCCGCCATCTCCGGCTCCAGCAGGAAGTCGATCAGCGCATAGGCCGCTTCCTTGTGCGGGGCCGAGGCGGGGATGGTGAAGAAATCCGACCACAACTCGCCGCCCTCGCGGCCCAGCACATAGGCGATTTCGGGCATGTCGCGCTGAAGCTGCACGGCATCGCCGGTCCAGCACATCGACATCGAGGCATCGCCCGAACGGATCGAGGGCTGGTAGTCCGAGTTGATGGCAAAGAGATGCGGCTTCGAGTCGATCAGCAGCGCCTCGGCATCGGCCAGTTCCTTGCCGTCGACCGAGTTGAAGGAATAGCCGTAGTATTTCAAAGCGTTGCCGATGGCGGTCAACTGGTAGTCATGCACCATGGCGCGGCCCGAAAGCTGGCCGCGGGTCAGGTCCCAGAACTCTTTCCAGGTGGTGGGCGTCTCGCCCTCCAGATCATTGGTGTTGATGCAATAGCCGGTGGTCCCGATGTTGCGCGGGATGGCATAGGTCTTGCCGTCCACCACCCCCGGATCGGCAAAGCGCGGATCGGTTGCGCTGCGGTCGAAGTTCGGGATGCGCGACAGGTCGATCTCTTCGATGATGCCCTGCTCGACATAGGTCGAGATGGTGTAGTTGGTCGCCACCACCACGTCCCAGCCGGTGCCGCCCGCTTGCAGCTTGGCCAGCATCTCCTCGTTCGAGCCGAAGACGTTCACGTCCACCGCGGCGCCGGTCGCGGCGCGGAAGGCGTCCAGGTCGGCCGGATCGTGATAGTTGGGCCAGGTGGCGATCACCACGCGGTCGCCGATGTTGCCTTGTGCGAAGGCCCGGCGCGACAGGCCCGGCATGGCCCCGGCCATCACCGCCGTGGCGGCGCCGAGGCCGGTCACGTTCAGGAAATGCCGCCGCGAGATCGAACCCTTGCGATAGCTTTCCAGCCGCTGAAGGAACTCCTTGGCCGGGATATGGTCACGATGTTTCGTCATCCTTTTTCTCCCTGTTTCAAGATGTGCGGGGCTTCGCCCCGGTCGTTCATTCCGCCGCCAGCGCCAGCGCCGCCCCGTCGCGCCAGCGGGCCATGACCCGCGCACCGGGGGCCAGCGCGCCGCCCTCTCCCCCGGCGGCGCGTGCCAGAACCGCGACCAGACGGCCAAGCGCGGGTGATTGCAGGTGATATTCCGTGTGCTCGCCCAGAAAGATCCGGTGCGTCACTTCCATCTCGTGGCCCTCGCCCGTGGGCGACAGGCGCACCTCTTCGGGCCGCAGCGACAGCGTCACCGCCCCGCCCGGCGCGATCCCCTCGCCGCCGCGGGCGCGGAAGGTCAGCCCGCCCGCCGTAGCGGCCAGCCAATCGCCGTCGCGTCCCGCTGCCACCGCCTCGATGAAGTTCGAGCGTCCGACGAAATCCGCGACGTAGCGGCTTTGCGGCCGGTCATACAGGTCCTCGGGCGTGCCGGTCTGCCGGATGCGGCCCTGCCCCATGATGCAGATCCGGTCCGACATAGACAAAGCCTCTTCCTGGTCATGGGTGACAAGGACGAAGGTGATGCCCAACTCGCGTTGCAGCGACTTCAGCTCGATCTGCATGTCGTGGCGCAGCTTCTTGTCCAGCGCCGCCATCGGCTCGTCCAGCAGCAGGATCTTCGGACGGTTGACGATGGCGCGGGCCAGCGCCACCCGCTGCTGCTGGCCGCCCGACATCTCCCAGATCCGGCGCGGTCCGAAGCCGGTCAGCCGCACCATCTCAAGCGCCTGCTCCACCGCCGCGGCAACCTCGGCCTTCGGCGGTTTCGGCCTGCGCTGGTTCAGCCCGTAGGCGACGTTCCGCGCCACGTCGAGATGGGGGAACAACGCATATTGCTGGAAGACCATGTTCACCGGGCGCTGGTGGGCGGGCACCCCGTTGACCACCTTGCCGTCGATCAGCACCTCGCCCTCGCTGGCCTGCTCGAACCCCGCCAGCATTCGCAAGGCCGTGGTCTTGCCGCAGCCGGAAGGGCCGAGGAAGGACAGGAATTCGCCCGGCTCGATCGCAAGGCTCAGCCCATCGGCGGCGGTGACCGCGCCGTAACGCTTGGTCGCGTTCCTGAGTTCGGCAATCGGTTGACTTTGCATCCCCGGCCCGGTCATCTATCCCATGAAATCCAGAGAAGCGTAGAAAAACCTGCATTCCCTGTATATATCACAAAGGGCATAGACCGCGCCGTGCCACCGCCCCCCGATCACAAAGCCGGTCCAGCCGAACGCATCGGCCAAAGCATCGACGCCATCGGCACGCCCGGCTTCTGCCCCGCGCTGACGGGCTGGCTGCGGCTGGTGGTGGCCTACACCTTCACCGTGGTCTTCGGCTACAAGGGCGAAAGCAAGCCCTTGGATCTTTACGACGATTTCCCGAAAGACCGCCGCCGCGTCTTCGTCAGCGACTATCTCGAAGGCCCCTACCTGCTGGACCCGTTTTGCCAGGCCGCGATCCGCCCGGTGGCGCCGGGGCTTTACCGGCTGCGGACGCTGGCGCCCGACAGGTTCTACCAGGGCGAATATTTCCGCAGCTACTACAAGCGCACCGAGATCGCCGAGGAGATCGGCTATTTCGCCGAAATGCCCGGCCAGTGCCATGTCGTCCTGTCGCTGATGCGCGAGGAAAAGCCCTTCACCCAGCCCGAGTTCCGCAGGCTTGCCGCGCTGGCGCCCGCCGTCACCGCGCTGATGCGCCGCCACTGGGCCGGGCTGGAGCAGGAATTCGCCACCCGCTCGGCGCCGAGGCCCGAACTGACCGGCCAGGGCCTCGACCGGCTGACCGCGCGCGAGCGCGAGATCGTCGGCTGGATTCTCAAGGGCCATTCGGCCGAGGCCACCGGCCAGGAACTTGCGATCTCGCCCGGCACCGTGCGTATCCACCGCCGCAACATCTATGCGAAGCTGGGGATTTCCTCGCAGCGCGAGCTGTTCGCCCGTTTCCTTGCCGGGATCACGCCCTGACCGGGTGAAGGGCTGGTGGCCAGTGGCGGGCGACTATGCCTCAGGGTGCGGGGCGCGTCAGCCGCAGGAAGGCCGCCAGCGCGGCGGAAAGGCCAAGGCCGACCACCGCCAGCAGGCCGAGGCTTGGGATGTGGCGGGGCAGCAGCGGCCAGTCCGGCCGGATGATGGCGGCGGTGGTGTAGTCGTCGCTGCTGTAGGCGCAAAGCTCCAGCGCGGCGGCGTTTTGCATCATCGCTATCTCCACCTGCCGGACCAGCGCCTGCGTCTCCGCCCTGTCGCCGGAGATATCCTCCAGCCGCAGCAGGGCCGACCGGGTGGCGGCCAGATAGGCATGGGCGCAGGTATTGAAGGGGCTGGTCTCGTCGGTGACGGTGCCCGGCATCAGACCCCAGAGGCACCATGAGAACTGGATGCGGGCATGGTTCGCCAGCCGCTGCAGGGTGTCGTCCGCCGGGTGGTGACGTTCGGCCAGCGCAAGGATTTCGGACCGGAAGGACGCGATCCCGGCCATCTGGCCATGGGTCAGTGCGGGAATCTTCAGCCCGCTGTCCGGCCCGGTGGGGGTACCGCGCGAATGGGCATGGGCCGCCGGGGGCAGGGCCAGAACGGCCGCGACCAGAGCCGCCCCGCCCGCGGCGCGCGCGGACGGGGCAAGAGCAATGGGGCGCATCAGTGCAATGCGGCCGCCGGACGGGTCCTGCCGCGCTCCAGCTGCGCCTCGGCCAGAAGGCCGAAGACAAGGCCGATCACCGTCCACAGGATCGCATGGACGCCCAGCGAAGAGATGCGGAAGCGCCAGAGCACGTCGGCGGGGAAATCGGCGGGCACTTCCTGGATGGCGGGCAGCGCCACCATGGCGATGGCGATGACGGCCAGCCAGACCAGCCCCGCGGTGATGGAGGCCCCCCAGCCGCCCGATTGCTGCCAGAGCCGCCGGGCGATGGCCACCGCCACCAGCATGGCAAGGATCGCCACGATCAGCACCACGAAGAACAGCGAGGTCCGCGCGCCGATCGTGTCGGAACTGCCGACGGCAGGCGGGTTCGGCGCATATTTCAACTGCGGCACCAGCACGACGCTGACGAAGGCCGCCCCCGCCAGCAGCGCCGCGGTCGCTCTTGCGCCAAGCGCCGAGACCCGGCCATAGGCCCAGGCGAAGACCAGCGCGAACAGCCCGCCCACAGCGGCGCCATGGACCAGCAGGCCGGTGGCCAGCCCGGTGGTGGCCTGTGTGGCGCGGGTGACAAGCTCCGGTTCCTCGGGTTCGTCCGAGGGGTTTGCGGCGGCTTCGGCCTCGGCCTTCATCTCTTCGATGGCGATGGAGGCGTCGATCTCGGGCTCGCCATAGACATAGGCGAAGCCGAAGGCGAGAACGGCGGCGATCAGCCCGGCGATCATGCCGCGCAGGAGAAGGTTTCCAACCATGTCAGCCCCCTTCAGTGGCAGGGAAAGCCGAGGAGGTGGCGGGCATCATGCACGAATTCATGCACATACATGCTGCCGAACACCGCAACGGCGCCCTCTTCGGTGCTGATGAAATAGAAGGCCACCAGAAGCAGAAGCCCGCCGAAGATGGCCCAGGGCATGATTTCACGGCCCGGGATGGCGATGGGGCCGGGTGGGGCAAGGGTGGTGATGTCGGTCATCATCTTCTCCTGGGATCTCGCGTCCCGCTGAGGGTATGTGCCCGTCTGGAGGTCTGACTTCCGAAGCGGACTTCGGTTACAGTGGCGCGACCGTGCCGGATTTGAACCGGCTTCTCCAGGCGATGCTGCGAGTGACGTTAGGCCCCGGCGGCGCCGCTGTCAATTCGCCGTGAAGCCGCGTCCGCCAGTGCGGCCGCGATACGGTCCCATTCCTGCGCTGCTGGCAGGCCGAGGCGGATCAGCCGCGGCGACCAGGGGAAGATGCGGCTCCAGATGCGGTGGCGGGCCAGCGCCTCCTGTGCGGCCGGGGCGTCGGGCGTGTCGTAAAGGCGGAACAGGCAGGTGCCGCCCGCCAGCGGCCAGGGGGAAAGGCCGTCCAGCCGCGCGGCATCCCCGGTCAGCCGGGCGATGGTGGCGGCCTGCCAGCCGGTATCGGCCAGCGCCCGGCGGCCGATGGCGATGGCCGCGCCGGGAATCGGCCAGGGTCCGGCCAGTGCCGCAAGCCGCGCGGCGGCCCCTGCCTCGCCCAGCGCGAAGCCGAGGCGAAGCCCGGCCAGCCCGTAGAACTTGCCGAAGGAGCGCAGGACCCAGAGGCCGGGCCGCCCGGTCTCTCCGGCCAGCGAGATCTCGGGCGTGGCGTCGGCGAAGCTTTCGTCCACCACCAGTGCGCCCACCTGCGCCAGCAGCGCCAGCAGGGCCGAGGGCGGCAGGATGCGGCCGTCGGGGTTGTTGGGGTTCACCACCACCGCCAGATCGGCCCCTGCCAGCGCGGCGGGATCCGTCACCGGCTCCACCCGCCAGCCCGCGCCTTCCAGCGCTGCGGCATGTTCGTTGTAGGTGGGCGACAGCACCCGGGCGAGACCGGGCGGGGCAAGGCGCGGGATCAACTGGATCGCCTGGCTTGCCCCCGCCAGCGGGATCACGGCGCCGGCCGCGCCCCATGCCGCCCAGGCGGCGCCGGCGAGGTGCGCCATGTCGGTCCGGGTGGGCAGGTCGGTCCAGGCGCGGGACGGCAGCGCGGGCACCGGCCAGGGCTGGCGGTTGATGCCGGTCGACAGGTCGATCCAGTCCTTGCCGCCGAACCGGGCCAGCGCCGCGTCGAGGTTTCCCCCGTGGTCGCGCATGTCAGCCTCCGATCGCATAGTGCAGGATACCCCGGAACCCGGCGCCGCGCAGATGCCGCGCCGCCGCTGCGGGCAGGGTTCCCGGCAGGAACAGCAGCGCCCGCGCCGGGCCGGTATGGCCGATGGCGAAGCCCGCCGCGCCCAGCCCTTGCGCCAGCCCCTCGGTGGGGTCGGCCTCCGGGCCGCGTGAGCCAAGCGTCCGGCGGGCCGAGGCGGTGGCCAGCGCCGCCATCGCCGCGGCATCGGCGCAGGCGGCGGGCCATGCCGCCAGCAGGTCCGAGACATCGGGGAAACCGTCGTCCCCCGGATCCGTCCGCCGCGGCGGGCCGAAGAAACCGGCCAGCACCTCCAGCCGCGGCAGGGCGGGCAGTGGGGCCATCACCTCGCCCCGGCGCGAGGCCCAGACCAGCCGCTCGGGCGCGGTGAACATCAGCGGATCGCTCGCCCCTTCCACCGCGAGACAGGCCGCGGCGATGCGCGTCTCTTCCGCCCCCGCCGCCCGGGCCAGCGCGACCAGTGCAGCCGTCGAGGCGCCCGCCCCGCCGCCGGGCGGCAGCGTGCTGCGCAGGGTGAAGCGCCCCGCGACCGGCAGGTCCAGCCGCCGCAGCAGATCGGCCGCTTGCGCCGGGCGCAGCACCGCCGCGCCGGGCTGGTGCAGGTGGAAGGGGCCGGGCCGCCGCGACGCCGTGGCCGCCAGCACCGGGCAGGGCAGCGTGATCAGCGCCACCGGCCCGTCGGGGCCGAGGCGGCCCTGCACCAGTTCCCCCATATGGCCCGCCACGCGGATGCGCTGTGGCTTTCCTTCCGGGCTCCGGGATGGTTTGAGGGGCATGGGCTTTCGGAGATCAGGCATGGAACTTCTGCTCATCGGCATCGGCACCGGCAATCCCCAGCATCTGACGCTTCAGGCGATCCGGGCGCTGAACCGCGCCGATCTGGTGCTGGTGCCGCGCAAGGGGGCGGACAAGGCCGACCTTGCCGACCTGCGCCGCGCGATCTGCGCCGAGGTGGTGACCAACCCGGCCACGAAGATCGCCGAATTCGACATGCCGCTGCGCGATCCGGCCAATCCGTCCTACCTTTCCCGGGTGAACGACTGGCACGATGCCATCGCCGCCCGCTGGGCGCAGGCGATCGACGCCCATCCCGGTGCGGCGACGGTGGCGCTGATGGTCTGGGGCGATCCCGCGCTTTACGACAGCACCCTGCGCATCGCCTCGCGGCTGTCGGCCACGCGCGAGATGAAGGTGACGGTGATCCCCGGCCTGATGTCGCCGCAGGTGCTGACCGCCGCGCATGGCATCCCGCTGAACGATCTCGGTGCGCCCTTCCTCGTCACCACCGGCCGCCGCCTGCGCGAAGGAGGCTGGCCCGAAGGCGTGGACACATTGGTCGTGATGCTGGACGGCGAATGTTCGTTCGACAGTCTTGCGCCCGAGGGCGTGTCGATCTGGTGGGGCGCCTGGGTCGGGATGGAGAACCAGATCACCGACCACGGCCCTCTGGCCGAGGCCGGTCCGCGCATCCGCGCCGCGCGCGAGGCCGCCCGTGCCGCGCATGGCTGGATCATGGACATCTACCTTCTGCGCCGCGATCACCCCGCCAGCGCCCCGTAAAGGATCAGCGTCGGCGCCGGATCGGGCGCGGCGTTCTCCAGCAGCCGGGCCAGACCGGCCAGCGTGTCCCGGTGCAGGTGTTCCGCCGGGGTAGACACGCCCTGCGCCATCAGCGCGGGCGTGTCGGGCGGCATCCCTTCGGCGATCAGCCGTGCGGCCAGTTGCGGAAAGGTGGCGCGGGCCATGAACACCGCCGTCACCGCCCGGGGATCGGCCAGAGCCGCCCAGTTCAGCCCCTGCGGCAGGGCGCCCGTCACGTCATGGCCGGTGACGAACTGCACCCGCCGCGCCTCGATCCGCCGGGTCAGCGGGATGCCCGCCGCCGCGGCAGCAGCCGAGGGCGAGGTGACGCCGGGCACGATCTCATGGGGGATGCCCTCGGCGGTCAAGGCAAGGATCTCCTCCTCCAGCCGCCCGAACAACCCGGCATCGCCGGATTTCAGCCGCACCACGCGCGCGCCGGCCCGGGCATGGTCCACCAGCAGGCGGCTGACATGATCCTGCCGGGGCGAGGCGCGGCCCGCCCGCTTGCCGACCGAGATCAGGTCGGCCCCTTCGCGCGCCAGATCGAGGATCGGCCCCGCCGACAGATCGTCGTACAGCACGGCATCGGCATGGCGCAGCCGATCCACGGCGCGGACAGTCAGCAACTCGGGGTCGCCCGGGCCGGAAGAGACGAAGCTGACGAAGCCGGTCATGTGGCCCTCGCGATCAGGTGGAAGAAGGTGCCGGTGACGCGGCCGCGCCGCGATCCGGTCTCGGGGACATCGGTGCCGTCGGCATCGGCGACGCGGGCCAGCGGCTCGTCGGGTTGCGACAGGATGGTGGAATAATGGAACTCATGCCCGCGCAGGCGGGTGCCGGCGGCATGGCCGGGGATCGGGGCGGCAAGCCTGGCAAGGCGGTAGCCGAGGTGCATCCGGCGCTTTTCATAGCTGGTGACAAGGCCGAGAAGCCCGGCCATCCGGTGCCTTGTGCCAGAGGCGTCGATCAGCGCCTCGCCCAGCACCATGTAGCCGCCGCATTCGCCATGCACCGGCCCCGCAAAGCCGCGCAAACCGGCAAGGAAGCGGCTGGCGGTGGCAAGCGGACCGGCGTGAAGCTCTGGATAGCCGCCGGGCAGCCAGCAGGCATCCGCCTCGGGCGGCGGTTCGTCGGCCAGCGGAGAGAAGGGCAGCACCTCGGCCCCCTGCGCGCGCCAGGCGTCCAGCAGATGCGGATAGGTGAAGGAAAAGGCCGCGTCGCGCGCAAGGGCGATGCGCTGGCCGGGCGGCGGCGGCAGGGCGGTGGCGCCGGGAACGGCTCCGCCAGCGGCAGCCGCCTTGATCGCCGCCAGATCGACATGTTCGCGCAGAAAGGCCGCATAGCGGGCCACCGCCGCCTGAAGGTCGGGATGTTCAACCGCCTGCACCAGCCCCAGATGCCGCTCGGGGATCGTCAGGTTGCCGCGGCGGGGCAGCGCGCCGAACACCCGCAGCCCGGTGGTCTCCATTCCCAACCGGCACAGCCTTTCGTGGCGGGGGGAGGCGACGCGGTTCAGGATCACCCCCGCCACCGGCACATCCGCCCGGAACCGCGCCATGCCCATCGCCAGCGCCGCCACCGTCTGCGCCGCGCCGGACACGTCCACCACCACCACCACCGGCCAGCCGGTCAGCGCGGCAATGTCGGCGCTGGCCCCGGTGCCGATCTCGCCCCGGCTGGCCACGCCGTCGAACAGGCCCATCGACCCTTCGGCCAGCGCCATTTCGCCGCCCCGGCCAAGCTGCGCCGCAAGCACGCCCGGCGGCATCGCCCAACTGTCGAGGTTGAAGCTTTCCCGCCCGCAGGCGGCGCGGTGGAAAGCCGGGTCGATATAGTCCGGCCCGCATTTGTAGGGCTGCACCGCCACGCCATCCTCGGCCAGGCAGTGCAACAGGCCCAGCATCACCGTGGTCTTGCCGGTGCCCGAGGCGGGGGCCGAGACGATCAGGCCGGGGGGCAGGCCGGGGGTCATTCGCGCACCGCGTCCGCCCGGCCCGCCCGGAAGCGGCGGTCGTAATCGGCGGCGTAGAGACGGCTTTCGGCAAAGCCTTCCTGCGCCAGCGCCGGGCCGACAAGGATCAGCGCCGTCCGCTCCATCGTCTCGCCGACCTGCGCGGCGATGGTGGACAGCGTGCCGCGCAGCACCCGTTCGTCGGGCCATGTCGCGCGCCAGACCACGGCGACGGGGCAATCCGCGCCGTAATGGCCCGCCAGTTCCGCCGCCACCTCGTCCAGCCGGTGGATCGACAGGTGGATCGCCAGCGTCGAGCCGGTGGCGGCGAAATTCGCAAGCGTCTCGCCGCCCGGCATCGGCGAGGCCCGCCCGCCCGTCCGCGTCAGCACCAGGCTCTGCGCCACTCCCGGCAGGGTCAGTTCCGCCCCCAACGTGGCGGCGGCGGCGGCGAAGGAGGGCACGCCGGGCGTGACGGTGTAGGGGATGCCCATGGCGCGCAAACGGCGGGTCTGCTCCCCCATCGCCGACCAGACCGAAAGGTCGCCGGAATGCAGCCGGGCCACGTCATGGCCCGCCTCATGGGCCGCTGCGATCTCGGCCATGATCGCGTCGAGGTCCATCGGCGCGGTGTTGACGATCCGCGCGCCGGGCGGGCAATGCGCCAGAACCGCCTCGGGGATCAGCGAGCCCGCGTAAAGGCAGACCGGGCAGGCGGCGATCAGGTCGCGCCCGCGCAGCGTCAAGAGGTCGGGCGCGCCGGGGCCTGCGCCGATGAAATGGACGGTCATGCCTCGCCCTCCGCTTCCGCCAGCGCCGCCGTGGCATAGCCATCGGCCGAGACCACGCGCCTCGCCACCAGCCGCGCCGGTCCATGCGCCGCTGCCGCCGCCAGCGCCGCCGCCTCGGCCACGCTGCCCGTGCCGTAGACCTGCAGCGAGATCATGCTTTGCGTCGGCGTGGGCGTCGTGGCCAGTGCCGCATGCTCGATCCAGATCAGGTCGAAACCCCGCGCGGCCAGTTCCGCGGCCAGCGGATCAAGCGTCTTGCCGACGGGCAGGGCCAGCCGGGTCACGCCGCCCGCGCCCGCCCGCTCCAGCGCATCGAGAACGGAGGCGTGCGTTGCGCCCGCCCGGAAGCCGATACCGGCGATCTTCATCTTGTGACACTCCATTGGATGACGGGATAGGCGGCTTTCCAGCCGCGCTTGCGGCCAAGGGGCGCGGCCTCGGCCAGTTCGATGCGCAGGAGGTTGCCGCCCCTTTCGCCGTGCCAGAGCGCCAGCAGCGCCTCGGTCTCCAGCGTCACGGCATGGGTGACAAGGCGCGCGCCTGCGGGCAGGCGGTCCCACAGCGCGGCCAGCAGCGCGGCATCGCAGCCGCCGCCGACGAAGACCGCATCGGGATCGGGCAGATTGGCCAGCAGGTCCAGCGCGGCCCCTTCGCGCAGGTCCAGCCGATCCACGCCAAGCGCCGCGGCGTTCCGGCGGGCGCGGGCGGCGCGGGCGGCGTCGCGCTCCACCGCGATGCAGCGGGTGGCCGGATGGGCCAGCAGCCACTCGATCCCGACCGATCCCGATCCTGCGCCAAGGTCCCACAGCAGTTCGCCCGGGCGGGGGGCCAGCGCCGACAGCGCCAGCGCGCGGACCGGCCGCTTGGTGATCTGGCCGTCATGGTCGAAGAAATCGTCCGCCAGCCCCGCGGCGCGGGTCATCACACGCCCGCCGCCCGCGACCGTCAGCGCCACCGCGACCAGCGGGCCGATGCCCTCCGGCACTGGCGCATCGGCGCTTGTATCGCGGATACGCTCGCGCGGGCCGCCCAGATGCTCCATCACCGAAAGCCTGCTTGCGCCGAAGCCCTCCGCGGCCAGCCAGCGCGCCAGATCGCCCACCGCCGCTCCGTCGCGCAGCGTCAGCACCGCGCGCTGCCCGGGCGACAGATGGGGGCGCAGCCGCGTCAACGGCGCGGCATGCAGGCCGAGGCAAAGCGTCTCCTCGATCTGCCAGCCCATCCGCGCGGCGGTCAGCGAAAAGACCGAGGGCGCCGGGAAGGTCCGCCACTCCCCCGGTTCCAGCGCCGTGGCAAGGCTGCCGCCCGCGCCGTGCCAGAACGGATCGCCCGAGGCCAGCACCGCCACCCGCCGCCCCCGCAGCGCCAGCACCGGCGCGATGGAGAAGGGCACCGGCCAGTCCCGCTTGTCCGCATGGTCCACCATCGCCAGATGGCGGGGGCCGCCGAACACCACTTCGGCGCGCTCCAGCGCGTCGCGGCTTGCCTTCGGCAGGCCCTCCGCGCCATCCTCGCCGATGCCGATGATCGAAAGCCATTCAGCCATGACGACCCTCATTCTTGGTGGCACCACCGAGGCCAGCCGCCTTGCCGCCGCGCTGGCCGAAGCCGGACTGCCCGCCGTGCTGTCCTATGCGGGCCGGACCGAGGCCCCCCGCGCCCAGCCGGTTCCGGTGCGCGTGGGCGGGTTCGGCGGGGTGGAAGGGCTGGCCGCCTTCCTGCGCGAAAGCGATATCGCCCGCGTCATCGACGCGACCCATCCCTTCGCCGCGCAGATCAGCCGCAATGCCATTGCCGCCTGCGCCGCCACCGCCACGCCGCTTCTGGCGCTGGAGCGTCCGGCATGGCAGCCCGGCCCCGGCGATCGCTGGTCCATGGCGCCCGGCATCGAAACCGCCGCCGCCCTTCTGTCCGGCCCGCCGCAGCGGGTGTTCCTTGCCATCGGGCGCCAGCACCTTTCCGCCTTCGCGGACCAGCCGCAGCACCATTACCTGCTGCGCCTCGTCGATCCTCCCGAAGCGCCGCTGCCCCTGCCGGATTGCGCGGTGGAACTGGCCCGCGGTCCGTTCGATGCAGAGGGCGACCGCGCACTGATGAAGCGCCACGGCATCACCCTGATCGTCGCCAGGAACGCGGGCGGCACCGGGGCCGAGGCGAAGCTGACCGCCGCGCGCGATCTCGGCCTGCCGGTGATCCTGATCGACCGGCCCGCGATCCCGCCGCGGCCCGTCACCGCCAGTGTCGATGAGGCGTTGCGCTGGTGTCATGCCGACCTCGGCGTATAGACGAAGCGCCCGACCCGCCGGGTAAGCGACGAGCCGACCAGAACCACCGTCCGCATATCGGCCATCTCCGGCGCCGCCTCGGCCAGCGGCACCACGCGGATCTGCTGGTCCGGCGTCGAAACCGCGCGGGCGAAGATGACGGTCCGCCCCGGCTCGCACCCCTCGCGCAGCACTTGCAGCACCTGCGCGAACTGCTCGGGGCGCGAGGCCGAACGCGGGTTGTAGAAGGCCATGGCGAAATCGCCCTCGACCGCCAGCCGCACCCGGCGCAGCACCAGATCGAAGGGCTTGAGGTTGTCCGAAAGGTTGATCGCGCAGAAATCGTGCCCCAGCGGCGCGCCTGCCGCCGCCGCAGCCGCCAGCATCGCGGTGATGCCGGGCAGCACCCGCACCTCCAGCGCCTGCCACTCCTCGCGCCCCTCCATCGCCTCGAACAGGGCCGAGGCCATGGCGAAGACCCCCGGATCGCCCGAGGAGACCACGACGACCCGCCGTCCTGCCGCCGCCATGTCCAGCGCCGCCTTCGCCCGGTCCAGTTCCACCCGATTGTCGGAGGGATGCAGCACCAGCCCCTCGCGCGGTGCCACCCGTGCGACATAGGGGATATAGCCCACCACATCCGTCGCCTCGGCCAAGGCGGCGGAGACTTCCGGCGTCACCATCCCCTCGGCCCCCGGTCCAAGGCCCGCGACCACGACCCAGCCCTTCATCTGTTCGCAAATATCCTGGGGGTCCGGGGGCAAGGCCCCCGGGGTGTCCGCCCGCCCGCCGCTCATGGCCGTCTCCCCCGCCCATGCACCAGCGCGATGGAGAAATAGGGCGCGTCGCCTTCAACCTCTTCCAGCCGCCGCACCCGTTCCGCGGGCATGGTGCCGTGCTCGACCAGCCAGGCGTCGGACAGCCGCCCGGCTGCGGCCAGCGCCGCCTTCAGCTTCGCAAGGTTGCGGCCGATCTTCATCACCACCAGCGCGTCGGTATCGGCGATGCGGCGGGCCAGTTCCGCCTGAGGCAGCGTCGCGGGCAGGACGGTCAGCACATCGTCGCCCCAGGTGATCGGCTGGCCGGTCGCCGTCCAGCAGCCCGCCATGCCGGGAATGCCCGGCACCACCTCGACCCTCTCGCGCGGCAGGCGGGAATGCAGGTGCATGAAGCTGCCGTAGAAGAACGGATCGCCCTCGCACAGCACCACCACGTCGCCCGTGGCCGTGCCCCCGGCCAGCCGAGCCGCCCATCGGTCGTAGAACGGGGCCAGCGCGGCGTTGTAGGCGGGATCGTCGAAGGGGATCTCGGTCGTCACCGGATATTCCATCGGCCATTCCTCGGCCCCCGCCGGGATCAGCCCCTCGGCCATCCGCCTTGCCTGCCCGGGGCGGCCCGCCTTGCGGAAATAGGCCACCACCTTCGCCCCGGCCAGCAGCCGGTGGGCCTTGACGCTCATCAACTCCGGGTCGCCGGGGCCGAGGCCGATGCAGATCACCTTGCCCTGCATGGTCATTCCTTCCGGCTTGCCAATGCGTTGACGGCTGCGACGGTGATGGCCGAGCCGCCGAGCCTGCCATCGACCACGCACCACGGCGCGGGGTTGTCCTGTGCCAGCGCCGCCTTCGATTCCGCCGCGCCGATGAAACCGACCGGACAGCCGATGATCGCCGCCGGGCGGGGGAAGGCGGGGTCCTGCAGCAGGTTCAGCAGGTGGAACAGCGCGGTCGGCGCATTGCCGATGGCGACGACCGCCCCCGCCAGATGCGGGCGCCACAGCTCCACCGCCGCCGCGCTGCGGGTGTTGCCGATGCGGGCGGCAAGGGCGGGGATCTCCGGCTCTTGCAGGGTGCAGATGACCTCGTTGCCCGCGGGCAGGCGGGCGCGGGTGATCCCCTCGCTGACCATCCGCGCATCGCAGAGGATCGGGGCGCCCGCCTCCAGCGCCGTGCGGGCGGCGATGGCGAAGCCGGGGGCAAAGCGGACATGCGGCGCAAGTTCCACCATGCCGCTGGCATGGATCATGCGGACGGCCACCACTTCCTCTTCGGGGGTGAAGCGGGCCAGATCGGCCTCGGCCCGGATGGTGGCGAAGGAGGCGCGGTAGATCGCGGCGCCGTCAGTTTCATAAA
Source organism: uncultured Fuscovulum sp. (assembly GCA_964386345.1). Lineage (GTDB taxonomy): Bacteria > Pseudomonadota > Alphaproteobacteria > Rhodobacterales > Rhodobacteraceae > Pseudogemmobacter. The sequence continues at coordinate 92,747 of CAYLSD010000004.1, forward strand.
CGTGGGGCAAGATGGCCTCGCAGCAGGTCGGGGATGTCGTCTTCGCTCAGGCCCCGCGCCACGGGGATACCGCCGGCGGGGCCGTTCAGGATCAGGTCGAAGCACCCGTCGCGCCCCGTCAGGGTGGCGTCGGCGGCTTCGGGGCGGGAGCAGCCCTTGGCGCAGCCCGACACATGCAGGACACAACCCGGCGGCACCAGCGGCGCAAGGCGGCGGGCCAGCGCGCGGGTCTCGACCGAGGCCGAGGCGCAGCCGGGCGCGCCGGTGCAGGCGGCAAGGCGCAAAAGCGGGTCGGCCGGGTCGGCGATCAGGCCGGGATGCGGGGGCAGATCGGCGATGCCTTCCACCACGACCGCGCGCCATGGGGTCAGCCGCAGCGGCGCCACCGCCAGATGGCGCAGCGTCGCGGCGGTCATCTGGCCGAAGGGCAGGGCGCGGCAGGCGCCGAAGGGCGTGGTCCCGGGCTGTAGCGGCGCGCCCGTCAGCGGCGGTTCCGCCGCCGGATGCGGCGGGACAGCGCCGGAGGCCACCAGCCGCGCCATCCGGGTGGCTTGCCCGCGATGGGCGGCGAACCAGCGCGCCAGTTCCACGGCGCGGCGGGGGGCGGTTTCGGGTGTCATCGGCTCTCCCGAGGGAAGGCCGTCGGCGCGCAGGATCAGCCCCCCGCTCTGACCGCGCTCGATGCGGATGTCGGCGGAGGCTTCGCCCAAGACCGCCCGCGCCCCGGTATCGACGGCGAAGCCGAATTTCGGCGGCAGAGGCGGGGCGGCAGCGAGCGCTGCCTCCAGCGCCGCGACAAGGCGCAGGGTTTCATCGTCCTGCCAGACCGGGGTGGTCAGGATGTTCCGCCGTGCCTCGGTCTGCGCGTCGGGGTCGAGGAGGCCAAGCTCCGACAGCGCCGCATGAAGCACGGGAAGACCGGACCCGCGTACCCCGCGCAGTTGCAGGTGCGCGCGGGTGCCCAGGTCGATCAGGCCGGAACCGTGATCCCTGGCCAGATCGGCCAGCGCAAGGGCCTGATGCCGCGTCAGGCGCGAGCCGTGCGGGCGCACCCGGACGACCAGCCCGTCGCCCGTCTCCATCGGCCGCAGCGCGCCGGGGCACCAGCCTTTCACGGACCCGCTCATGCCACCCCCATCGCGCGGCTGTTCGACCGCGATTGCCACAACCCGGCCTCGGCCAGCGTGGCGAAGCGCGCCTCCATGGCGGCCAGCGCCTGCGGATTGGCGGCGGCAAGGAAATCGCGCACCGCAGGGTCGTCCAGGGTCGCGCCGTGGTAGAGGTCGAAAAGATGCGAGGGCACCACGCCCGCCAGATGGGCGAAGGCGGCAAGGTGGTCCAGCGTGGCGGCGATTTCGGCGGCACCCCGGAAGCCGTGCCGCATCATCCCCGCGATCCAGCGCGGGTTGGCGGCGCGGGTGCGGGTGACGCGGGCGATCTCTTCGGCCAGCGGGCGGGCGCGGGGGACATCGGGGCGGGTGGCGTCGAGGTGGTAGAGCCTGGGTGCGGGCGCCCCAAGCCGGGCCATGGCGGCGGCGAAACCGGCCTCATGCGCGGCATAGTCCTCGGCCAGAAGCAGGTCGGTTTCCGGCAGGTCCTGCGTGTGGACGAAGGCATCGGCGCCGCGCAGGCGGGTTTCCAGCGCCTCGCGCGCCGGTTCCCCGGCGGCGGAATGGGCCGAGGCGGCCAGCCATGCCTCGCCCGCGGCGCGGCGGGCCTCTTCGGTCAGGGCGCCGGTGGACAGGCCAAGGCCATAGCTGCCCGGCGCCGGGGCGAAGACGCGGGGGCCTTCTGGCGCCAAGGTATAGGGGTTCATGTCGGCAGCCTCGTCGCGGCTCCGCAGCGCCCCAGTCGCGGCCTCGAACAGGCGGGCGAGGTCGGGGAAGACGTCGCGGAACAGGCCCGAGACCCGCAGCGTCACCTCGATCCGCGGCCGGTCCATCAGGGCAAGCGGGATGATCTCGAAGCCGGTCACCCGGTCGGAGCCTTCGTCCCACAGCGGCCTTGCCCCGGCGAGATGCAGCGCCATGGCGAATTCCTCGCCCGCCGTCCGCATCGTGGCAGAGCCCCAGAGGTTGACGACCAGCCCGCGCGGATAGTCGCCATGATCCTGCAAATGGCGGCGGACCAGTTCCTCGGCCAGCTTCACCCCCTGCGCATGGGCGGCGCGCGAGGGCACGGCGCGCGGATCGGTGCCATAGAGATTGCGGCCCGTCGGCAGCACATCCGCCCGCCCCCGGAACGGAGAGCCGGAGGGGCCGGGGGCGATGGGCCGGCCCGAAAGCGCATCGGTCAGGGCGCGGCGTTCGGCTTCGATGGAGGCGGGGTCACCCGTGAACGCCGCCCCGGGCCCTGCCGGGGGCGTGCCGCGGCCCCAGATGTGCAGGCCCTCGCCGAACTGGCTTTCCTTCACGTCACAGACGAAGCGGTCGATGCGGGGGATGGCTTCGGCGGCCGAGGCGTCGCCGGGCAGATTCAGGTCGTCCTCGATGCCCGCCGCCTGCGCTTCGCCGCGGATGTCGGTGATCAGGCGGTTGCGCCGGGCGGGGTCGAGGCCGTCGGCAGTGGAATATTCGTCGAGGAGCCGCTCCAGCCGGGCCAGTGCCGGGGGCATCCCGCTTTCCGCCAGCGGCGGCGGCAGGTGACCCAGGGTGACGGCACCCAGACGGCGGCGGGCCTGTGCGGCCTCGCCCGGGTCGTTGACGATGAAGGGATAGATGACGGGCAGGGCGCCGGTCAGCGCCTCGGGCCAGCAGGTGGCGGAAAGGGCGGCAGATTTGCCGGGCAGCCATTCCAGCGTGCCATGGGCGCCGATATGGACCAGTGCGTCCGCCTGCTGGCGCAGCCAGAGGTAGAAGGCGGCATAGGCGTGGCAGGGCACGCGGGTGGTGTCGTGGTATTCGCCTTCCCGGTCCGCTGCCGGGCTGCGTTCGGGTTGCAGCGCGACCAGCGCCCTGCCGCGGCGGGTGGCATGGAAGGGGAAGGCGCCTTCGACGAGGGAAGGGTCATCCTCGGGCCGGCCATGAGCTTCGGTCAGGGAGTCGCGCAGGGGTTCCGGCAGGGTTGCCAGCGCGGCGCGGTACTCTGCCAGCGGCCAGAGGATGCGTTCCGTCAGCGCCTGCTCCAGCGGCGCGCCCGGCGCGATGTCGTGGCCCGTAGCGGCGAGGTCCTCCAGCATCGCCCCGGCCGAGGCCAGCGCGTCGAGGCCGACGGCATGGGCCATGCGGTGCATCTTGCCGGGATAGGTGGAGAGGACCAGCGCCACGCGCCTGTCATTGGCGGGCAAGGTGGCAAGGCGGTGCCAGGCGGCCACCCGCGCCACCGCGGCGGCGATGCCCGCGCTGTCGGGACGGTGGCCGAGGCTGGCGAATTGCAGGTCCGGGTCCGGTGTGGAGGCTTCCTTGAACGAGACCACGCCCGCGGCGATGCGGCCGTCGACCTCGGGCAAGGCAACATGCATGGCAAGGTCGGCGGGAGAGAGGCCGCGGTCGGAGGCCTGCCATACGGCGCGGGTGCTGGTGGCGTGGATGGCCTGGAAGACGGGGACCCCGGCGGCGTCCAGCGGCGAGCCTCCGGCATCGCGGGCCGAGAAGGCGGTGGTGTTGACCACGGCCACCGGGGCCAGCGCGGGCAGGGTCTCGCGCAGCCACGCGGCGGCGGCGGCCTCCTTGAGGCTGGGAACGAACAGGCCGAGGGCGCGGAAGCCCGCCGCCTCGAAGCCGCGGATCAGGGCGGCGACGCCCGCGGTATCGGCGGCAGCGGCCCAGGCGCGGTAGAAGGGAATCGCGATCAGCGGCGCCGGGCCGGGCGGGGCGCCGGGAACCGGGCCGGTGTCGGGATGCCACAGGCCGAAGGCGGGCAGGGTCTTCGGCCCCGGCACCGGGCCCGCGTAAAGCCCCGCCGCCAGCGCCAGCTGCGCCAGCGCCCCCTGTGCCGCGATCTCGCCCCCTGCCTCGCACAGGGCCTGCAACTGCCGCAGGGTCGAGACCGGCAGGGTCGAGGCCGCGTCCAGCGCCGGGTCGGGGCGCCCGTCGGCGGGCAGGATGGCAAGCGCGATGCCCCTTTCGCGGGCGATGCGCGAGACCTGTTCGACGCCATAGGACCACCACGAGGCGCCGCCGATCAGCCGGATCAGGATGCCCTTCGCGGCGGAAAGCGTGCGGTCGATGTAGGTGTCGACCGACAGCGGATGGGTCAGCGCGGCAAGGTTCGCCAGCCGCAGCGAAGGCAGGCCCTGCCGCCCGCGCCGCCAGCCTGCCGCGAAGGCCGTCAGGTCGCTGTCCGAGAAGGACAGCACCACCAGATCCGCGGGCGCCTGCCCGAGGTCGCGGGGGGTGTCCGCCTCTTCCAGCCCATGGCTTTCGCGGAACAGGACATGCATCAGAGAAGCGCCGCCTTCACCGCGGCGGCATCCAGATCGCCCTTCTCGGCGATCACCACCAGCCGCCCCCGCCGGGGCTGCGCGCCCCAGGGCCGGTCGAACTGATGGCGCACGCGCGCGCCCACGGCCTGCACCAGAAGGCGCATTGGCCGCCCCTCCACCGCGACATGCCCCTTCACCCGCAGGATCTTCTGCGCCGTGGCCAGCGCCGCCACCCGGTCGGCCAGCGCCTGCGGGTCGGCGATCTCGGGCAGGTCCACGACGATGGTGTCGAAATCGTCATGGTCGTGGTCGTCATGGCCGTCGTGATGCGAGGGGCGGGCGTCCAGCCCGTCCTCGGCCGCCGCGCCGATGCCAAGGACCACGCGGGCGTCGATCACGCCTTCGGACAGGGGCAGCATCGGCAGCGGGCGGGGGGCCTCGGCGGCGATGATGCCCTTCGCGGCCTCGACGCCCTTGTCCCCGGCAAGATCTGCCTTGGACAGAAGCACGAGGTCGGCGCAGGCGATCTGGTCCTCGAACACTTCGGACAGCGGGGTTTCGTGGTCCGCGCCTTCCTCGCCGCCGGTATTGCCGGGGCGGGCGGGATCGGGGGCGAAGAGGCCCGCCGCCACCGCCTCGGCATCGGCCACCGCGACCACGCCGTCGATGGTGATCCTCGAGCGCAGGGCGGGCCAGTCGAAGGCCTTCAGCAGCGGCTTCGGCAGGGCCAATCCCGAGGTCTCGATCACGATATGGTCGGGGCGGGGGTCCAGCGCCATCAGCCGTTCGATCGAGGGGATGAATTCGTCGGCCACGGTGCAGCAGATGCAGCCGTTGGTCAGTTCAAGGATATTGGCCTCGGGGCAGTTGGCGTCGGCACAGTCGCGGATCAGGTCGCCGTCCACGCCGACATCGCCGAATTCGTTGACCAGCACGGCCAGCCGCCGCCCGCCCGGATTCTGCAACAGATGCCGGATCAGCGTGGTCTTTCCGGCGCCGAGGAAGCCGGTGACGATGGTGACGGGGGTTTTCTCAAGACTCATGTCAGGGCTCCATTGGGGGAATGCGGGCGATGGTGTTCTTGCGGATGATCTCGGGGCGCTGGCGCCAGGGCACCACGCCGTCGGGCGCCCGGGCATAGGCGCGGATCATCTCCAGCAGGTCGGGAAGATGCCGGTCCGGGTCCAGCGCGCCCTGCACATAGGTCCAGCGGCCGGGGCCGCGGAAGACCACGGCGCAGCCGCGGGTGCAGGCGGAAAGGCATTCCTGTTGCCGGTGGGCAATCCCCTGGGCCGCCAGCGCGTCGGAAAGCCGCGCGCCGTCGCGCGGCGCATCGGGCAGGGCCCCGGGCAGGCGGCAGGTGGTGCAGACCACCAGCTCGGCCCGATCTTCCATCGCATCGCGCATCGGCCCCTCCGGCCAGACGACAGGGCGGACAGGGTGAAGATCGGGGATGCCGGGGAAGCGGCAACTCCGGTCTGCGGCTCACCCCGGCCGCGGCTTCGGACAGCCCCCGAAGGGGCCGGCGCTGGCAGGTCTCCCGGCTTGCGGATTTCGGGGGGCGCATGGGGCGCGGTCCCCCGGCGGGCGCCCTGCCTTCCCGGGATTTCCCCAGTGGCGGTCGGGCGACCTTTCCGGTCACGGTCGCGGGGGCGGCTGCGCTTGACCCGGCCTTTCGGCATCGGGCTGTCGCATTCCCTCTTCGCCTGCCAATATGGCAGGAACCAGCGATGGCACGAGCCAAGCCACGAGCCGGAGCGAAAGTCAAGGAGAGGGCCGATGAGCGATGACAGCGTGACGGCGGAAAAGGCAGCCGCCCATGCCGCGAAGAAGGCGAAGATCAAGGCGGCGCGCGACCGGATGATGGAGGAAAAGACCGGCGAGAAGGGGCTGGTCATCGTCCATACCGGGCCGGGCAAGGGCAAGTCGTCCTCGGCCTTCGGGATGATCCTGCGCTGCATCGCGCATGGAATGCCCTGCGCGGTGGTGCAGTTCATCAAGGGGGCGATGGCCACCGGTGAACGCGACCTGCTGGTCGGGACTTTCGGCGGTCTCTGCCAGTTCCACACCATGGGCGAGGGATTCACCTGGGAGACGCAGGACCTTGCCCGCGACAAGGCCGCGGCGCGGGCGGGGTGGGAGAAGGCGAAGGATCTGATCCGCGACCCCCGCAACCGGATGGTCCTGCTGGACGAGATCAACATCGCGCTGCGCTATGATTATCTGGACGTGGCCGAGGTGGTGGCCTTCCTGCGTGACGAGAAGCCGCCGATGACGCATGTGGTCCTGACCGGCCGCAACGCGAAGCCCGAACTGCTGGAGCTGGCCGATCTGGTGACCGAGATGCAGGTGGTGAAGCACCCGTTCCGCGCCGGGATCAAGGCCCAGCCGGGGGTGGAGTTCTGACGGCAGGGCGCCTCAGCCCGCCGGTTCCGCCACCGCGACGGGGCGGCCTCCGACCTCGGCCACCGCCACCCTTGCGTCGAAAAGGCCGGACAGCAGGTCGGCCCGGAACACCTGCACCGCCGGGCCGTGGGCGATGACGCGGCCCGCCTTCACCGCCAGAAGATCGTCGCAGAACCGGGCGGCAAGGTTCATGTCGTGCAATGCGATCACCACGCCCTTGCCCTCGTCCGCCAGCGCGCGAAGGTGCGTCAGCATCTCCAGCGCCCAGGCCAGATCCAGCGCCGCCGAGGGCTCGTCCAGGATCAGCCAGTCCGACCCTTGCGCCAGCATCATCGCCAGCCGCGCCCGTTGCTGCTCGCCGCCCGACAGGGTGCCGGTGATGCGCCCGGCCAGATCGCCCAGCCCGGTGCGGTGCAGCGCCGCGTCGATGGCGGCTGTGTCCTCCGCCCCCAGCCGGCCAAGCGCGCCGTGCCAGGGATAGCGGCCAAGCGCCACCAGGTCGCGCAGCGCCATGGTCTCGATGGCGGGCGCCGATTGCGCCATATGTGCGACCCGGCGGGCGAAGGCGCGGTCGGCCATGGCGGCGATGTCGGTCCCGTCCAGTTCGATGCGGCCCGCAGCGGGCCGGATGTGGCGGGCCAGTAGCCGCAGGAGGGTGGACTTTCCCGCCCCGTTCCGGCCGATCACGCCGCAGATGCGTCCGGGCCGCAGGGTCAGGTCGGCCGGATGCAGCAGCGTCCTGCCGCCGGTCCGGGCCGAGACCCCGGTCAGCCGGAAGCCGGACATGTCCCGGGTCATCGGGGTTTCCTCCACAAAAGCGCCATCAGCAGCACTCCGCCAAGCAAGAGGGCCATCAGCCCCGCCGGGATCTGCCAGGGATAGATCAGCACCCGTCCCAGCCAGTCGGCCAGCAGCAGCAGACCGGCGCCGCAGGCCATGGCGGCGGGAACCTGCGCCGCCGCCCGCGGCGGGGCGACCAGCCGCGCAAGGTTGGGCGCCAGGAGCCCGACGAAGCCGAGCGGGCCGACCAGCAGCGTGCCCACCGCCGTCGCCAGCGCCGCGACCAGCACGAGGCCCGCCCGCGCCCGCCGCAGGTCGATGCCCAGCGACCGCGCCGCTTCGGCCCCCAGCGGCAGGGCATCGAGCCAGCGGCGCATCGACAGCGCGGCGGGGATCAGGAGCAACGTCGCGGCAAGGGCCAGCGCCGCATCCTGCAGGGCGACCCGCCATGTCGATCCCGAAAGCCAGCCCAGAAGCTGCCCGGCCATCGGATGGCCCGAGGCCAGCACCCCGGCCAGCAGCGCCGAAAGCAGCATCGAGACGGCCAGCCCCGCCAGCAGCAGGTCGCGCGGCCCGAACCGCCGCCGGGCGGAGACCAGCGTGATCAGCGCCAGCCCGGCCAGCGCCCCCGCCGCGGTGGCGGCGTAAAGCCCGAGGCGCGAGGTGGCGCCGAGCCCCAGCACCGACAGCACAAGGCCCAGCGAGGCCGCGCCGCTGATGCCCAGAAGCTCCGGCCCCGCCAGCCGGTTGCCGAGCAGCCGTTGCAGCACGGCCCCGGCAAGACCGAAGGCGCCGCCCGCGGCGATGGCGGCCAGCACCCGCGGCAGCCGCCATTCCAGCATCGGGACCAGCGAGACCTGCCAGCCCTCGGGCGTCCTGCCCAGGGCCAGCGCCAGCCCGGGGGCGGCAAGCATCGCCAGCAGCATGGCGGGCCGGGGCAGGCGTGTCGCGGGCGGGAATGGCTCGGCCGCAATCTCCTCCCGCCCCGGTTTCACCCGGCCGAGCAGGGCCAGCAGCAGGACAGAGCCGATCAGCGCCACGGCGGTGCCGGTCTGCACGCCGGTTCCCGGCGGCAGGCGCAGGATCAACTGGTCGGCCAGCGCCAGAAGCCCCGCGCCGGTGAGGGCAATCCCGGCCAGCGGCGGGCGCCTGTCCCCGGCCAGCCGCCAGAGGACCGGCGCGAGGATGCCGATGAAGGCCACCGCCCCGGCGACCGCGGCGCTGACCGCGGACAGGGTGACCGCCAGCCCGGTCAGCATGACCCGCCACGGCCCCGGCGGCAGGCCAAGGCTGCGGGCGCTTTCGTCGCCGGTCTCGATCACCTGCAGGGGGCGGGCGGCCATGAGCGCCAGCCAGCCCGCCAGTGCCAGTACGATGGCCAGCAGACGCACCCCGCCCCAGCCGTCCTGCACCAGCGATCCGGCCTGCCACAGGAACAGGCTTTGCAGCACATCGTGGTGGAACAGCGCCAGCATGGCGTTCAGCCCGCCAAGGACCAGCGTCACCACCATGCCCGACAGGATCAGCGACAGGGTGGAAAACCCTTGCCGCGCCGCCAGTGCCAGCACCAGCAGGAAGGCGGCGCCCGCGCCGGCCACGGCCAAGGGAAGGCGGGCCGCGGCCACCCAGCCCGGGGCCCAGATCAGAAGCGCCGTCAACGCCGTCTGCGCCCCGGCCAGCGCGCCGATGGTGCCCGGCTCGGCCAGCGGATTGGCGAAGACCCGTTGCAGGATGGCGCCAGCCACCGCCAGCGCCGCCCCTGCCAGCAGGGCGGCGGTCAGGCGGGGAAAGGCGGCAAGATGCAGCAGCAGTTCGGGCAGGTCGCCCGAGGGCGCGAACAGCGCCCGCGGCCACTGGTCCGGCACCTGCCCCGCCGCGGCCAGCACGAACAGCGCCCCGGCCGCCAGCAGGGGGCCGGTGGCAAGGAACAGCCGGACGGGGGTCACGCCAGCGCCTCCATCGCCGCAGGCAGGGCCGTGGCCAGACGGAGGGCCGAGGGCAGCCCGCCCGCCGGGTAGACGGGCGGCAATTCGGCCAGATGAAGGCCGCCGTCCCGCACCAGACGCTCCAGCAATGCGCTGCGGGGGGCGGGGCCGAGCGTCAGGACCGGCACGCCAAGGGCAAGCAGCGCGCCCAGCCCCATCGGAATCGCGCCCCATGGCCCGGCATCCGGCAGGGCATTGGTCAGGCCGAGTGCCTCCATCACATCGCCTGCCAGCGACCCCTGCGAGAAGACCAGCGCGTTCAGACCGTCCTCCATGATCTTGGCCAGAAGCACCGGACGGGCGGTCCGCATGGCCTTCCTTCCCCCGGCGAGGCTTTGGTCCAGCCGGTCGGACAGCGCCGCGGCTTCAGCCTCGCGGCCGGTGGCGGCGGCGATATCGCTGGCCAGAACGCGGGCGTTCTCCAGCGGTGGCCGTTCGAAGGGCAGGGTTTGCAGCCAGTGCACCGGGGCGATGCGGGCAAGCGCCGCCTGTGGGGCGGACTGCCAGTCGGCGGCAAGGATCAGGTCGGGTTTCAGCCAGACCAGAAGCTCCATGTTCGGCTCGTTCAGCGGGCCGAGGTCATGGACGCCTTCGGGCAGCGCCGGGCCGCCGACAAGGCGGCGGTAGAGCGGCAGGTTTCCGGCGGCCAGCGGCACCAGCCCAAGCGCCAGCGCGGTTTCGGTCAGCACCAGTTCGGTGGTGACGAAGCGCAGGGGCGAGGCACCGGCCGGGGCGGCGACAAGGGCCAGCCCGGTGGCCAGAAAGGCGCGGCGCGAGAGCATCACCCCGTTCCCTCGTCCAGCGCCCGCAGGAGGGGGCGGTCGAAAGCCTCCAGCCAGTCGCGCGGCGGGGGGCCTTGCAGATGGAGATGCTGGCGAAGGGCCACTCGCACCACGGTGGCGCCGTGGCGGTCGGTCGCCGGAGGATCGAAGCGGCCCGCCGCCAGTTGCCCGACGACATCGCGCTTCAGCGCCCGGAGATCGGGGCGGCCATGGCGGGCAAGGATCGCCTGAAAGCGCGCATGGCGGGCGGGGTCGAAGGCCATCGGCTCGCCCGGTCGGTGGCGGGCGGGATGCGGCGGGAAGACATGCGCCACAGGGATCAGGCCGGGGGGAACCGGGGTGGTCTCGGCATGGGTCCGGCCCGTGGACAGGCTTTGCGGCACCGAATGCAGCGCGGCGACGCCTTCGCCCCGGCGCTCGGCCCGCAGGATGGGGGTGTCCACGATCCACCAGCCCGGCAGCGGGCCGAGGATCGGCGCGGCGTCGTCCCAGCCCATCCCCCCGGCAGCGAAGGCGGCGTCGCTGTCCGGCCGGAACAGCGCCCGCACCGGGCCTTGCCCGAGCCCGAGGTCCAGCACCGGACGGCCGCGGTCGGCGGGGTCTATCGGATCGTTGTCGGCGATGCGCGTCACCTGCCGCAGGGATTGGTCCGGCCCCTCGGGCAGGCAAAGCGCGATGCCGTGGTTCCAGCCGCGCGGATCGCTGCTGAGCGTCTCGAAGGCCAGCAAACGCGCGCCGGGGCGCAGGCGGCTGCGGGTTTCGGCCCCCTCCAGCGCCATGAAGGCGGCAAGGGTGCCGACGCTCCACAAATGGCCCTCTGCCCCGAGCATGGCCCGGAGCAGGGTTTCGGTCTCAAGGGGATCGGCGGCCACCTCAGAACCTCGTGGTCAGTTGCAGCTCGAACCGGCGCGGCTGGCCGAGGATGGCCTGGGCGCTCCCGTCCATGTCGGTGCGCAGCCATGAGGCATAGGTCTTGTCGAACAGGTTCGTCACCCGCAAGGACAGCATCGTCTCCTCGGCCACCGACCAGTCCAGCCCGGCGTTGACCAGCGCGAAGCCGTCGCGCTTCACCGTGTTGGCGTAATCGTAGTAGGAATCGCCCACGAAATGCACGCCCAGATGACCCGTCCAGCCGGGGGTGAAATCCCAGCTTGCCCAGAGGTTGGCAGAGACTTCGGGCACGAGCAGCGGGACCTTGCCGGAATAGTCCACCACCGAGAAGGTGTTCCAGTCGATGGAGGTGAAGTCGTCGAACCTTGCGCGGGTGAAGGCGGCGTTGCCGTGGATGCGCAGGCTGTCGCCGGCCTTCAGGCTGGAGGAGATCTCGACCCCGCGCGAGGATTGCCGACCGGCCTGCACAAGCGCAAGGGGAACGCCGGGGATAACAACAGGCACGTTGCGCTTGACGATGTCGAAGACCGCCAGCGACCATTCGGCGCGGCCGTCCAGCAGGCTCTGCTTGATGCCTGCCTCGACCTGCCGCCCGGTGGTCAGCTTGAAATCCGCCATGTTGGGCATGTAGTCCAGCAGCGGCATGTTCACCGGGTCGGTGGCCCAGGCGATCTGGCCGTAGACATTGGTCGCGTCGTCCATCGCCCAGGACAGGCCCAGCCGCGCCGAGGCGCCCTTGTAGTCGGCGGCGAAGGCCGAGGTGCCGGTGCGCGTCACGTCCATCCAGTCGTAGCGCAGCCCGAGGTTCAGTTTCAGGTCCGGCGCCAGATCGGTGCTGTTCTCGAAGAACACCGACTTCTGGTCCAGTGTGGAGTGGTATTGCGGCACAGGCGCGCCGCCGGGGAAGGCGCCGGGCGCGGGGGCGAATGGGTCCACCACGATCGCGCCGAAAGAGAGGGCGCTGGCGAAATCGGATTCCGCCCGGTTCACGTCGAAGCCGATCACGCTGCGGCTGGTCCTGCCTGCAAAGCCATGATCGAAGCTCAGTTCGGTGCGCAGGCCCCGCTGTTTCTGCTTCTGGCCGATAGCCATGAACTCGTCCACCGTCACCGTATCGGTGGCGCTGTCCCACATATAGGTCTCGGCATTGCGGAAATCGCGCGTCGCGCCGATGCCGTAGAGCACGGTCGAAAGCTTCACGCTGTCCGAGGGCGTCCAGTCGGCGCGCAACTGCACCCAGCGGTCGGTGAAGGTGTTCCGTGCATCGCTGACATTGTAATTCAGGCCCTCGGTCCCCGCCACGACCAGCCCGTCGCGCAAGGGCGTGCCGAAATAGGCCGCAGGCTTCTGGCGGCCGAAGTCGCCGCCGAGGGTGAAGGTCAGCGTCTCGGTCGCCTTCCAGGCCAGCGAGGCGGTCACGGCCGAGAGGCTGTCGTCGGCGCCTTCGATCCAGCCGTCCGAACTGTCGGTGACGGTGGCGATGCGGTAGGACAGCCGATCGCCCAGCGACCCGCCGCTGTCGAGGCCGAAGCGCAGCCGGCCGTCGCTGCCTGTCAGGACGGTGGCCATGTGGACGGGCGCGCCGTCGAAGGGGCGTTTCGGCACCACGTTGACGGTGCCGCCGATGGCGCCGGAGCCATGGATGACCGAACCCGCGCCATGCAGCACCTCGACGCTTTCGGCCAGCCAGCTGTCCAGCGGCCAGGTGATGTTGCCACGGCCGGGAAAGAGCCGGGTGCCGTCATAGACCTGCATCACCGAACTGTTGCCCTGGAACCCGCGCAGGGCATAGGCGGTGCCGAAGACCGGCGCCGAGACCGAGGTCACGCCCACCGCGGTGCGGGTGATCGCCTCCTGGATGCTGTGCAACCCGCGCTCCGCCATGGTCGCGGTGTCGACGACATCGACGGCGGCGGGCAGGTCCTTGATCGCCTCCCCGGTGCGGCTGGCCGATGGGGCGGTGGAGCCGAAGCCCAGGCCGCCCTCGTCGGACCAGAGGAAGATCGTGCCCAGCCGGAAGGACGTATCCTGGGCATGGGCGGAAAGGGTTGAGACCGGCACAAGCGCGGTCAGGCAGGCAAGAAGCCGCAGGCTGCGGCGGCAGGATGGATTGGACGGCATTTTTCCCTCGACGGGCACATTGCACGTCACTGCGGACTGCGGCCGGATGCGGATGGCTCCGCCTTCTGGCAGCCACCGGGGACCCCCGCCCGATGCGCCCGCTCGTGAATATGGCCGACGGCAGGTCTCCTGGCTCACGGGTCACATCCTCCGCGCCTTCCCGGTTTCCCAGTGGCATCGTGCGAAAGACTCGCCGCTTACAGTTGCGGGGGCAGCCGCAGATCAGGCTTCCGCCCTACTGCGTTCCCTTTTGCTTCCCTTGCGGGAACCGTCACCCCGGGGTTAGAGGCCGGATCACAGCCCTGTCAACAGCCCTGGCCGCCCCGCGGGGAGATCACCGGTGCCGCGATGCCCTCGGGGCACAGGCGTCATTCGGCAGCAAGGGCCCGGGACGGGGCGGGGGTGTAGTTCAGGATCGGCTGCAGCCAGCGTTCGGTCTCTTCCAGCGGCATGCCCTTGCGCTGGGCGTAATCGGCGACCTGATCGCGCTCGACCTTGGCGACGCCGAAGTAATAGCTTTCGGGGTGGCCGATGTAGAGGCCCGACACCGAAGACCCCGGCCACATCGCCATGCTTTCGGTCAGTCGCACGCCGGTGGCGCGTTCGGCCTCCAGCAACCGGAACAGCGTCAGCTTTTCGGTATGGTCGGGCTGGGCGGGGTAGCCCGGGGCCGGGCGGATGCCGCGATAGGGCTCGCCGATCAACTCCTGCGGCTGGAAGGTTTCTTCGGGAGCATAGCCCCAGAACTCGCGCCGCACCCGCTGGTGCAGCATCTCGGCCATCGCCTCGGCGTAGCGATCGGCCAGCGCCTTGACGAGGATCGCGGAGTAATTGTCGTTCGCCCGGTCGAACCGCTCGGCGATCCCGGCTTCTTCCGGCCCGGCGGTCACCACGAAGCCGCCGACGTAATCCGGGACCGACCCTTCCGGCGCCACGAAATCGGCCAGTGCCACGTTCGGCCGCCCCTCGCGCTTGGCGTGCTGCTGGCGAAGGGTGTGCAAGGTGGCCAGCGCCTCGCGGCGGTCCTCGCCGGTGTAAAGCCGGATGTCGTCGCCCTGCGTGTTGGCGGGCCAGAAGCCGACCACGGCGCGGGGAACGAACCATCGTTCCTCGATGATCCGGGCCAGCATCGCCTGCGCATCGGCGAACAGCGCCCGGGCGGCCTCGCCCTGCCTTTCGTCTTCAAGGATGCGAGGGTAGACGCCCTTCAACTCCCATGTCTGGAAGAACGGCGTCCAGTCGATGAATCGGGCGATTTCGGCCAGGTCCCAGTCGTCGATCACCCGCGGGCCGAAGAAGCGCGGGGCGGGCACGGCATAGGCCGTCCAGTCGATCTTCATCGCATTGGCCCGGGCGGCCGCAAGGGGGACACGCTGTTTCGCCCGCTCGGACCGTTCGTGGCGTTCCGCAACCTCGGCATATTCGCTGCGGATGCGGGCGGTGAACCCGGCCTTCTGCCCGTCCGACAAGAGGCTGCCGACCGCTCCGACCGCGCGGCTGGCGTCCAGCACATGGACCGCCGGGCCGGAATAGCGCGGCGCGATCTTCACCGCCGTATGCACCTTCGACGTGGTGGCCCCGCCAATCAGCAGCGGAATGGTGAAGCCTTCGCGCTCCATCTCTGCGGCCATGTGGACCATTTCATCAAGCGACGGTGTGATCAGGCCGGAGAGGCCGATGGCATCCACCTTTTCCGCCTTCGCCACCTCGAGGATCTTCTGCGGCGGCACCATCACGCCAAGGTCGACGATCTCGTAATTGTTGCAGGCCAGCACGACGCCGACGATGTTCTTGCCGATGTCATGCACATCGCCCTTCACCGTGGCCATCAGGATCCTGCCCGCCGACTGCCGCCCCCCGCCGCCGTTCAGGCGTTTCTCTTCCTCCATGAAGGGCAGCAGCACGGCCACGGCCTGCTTCATCACCCGGGCCGATTTCACCACCTGCGGCAGGAACATCCTGCCCGCGCCGAACAGGTCGCCCACCACGTTCATCCCGGCCATCAGCGGGCCTTCGATCACGTCCAGCGGCCGGACCGCGGCCTGACGTGCGGTCTCGGTATCCTCCTCGATGAATTCGGTGATGCCGTTGACCAAGGCATGTTCCAGCCGCTTCTCCACCGGCCAGCCGCGCCAGGCGAGGTCGCGGACCTTCTCTTCCTTCGCCCCGCCGCGGAAGCGGCCGGCCAGTTCCAGCATCCGCTCGGTCGCGGTGCCGCCAGCCTTGGGGCGGCGGTTCAGCACCACATCCTCGCAAGCCTCGCGCAACTCGGGGTCGATCTGGTCGTAGACCGCCAGTTGGCCTGCGTTGACGATGCCCATGTCCATGCCCGCCTTGATGGCGTGATACAGGAAGACGGCGTGCATCGCCTCGCGCACCGGCTCGTTGCCGCGGAAGCTGAAGGACAGGTTCGAGACCCCGCCCGAGATATGGCAATGCGGCAGGTTCCGCCTGATCCAGCGGGCCGCCTCGATGAAATCGACGCCGTAGTTGTCATGCTCCTCGATCCCCGTCGCCACGGCGAAGATGTTCGGGTCGAAGATGATGTCCTCGGGCGGGAAGCCCACCTCCTCGGTCAGGATGCGATAGGCGCGGGCGCAGATTTCGGTCTTGCGGGCGAAGGTGTCGGCCTGCCCCTGTTCATCGAAGGCCATGACGACCACCGCCGCGCCATAGGCCAGGCATAGCCCGGCATGATGGCGGAAGGCATCCTCGCCCTCTTTCATGCTGATCGAGTTGACGATGGGCTTGCCCTGCACGCATTTCAGCCCGGCCTCGATCACCTCCCATTTAGAGCTGTCGATCATCACCGGAACGCGGGCGATGTCGGGTTCCGCCGCCAGCAGGTTCAGGAACTCCACCATCGCCTGCTTCGAGTCGATCAGCCCCTCGTCCATGTTGATGTCGATGATCTGCGCGCCGTTCTCGACCTGGTCGCGCGCCACTTCCAGCGCGGCGGCGTAGTCGCGGTTGACGATCAGCTTGCGGAACTTCGCGCTGCCGGTGACGTTCGTCCGCTCGCCCACGTTGACGAAGGGAATGTCCGGGGTCAGGACGAAGGGCTCCAGCCCCGACAGGCGCAGGTAACGGCTCATTGCGTCCCCTCGCGCGGCGGGAAGGCGGCGACGGCATCGGCGATGGCGGCGATATGGTCGGGCGTGGTGCCGCAGCAGCCGCCGACCACGTTGACAAGGCCCTCGCGCGCGAAATCGGCCACCTGCGCGGCGGTGTCTTCCGGCCCTTCGTCATACTGGCCGAAGGCATTGGGCAGCCCGGCGTTGGGATAGGCGCAGATCCGGGTCGGCGCCACGCCCGCCAGTTCCGCCAGATGCGGGCGCATGGCGGCGGCGCCGAGCGCGCAGTTCAGCCCCACGGTGAAGGGCCTTGCATGGGCGACGGAATGCCAGAAGGCGGTGGGCGTCTGGCCGGAAAGCGTGCGGCCCGAGGCATCGGTGATCGTGCCCGAGATCATCAGCGGCAGGCTGCGCCCGGCCTCGGCAAACGCTTCGAAACAGGCGAAGACCGCCGCCTTGGCGTTCAGCGTGTCGAAGATGGTCTCGATCAGGATCAGGTCGGCCCCGCCCTCCATCAGCCCGCGCACCTGCTGGCCATAGGCGATGCGAAGGTCGTCGAAGGTCACGGCGCGGTAGCCGGGGTCGTTCACATCCGGGGAAAGGCTGGCGGTCCGGTTGGTCGGCCCCACCGCCCCGGCGACGAAGCGCGGCTTGCCGTCAAGGGCGGTCGCCCGGTCCAGCGCCCGCCGCACGATCCGCGCGCCCTCGGCGTTCAGGTCGTGGACCGCCGCCTCCATCCCGTAATCCGCCTGCGCGATGGTGGTGGCGGAGAAGGTGTTGGTCTCGACGATATCCGCCCCCGCCATGGCATAGCGGAAATGGATCTCCTCGATCGCCTGCGGCTGGGTCAGGATCAGAAGGTCGTTGTTGCCCTTCTGCGGATGGTCGGAATGATGGCGGCAACCGCAGCCGCCATGGCCGCGGTAATCCTCTTCCGACAGGCCGAGCGCCTGGATCTGCGTTCCCATCGCGCCGTCGAGGATCAGGATCCGGCGGCGGGCGCTGGCCTCCAGCGCATCGGGAAGACGGGTCGAACGGGGCGGAAGGATGGTCATGGCTCTGCCGGACAGGATCGGCCATGCTCATAGCGGCGAAAGAACCTGATTTGAAATTCATGTTTCTCCAGAAGATCATGAATTTCGCGCATGTTCAGCGGCGACCCCAAAGCCACCGATAGCCCGAGGCCCGCGTCAGGGCGGGATCAGAAATCCCAGTCCTCGTCCTCGGTCGCCACTGCCTTGCCGATGACATAGGACGAGCCGCTGCCCGAGAAGAAGTCGTGGTTCTCGCTGTCCGGCGACAGCGCGGCCAGGATCGCCGGGTTCACCTCGCAGGCGGCGGGCGGGAACAGGGCTTCGTAGCCAAGGTTCTGCAAGGCCTTGTTGGCGTTGTAATGCAGGAAGGCCTTCACGTCCTCGGTCAGGCCGATGCCGTCGTAAAGCTCGGCGGTGTATTTCTGCTCGATGTCGTAAAGGTCGAAGATCAGCGCGAAGGCGAAGTCCTTCAACTCCTGCTGGCGGGCGGCATCCAGCCGTTCCAGCCCGCGCTGGTATTTGTAGCCGATGTAATAGCCATGCACCGCCTCGTCGCGGATGATCAGGCGGATCAGGTCGGCGGTATTGGTCAGCCGGGCGCGGCTGGACCAGTACATCGGCAGGTAGAAGCCGGAATAGAACAGGAAGCTTTCCAGGAACACGCTGGCGATCTTGCGCTTCAGCGGATCGGCCCCGGCGTCGTATTCCCGGCAGATCAGCCGGGCCTTGGCTTGCAGATGCGGGTTTTCCTCCGACCAGCGGAAGGCCTCGTCCACCTCCTTGGTCAGGCAGAGGGTGGAGAAGATCGAGGAATAGGACCGCGCATGGACCGCCTCCATGAAGGCGATGTTGGTCAGCACCGCCTCTTCATGCGGCGTCACCGCATCGGGCAGCATCGAGGGCGCGCCGACGGTGTTCTGCACGGTGTCCAGAAGCGTCAGCCCGGTGAAGACGCGAATGGTCAATTCCCGCTCCTCCGGCCGCAGGGTGGCCCAGCTTTGCACGTCGTTCGACAGCGGCACCTTCTCGGGCAGCCAGAAGTTCGCGGTCAGGCGGTTCCAGACCTCAAGGTCCTTGTCGTCCTGCATCCGGTTCCAGTTGATCGCCTTCAGCGGCGTCCGCACCACGCTGTCCTTCATTTCATCTGTCCTCAAATATCCCGGTGGTGGTCCATTGGCTCCGCCATCGGTTCGAGGAACCAATGGACCGGGCGGCTGGCCCCCCGGCGCCTGCAACCCTTACAACGTGCAGGAAACGCAGCCCTGCACCTCGGTTCCTTCCAGTGCGGCCTGGCGCAGGCGGATGTAGTAGATCGTCTTGATCCCCTTCTTCCACGCGTGGATCTGCGCCTTGTTGATGTCGCGCGTGGTCGCCTCGGCCGGGAAGAACAGCGTCAGGGAAAGTCCCTGGTCGACATGCTCGGTTGCCGCCGCATAGGTGTCGATGATCGCCTCGGGCCCGATCTCGTAGGCGTCGCGGTAGTACTCCAGATTCTCGTTCGACATGAAGGCCGCCGGATAATAGACCCGGCCGATCTTGCCCTCTTTCCGCACCTCGATCTTCGCCACGATGGGGTGGATCGAGCTGGTCGAGTTGTTGATGTAGGAAATCGACCCGGTGGGCGGCACCGCCTGAAGGTTGCGGTTGTAGAGGCCGTGCTTCATCACGTCCTCCTTCAGCTTCGCCCAGTCCTCGCGCGTCGGCAGGGCGATGCCCTCGAACACCCGCGCCACATCGGGCAGGGTCGGCAGCCAGTCGCGGCTGGTGTATTTCTCGAAGAACGATCCGTCGGCGTATTTCGACTGGTCGAAATCCTTGAAGGTCCTGCCCTTCTCCTGCGCCAGCAGGCAGGAGGCGCGGATGGCGTGCCAGGCCACGGCGGCGAAATAGACGCTGGTGAACTCCACCCCCTCGGCGCTGCCGTAATGGATACGCTCGCGGGCAAGGAAGCCGTGCAGGTTCATCTGGCCAAGGCCCACCGCATGGGCCTCGTCATTGCCGCGGCGGATCGAGGGAACCGCGTCGATGGAGGACATTTCCGAAACGGCGGTCAGCGCCCGGATCGAGGTTTCCACCGTGGCGCCGAAATCCGGCCCGTCCATCGTGGCGGCGATGTTCAGGCTGCCGAGGTTGCAGGAGATGTCCGTCCCCAGCCGGGAATAGGACAGGTCCTCGTTGTAGTGGCTCGCCTCGTTGACCTGCAGGATTTCCGAACAGAGGTTCGACATGGTGATGCGCCCGGCAATCGGGTTGGCACGGTTCACCGTGTCCTCGAACATGATGTAGGGATAGCCGCTCTCGAACTGGATCTCGGCGATGGTCTGGAAGAATTCGCGCGCGTTGATCTTGCGCTTCCTGATGCGCTTGTCGTCGACCATCCCGGCATATCTTTCGGTGACGGAAATCTCCGAGAAGGGCACGCCGTAGACCCTCTGCACGTCATGGGGCGAGAACAGATACATATCCTCGTTCTTCTTCGCCAGTTCGAAGGTGATGTCGGGGATCACCACGCCAAGCGACAGGGTCTTGATGCGGATCTTCTCGTCCGCATTCTCGCGCTTGGTGTCCAGGAAGCGCAGGATGTCGGGATGGTGGGCGTTCAGGTAGACCGCGCCCGCCCCCTGCCGCGCGCCAAGCTGGTTGGCGTAGGAGAAGGAATCCTCCAGCAGTTTCATCACCGGGATCACGCCCGAGGACTGGTTCTCGATCCCCTTGATCGGCGCCCCGGCCTCGCGCAGGTTGGTCAGCATCAGGGCCACGCCGCCGCCCCGCTTCGACAGTTGCAGGGCCGAGTTGATCGAGCGGCCGATGGACTCCATGTTGTCCTCGACCCGCAGGAGGAAGCAGGAGATCAGCTCCCCGCGCGATTGCTTGCCCGCGTTCAGGAAGGTGGGCGTGGCGGGCTGGAACCGGCCCGAGATGATCTCGTCCATGAAGCGCAGCGCCAGCGTCTCGTCGCCGCGCGCCAGCGTCAGGGCGACCATCACCACCCGGTCCTCGTAGCGTTCCAGATAGCGCTGCCCGTCGCGGGTCTTCAGCGTATAGCTGGTGTAATACTTGAATGCGCCAAGGAAGGTGGGGAAGCGGAACTTCCGGGCATAGGCCTCGTCCCAGATGCGGCGCTGGAAGTTGCGGGAATACTGGTCCAGGACGGCGGCTTCGTAATAGCCCTCGTCCACCAGATAGCGCAGCTTTTCGTCCAGGTTGTGGAAGAACACCGTGTTCTGGTTCACGTGCTGCAGGAAATACTGCCGCGCGGCCATGCGGTCGGCGTCGAAGCGGATGCGGCCGTCCTCGTCGTAGAGGTTCAGCATCGCGTTCAGCGCATGGTAGTCCAGCGCGGGTTTCACTGAGCCGTCAGGCATTCCATCCCCCAGAATTTTTCCAGCCCTGCGCGAACGCGGGCGATGTCGGTCTCAAGCCCGGCCAGTTCGAAGCGATACAGCACGGGCACGTTGCATTTGCCGGCGATCGCATCCCCGGCGCAGGCGAAAAGCGTGCCGAAGTTGCGGTTGCCGCCGGCGATCACCCCGCGCAGAAGCGCGCGGCGGCCGGGATCGTTCAGGAAGCGGATCACCTGTTTCGCCACCGCGCCCCGCCCCTGCCCGTCGGCATAGCTGGGGCAGATCAGGACGTAGGGCGCGGCGGGTTCCGGCATCGGCTCGCTGGGCGAGATCGGGATGCGCAGGCCGCCAAGCCCCAGCCGCGCCACGAAGCGCGCGGTGTTGCCGGAAGCCGATGAATACCAGACCAGCCCCGGCATCGCCGTCAGGCCAGGCGGCCGATCATGTCGGGCCGGAAGCCCGCCCAATGCGCCTCGCCCGCAACCACCACCGGGGCCTGCCGGTAGCCGAGGCCGGTCACCATCTCCATGGCCCGGGCGTCCTCGGTCAGGTCGATCACGCTGTAGGATATGCCGCGGGCGTCCAGCGCGCGGGTGGTGGCGGTGCATTGCACGCAGGCGGGCTTGGAATAGACGGTGATGGTCATGCCTGATGTCCCCATTCTTCTTCTGTTGGACGGGGTGAAGGCACGGTTGGCCGACCAGAGGTCCGGCCTTTGACCACGCGCCCCGCGCCCGCCGCACGGTTTCGACTCGATTGTCCTGGCAGGTCTCCTGGCTTGCGGGTCGCAGCTTGGGCTGGCCTTCCCGGGGTGTCCCTCCCCAGTGGTTTTCCAGCTTCGCTAACCGCTTACAGTTGCGGGGGCAGCGCCGGTATCGCACCGGCTTCCCATTTTCACCCGCGAGTCACCTCGCGGGAACCATGACACCATCATTAGCGCCATGGCGCCGCTGCTTGTCAATATGTAGTTAAGCGATGGGTGGCGGTTCCCCGTTCAAAGGGTCCCCATGTGGCGGCAGCGCCGTCCGGCCCGCCTTCTGCTCCACCCCGGCCTGCGACACAAGCAGGAAGTTCTCGGCGATCTGCCGGGCGAAATCCGTGTCATGGGTCACCGCCAGCACGGTGGTGCCGCGCGCGGCTTCGGCGCCGATCAGCCGTTCCAGACATGCACGGTTCAGCCGGTCCAGCCCGCGCTGGGCTTCGTCCAGCAGCAGGAGGCGCGGGCCATGGGTGATGGCCGCCGCCAGCGCCACCAGCCGCCGCTGCCCCGCGTCCAGATCGAGCGGGTGGTATCCGGCCAGATCCGCGATCCCCAGCCGGTCCAGCGCGCCCTGTGCCAGCGTCTCGGGATCGGCAAGGCCGAGGGTGCGGGCGCCGAGTGCGACCTCCTCGATCACCCGCGCCCGCAGGAAATGCCGGTCCGAGGATTGCGCGACCATGCCGACCAGCCGCGCCACCTCCCGCGCCGGGGCCTGCGACAGGTCGAGACCGGCGATGCGGATGCGGCCCCGCAGCGGGCGCTCCAGCCCGGAAAGCAGGCGCAAAAGGCTGCTCTTGCCCCGGCCGTTCGGCCCCAGAACCGCCAGCGCAGTGCCCGCGGGCAGGCGCAGGTCCAGGCCGGAGAACAGCAGCGACTGGTCCGTGTAGCCGAAGCTCATGCCTTCGATTTCCACGCCGAAGGTCATTGCGAGGGTCTTTCGGGCAGCAGGATGCGGTCCGGCAGGGGGCGATCGAACAGGTCGGCGGTCCCGAACGGGCCCTGAACCTGTCCGGCGTCCAGAAGCAGGTGCCGGGGCGCCAGATCCTTCATCCAGCCGTGATAGCCGATGTCGAGGAAGATCACCGTCATCTTCCACGGCAGGTCGCGCAGATACGCGGCCAGACCATCGCGGCTTTCGGCATCCAGATCGGTCATCGGCTCGTCGAGGATCAGCAGGTCCGGCCGCATCGCCAGCGCACCGGCCAGCACGGCGCGCTGCGTCTCGCCCCCGGACAGGCGGCGGCAGTCGCGCGCCGCAAGCTGCGAAAGGCCGAGGAAGGCCATCGCCTCATCCACCCGCGCCCGGATTTCCCCTGCGGGCAGGCCCAGGTTTTCCGGGCCGAAGGCGATTTCCTCGCGCAGGGTGAAGCCGCGCCCGCTGAGGTGCAGATGCGGGCGCTGGCCGACATATTGCACCGCCACCGCATGTTCGGCGCGCGACAGCGCCGCCCACGGCCTGCCGTTCCAGTGCAGGCGGCCCTGCACCGGCAGGAAACCGGCCAGACAGCGGCCCAGCGTGGATTTCCCCGACCCGTTGCCGCCCAGCACCGCCAGCCGCTCGCCCCGGCCAAGGTGCAGGTCGAGACCTTCGAACAGCGGCTCCCGGCCGGGCCAGGCGAAGCCGAGACCGCCGGCTTCAAGGGTCATGTCGCCACCGCCAGCCCCAGTTGCAGCAGCGCCAGAAACAGGAAGCCGCGACGCAACCGGACCTCGGCGGCGCCATCCTGAATCGGGTCGATCAGGCCCCGGCGCGGAAAGGCGCGGAAGCCGCGCATTTCCAGCACCTCGGCACGGATCGGGGCCTCGGTGATCAGGCTGCGCACCAGCGGGTTCATCATGGCGGCAAGGATCCGCACCCGCGCCCGCAGCCCGTCGCGGGCGGAAAAGCCGCGCAGTTGCAGGCTGTCACGGACCTGACGCGCCTCTTGCGCCACGGTTTCCACCAGCGCCAGCGGCGCGGTCAGCAGGTAAGAGACCGAGGGCGGCACGCCCGCCCCGTCCAGCGCCCGCGCCAGATCCGAAGGCCGGGTCGTCATCACGAAGACAAGGCAGATGCCCAGGAGAAGCGCCAGCCGCGCGAAGACCAGCAGCGCATGGGCCAGACCCTCGGGATAGCAGGTCAGCGGGCCGCAGTCCGCCAGCGGCCCGCGGGCGATCAGCAGGCCATGGACCACCGCCAGCGCCAGCGCCAGCGGGGCCAGCAGCAGCGCCATGCGCCAGCCGAGCAGCCGACCGAAGCCCAGGGCGCCGCCTCCGGCCAGCACGGCGGCCAGCGCCGCCAGCAGCACCGGCGCGGGCCACAGCGGCAGCATCGCCGCCACCGCCGCGACCAGCGCCAGCCGCGTCAACGGGTTGGCGCGGCGGAAGGCGCTGTCCGGGCCGGGCTGGAACATGGCTGCGGCCGGTCAGGTCCGGCTGCGGGCAAGGAAGGGCCAGTCCGAGACGGTCCGCGCGGGAAGCCCCCGCACGATCCCCCAGACCAGTAGCGCGGTGACGATCTTGTCCACCAGATTGGTGCCGATGACCGTGATCAGGACCGAGCCGAACAGGCTTTCGCCGACCTTCAGCAGATAGGCCACGGCGAAATCGGCGCCGCTGCCGGTGACGCCGCCGAACAGGTAGATGCGGATCGGAACCGCCACCACCGCCAGTGCCACGGCGATCACCGCGCCCGAGATCGCCGCCTGCCACCATGTGCGGAACATGCCCGCGCGGGCCAAAAGGCCCGCCGCGATGCCGATCACCATGGCGACCGGGGCGAAGAAGGCCGCGGTCGGCCCCTGCAGCAGGCCCCAGAGCAGGTTGGTCAGCAGCCCCGTCAGCCCGCCGACCACCGGCCCGGACAGCACCGCCGCCAGAACGGTGCCGATGGAGTCGAGAAAGATCGGCAGGTTGAGGAAGGACGACGCCTGCCCCAGGGCGATGTTGAGCGCGATGCCGATGGCCATCAGCACCAGATTGCGGGTGGAGAAGGGGTTCAATGTCATGCTGCGGGGTCCTCCGGGGTTGGGGCGGCGTGGATGACAAGCTCGTCATAGCCCGAAAGGGCGCATGGCTCGCGGGTGAAGGCCAGGTCGTCGAGCAGCGCCACCACGATCTCGGCCGTGGTGTAGACGGCAGAGCCGGGCAGCAGGTGGCCGCCGAAGGCATGGCCGTCTCTGTCGGTGATGGTCAGGTGCAGATGCTCGCCCGCCGGATCGACGGTGCCGGTCAGCGAGGTGATCTCGAAATGCCCCTGGTAGCGCGTGCCCTCGGGGCGGTTCGCGTGGCGGATCTCGGCGCGCGTCAGGCTGCCGACGCAGGTGACCACCGCCATCGCCCGCGTGCCGGTGCGGCGCTGCACCTCGCGCAGGGCAAGGACCGGATCCTCGCCCGGCCTCAGGCGGAACGCCGCAAGGCGCGCAGCCGAAAGCGCATGGGGGAAGGGGGCAAGCGGGGGCGCGGCAGGCCGCGGGGCAGGATCGGTCACGGCGGCTCCGACAACGGAAGGTCAAACTTGGGCAGCCCCGCCGGGGCATGGGTCAAGCAAGGTGCATCCGCGACCTTCTCTCCCAAGGCTTGCCGCAACCGTGCAAGGCTGTCAATTCCGTCCGCGCTGTGCGCCGGGCCTCAGGTGGATCGGGTTTGCCCTGCCGATGGGGGCTGGCCGTCGACCGGTCCGAGGAAGGCCTCGGTCAGGGCGGATCTTGCCGAGGTCAGCCCGTCGATGACATCGAAATGATGCCGGTCGGGTTCGACCACGGCGCGGGTCTCGCATCCCAGCCCGGCCCAGATGTTGGCCAGAAGCTCGTTCTGGCGCAGGAATTCCGCCCGCTCGGCCGAACCGGCCCAGCAGGTCAGCCTGACCGGACGGGCAGGGGCCAGCAGCGCCGGGCTTTCCGCGGCGGCCTCGGCGGTGTCGATCTGCAGGGTGGCGTTCATGCCGGTCTGCCGGATCGGCCGCAGGTCGTGGATGCCCGAGATCGACAGGACATGCGCGATCCGGCCGAGGGTGGCGTCGCCCAGGACCGCGGGGCCGCTGACCATGCGGCAGGCCAGATGGCCGCCGGCGGAATGGCCGGAAAGCGCGATGGGCCCGGCGATGCGCGCCGCGGCCAGTTCGATGGCGGCCGCCACTTCGCGCACGATGCCGGAAATGCGGATATCGGGGCAGAGCGTATAACCCGGCAGGCAGACGGCATAGCCGCGGTCGAGCGGCCCCCGGGCGAAATGCGACCAGAGGTCCTTGTCGCATTCGCACCAGTAGCCGCCATGGATGAAGACCGCCAGGCCTCGCGGCGTGCCTTCAGGCAGGAAGAGGTCCATCAGGTTCCGCGGGGCCGGGCCATAGCGCAGGTCGCACAGTCTGCGCTCGGCCGGAAGCATGGCGCGGAAGGCCGCCGCCTCCTCGGGCCAGAGGCCGTAGAAGGCATCCGCCTGCGGGATATGGGGCTCGATCTCATAGGCCCTGTTCCAGTCCGTGACCTTGTAGAACATCGCGGTCTCCTCGCGTCGGGGAAGGTGTCAGGCCCGGTCCCGGGTCAGGCTGGTGCTTACCAGCCGGGTGAAGAACTCCGCCAGCTGGCTGCGGCGGGCCTTGTTGTTGGACAGGTTCACGTCCAGCACGAAGCCGTCGTGGCACATGAAGATCATATGGGCGAGTTGCTGGCAGTCCTGCGGCGTGGCGCAGGAGCCGGACAGGCCCTGTTCCAGAATCCGCGCGGTGCGGTCGACCAGCGATTGCAGCAGTCCCGGCGAATAGGCCTCGGTGTCGCCCTTGGTCGACAGCGCGGCCATCAGGTTGAGTTCGAAGTTGTTGTCGGCCTGCGGCATTTCCACCCAAAGGAAATCCAGCACCATCGGCAGCACCTGCTCTGGCGGGACACCCGCTGCGATCCGGTCTTCCAGTTCTGAAAACTTGGCCTCGATCCAGTCGGTCAGGACCACGAACAGCAGCTCGAACTTCGAGGTGAAGTATTTGTAGATGTTGCCCGTGGTGATCCCGGCGTGCTTGGCGATGGCGGGCATGGTGGTGCCCTGGTAGCCGCGTTCCTCGAAAAGCTGGCGCGCGGCTGCAAGGATGCTGGAGTGGACCGCCTCTTTCTTCACCTGGACCATGGTCTCACCCCGCCTGACTGCACCGTATTCAATCGACACGAAGGACGATGGCGGCCCCGGTATCCCCCGCAGCGCAGCCTGTGTAAAGGCCGTAACCCCCGCCCATGGATACCAGTTCCTCGACCAGCTCGATCACCAGGCGCAGGCCGGTCGGCCCCTGTGGATGGCCGAAGACCAGCGACGAGCCGAAGCGGTTCATCGCCTCCAGCGGCACGCCCATCTCGCGCGAGAAGTAGATGTCGTTCACCACGAAAGGGTTGTGGGTCTTGATCGCGGCGATATCGGCGATCTCCAGCCCGGCCTCTGCCAGCGCGGCGCGGGCGGCGGGGACCGGGGCCATGCCCATATGCCCGCGGTCGGCCCGGCCCTCGCCATAGCTGAGGATCCGGACCAGCGGTTCGCCCCCGGCCTGTGCCTCGGGCCGCGCGTGCAGCACCATCCCGGCATGGCCGTCGGCCGGATGGGTCTGGCCGCCGTAGGTGACGGTCCCGCCCTCGCGCACTGGCGCCAGAGCGGCCAGCCCCTCGGGGGTCGAGGCGGTGACGCCCTGGTCGCCCGTGATCGCCGCCGGCTTCTTGCCCTGGCGCACCGTCAGGTCGATCATGTAGCGCCGCTGGAAGGCGCGGTCGCCGGCCAGCGCTTGCCCGTATTGGCCATAGCGCAGCAGCACCGTCTCGTCCTGTTCCCGGCGCGAGATGCCGCAGCGGCGGGCGATGTTCTCGGCGGTGTCGACCATGGCGATCTGCGCATGGGGATCGTGGCCGAAATTGTCCAGCACCCAGTTTTCCGAACTGCCGGTCCCGCCCGGCGACGAGGGGCTGGGGTAGTAGATATGCGGGCCGTTGCTGGTGCGGTCGGCGGCCAGAGCCAGCATCCGCCGCGCCGTTCCGGTCTCGATCATCGCTGCCGCCGAGGCGATGACCCGGGCCGAGGTGGCGCAGGCCTGCGCGATGGTCGGGCCGGTGATCCGCTCGTTCCCCATCATCGCCGCCACCCAGGGCGCGCCCCAGAAGCTCTTGTCCTGCGGCACGGTGGTGCCGAGGTGCAGCCCGTCGATGGCAAGGATATCCTCGCCCTTCTGTTGCAGCACCTCGGCCCCGCAGCGCGCCAGAAGCCGCAGCGGATGTTCGCCCGCCAGCGCCCCCTGCCAGCGGCAGAAGGGGGTGCACCAATAGCGGCCATAGGGAATGAAGACGTTCTCGAAGCGCATCAGGCGGTCCCTTCGCGGTGGACCAGTTTCGCCTTGGCCTCGGTCCGCGGCAGCGATCCGGCGGGAACGACCTGCACCCGGGCGGTGAAGATCAGCGTTGCACGCAGTTTCGCCTCGATCCGCGCGGCAAGATCGGCGTCGCCTTCCGGCAGCGCGCCCTCGCCGCGTTCGACGACGACGGGAAGCGGCGGGTCGACCATCGGGCCGGGGCCGGGGATGCGGATCTGCATCTCGCCGCTGACCTCGGGGCGGAAGCCCGCCACCACGTCCTTGATCGCCGAGGGCCAGACATTCACCCCGCGCACGATCAGCAGGTCGTCGGTGCGCCCGATGCAGCGCAGCCGGGGCGTGGTGCGCCCGCATGAGCAGCGGCCGGTCTTCACCACCACATGGTCGCGGGTGCGGAAGCGCACCAGCGGGTGGCAGTCGCGGTCGAGATGGGTGAAGACCATCTCGCCCTGCACCTCGGGCTGCGTCATGTCCTGCGGGGTGCCGGTCTCGGGGTCGATCACCTCCATCAGCAGGTAGTCGGGCATCAGGAAATGGCAGCCGTCCTGCGCGTCGCATTCGGCGCTGTGGATGGTGATCACATCGGCATTGCCGATGGATTCCAGGCACTTCGCCTGCCATGCGTCCTGGATCGCCGCCCGCACCTCGGGGATGCCGCCGCCCGGCTCGGCCCCGACAAGAAGCCGTTCCAGCCCAAGGCTTTTCGGATCGACACCCAGCGACTTGTGGCATTGCTCGGCCAGATAGAGCGCGTAAGAGGGCGTGGTGGCCAGCACGTTCGCCCGCAACACGCGGATCGAGGTGACCAGCCGGTCCGAGGCGCCGGTGCCGATGGGCAGAAGCGTGGCCCCCACCTCCTCGACCGCGGCGGCGACCGGCAGGCCGCCGACGAAGAAGCCGATGGCAAGGCCCATGGCGAAACGGTCACCGGGGCGCAGGCCCTGACAGCGGTAGGCGCGGGCCACCAGCTCGGTCCAGCGGTCGCGGTCGCGCCGGGTGATGCCGACGAACGAGGGCGTGCCGGTCGTCCCGGACGAGGCATGGACGCGGATGATCTGGCCCGGATCGGCGCAGACATGCGATCCCAGCGGCGGCACTTCCGCCTGCGAGGCGCGAAGGTCGGATTTTTCGGTGAAGGGCAGATGCGCCAGATCGGCGGGGCTGCGGATGTCGGCGGGGGCGATCCCGGCCCCGGCGAAGCGCTTGGCATAGAAGGCGGAGCGCTGGCCGACATAGTGCATCTGGCGCTGCAACAGCGCGGCCTGCATCGACGCCGTCTCATCCGCCGACATGGTTTCGATCCGGCCGTCGAACTGCGGTCTGTCGGACATGGTGCCTTTTCCCTCCCCCCGCCGCGGCCCTGTCGAAGACCGCGATCTGATGCTTGACAGGTAATAGAGAATGATGTTTTCTTTTGGATGTCAAGCGCTGCGGAGGAGAAAGCGCGATGTTCGTTCCAAGATTTGAAACCGTGGTCAGCGCCGAAGCACTAGCGTTCGCGACCGGCGCCGCACACAAGATGTTGATCGGCGGCCAGTTCGTCGAGGCTGCGTCGGGCCGGACCATGCCCAGCGTGGAACCGGCGACGGGCCGCCATATCTGCGACGTTCCGCGTGGCGATGCCCGCGACGTGGACCTTGCGGTGACGGCGGCGCGGCAGGCGCTGGAAAGCCCGGACTGGTCGCGGATGCTGCCCGCCGACCGGCAGCGCCTTCTCCTCCGGCTGGCCGATCTGATCGAGGAGCGCGGCCCGATGATCGCCGAGCTCGAGACGCTGGATCAGGGCCAGCTTCTCGACGTGGCGCGGATCGTGCAGGTGGAGATGGCGGTGGACTTCACCCGCTACATGGCCGGCTGGGCGACCAAGCTGGACGGCAGCGCGCTGGAACTGTCGGTGCGCGAGCCGATGGGAGCGGGCCGCCGTTTCCACGCCTATACGCGGCGCGAGCCGGTGGGGGTGGTCGCGGCCATCGTGCCATGGAACTTCCCGCATCTGATGGCGCTGTGGAAGATCGTCCCGGCGCTGGCCTGCGGCTGCACCGTGGTGCTGAAACCGGCCGAGGACACCTCTCTGACCGCGCTGCATCTGGCGCGGCTGGTGCAGGAGGCGGGCTTCCCGCCCGGGGTGGTCAATGTCATCACCGGCACCGGGGCCGAGGTCGGCGCACCGCTGGTGGCGCATCCGGGCGTGAACAAGGTGGCCTTCACCGGATCGACCAAGGTCGGCAAGGAGATCGGCCACGCCGCCATCGACAACATGACCCGCTTCTCGCTGGAAACCGGCGGCAAGTCTCCGGTCCTGGTGCTGGACGACATCGACCCGGATTTCCTTGGGCCGAACGCCGCCATGGCGACCTTCTTCAACCACGGCCAGCAATGCGTCGCCGGATCGCGGGTCTATCTGCCGCGCAAGCGGTTCGACGATTACATGCAGCGCATCCTCGACCTGTCGCAATACCTCAAGCTCGGCTCGGGCTTCGATCCGCGGGTGCATGTCGGGCCGATGGTGTCGAAGGTGCATCACGAGCGGGTGCTGGGCTTCATCGAGCGCAGCCGCGCCGCCGGGGCCGAGGTGGCCGCCGGGGGCGAGGCGGTGGCGGGCGCGACCGGCTGGTTCATCGAGCCCACAGTGCTGACCGGGGTGGACCACAGCTTCGAATGCGTCAGCGAAGAAATCTTCGGCCCCGTCCTCTGCGTCATGCCCTATGACGATATCGAGGACCTGGTCGCCAAGGCCAACGACAGCAAATACGCGCTGGCCGCCTCGATCTGGAGCCAGAACATCTCGAAGATCAACATGCTGATCCCGCGCATCCAGGCGGGAACGGTCTGGGTCAACTGCCATGGCGTGTTCGACCCGAACCTGCCCTTCGGCGGCCGCAAGCTTTCCGGCATCGGCAAGGAACACGGCAAGGCCGCGCTGAACCTCTTCACAGAAGAAAAGACGGTCTGCGTCGCCTACTAGGCCCGGCCGCCCAACCAACAGGGAGAAACCAAATGGCATCCAAGACCGAGACCAAGGGCCAGGCCTATCCGCGCCACGGCGTCGCCCATCCCTTCGATCCGCTGACCTATGACGAGCTGGAAAGCCTTGTCCGTATCGTTCATGCCAGCACCCATTTCGCCAACGGCATGCGCTTCATCATGATGCAGGCGAAGGAGCCGCCGAAGGAGTTCGTCCGCACCTTCCGCCCCGGCCAGGGATTCGAGCGGCTGGCCGATGTGCTGCTGATCGACACGCTGAAGAAGCAGACCATCGACGCGGTGGTGTCGCTGTCGAAGGGCGAAGTCACCTCCTGGCAGATCGCCGAGGATCGCGGCCAGCCCATGCTGGTGCCCGACGAATTCATCGAGATGACCGTGATCTGCATGCAGGACGAACGGGTCGCCCGCGCACTGGAGGCCCGCGGCCTGGACATCGCCGAACGCGGCCTCGTCTGCATCGACCCGCTCAGCGCCGGATATTTCACCGATGCCGAGAACCCGGAAAACCGGCTGGTGCGGGGCATGTTCCTGATCCGCAAGGAGGCCGACGACAACATCTACGCCCATCCGATCGAGGGGCTGACGGCGCTGGTCGATCTTTACGAACAGCGCGTGGTCTCGGTCGACGATGCCGGGGTGATCCCGATCCCGCAGGAGATGCACAATTACGAACGCCAGTATCAGAAGAAGCTGCGCGATCCGCTGAAACCCATCGTCATCACCCAGCCCGAGGGCGTGAACTACACCGTGGACGGCTGGGCGGTCACATGGGAGCGCTGGTCGTTCCACATGTCCTTCAACGCCCGCGAGGGGCTGGTGCTGCACGACATCAAGTTCGACGATGCCGAACAGGGCAGGGTGCGGCCGATCTGCTATCGCGCCTCGATCTCGGAAATGACGGTGCCCTATTGCGACGACACCACGACGAACGGCATGAAGAACGCCTTCGACGTGGGCGAATACGGGCTGGGCATCCTTGCCAACTCGCTGACGCTGGGTTGCGATTGCCTGGGCGAGATCCGTTACTTCGACTTCGATTTCGTC
The DNA here is from genome assembly GCA_964386345.1 of uncultured Fuscovulum sp. Lineage (GTDB taxonomy): Bacteria > Pseudomonadota > Alphaproteobacteria > Rhodobacterales > Rhodobacteraceae > Pseudogemmobacter. The sequence continues at coordinate 124,632 of CAYLSD010000004.1, forward strand.
AATGCCTTCGGCGAGATCGAATCGGTGCCGAACGCGATCTGCATGCATGAGGAAGACGATTCCATCATGTGGAAGCACACCGACCTGCGCACCGAGAAGGTCGAGAACCGGCGGTCGACCAAGTTCGTCGTCTCCTTCATCGCCACGGTGGGGAACTACGAATACGCCTTCTACTGGAACTTCCGGCTGGACGGCTCTCTGGAACTGGAGGTCAAGGCCAACGGCATCATGCAGACCGGCGCCGTTCCTCCCGGTCAGAAGGCGCGCCACGGCACGATGATGGACGAGGGGCTCTATGCCCCGAACCACCAGCATTTCTTCTGCGCACGGCTGGACATGGATCTGGACGGCGAGAAGAACCAGGTGGTCGAGGTCAATTCCAAGGCCGACCCGACCGGCCCGACCAACCGGCTGGGCAATGCCTTCTACGCCGAGACGACGCTTTTCAACACCGAGAAAGAGGCGCAGCGGCGGCACAACTTCGAAAGCGTGCGGACATGGGTGGTGCAGAACCCGAATTCCAGGAACCGCATGGGCACCAATGTCGGCTACCGGATCGAGCCGATGGAAGTGGTGCTGCCCTTCTTCAACGCCGATTCCGCCATCGCCCGGCGGGCGGGATACTTGCAGAACCACCTCTGGGTGACGGCCTATGACGAGAAGGAACTCTTCGCCGCGGGCCGCTTCCCCAACCAGAACCCCGGCCCCGACGGCCTGCCGCTGTGGACCGAGCGCGACAGGCCCATCGCGAACGAGGACATCGTGGTCTGGTATGTCTTCGGCCACCACCACGTTCCGCGGCTTGAGGACTGGCCGGTGATGCCGAGCGCGAAGCTGGGCTTCAAGCTGAAACCCTCGGGCTTCTTCGACTACAATCCCGCGCTCGACCTGCCGCCCGCCTTGCAGAAGGCATGTGCGAGCAAGTCCTCCTGCCATTCCGGCGGCGGCTCGGGCGAATACGTGCCGCAGCGGCTGACCCGGATGATGCGGCGCACCATGCGGCGGGAGAAGCTGGTGGCCGAGGCCGAGGAGCGGCTGGAGAAGCAGCGCGACGCCAAGGGCAAGGCCAAGGCCTGACCCGTCCGGCGCCGTTCCGGCCCGGGGCGGCGCCGTATCTTCCGCAGCAGGATAGCCAGAGGGAGGGACGCCCGCGATGGATGCAGTGACAGCCATGATCTCGGGCCTGCTTCTGGGCCTGGCAAGCAGCCCGCATTGCCTGGCGCTTTGCGGCGGCATCGCGGCGGCGGCCCCGGCACTGGCCGGACCGGCGGGCGGTCCCGGCAACCAGATCGCCGCGCAGGCCAGCCTGAACGCCGGTCGCGTCCTCAGCTATGCGATGCTGGGGCTGGCGGCCGGGTCGGTGGGGATGTCCGTCCTCATGGCCTTCGACGCGGCCGGGCTGCGCGCGGTGTTCCGGGGGCTGTCGGCGGTGTTCATCCTCTGGCTCGGCCTGTCGCTGGCCGGGATCGGCGACGGGATGCGGCTGGTCCACCGCGGCGGGGGCGGGATGCAGGGGCTGATGCGCCGCTGCGGCGGGACGGGCTGCGGCAAGCCGCTTTTCGCCTTCGGCATGGTCTGGGGCGCGATGCCCTGCGCCATGGTCTATTCGGCGCTGATGATGGCGGCGATGACCGGCGGCATGCTGCCGGGGGCGGCGCATATGGCGGGCTTCGGCCTTGCCACGGTTCCGGCGCTGATGCTGGGCGCCTGGGGGCTGCGGGCCGCACATGCCTTCGGCCAGCGCAGCGCGGTGCTGCGGGTCCGCCGGGCGGCGGGGCTGGGGATCGCGGTGATCGGCCTCTTGTCGCTGGCGGCCGCTGCGCCGGGGCTGCGCGACCTGTGCCTTTAATGTGCCGGGCGCGCAAACGGGCCTGAACAAACGACAATATCATTCACCAACAGACCAGAAGACCAGGAACAGGGAGAAGCGCAATGGTCTCGAATCCGAATGTGACCCGGGCCGAGGACGGCCCGGACCACCATCTGCAACGCAACAAGATGTCGGTCGGTGCGATCGTCTTCTTCGTCATCGCCGCCGTCGCGCCGCTTGGCGCGGTGATCGGCGGCTCGCCCGTCGTCTTCGCCTCGGTGGGGCCGGGCGCGCCCGCGGTCTACCTGATGGTGGGCGTGCTCTTCGCCATGTTCTGCGCCGGCTATGTCGCCATGAGCCGCCATATCAGCAACGCCGGCGGCTTCGTCGCCTATGTGGCCGAGGGCTTCGGCCCGAAGGCCGCCTCCGCCCTCGCCGGGATCAGCCTGGTGGGCTATCTGGCCCTTGTCACCGGGTTCTGGAGCTTCTTCGGCGCCCTTCTCCAGATGATGATCGAGGGCAAATACGGCATCGACATTCCGCCCGCGGCCTGGATCGTCGGGCTGATCTCGGTCATCACTTGGCTGACATGGCGCGGCATCGACGTCAGCCTGCGGGTGCTGGGCGGGCTGCTGGTGCTTGAGATCGCGGTGCTGATCGTCGTCGTGCTGGCGGTGATCGTGGCGGGCGGCGATGCCGGGCTCAGTGCCGACGGGTTCAGCTGGTCGCAAGTCGCGGTGCCGGGCTTCGGGCTGGCCTTCCTTTTCGCCACCACCTGCTTCACCGGCTTCGAGGCGACGGTGGTCTTTTCCGAAGAGGCCCGCGATCCGCGGCGGACGATCCCCCGCGCGGCCTATATCGGCATCACGCTGATCGCGCTGTTCTACGCCATCACCACCTGGGCGCTGTCGATGGGCTACGGCACCGCCAATGTGCAGGCCGTGGCCGAGGCCGACCCCGCCGCCTTCGTCTTCGTCCTGGCCGAGCGTTATGCCGGGCCCTGGGTGACGGGCGCGATGGAATGGCTGGTGATCACCAGCCTGATCGCCATGTTCATCGGCTTCCACAACATCGTGTCGCGCTACATCTTCGCCATCGCCCGCGCCGGACTTCTGCCCGACCGGCTGAGCCTGGCCGACCGCAAATCCGGCTCGCCCGGCAATGCGGCGATCGCCATGGGGATGACGGTTCTGGCGATCAACCTTGGCTTCCTGCTGTCCGGGGCCGATCCGATGAACGTGACCTTCCCTTGGATGTCGGCCCTTGGCACGGTGGCCATCATCACCGGGCTGATCGCGGCCAGCCTTTCGGTCGTGGCCTTCTTCGCCCGCACCGGAGTGGACAACCGGCTCTGGCACACCCGCATCGCGCCGGTCATCGCCAGCATCGGCTTTTCGGTCGCGGGCGTGATCGCCATCCTGAACTACGACACGCTGCTGGGCGGGCAGGGTGGCGTGGCGCGCTGGCTTCTGCTGCTGCTGCCGGTCGCGGCGCTGGCGGGCTGGTCCGTGGCGGCAAGCAAGCTGGCCCGTGGCGGCAAGATCGACTATGCGGCCTCGCTGAACTGAGGCCTACCGTTCCGGCTGGCGCCCACCGGCGCCAGCCGATCCCGTGTCACGCCCCTTTCGCGTGGCGCTGCAATCCGCCGATCAGCAGGTCCACGCCCCTGTCGGTGGTGACGATCCCGGGCGAGGCGCGCAGGATGCGACCGCGTCCGTCGGTAAAGATGCCTTCCTCGCGCAGCGCGTCCACCACCGGCGCCGCCTCGCCCGGCAGGCGCAGCATGACCGAGCCCCCGCGCCGCGCCTCGGGCTCGGGCGTCACGAGGTCTAGGCCCATGTCCCGCGCCGCGGCGATGATCCGCGCGGTCTGGCGGCGGTTCTGCGCAAGGATCGCCCCCCGGTCCTGCGCCGCGTGCCAGTCCATCGCGGGCAGCGAGGTGATGGCGGCGACGCAGCCCGGCGTGCCGTTGTCGAAGCGGCGGATGTCGGGGGCATAGCTGAAGCGGTCCAGCGTCCAGTTGAACGGATCGGGCTGGCTGAACCAGCCGCGCAGTTCCGGCGCGCAATCGGGGATCAGCCGGGGTGCGACATGCAGGATCCCCGCGCCGGGGGTGCCGCACATCCATTTCAGGCTGGTGGAAACGGTGAAATCCACCTCCGGCGTCATCACATCGAAAGGCAGGAGGCCCGCGCCTTGGGTGATGTCGACGCCGATGATGCTGCCCATCCGCCGCCCATGCGCCACCAGCGGGGCCAGGTCGATCCGCCGCGAGGTGGTGGAGGAAACCCAGGTCAGCAGCGCCAGCGCCACGTCCGGCCCCCATTGGGCGATGAAATCCTCGTCCTCCACCCAAGCCGCGCCCTGCCGCATCGCCACGGTGTCCAGCGTGAAGCCCAGCCGCTCCTGCAATTTTGTCAGCAGGAAGTGGTTCGAGGGGAAGCAGTCCGCCGCCACCAGCACCCGCTTGCCGCGCAGCCGGTCCGGCGGCAGGGCGGTCAGCAGCATGTGGACGGCCTGCGTCACGTTCTCGGCCGTGGTCACGCTGCCCTCGGGCGCGTTCAGGATGCCGCGCCAGCGGTCGATAAAGGCGGCGCGCTTCGACAGCAGCCAGCCCCATTGCGCATCGTTCGCCGCGCCCCAGACGGCGGCGAATTCGGCCATGGCGCGGGCAAGGTCTTCCGTCTTGCCGGGATACTGGCCGATGGAATGGTAAAGGAAGTAGGCGTCTTGCATGGGTCTCACCTTTGGTAGGCGCGCTGGAAGCGATGCTCCAGCCAGCCGGTCAATCGCACCAGCGGCCAGAGGATCGCCACATAGATCAGCGCGGCGCCGAGCAGCGGCGTGGGATTGGCGAACAACGCCTGCGCGTCCGTCGCCTGCTTTAGCAGGTCGGTCATCGTGACGACAGAGGCCAGAGAGGTGTCCTTGATGATGCTGACGCAGTTCGAGGCATGGGGCGGGATCACCAGCCGGGTCGCCTGCGGCAGGATCACCTTCTGCATGGTGCGCCAGAAGCCAAGGCCAAGGGCCGAGGCCGCCTCGAACTGGCCCTTGGGCACGGCCTGTATGCCCGCCCGCATCACCTCGGCCGTATAGGCGCCAAGCACCAGCGACAGCGCGATCAGCGCCGCGGCAAAGGACGACAGCACGATCCCGGCGAAGGGCAGCGCGTAGTAGATCAGGATCAGCACCACCAGCACCGGCATGGCGCGCATCAGGTCGGTATAGGCGATGGCCAGAAGTTGCAGCGGCCGCACCGCGAACAGCCGCACCAGCGCGATGCCAAGGCCAAGCAGGGTGCCAAGCGCAATGGTGGCGAAGCCAAGGATCAGCGTCATCCCCAGCCCCTGCAACAGCATGGGAAAGGCCCGGCGCAATACGTCGAGATTGAAGAAGATCTCGATGGCGTTCATCGCGGGCCTCCTGCGGGGCGGTCGGTGATCAGCATGTGCCCCGGCGCATGGGTGATGGCGAAGGGCAGGCGGGCCGCGGCGATGGCGCGTTCCATCGTCACCCCGCAGGCCCAGAAGACGGGAACCTCTCCCGGGCGGATATCGGTCAGCCCCATCCCGTCGATCGGGCGTGACAGGTCCACGCCGATGGCGGCGGGGTCGCCGGTGTGGACCGGGGCGCCATGGGCCTCGGGGTGGGCCTCGGTGACGGCGACGGCAAGCGGGATCTGCGCCTCGGGGATCGCCCGCATCGACACCACCAGAGTGCCGCCGAACGGCCCGGCGGGGGCGTTGGGCAGGGTGGTGTCGAAGGCCGAGCAACTGACCCCCGGCGCGTGGCAGCGCAGCGCGACGCCCGCCGCCACCAGAGCGGCCTCGAAGGTCAGCGAGCAGCCGATGGCGAAGGGCACCAGATCGTCGCGCCAATGCGCGGCGATGTCGGGCAGCCGAGCGGTGGCGGTGCCGTTCTCGAAAAGCCGGTAGAGCGGCAGGTCGTGGCGCAGGTCGAAATCCCCCAGTCCGGGCAGGCCGGGATCGCCCGGCCGTCCGCGCGCCAGCAACGGGCAGGCGGCGGGATTGGCGCGCAGGAAAGCCTCGAAGTCGTCGGCGTGGGTTTCAGGAATGAAGGCCATGTTGGCCTGCGCGTAACCGGTGCAAAGGGCGGCGGTCTGCCGGACCTCGCCCGCGCGGAACCTTGCGCGCCAGTCGGCCGGGGTCATTTCCTGCTCCAGTCGGTTTCGATCTGCGCCTTGAACAGCAGCACTTCCAACTCGTGGGTGCGGCGCGTCCTGTCCCACCGCGCCTCGTCCATCCAGTCCGCGCGCCATGTGGTCATGGCGGCAAGGCAGGAATTCTCGGGCAGGCCCCAGTCCGGCCCCGGTGTCACCCGGATCGACACGCGCGGTACCCGCGCGCCTGCCGGGCCGAGGTGGAAGTCGATCAGGCCAAGCGCGGCGTGGGGCCGTATCTCCACCTCGGCGGGCGATCCATCGAAAAGCGAGGTGCCGTGCCAGACCCCGGCCTCGCCGCCCGGGGTCAGCTCCATCGAGCCGAGCGCCCACCGCCCCAGCCTGCGCCCGTCCGAGAGATGGGCGAAGGTGAAACCGGCGGGCGCATCGACACGCACCGAGGCAAGGTGGGCGGGCTGCATGGTGCGGTCCGCGCGGTATCAGTCGGCCAGGGTCGGAACCGGCATCGGCGTGACGGCGAAGCTGCCCTCCGCCGGCGCCACGCCCAGCCATTTCCCGTAGATCGCGGCCATGGTGCCGTCGGTCTTCATGTCCGAGATGATCTGGTTCACCTGCTCCAATTTGTCCGAGCCCTTGGGCATCATCATGGCGAATTTCTCGCCGGTGACGATCTCGTGGGAAACGGTCAGCCCCTTCATCTGGGTGAAGGCATAGCGCAGGCCGACCACATCGTTCACCGCCGCGTCGATCCGGCCGTTCTGCAGGTCGGTCAGCATGTTGGCGGTGGTGTCATAGCTTTTGTAGCCGGCATAGCCGATCTCGTCCGCGCGTTCCTTCAGCCAGTTCTCGGGGAAGGAGGTGGCGACGGAACCCACGACCTTGCCCTTCAGCGCCTCGACCGAGGCGATGTCCGAGCCCTCCTTGACGCCGATGCCGAGCGCGCCCTCGAAATAGGGCTGGGTGAAGGACTGGCTTTCCAGCCGCTCGTCGGTGATGGTCAGCGACGAGATCACCATGTCCACCCGCCCCGAGGCCGAGGCGACGAACAACGCCTTGAAGTCCATGCCTTCGATCTGGGCGGTGGTGCCCATGCGCCGGGCGATCTCGTTGACGATATCGACCTCGAAGCCCTCGAAGCTGCCGGATTCGGTCTTGTTCTCCCACGGCGGGTTGGCGGGGTAGGAGCCCACGCGCAGCGGGTCCTGCGCGAAGGCCGGGGCGGTGAAGGCAAGCGCGGTGGCAAGCATCAGCGCGATGCGGCGGGTCAAGTTCATCGGTTGCAGTCTCCTGTTGGGCGGCGGCGCGCGCTCCTGCGGGAATCGGAGCCTCGCTTCCGGCGCACCCTGCCATAAAAAGAATACATTTCAAGATATATTTTGAATCTGAAACATCCATGAAATGGCGAATATACAGGGTATTCCTTGAAAATTAGCGCAATGCATGCTCATATACACCTGAAAACAGTATTCAAATTCAGATGACCAGACAGAACCTGCGCGACCGTATCTATGCCACGCTGATCCAGCGCATCCGCTCGGGCGCCTTCGGCTGGGACGACCGCTATGTCGATGTCAGCGTGGCGGCCGAGCTTGGCGTCTCGCGGATGCCGGCGCGGGATGCGCTGATGCGGCTGGCGGCCGAGGGCTACCTGCTGCCGACGACGCGCGGCTTCGTGCTGCCCCGGCTGACCCCGGCCGAAATCCTCGAGGTGTTCGAACTGCGCCGCCTGCTGGAGCCGCGCGCCGCCGCGCTGGCCGCGCAGGCGATGACGGACGAGGTGGTCGCGGTGATGGAAAAGGCGGTGGAGGATGCCGCCACCGCCGTTACTGCGGGAGATGGGCCGATGGTCTTCACCGCCTCGGAACTGTTCCGCAACACCTGGCTTTCGGTGGTGCCGAACCGGGCGCTGGTCCAGTCGATCCGGCGCTATTTCGTGCAGGTGCAGAACGTCCGCCTGATCACCATGCGCGAGGACCGGACGCTTGCCGTGATCGTCGAGGGCCAGCGCGAGCTGCTGGCGGCCTGCCGCGCCCGCGATGCGGTGGCGGCCTCGGACCGGATGCTGCGCTTCGTGATCGAGGGCGAGACGGCGTTCCGCCGCGCCATGCCGGAAGGCTGAGGTTTCTTCAGCGCCGGTCGATCCGGCGGGCCAGCCAGTCGCCCGCCCATTGCATCCCCGCCACCATGACGATCAGGATGGCCACCACGGCCAGCATCACCATGGTCTCGAACCGCTGGTAGCCGTAGCGGATGGCGATGTCGCCAAGGCCGCCCGCCCCCACCGCCCCCGCCATGGCCGATGCGCCGATCAGCGTCACCATCGTCACCGTGAAGCCCGAGACGATGCCCGGCAGCGCCTCGGGGATCAGCACCTCTCGCAGGATGGTCCAGCGGGTGGCGCCCATGGCGCGGGCCGCGTCGATCAGCGGGCGGTCCACCTCGCGCAAGCTGACCTCGGCCACCCGGGCGAAATAGGGCGCGGCGGCGATGGTCAGCGGCACGATGGCCGCCGCGATGCCGATGGCCGAGCCGGTGATCAGCCGGGTCAGCGGGATCACCGCCACCAGCAGGATGATGAAGGGGATCGAGCGCAGCGCGTTCACCACCAGCCCCAGAGAGCGGTTCACCGCAAGGTTCTGGAAGATCCCGCCGCGGTCGGTGGTGACAAGGATCAGCGCCAGCGGCAGGCCGATCAGGAAGGACAGCGCGCCGGAAACGCCGGTCATCACGACCGTCTCCCACAGGCCCTTCAAGAGCAGGTCAAACATCGCCCGGGACATGGCCCAACACCTCGATTGCCGTCGTTTCGGGTTGCAGGCGGGCGACCACGGCCGCCACCTTTTCGGGATCGCTGGTGCCGATGGCAAGGAACAGCCGCCCGTAGGGTTCGCCCTGCACGTCGTTCAGGCCGCCATGGACCAGACGGGCCGGATGGCCGGTGATGCCCTCGACGATGGCCAGCAGCGGCTGGCGGGCGGCGGGGCCGTAGACATCCACCCGGATCAGCGCCTGATCGCCCTGCGGCGCGATCTGCAAGGCGATATGCTGCGGCAGCACCGGCGACAGGCCGCGCAGCAGGCTGCGGGTCGTATCGGTCTGCGGCGAGGCGAGGACGCGCGCGACCGGCCCCTCCTCGACGATGCGGCCCGCGTCCAGCACCAGCACGCGGTGGGCGATCTGGCGCACCACTTCCATCTCGTGGGTGATCATCAGGATCGTCACGCCAAGCTGGCGGTTCACATCCTGCAACAGGGCAAGGATCGCCTGCGTGGTTTCAGGGTCCAGCGCCGAGGTCGCCTCGTCCGACAGAAGCAGGATCGGATCGCCCGCCAGCGCCCGGGCGATGCCGACGCGCTGCTTCTGCCCGCCGGACAGCCGGGCGGGATAGCTGTCGGCCTTGTCGGCAAGGCCCACCATGTCCAGAAGCTCCATCACCCGCGCGCGGCGCTGCGCAGGGGGCTGGCCCGCGATCTTCAGCGGCAGGGCGACGTTCTCGGCCACGGTCTTGGCCGACAGCAGGTTGAAATGCTGGAAGATCATCCCGATCCGGCGGCGGATCGGCTGCAACTCCTGTTCCGACAGGTGGGTGATGTCGGTACCGTCGATCACCACCCGCCCGGCCTGCGGCCGGTCCAGCCCGTTCAGGCAGCGGATCAGCGTCGATTTCCCCGCGCCGGACCGGCCGATCAGGCCGACGATCTCGCCCCGCTCCAGCGTCAGCGAGATGCCGTCCAGCGCGGGCCGGCCGGAGAACCGCCGCTCCACCGCGTCAAGCCGCACCACGGGGCCCTTGATGTCCGTCATGCCGTCCGTCCTTCAAAACAGGGACAGGCGCCCGTCATAGGGGCGCCTGCCGGAACTGCAATGGTCCCGCGGCTTACCAGGCAGGAACGGCGGCACCCTTGTAGGCGGAAAGATAGGCTTCTTTCACCGGCTCGCTCTGGAACGCCTGCTGGAGGAGGGCGACCCAGGCGGCGTCCTTGTCCTCGCTGCGGATGGCGATGAAGTTCATGTAGGGGTTGTTCTCGCCCGATTCCTCGGCGATCCGGGCATCCAGAAGGCCCGCCTTGGCCGCCCAGTCGGTGTTGACCACCGCCGCGTCCAGATCGTCGATGGCACGGCCCACGACGCCCGCGTCCAGTTCGCGCAGATCGAAGCCGCGGGGGTTTTCCGTCACGTCGATGACGGTGGCAAGGATGCCCGCCTCGGGGTTCAGCTTGATCAGGCCCAGTTGCTCCAGCACCTTCAGCGCGCGGCCGCCGTTCGAGGGATCGTTCGGCACGCCGATCAGCGCGCCATCGGGCAGCGCGGCAAGGCTGTCATACTTGCGCGAGTAGAGACCGATCGGGAAGATCGCCGTGTCGATCACCGGCTCCAGCGCGTAACCGTGGGCGGCGATCTGCGCTTCCAGATAGGGGCGGTGCTGGAAGGCATTGGCGTCGATTTCCTTGTTGGCCAGCGCCTCGTTCGGCTGGGTGTAATCGTTGAAGATCACCGTCTCGATGACCAGCCCCAGCGGCTTGGCCTGTTCGGCCACCGCGGCCCAGACGGTTTCGTCCTCGCCGCCCATGATGCCCACCTTCAACGTGACGTCCTCGGCCCGGGCGGCGGGTGCCAGGGCAAGCGCTGCGGCAAGGGCAAGCGCGGTACGGCGGGTGATGGAAGCGATGGGCGGCATGATATTCCTCGTCTGATTTTCGGGCAGCCGGGGGAGGTCCGGCTTGCGCGGCGTTTATCCTCCGGCCATCCGGCGAAGACAATCCGGGCGCGGGGAACGTCTTGCCGAAGTCCGGGGCCCGCGTGGAACACCGTGCTTCTTCCGTCGAGGGAAAGAGAACGCCGGCCCGGGCCGCAATTCCGGCCCCGCGACTCAAGGCTGCGGGGGCTGGCGCCCGCGCCCCTGCACGATGCGGTCGATGACCATGGCGCAGGCAAGGATGGCCAGCCCCGCAAGGATGCCCTTGCCGACAGCGGCATATTGCAGGGCGGACAGCACATCCTCGCCCAGCCCCCGCGCGCCGATCAGCGAGGCGATGACCACCATCGACAGGCACATCAGCAGGGTCTGGTTGATCCCCGCCATGATCGAATCCCGCGCCATCGGCAGGTCCACCCGGAACAGCAGGAACCGGCGGGTGGCGCCGAAGGCGGTGGCGGCCTCGCGGATGCTCTCGGGCACCGATGCGATGCCGAGCGCGGTCAGGCGGATCACCGGCGGCATCCCGAAGATGATGGTGGCGATGATGCCCGGCGGCTTGCCGATGCCGAAGAAGGCGATGACCGGGATCAGGTAGACGAAGGCCGGCATGGTCTGCATCAGGTCCAGCACCGGGCGCATCAGGTTCAGCACCCGCCTGTCGCGCCCGGCCCAGATGCCAAGCGGCAGGCCGATCGCGACGCAAAGAAAGGCGGCGGTTCCCAGCAGGGCCACCGTTGCCATGCTTTTCTCCCAGAAGCCGAAGAAGGCGATCCAGGCCAGGGCCGCGGCTGAAAACAGCGCCACCCGCCGGCCCGAGCATTGCCAGGCGATGGTGATCACCGAGACCATGACGATGGGCCAGGGGGTGACGACCAGCGCCGTCTCCAGCACGCCGAGAAGAGCGTTGATGGTGGCCGAGATGCCGCGGAAAAGACCCCCCAGACGATCGGAGGCTAGCTTGAACACCTGGTCCAGCCAGCGGGCGCTTTCGTTGTAAAGCCCGGCGGAAGAGGGGAATGCGGCCAGCCAGCCCGGCGCCGTGGCGGTGGCGAAGCGCCAGCCGGCCACCAGATAGCTGCCGAGGACCAGCAGGGTGGCGAAGGTGGCGCGCGGCAATGGCAGGCCATGGGCCAGACTGCGGTCGCCGCGCCAGCGCCGGAAGCGGCGGTTCAGGAGCAGGTTGCCGCCCAACCCGGTGGCCAGATGCACCCCGGCCAGCCCAAGCAGCCCCGCCAGGCCATAGCCCAGCGACCGGGCCTGCGCCGCCTCCGCCTCGTCCCGCGCCTTGGCTGCGGCCTGGGCGATGCCCTCGGCGGAACGCTTCATGCCCTCGCCCAGCGTGTCGCCCGCGGCGATGGCGGCTTCGGCGGCGGCAAGCCGTTCGACGGATTGCGCGTCCAGCCGCACCGCCCTTGCCCGCGCATCGGCCCCCGGATCGCCCAGAAGCGCGATGGCCAGCAGCACGACCGAGGCCAGCGCCAGCAGGAAGGCGGGCCAGAACGCACCCCAGAGCGCGCGGGCGCCCAGCCATGCCGGTCCGGCCAGCGCCGCCGCCGGGTTGAAACGGGGCCGCGGGCGCGTCTGGTCGGCCAGCCGGTCGAATTCGGCGCTGTAGTAAGCCGCGCCGCGCCCGGCGAATTCGGCGACCAGCGGGTCGGTGTGCGTCGTGCCGGTCATGCGGGCCGCTCCGAAATGGCGTGCAGCAGGGCTTTCGGACGGACAATGCCGACCGGCCGCCCCTCGCGCGTGACCAGCGCCGGGCCTTCCTGCCCGGCCAGCACCCGGGCCAGCCGGGCCAGCGGTGCCCCGGCCTCGATCCGGGGCAGGGCGTCTGTCGGGCCGTCCAGTGGCTCCATGATGCTTTCGACGCGGATCACCTGCAACGGCGAGACATGGCGGACGAATTCCGCGATGAAATCGCTGGCGGGGGCGGTGACGATCTCCTCGGGGCGGCCGATCTGGAGGATCTCGCCATCCTTCATGATCGCCACGCGCGAGCCGATGGCGATGGCCTCGTCAAGGTCATGGGTGATGAAGACCGCCGTCTTGCCCATCCCGTGGCAGAGCGCGCTGAACTCGGCCTGCAACTGCCGCCGGATCAGCGGGTCCAGCGCCGAGAAGGGTTCGTCCATCAGCAGGATCGGCGGGTCGGCAGCCAGCGCGCGGGCGAGGCCCACCCTTTGCTGCATCCCGCCCGACAGGTTGCCGGGCATCCGGTCGCCCCAGCCGTCGAGGCCGACCCGGGATAGCGCCACCTCGGCCCGGTCGAAGCGCTGGCGCGGCGTGGCGCCAAGGATTTCCAGCGGCAGCGCCACGTTCTCGCGCACGCTGCGGTGGGGCAGAAGGCCGAAGCTCTGGAACACCATGCCGATCTTGCGGCTGCGCAATTCCCTCAGCCGGGCGGGGCCGGCGCTGGTGATGTCCTCGCCGTCGATCAGCACCTGGCCCGCCGTCGGTTCGATCAGGCGGTTGATCAGCCGGATCAACGTCGATTTCCCCGATCCAGACAGGCCCATGACGCAGAAGATCTCGCCCTTCTCCACCGCGAAATCCGCCTCGCGCACGCCGACCACGGCATCATGGGCGGACATGAGGTCGGATTTCCCGCCCCCCGCCCGCGCCGCGGCCAGCGCCTGGTCCGCCCGGTGGCCGAAGATCTTCCACACGCCGCGGAATTCGATGACTGGGTCGTTCAAGGATCGGATCCGTCTTCAGGAAGTGGCACGGCCGGGGATGCGGTTGGCATCTCCGGCCGAGGGATCAGGGGGCGGTCCGCCGGAACAGGCGGGCCCTCCGGTTCACTGCGCCGCCCAGGCCGCGATCTCGGCCGCGTGTTCGGCGACCCATGGTTTCACCGCCTCGGCCGGATCGGTGCCTTCGATGATGGCCAGAGACCAGGCGTTCACGTCCTCGGCGGAAAGCTGGATGTTCGCCAGAAGCGCCGCCAGCGCCGGGTTGCGTTCCGCGATATTGGCCGACCAGCTGATATAGACGCGGGTGTCGGGATAGGCCGAGGCGACCTTGGACTTCGCCTGCCAGTCCGGGTCCTCGTCGGGCTGGACCATGACGAAGGCGGCGGGATCGTGCTTCGGCTCTTCCAGCAGCACCAGGTCGTAAAGCACGAAGTTCTGGTGCGGGCCGTAGCAATAGCCCAGCCAGGGCCGGTCGGCCTTCACCGCCGCATCCAGGCCCGCGGTGGCGATGGCCTCGTCGGTGGATTGCAGTTCGAAGAATTCGCCGAAGCCGTAGTCGCGGGCGCGGATCGTCTCGATATTGGTGGAAAGCCAGCCCTGCGGGCCGATCCACACCTCTCCCTTGCCGTCGCCGTCGGTGTCGAACAGCGCCGCCGTCTCGGGGTTGGCCAGATCGAAGACCGAGCGGATGTTGTGCTTTTCCTGCGCGGCCTTGGGGATGCAATAGCCCTGCACCGCGTCGAAATATTTCTCCGACAGGGTGACGGCCTTCTCTTCGTCGACATATTTCGTCTTCGGCGCATTCTGGTTCGGCAGCCAGGTCTCGGTCCAGATGTCCACCTCGCCGGTGCCGCGCGACATCGCCTCCCAGACCACCGGCACCGCGGAGAGCGGCACGGTTTCGACCTCAAGGCCAAGCGCCTCTTCGATGATCGCCTTGACGGCGAAGGCGGTGGCGCGGCCCGAGGCGTAGTTCGGGTCCGGGATCACCAGCTTTTCCGCCGAGGCGATGCCGGGGGCTGCGATCAGAAGGGCTGCAAGAAGCTTGGGCAGGGGCGACATGTTCTTTTCCAGTGCTGTTTCAAGGGGTCAACGGTATTTCCAGTCCAACCCTCGGGCGGGTTATCGCACCGCAGGGACATTTCCGACATTCCAAAGCCCGGCGGCGGACAGGGGCGGATTTCCCTTCGGCGGGCCTTTCGCGAAGGGTTTCTTCCCCGGCCTGGGGCATCAGCCCTTGCGCGCCATGTCGAAGGCCCGGTCCAGGCCCTCGGCGACGGTCTCGACATCCTCCATCGACAGGCAAAGCGGCGGCACCATCCGCAGGGTCGACCGGTGCGGCCCCGACTTCGACAGGATCAGCCCGGCCTCGCGGCAGGCCTCGAACACGCTGGCGGTGGTCTCGGCATCGGGTGTCATCTTCGCGCGATCCGAGACCATCTCGATCGCCAGCATCAGCCCGCGGCCGCGCACGTCGCCGATGGCGGGGTATTTCTGGTAAAGGTCCTGCAGCCGTTTCAGCAGCGCGCCGCCGACCTCTTTGGCGTTCTCCTGCAACCGGTCGCGTTTCAGCACCTGCAGCACCGCCCGCCCCGCCGCGCAGGAGGTGGGGTTCGATCCGTAGGTGTGGAACATGAACTTCTCGCCCATCGGCTCGGCCACCTCGCGGCGCGCCACCACCGCGCCCAGCGGGAAGCCGTTCGAGATGCCCTTGGCCATCACCACGATGTCGGGGATCACATCGTCGGCCTCGAAGCCCCACATATGCCCGCCGGTGCGGCCGAAGCCCGACTGCACCTCGTCGGCGATATACAGGCCGCCCGCCGCGCGCACCCGTTCCGCCGCGCCGGACAGATAGCCGGGGGGCATCTCGATGATGCCGCCATAGCCCTGTACGCTTTCGATCAGGATTCCGGCCACCCGGCCGGTGGTCGAGGTCTCGATCACCCGGCCGATCTCGTCGAGATAGGGCTGTGCGCCTGCATTGCGGCCGAAGATGCCGCGATACTGGTTCGGCTCGGCCACGAAGGCGACGTTGCCGGGCATCCCCGGATGCCGCCAGCCGGCGATCCCGGTCACCGATTGCGCCGCCGAGGTGGGCCCGTGATAGGCGGTGCGCAGCGCCAGCAGGTCGAGGTTGCCGGTGTATCCGCGCGCCATCGCCATGGCGAGGTCGATGGCCTCGGACCCGGAATTGGTGAAATGCACCACCCATTCGATATCGCCCTTCGGCCCCTTCGGCATGGTCGCCGTCAGCTCCTCGGCGAAGTGTGCCGGGACCGGGTGGTAGAACATCGTCGTGCAATGGGTCAGTTCCTGCGCCTGATCCATCGCCGCCTTC
Organism: uncultured Fuscovulum sp.; assembly: GCA_964386345.1. Taxonomy (GTDB): domain Bacteria; phylum Pseudomonadota; class Alphaproteobacteria; order Rhodobacterales; family Rhodobacteraceae; genus Pseudogemmobacter. The sequence continues at coordinate 140,319 of CAYLSD010000004.1, forward strand.
ACCACCTCGGGATGGGAATGGCCGACCGAGATGCAGACGTTCATCCCCAGAAGGTCGGTGTATTTCCGGCCCTTCTCGTCCCAGAGATATTGCATGCTGCCCTTGCGGAACACCATCGGGTCGCGGAAGGGCACGAACTTGCGCTGGCTGGCCGAGTAATAGCGGTCGCGCCGCGCGGCGGTTTCCTCAAGGTCCCAGCTGGTTTCCAGGGTCATGCTTTCTCTCCGGTGATCTCGAATGTGCGGCGCGCGACGAAATCGTCCAGCGCCTCGCGGATGGATATGTCCATTTCGGGGGCCTCGTAGTCGCGCAGGATCTGCTTTACCCGGGCCGTGGCGCGGTCGTGCTGCCAGAGGCCGCCTTCCGCCGTCCATTGCTCATAGGTGCCGTTGTCGGACATGTCGCCCAGCCAGAAGGCGGTCTCGAAATTCTCGCGGGTATGGGCGGCGCCGAGGAAATGGCCGCCGGGGCCGACCTCGGCGAAGGCCTCCATCGCCTGCGCGGCTTCGGAGAAGTCGATGCCCTGCACGAAGCGGGCCAGCGCGGCGCAGCGGTCGGCGTCCATCACGATCTTCTCGTAGCCGGTGGTCAGAAGGCCCTCAAGGCAGCCGGTGGCGTGGATGATGAAGTTCACCCCGGCCATCACCGCCCCGGTCAACTGCGCCTGGCTTTCATATCCCGCCTGCGCGTCAGGCACCTTGGAGGCGGTCAGCGCGCCGACCGAATGGAACGGCAGGCCCAGCCGGTCGGCCAGCGTCTTGGCGCACATCTGGAACTGCGTGCCCTCAGGCGTGCCGAAGGTGGGGGCGCCGGTGCGGAGCGAAAGCGGCGAGAAGAAGGTGCCGAAGACCGAAGGCGCGCCGGGCCGGATCAACTGGATCAGCGAGACGCTCGCCATGACCTCGGCCAGCACCTGCGCCAATGTCGCCGCCACGGTGACGGGCGACATCGCGCCGCCAAGGACGAAGGGCGAGACGACGGTGCATTGCCCCGCCTTGGCATATTCCTTCAGCGCCCAGAGCATGGTTTCGTCCATCACCAGCGGCGCATTGGTGTTGACCACCGAGTAGAGGACGCAATTCTCGTTCACGAAAGCTTCGCCCATCGCCAGCTTGCACATCTCGATGGTGTCGCGGGCGCGTTCGGGGGCGGTGACGGCGCCCATGAAGGGCTTGTCGGACAGCGTCAGGTGGGAATGCGCCATGTGCAGGTGGCGGACGGGGACGGGCAGGTCCACCGGCTCCACCACCACCCCGCCAGAGTGGTTAACGGCGTTCAGGCTGTAGTGCAGCTTGGTGATCTCGCGGAAGTCGTGGATCGTGGCGTAACGGCGGCCGTTCTCCATGTCATGCACGAAGGGAGGGCCGAAGCTGGGGCAGAAAAGCTGCGCATCGCCGCCGATCTGGACCGAGCGCGCCGGATTGCGGGCGTGCTGGGTGAAGACCTTCGGGGCGGTTCTTATCTTCTCGCGGCACCAGCCGGGATCGAAGCGCACCCGTTCGCCATCGACCCGGGCGCCTGCTTCGCGGAAGATCTCCAGCGTTTCGGCATCGCCGCGGAAGTCCATGCCGATCTCGTCCAGGATCCGGTCGGCGTTCCTTTCGATGATGGCGACGGCGTTCTCGTCGATCAGGCTGACGATGCCGATGCGGCGCAGCACATAGGGGGCCGAGACCTTGTTCTTCGCGCTGCGCTCCTGCATCCGGGCGCTGCGGCCCCGTCGCTCCTGCATCCGTCTTCTCCATCCGCGCCGCCGCAAGCTGCGGCAAGCGGACGATAGAGGCCGCCGCGCCGGGCTGGACAGGACAAACTTGCAGTATCGGAAATCCTAATGGGGCGGATAAGCGATGTCGTGGTAGCTCACCTGATGCGAGATCGCGGGGAAATGGTGGTCGAAGGCGCGCTTCAGGATGGCCTGGCTTTCCCTTGCGATCCGCGCCGGGATGGCGCCCAGATCGTCGCGGCGGCAAACCAGATGCAGCGTGCGCTTCAGGGGCGCGAAGGGCAGCGGTTCGATCCGCAGCCGCATCCCCTCGGCCACCCCGTCGATCAGAAGGGTCGGCGACAGGATGGCGAAACACTTGCCGGTGATCACCCCCGCCATCACCATCGAGGTCCGGTCGGCCTCGATGGCGCGGGGCAGGTCCAGCCGGCAGCGTTGCAGGTGCTGGTCGGTGCGCCGCCCGACCGGGGTAGAGGTGCCGAAGCGCGCCAGCGACAGGCGGCGGGCGATGTCGTGGATGTCATCGGCGGGTCCGGTGTAACCCTCTGGCAAAACCAGATAAAACGGCTCTTCCAGAATCGGGATGAAGGTATAGCCCGGCCCTTCCTGCAGCTTTTCGGACGTGACGGCCATGTCGATCCGCCGATCGTTCAGCGCCGCGAAATGGTCGGTGGCAAGACCCGCCGACAGCATCAGTTCGGGCACCTTCATCTCCTTGCAGACCAGTTCGTAAAGCCCCGGCGTCAGCGTCGTGGCGATGGAGGCCAGAAGCCCCACCCGCAGCGCGGGCAGGGACGAGGCGCCCAGATGCTGCATGTCGCGCTTCAGGTCGTCGATCAGGTTCAACAGGCGAAAGCCATGGCGTTGCAGCGTCTCGCCCGCATAGGTCAGCGCGATGGGGCGGGTGGAGCGGTCGAAAAGCGGCAGGCCGAAGATCGTCTCGAGGTTCTTCAGATGCTGCGAGGCCGCCGACTGGGTGATCCGCAGCGCCGAGGCCGCGGCGGTGACCTGCCGCATCTCGGCCACGGCCATGAAGACCTCTATCGCCCGGAAAAGGTTGATATCCGGCTCGTCTTTGTGGCGCTGGCTCATCGGGCGGGCCTTGGTCCGGGCTGCTGTTCTGATAAGAATTAGTATCCCTAATGATGCCTGTCCATCCTTGCGCGAAGCCCCCCGGCTCTGTCTGACTTCGGTTTCAGGGCGGCAATGGCGGGACGGATGCGGAAGATCGTGATCATCGGCGGCGGGGCGGTGGGGCTGAGCCTTGCCTATCACCTGACCCGGGCCGGAAATGCCGCGGTGACGCTGCTGGAGCGCAATGCGCTGACCTCTGGCACCAGCTGGCACGCGGCGGGGATCGTCGGGCCGCTGCGCGCCACGCCCAACGCCACGCGGCTGGCGATGTATGCGGGCGAGCTGTTTCCCCGGCTGGAGGCCGAGACCGGCATGTCCACCGGCTATCGCCGGACCGGGGGTTACTGGTTGGCGCGCGACCCGGCGCGGATGGATGAGTTGCACCGGATCGCCGCGCTTGGCCGCCATTTCGGCCTGCATCCCGCCATCACCGGGCCCGAGGGCGTGACTGTGCCGGGGCTGGACCTCTCCGGCGTCGTGGGCGTGATGGCGGTGGAGGAGGATGCCAACGTCAACCCGGTCGATCTCTGCATGGCCTATGCCCGGCAGGCGAAGGCGGGAGGAGCGGTGATCCGCGAGAATGCCCGCGTCGCGCGGATCGCCACCGAGGGCACGCGCGTGACGGGCGTGGTGATGGCGGATGGCGAGGTGATCCCCGCCGATCAGGTCGCGCTTTGCGCCGGGGCTTGGTCGAAGCGGCTGGCCGAGCCCTTGGGCGTCGCGCTGCCGCTCCAGGCGGTCGAACACATGTATGTCGTGACCGAGCCGATGCCCGACATGCCGCATCCCTTCCCGGTGCTGCGCGATCTGGACCGCGGCATCTATGTCAAGGGCGACGCGGGCAAGCTGGTGATCGGCGGCTTCGAGCCGCGGGCGAAATGCTGGGATGCCTACGGACCGGAGGGCGACCGGCCCTTCCTTGAAATGCCCGAGGACTGGGACCAGTTCACCCCCTTCATGGAGGCCGCGCTGGCGCTGATCCCCGGGCTGGAACGGGTGGGCATCCAGCATTTCATGAACGGGCCGGAAAGCTTTACCGTGGACAGCCGGATGCTGCTGGGGCAGGCGCCCGCGGTGGACGGTTTGTTCGTCGCCGCCGGGATGAACTCGACCGGCGTCATGTCCTCGGCGGGCGTGGGCCGGGTGCTGGCGGACTGGATGCTGGCCGGCCATGCGCCGATGGACCTGTGGGAGGTGGATGTGGCCCGCGCCGACCCCTTGGCCGCCGCTTCGGCGCATGTCGAGGCGCGGATGGAAGAGGCGGTGGCCGATGTCTTCGCGTTGCACTGGCCGTTCAAGCAGCCGAAGGCGGGGCGCGGCCTGCGCAAGTCGGTGCTGCACGACCTCTGGGCGGATCAGGGCGCAGTCTTCGGCCTGACGGCGGGCTGGGAGCGCGGGCTGTGGTATGCGCGCGATGCCTCGGAGCGCGATCTGCCCTATTCGGTCGGCCCGCAGCCATGGTTCCCCATCGTCCAGCGCGAGGCGGCGGTGATGGAGGCCGGGACGGCGCTTCTGGACCTGTCACCCTTCGGGAAGTTCGACATTTCCGGCCCCGATGCGCTGCGCTTCGTGCAGCATGTCGCCACCGCGAACATGGATGTTCCACCGGGCCGGGCGGCCTACACGCTGCTCTTGAACGACCGCGGCGGTATCGAGGGCGACGTGACCATCCTGCGCCACGGCCCCGGCCGCTTCCGGCTGGTCTCCGGCGCCGCAACGCGCTGGCGCGACGGGGCATGGCTGCGGCGGAATGCGGCGGGTTTCGATGTAAGGATCGAGGACGCGACCGAGGCCGAGGCGGTGATCGGCGTCATGGGCGCAGGATCGCGTGCCACTCTCGCGGCGCTGTCGCCCGGCGACTGGCAGGATTTCCCCTTCTCCACCGCGCGGGAGGTGACGGTCGCGGGCCAAACCTGCGTAGCGCAGCGCGTCAGCTTCGTGGGCGAGTTGGGGTGGGAGCTTTACATCCCCGCAGCCCATGCCCCCGCCGTTTTCCGCGCGCTCACCAGCGCCGGAGCGCAGCCGATGGGCCATTACGCGCTGGACGCCTGCCGGATCGAGAAGGGCTTCCGCCACATGGGCCACGACCTCGGCCCCGATATCTCGCCGCTGGAGGCGGGCCTTGGCTTTGCGGTGGACTGGTCGAAGGATTTCATCGGCAAGTCCGCGCTGGATGCGCAGCGATCGGCGGGCATCACCCGCAAGCTGGTGCTGTTCGATCTGCCCGGCCATCCGCTGGTGCTGCATGATGAACCGATATGGGAAGCGGGCCGCGTGGCCGGCCTGACCACCTCGGGCGCAAGGGGTGCGCGGACCGGCAAGACGCTGGCGCTGGGGCTGGTGGAAATCGCCCCGGGCGAGACCATGGGGCAGACCTGCGGGCGGGCCTTCACCGTGGAGATCGCCGGAACCCACCATCAGGCGCAGGCGCTGGCCCGCCCGCCGTTCGACCCCGCGGGCGAGAGGATGAAAGCATGACGCAAGACGCGCAGGTCCTGATCATCGGCGGCGGCGCCATGGGCGTTTCGCTGATGTATCATCTGGTCAAGGCGGGCTGGCAGGATGTCGTCCTGACCGAGAAGAACGACCTGACCCATGGCTCCACCTGGCATGCCGCCGGGCTTTGCACCCATTTCGCCCATAATCCGACAATACAGGAGTTGCGGGCCACCTCGGTGCGGCTTTACCGCGACATCCTTCCGCAGGAGACCGGCGAAAACTGCGGCTTCCATCCATCGGGTGCGATGCGGATCACCTCGAACCCCGACCGGATGGACGAATTCGCCCATGTCGCGGGGCTGTCGAAGTTCACCGGCTACGAATTGCGGCTGCTGAAGTCACCCGGGGAGGTGGCGGCTCTGCATCCGCTGGCGCGGACCGAGGGCATCCTCGGCGGCATCTACGAGCCCGACGATGGCCATGTCGATCCGACTTTGGCGACCAACGCCATGGCGAAGGTCGCCCGCGCCGGGGGGGCGACGATCCTGCGCTGGAACCCGGTGCACGCAATCCGCCGCGAGGACGGGCACTGGCTGGTCGAGACGAAGCAGGGTCCGATCCGCGCCAAGCATATCGTCAATGCGGCGGGGACATGGGGCTGGGAAATCGGCGCGATGATGGGGGCCAACGTGCCCTCGGTCCCCGTGCTGCACCAGTATCTGGTGACGGATACCGTGCCTGCGGTGGCGGAACGGATCGCCGCTGGCCTGCCGGAACTGCCGATGATCCGCGACCCCGAGGAAAGCTGGTATGTCCGGCAGGAACGCGACGCGCTGATCCTTGGCCCCTATGAGAAGGACGCGCAGGTCTGGTCGGTCGATGGCGTGCCGCCCGCGTTCGGCGCCGAACTGATGCCGCCCGACCTGGACCGGGTGGAGCATATCCTGATGGCCGCCATGGCCCGCATTCCGGCGCTGGAGACGGGGGGCGTGAAGTCGGTGGTCAACGGCCCGATCACCTTCACCCCCGATGCCAACCCGCTGATCGGCCCGGCCTGGGGCCTGCCGAATGCCTGGCTGCTGACCGGCTCGTCGATGGGGGTGATGGAGGGTGGCGGCTCCGGCTGGTTCCTGGCGCATTGGATGACCCATGGCGCGCCGCCGATGGATGCGCTGGCGGTGGACAGCCGCCGCTTCGGGCCCTGGGCCGACCGCGACTACAGGGTGCAGAAGGCGGTGGAATGCTTCGGCCTGCAATTCGGCGTGCATTACCCGCATGAGGAACGCCCCGCCGCCCGCGGCAAGCGTCTGACGCCGCTTTACGCCCTGATGAAGCAGCGCGGCGCGCAGATGGGCGCGGCCTATGGGTGGGAGCGGCCGAACTGGTTCGGTGCCCCCGCCGCCCTGACCTTCCGCCGCCCCGGCTGGTTCGAGGCGGTGGCGCAAGAGTGCCATCTGGTGACCACCGCCGCGGGCCTTGCCGACATGTCGGTCTTCTCGAAGTTCGAGGTGAAGGGGCCGGATGCGCGGGCCTTCACCGATGCGCTTGGCTGCAACCTTGCGCCGAAACCGGGGAGGGTCGGGCTGACCTATGCGCTGTCGCCCGCGGGCGGGACGGAGTCCGAATTCACCGTGGCCTGCCTGTCGGACGATCATTTCTACCTGACCTCGGCAGCGGCGGCCGAGATGCGTGACGACGACCTGCTGCGCGCCCGGGCGGCGGGCTTCGACGTGACGGTCTCGCGCGTGACCGACGATCTTGCGGTGATCGGGCTGATGGGCCCGGCCTCGCAGGCGATCCTTTCGCGGCTGACCGCCGATCCGGTCGGGCCGTGGATGTCGGTGCGGCAGATGGCCATCGCGGGCATCCCGGTCCGGGCGCTGCGGCTGTCCTATGTCGGCGAGCTGGGGTGGGAGCTGCATGTCGCGGCGGATCGCGCGGCGGACCTGTTCCTGGCGCTGGAGGCGGCGGGCAAGCCCGAGGGGATCGGCTGTTTCGGCGCCTATGCGATGAATGCGATGCGGCTGGAAAAGGGCTATGCCGCCTGGGGATCGGACTTCACCACCGAGCGGACGCCCGCGGAAACCGGCATGGGGTTTCTGGTGAAGCCGGATCACGATTTCATCGGGCGCGAGGCGCTGCTGCGGCGGATGGCCGGGGAAGATCGCTGGGAAATGGTGCTCTTGGAACTCGATGACGGCGAGGCCGATCCCTATTATTCCCACGGCCTCTGGCAGGGCGACCGTTGCGTCGGGGTGATCACCTCGGCCGCCTATGGCCACCGCACCGGCAAGGTGCTGGCGCTGGCCTGGCTGCGCGACCGTCATGCGCGCGAGGGGCTGGAGGCCGAGGTTCTGGGCAAACGCCGCGGTGCGCGCATCCTGCCCAAGCCGCCCTTCGACCCGCAGAACCTGCGGATGCGCGGAGGGCAGCCATGACCACGGAAACCCGGCGGCATGTCATCGTGACGGGCGGGCTGTCGGGCATCGGCCATGCCGTGGCGCTGGACCTTGCGGGCAAGGGCCATCGTGTCGCCGTCGGGGCGCGCGATCTGGAAAGCCGGTCGCGGCGCGAGGCTTTCGGCGCGCTGACCGAAGTCGCGCTGGCGGGCGGCGGCGAAGTCCGGGCCGATGCGCTGGACCTGATGGACCCGGCCTCCGTCACCGCCTTCTGCGCCCGCGCCGCCGAACGCTTCGGCCCGGCGGATGTGCTGGTCAACGCGGCGGGGGTGACGGCGGAACAGCCGGTGCAGGGCCATTCCGATGCGCTCTGGCAGAAGGTCATCGACACCAACCTGACCGGCGCCTTCCGCATGATCCGGGCCTGCCTGCCCGCGATGATGGCGCAGGGCTGGGGGCGGATCGTCAACATCGGCTCTACCGCCGCAACGGTCGGCTGGAAGGACAACCCGGCCTATTGCGCCTCGAAGGCCGGGCTTCTGGGGCTGACCCGCTGCGTGGCGCTGGAAGGGGCGGCGCATGGCGTGACCTGCGTCATGGTCAGCCCGACCTGGGTCGATACGCCGATGATGGAGGCCGACCTGGCCGAGATCGTCGCGCGCGAGGGCAAGGGCCGCAGCACCGCCGAGGCACGGGCCGGGATCGCCGCGCAGAACCCGCAGGGGCGCGTCATCCAGCCCGGAGAGGTGGCGGCGCTGGTCGGTTTCCTGATCGGCGACGCGGCGAAGGGCATCACAATGGAGGAAGTGAAGATCACCGGTGGCGCGCTCTGGTAGGCGCCGGACGGGAAGAACGAAAAACCGAAGACCAACAGACAGGGAGACAAGGAATGACAAGGAAGAGCATCAATGCCGCTGTGTCAGCTTTCGCACTGGCCGCCATGGCCTCGGGCCCGGCGCTGGCCGCCGACCCGGGCGCGACCGGCGACACGATCAGGATCGCCATGCTGGAATGGACCGGCGCGCAGATCACCTCGCAACTGGCAGGCCGGGTGCTGGAAAAGGCCGGATACAAGGTCGAATATGTCACCGCCGGGAATTACCCGCATTTCCAGGGGCTTGCCGATGGCGAGATCGCCGTTTCGCCCGAAATCTGGCTGAACAACGTCGGCGACATCTATCCCAAGGCGCTTGAGGCCGGGCAGATCGAGGATCTGGGCACGCTGGGCCTGCAGACCAACGAAGGCTGGATCTATCCGAAGTTCATGGAGGAGCTTTGCCCCGCCCTGCCGTCCTGGGAGGCGCTGAACGATCCGGCCTGCGTGGCGCAACTGGCGACGCCGGACACGCTGCCGAACGGGCGTTTCCTCGACTATCCCTCCGACTGGGGCTCGCGCGCGGCGACGATCATCGCCGACAACAGCCTGCCGCTGACGGCGGTGCCCTCGGGGTCCGAAGGCGCGATGCTGGCCGAACTGCGCGCGGCCGAGGCGGCGAAGACGCCGCTGGTGATGATGTTCTGGGCGCCGCATTTCATTCTGGCCGAGGTCGAGGTGGGCTGGATCGAGATGCCGCCCTGCGTCGACCAGTCGAACGAGCACTGCATCATGCCGCCGGACGTGAACAAGGTGGTCTGGTCCGGCTTTGCCGGGAAATGGCCCGCCGGGCATGAGGTGCTGAAGGCGTTCCGTATTTCGACCGAAGACCAGCAGCAGATGATGCTGGAGATCGAGCAGGGCCAGTCGCTTGAGGCGGTGGCCGATGCCTGGATCGCCGCGAACGAGGCCGTCTGGCGCCCCTGGGTGGATGCGGCGCTGCAATAGCGCCCTTTCAGGAGGCCGCGTGATGGCGCAGGCGCCCGAGATCATGCTGAGCTGCCGCAACCTGTGGAAGGTATTCGGGCCACGGCCCGAATACTACTTCGACACCGCAGGCTACCGGATCGACCCCGAGACCCTTGCCGCCCGGCTGCGGCGCGAGGGGCATATCCCGGCGGTGGCCGATGCCAGCTTCGACGTGAAGAAGGGCGAGATCTTCGTCATCATGGGGCTGTCCGGCTCTGGCAAGTCCACGCTGGTCCGCTGCCTGTCGCGGCTTCTGGACATCGAGCATGGCGCGATGGAATTCGAGGGCCATGACCTCGGCAAGGTCGGCGGGCGCGAACTGACCGAGATCAGGCGGCGCAAGATGGGGATGGTGTTCCAGAGCTTCGGCCTGATGCCGCACCTGACCGCGCTGGAGAACGTGGCCTTCCCGCTGAAGCTGCGCGGCATGGGCCGGGCGGAGCGCGAGGCCCGGGCGCAGGAGATGCTGGACCTCGTGGAACTGGGCAGCCGGGCCGGGGCGCTGCCCTCGGAACTGTCGGGCGGCCAGCAGCAGCGGGTGGGCATCGCCCGCAGCCTGGCGCCGGACCCGGACCTGTGGTTCCTGGACGAGCCGTTCAGCGCATTGGACCCGCTGATCCGGCGGCAGATGCAGGACGAATTCCTGCGCCTGCAACGGCAGTTGAAGAAGACCATCGTCTTCATCACCCATGACATCATGGAGGCCTGCCGTCTTGCCGACCGCATCGCCCTGATGCGGGGCGGGATGATCATCCAGATCGGCACGCCCGCCGAAATCCTTCTGTCCCCCGCCGACGACTACGTCGCCGCCTTCACCGCCGAAGTGGCGCTGAGCCGGGCGATCCGTCTGGGCGATCTGGCGCAACCGGATGCCGCCCCGCCGGAGGGCGAGGCGCTTTCCGCCCGCGCGCCGATCGAGGTGCTGCTGCCCGCACTGGCCGAAGGGCAGCGCCGGTTTGCCGTGGAGGGAGGCCGGGTGGTCGAGGCGGCGTCGGTGATCGAGGTCTTGCAGCGCGATGCCCGCCATGGCGGCGGGACACCGGCATGACCCTGCCGCGCCTCACACGGGGCGAGGCGCTTTGGGCCGCGTTGCTGGCGGTATCGGTGCTGCTGGCGGCGCTGGCGCATGTCTTTCCCGTGCTGCGGGGCTTTCCGGCCGGGCTGACCCTGCCGCTGGCCGAATGGATCAACGCTGTCGTCACCCCGCTGGTCGAGATGGCGCGGCCCTTGGGACGGCTGGTCTCCGCCATGGTCGAGGTGCCGCTGGGTGCGATCCGGTCGGCGCTGGCCTGGATGCCCTGGCCCGCGACGGTGATCCTGATCACGGTGCTGGCGCTGTATGCCGGGGGGCGGGGGCTGGCGCTTTTCGCGGTGGCGTCGCTGGGGCTGGTGGTGGCGATGGGCTACTGGCCCAAGGCGATGAACACGCTGGCGCTGGTGGCGATCTCGGTGCCGCTGGCGGTGGGGATCGGCTTCGCGCTGGGGGCGCTGGCGCATCGGTTTCCCAAGGTGCAGCCCGCGTTGACCGCGCTTCTGGATGTGATGCAGACCTGGCCCGCCTTCGGCTACCTGATCCCGCTTCTGCTGCTGTTCGGCTTCGGCCCCACGGCGGGGCTGGCGGCCAGCGTGATCTTCTCTGTCCCGCCGATGGTGCGCAACACGCTGGTCGGCCTGCGCGAGGTGCCGCCCGCCATCGTCGAAAGCGCGCTGATGGCCGGGGCGACCCCCGGTCAGTTGTTCTGGCAGGCGCGGGTGCCCTCGGCCCTGCCGCAACTGCTGGTCGGGGTGAACCAGACCACCATGGCCTCGCTTTCCATGGTGATCATCATCGCCATCATCGGCGGCTTCAACGACATCGGCTGGGAGGTGTTGTCGGCCATGCGCGCCGCCGAACTGGGGCGCAGCCTGGGGGCCGGGCTGGTGATCGTGCTGATCGCGGTGCTTCTGGACAGGATCACCCGCGGTTTTGCCGCGCGGGGACGCAGGCGGGCGATCCGGGGCCGGGTGCTGCTGGCAGGAGCATGTGCGGCGCTGGTGCTGGCGGTGGTCCTGTCGGGGCAGGACCTGCTGCCGGGCGATGCGGGTCAGCGCTGGCTTCGCCGCCTGGACGGCTGGTTGCTGGACTTCGTGGCGTGGAGCGCGCCCTTCTTCGGTGTGCTGCGCAATGTCATCACCTATGGGGTGATGCTGCCGATGCGGCTGGGATTTTCCGGCTCGGCCAGCCCGATGGTCTGGGGCTTTGCGCTGACGCCGGGGATCATCGCCGCCTATGCGCTGGCCAGTGCGGGTGTTGCGCTGTGGCTGGGCTGGCGGCGGCCCGCGCCCGGCATCGCCTTCGGTTTCGCGGCGCTGCTGTTCTGGACCGGATTGCCCGGCTTCCCGTGGCCCGGGGTCTTCGTGGTGACCGGCGTCGCCACCTGGCGCGCGGGCGGGCCGGGGCTTTTCGCGCTTGCCATGGCGGGGCTGGCATTGGCCGGGGTCTCCGGTCTCTGGGCGGCGATGATGCAGTCCATCTACCTTTGCGCGGTGGCGGTGCTGATCTGTTTCGTGCTTGGCGGCGCGCTGGGGGTGCTGGCGGCGGAAAGCCGCAGGTTCTCGGCCGTGCTGCGCCCGGTCAGCGACGCGCTTCAGACCATGCCGCAGTTCGTCTTCCTGATCCCGGCCCTGATGTTGTTCAAGGTGGGAGAGTTCACCGCCCTGATCGCCATCGTGCTTTACGCCATCGTGCCGCCGATCCGCTATGTCGAACACGGGCTGCGCACCGTCCGCGCCGACCTGGTCGAGGCCGGGGTGCAGATGGGTGCGACGCCATGGCAGCTGTTGTGGCAGGTCAAGCTGCCGCTGGCCCGCCCCTCGGTCCGGCTGGGGCTGAACCAGACCATCATGGCGGCGCTGTCCATGCTGGTGATCGCCGCGCTGGTCGGCACGCGGGAACTGGGCCAGCAGGTCTATGTCGCCCTGTCCAGGGCCGATGCCGGGGCCGGGCTGGTCGCGGGCGGCATCATCGCCTGCATCGCGCTGGTCGCCGACCGGCTGTTGCGAACTCCGGACAGGGCGCCGGGCAGAATCGAATGAGGAGGGGAAGGTGGTGAACAGGATCTATGCGCTCTGGTCGCATCCGCGGTCGATGTCGACGGCGATGGAACGGGTGATGCGCGAGCGGGGCGATCTTGACTGCGCGCATGAGCCGTTCATGTACGACTATTACGTCCATCGCGGGGTGCGGGTGATGCCGCATTTCGACGTGCGGCCCGACCATCCGGTCAGCTATGCGGCGATCCGCGACCACCTGATCGCGCGATCGGAGAAAGGCCCGGTCTTCTTCAAGGACATGAGCTACTACGTCATGCCGCATATCCTTGACGACACGGTCTTCGCCGAGCGGCTGGTCGATGCCTTCCTGATCCGCGACCCGGTGGCCTCGATCGCCTCATACCACAAGCTGGACCCGGAGGTGACGCTGGACGAGATCGGGCTTGAGGCGCAGTGGAAGCACTATTCCACGCTGAAGGCTGCGGGGCGCAAGCCGGTGGTGATCAGGGCGGAATCGGTGCGGCAGGACACCCGCGGCACCATGGCGCGGTTCTGGGCGGCGGTGGGGCTGCCGTTCTCGGAAAGCGCCTTCGACTGGCAGTCCGAAAAGCCCAAGGACTGGGAGCAGGTGGGCGGCTGGCATGGCGATGTCAGCGCCTCGAAAGGCATCCGCCCGTTGACGCCCGAGGAAATCCGGGCACAGCGCGAGACCTTCGAGGCGATGGCGCAGAAGCACCCGGCCATGCGCGCCCATCTGGCGCATCACCAGCCTTTCTACGACCTGCTGGCCGCCGAGGCGCTGGTCTGAACCATGATCAAGGAGAGCGGCATGGGACGTGCAGAGGGCAAGATCGCCCTGATCACCGGGGCGGGCATGGGCCTTGGGCTTGCCACGGCAACATTGCTGGCCCGCGAGGGGGCGGCGCTGGTCCTGACGGATATCAGCCAGCCGCATCTGGACGAGGCGGTGGCAACCCTGCGTGCAAGCGGCGCCTCGGTGCGGGGGATCGTGCAGGACACCTCCTCGCCCGAGGACTGGGCGCGGGTCGAGGCGGATGTGCGCAGCACCGAGGGGCGGCTTGACGTGCTGGTGAACAATGCGGGCATCGCGCCCATCGGCACCATCGAAAGCTGCGACATGGAGCAATGGCGCCGCTGCATGGCGGTGAATGCGGACGGGGTGTTCCTGGGCTGCAAGACGGCGGTGGCGCTGATGAAGGCGGGCGGCGGGTCGATCATCAACCTCTCGTCCATCGACGGCATCATCGGCGAGGCGGACCTTGCGGCCTATTGCGCCTCGAAAGGCGCGGTGCGGACGCTGACCAAGGCCGTCGCGGTGCATTGCGCCGAACAGGGCTACGGCATCCGCTGCAACTCGATCCACCCCGGCTATATCTGGACGCCGCAGACCGAGACCTACCTTGCCGGTCTGGGGCGGCTGGAGGCAGAGAAAGCCAAGGCCCTGTCCCGCCATCCCATCGGCCGCCTGGGGAAGCCGGACGACATCGCCTGGATGGTGCTTTACCTCGCCAGCGACGAATCCGGCTTCGTCACCGGCGCCGAGATGGTGGTGGACGGGGGCTATCTGATGGTCTGAGCCTGCGCCCATCCGCCGAGGGCGGGTCGCAACACCTGCGCCGGACGGTCCTGCCCGAAATAGACGTGGTGGAAGGCATCCGCCCGGCCACCGGCCAGTTGCACATCCTCGCGCCGCCAGTCCCAGCCCTGTTCGGTCAGCCGGGCCTCGAAAGGGTCCGATACCTCTGCCGACCAGAAGGCCGCGATACCGCCGGGGCGCAGGGCGGCCCGCACCGCCTCCAGTCCAGTCCGGGCGTAGAGGCGCTCGTTCCCGGACCGCACGGTGAAGTCGGGGCCGTTGTCGGTGTCCATCAGGATCACGTCGAAGCCTTCGGGGCTGTCCTCCAGCAGATCCATCACATCCATGATCCGCAACCCGACGCGCGGGTCGCGCAGCGGGTGGCCCGCCAGCGGGCCGAGGATGCCGCGGTTCCAGTCCGCAATCGCCGGGATCAACTCGCAGACTGTCACCTGCGCGTCCGGTCCCAGCCGGTCCAGCGCCGCGCGCAGGGTGAAGCCCATGCCGAGGCCGCCGATCAGCACCCGCGGCGTGTCCCCGCCATGGCGGCGCAGGCTGCGTTCGGCCAGCACCGCCTCGGACTGCCAGGTCAGGTTCGACATCAGTTCGATGCCGTTGAAGCGGATTTCGTGGATGTTCCCGCGTCGTCGCAGGATGATTTCGTCGCCCGCCTCGGTCGAGGCGCGGGCCAGTTCGGTCCAGAGTGTCATGGCATGTCCCTTGGGTGCCGCCGGGGCACCGTTCATGTGATCGTCAGGGGGCGGTCAGGGGTTGTCCGGCGGTCAATGCCCGGACAACCCGGGGACATGGCGTGCCCTGGTTCCGATCAGCAGCGGGAAAAGCGCCGCGCCGTGGGATATGCCGTCACGAATGCGCATTCGTCCTGTATGGCCCGGGGTGGTGGCCGGGGCAACCGCCGATCCGCTCCGCTGACCGAGGCCCCCTTGCGCTTGCATGGTTTCCGGCAATGATGCCCGGATGGCCGCCCAGAATCCCTTCCCGCTCGACCTTGCCCTCGACCTGCTGCCGCAACGCTTTCCGGGACCGGGCGGCGTTGCCGTGGTGTTGCGGGACGGCAAGGAGGCGGGCGCGCGGACCTGGGGCTATGCCGGGCTTGAGAGCCACCAGCCGATGACCCGGAAGACCCGGCTGCCGATCTGTTCGATCTCGAAGCAGTTCACCTGCGGCGCACTCTTGGCCGAACTGGGCGCGCCCGAGGCGCTGGACCCCCTTCTGCCCGGCTTCCTGCCCGTGCTGGAGGGGCCGCTGCCCACCGTCCGGCAGATGTGCCACAACCAGTCCGGCCTGCGGGACTACTGGGCGATGACGGTGGTCGAGGGCGCGCGGGCCGAGCAGACCTTCGGCCCGGATGCCGTGCTGCCGATGATCGCCGCCACCCGAAGTGGCCATTTCCTCCCCGGCAGCGGCTATTCCTATTGCAACGCCAACTACCGTCTGCTGTCCGAACTGATCCGCAAGGCCACGGGGCTGGACCTGGTGGAGCTTTACCGCAAGCACATCTGGGGCCAGGCGGGGATGCAGGGCGCGGTGTTGACCGCGGACACCCGCCATCCCGAGGATGGCGTCACCGGCTACGAAGGCAACGGCTCCACCGGCTATTTCCCCGCCGACAACGGCATCTTCTGGCTGGGCGACGCGGGGATTTCGGCCTCGCTCGACGACATGCTGGCCTATGAGGCCTGGATCGACGCCACACGCGACAACCCGGCCAGCCTGTATCGCAGGCTGTCGGAACCCGTGAGTTTTGCCGACGGCACGCCCGCACTTTACAGCTTCGGCATCGCGCATGAAACGGTGGGCGGCGTTGCCGTCACCGGCCATGGCGGGGCGCTGCGGGGCTTCCGGGCGCATCGGATGAACGCGCGCGCGGCGCGGGTTTCGGTGGTGGTGATGTTCAACCACGAGGCCAGTGCCCGCGATGCCGCCGCTTTCCTGATGCGCGCGGCGCTGGGCCAGCCCGAACCCGTCTGGCAGCCGCCCGAGTCGGGATGGGAAGGCCAGTGGCTTTGCCCGGCGACCGGCCTGATCGCGCGGCTGGAGCCGGGAACCGGCGGGGTGAAGCTGCATTTCGCCACCGGCCCCGAGTTGCTCCGCCAGCAGGGGCCGGGTGTCCTTGCCTCCGGGGAAACGCAGATCGAACGTCAGGGCGCGGCCCTGCGGATGCGGCGGCGGCGCGACAATCTGGTCACTCTGCTGCACCCGCTGCCCGTGGTGGAAACCGCCGATGGCGCAGCGATCGCCGGGGAATATCTCTGCACCGAGACGGACAGCACCCTGCGGCTGGAGGCGCATGACGGCGCGGTCTTCGCGCTGTTTTCGGGCCGTCTGGGGCAGGGACGGATGGAGCCGGTGCATCCCGCCGGGCCGGATCTCTGGCTCTTGCGCACCCGCCGGTCGATGGACGCCCCCGCGCCGGGCGACTGGACGCTGCAGGTCTGCCGCGATGCCTCGGGCGCAGTGCGCGGGCTGGTGCTGGGTTGCTGGCTGGCCCGCGGCCTTGAGTTCACCCGTTCGGGGTGAGCCGGGCCGACTGGACATTTCCCATGCAGTTCACCGCAGGCAGGGCCCCGTTCCGCGATCATGCAACCTGGCATCGGGCAACTCCGGTTCCGGCCCCACGCCCTTGGTCGTGGCCCATGGCGGGCCGGGCTGCATGCCTGACGATGTGGAAGGCTTCGCCGCGCTGGTGGGCGCGGGCCGGGTGGTGACCCATCACGACCAGATCGGCAACAGCCGTTCGACCCGGCCGCCGGAGAAGGGCGCTGGCTTCTCCGGGTTTAGCGCGACCAATGTCTCCGGTTGACCCTTTGTGTGCGTGCGGGGCGCGGCCAGTGCCGAATGTCGATCCGTCCCCCTCTCAGCCCGCGAATTTCGCGGCTTCGCCCGAGGTGATCCATTCCCACAGCAGTTGCACCCGAAGCCTACCCCGCCCGGGCGTGTAGCCGGTCCTCGGCCACGATCTCCTTCCCGGCAATATCCAGATGGACCAGAGGGTGCCTTTCGGTGAAGTTGCGCAGGAAGGCCGCGGCAACGGCACAGTTGCCATCCTCTGGATCTAGGGTGTGCTGGCGCGGGCCGGCGATCGGCGAGCGCAGCCCATCATCATGGCCATGGTCCAGTGGCAGGCCCTGGAACCTTTCGCCCGTCGCCTCGCCCTCCGTCAGCAGGTCGTGGGCCAGTTCGTAATGGCTGGCGAACAGCACGGCGAAAACCTAGCCAGGCTGCGCATCAGCGAACAGGCCGGTGTCGCCAGATCGGCCATCGCCACCGGCTCGAACCTCGTGACGGCGTAGTGCAGGGTGTGGGTCGACACCATCCGTCCTTCGCGGTCGGTGCCGAGGAAGAGTATCATGGCCCGCCCCTCCTTCGCGAAGGTGGGCGGGACCGGCGCTGGCTTCTCGCGTCGCCCGATGGTGACCGTCTTCAAGGCCGATTCCCGGCTTGCGGTTTTTCGGGCTCACCAGAGCAGCACAACCCCATGGCCGGGCCACAAGCCCGCTACTTCCTGCCTCCTTCGATGCGCTTACTGCACCACGAATTCCGCGTGCAGCGCGCCCGCGGCGTTGATGCTTTTCAGGATGTCGATCATGTCATGCGGCGGCACGCCAAGCGCGTTCAGCCCGGCCACCACCTGGGACAGGGAGGTGCCGCCCGCCACTTCGGCCAGCCCGGTGCCGTCCTCGGCGATAGAGGCCGAGGTGCGCGGCACCACCACGGTCTCGCCCGGGGCGAAGGGATTGGGTTGCACCACCATCGGCGTCTCCTCGACCCGCAGCGTCAGGTTGCCCTGTGCCACCGCGACCCGGCTGATCCGCACGTCCGCCCCCATGACGATCGTGCCGGACCTCTGGTCCACCACTACCCTTGCGCGGGTTTCCGGCTGCACCAGTATCCCCTCGATCCGGCTGATCGCATGGGCGGGTGAGCGCATTCCTGCCCGGTCCAGATCCAGCGCCACGGTGCCCGCATCCAGCATGGTAGCGACCCGGGTGCCGAAATTCTCGTTGATCGCCGCCTCGATCCGCGCGGCGGTGGTGAAATCCGCCGATTTCAGCGCCAGCCGCAGCATGGAGACGGAGGAGAAGTCGAACGCCACCTCGCGCTCCACCCGCCCGCCGGAGGGCAGGGTTCCCGCGGTCGGCACGCCCTGCACCACGCGCGAGGCCGCACCCTCGGCCGCCACACCGCCCGCGATGATGGTGCCCTGCGCCACTGCATAGATCTCGCCATCCGCGCCGTTCAGGGGTGTCATCACCAGAGTGCCGCCCAGCAGGCTTTTCGCATCGCCGATGGCGGAAACCGTCACGTCGATCCGGCTGCCTGCCCGGGCGAAGGGCGGCAGGGTGGCGGTGACGAAGACCGCGGCCACGTTCTTCGGCCGGTATTCCTCGCCCGTCACATTCACCCCCAAGCGCTCCAGGAGGTTGGACATGATCTCTTCGGTATAGGGCGTGTTGCGGATGCCATCGCCGGTTCCGTTCAGTCCGACCACAAGGCCGTAGCCGACCAGATCGTTGCCGCGCACGCCATCGACCTCGACCAGATCCTTGATGCGGATGGCCTCGGCCGTGGCCATGGCGGGGAACAGCAGCAGGAGAAGGCAAATTAGAAGCCGCGTCACAGGTAATCCGCCAGCGAAAGGCGCGACACGCGCGAGGTGACGAGGTAGAGAGATTCCAGTCTTGCCCGCAGGTCCTCAAGCCGGGTGGCGGTTTCGTAGGGATCGGCGCTGACGATCCCGGCGCGGGTGATTTCCAGCGCCGATTTCTCGGCCTCGTTGCGGGCCTGTGCAGCGGCGATCTGCGCCTGCACGGTGCCGATGCGCGCCGCCAGCCGGGCCCGCGCTTCTCCCCCCGACATCAGGTCGTTGCCCACGGCTTTCATCAGTTGCGACCGTGCGTCCTGCTGGCCGGACAGGACGCCGCGGTCCAACATGGCGGCGGTGGCCAGCGCGCGCAGGCTGTCTTTGATCGCAGGGTCCAGCGCCGTCACCGACAGATTGGCGGTCTCGCCTGCGGCAATGGGCAGGTCGGCCCGCGCAGCGCCGCCGGCATAAAACGCGTCATAGCCGGTGGGGCTGTTGAACCAATCGGCGATGGCATCCTGCACGCCCTCGACCGTCGCCGCCCCTGCGACCGCCGCATCCAGCGCGGTCAGGATGGATTCCGCCCCGGGCAAGGGCGCGGTCTCCGAGTTCACGCCGGAGAACACCGCGCGTTCGGAAAAGCGGGTGTTCAGCGCGGCAATGGCGGTAGCGAAGGTGCGCCCGGCCTCCATCACCACGGAATCCAGGCTGGTGTTGCCGCCCGGACCCACGGCCTGCAGGATTGTTGTCCCAAGGTCCGTGGCGCCGTCCGAGATCACGCCCAATGCCGTCTGCATGACATCGGCGAACAGCGCTGCCTCGGTGGTGTTGGCGGCATGGCCCTTCAGCCGGGCCAGAGAATGCTCGACCGCCGCCAGCGCCGAGAAATCTCCGCCCACCGCCGCACCCATGTCGCGGTGCAGGCCCGTGGTCAGTTCAGTCGACCGTCGCTCGATCTCGGCCCGCAGGCTGGCCGATTGGCGCGACAGGATCGAGGTCAGCGAGGCATCGCCATGTCCGACGCGGGAAACCATATCACAACCCCAGGAGTGTCTTGATCATTTCGTCCACGGCCTGGATGACCCTGGCATTGGCGGCGTAGTTCTTCTCGATCACCAGAAGCGACTGCAATTCCTGATCGGTATCGACGCCGCCGGCCTTCTCCATCTCGTCCAGCGCGGCGTGGCGGGCGGCGGTGAAGGCCTGTTCGGTCTCGGCGGTCAGCCGGTCCGAGGAGGTGAAGGACAAGAGATCGGCAGCCAGCCCGGCAAGGCTGCGGCTGGCCGCGGGAAGGGTGGCGGAGGAAGTGGGCCGCGCCGCTGCCAGCGCATCGGACAGCGCGATCAGCAGGCTTGCATCGCCCGTCGCGCCCGGCGCGGCGGCGCCCAACCCGTCGCGCAGCCGCCAGATCTGTCCGCCCGCCTGTGGATCGACCGCGGTGTTCAGGGCGATGCGGGCCGACAGGCCTAGCTCGTCCAGCGGGTCGAGGGTGCCGCCGTGGTCGGTGAAGAGTCCCGCAGCGCCGGGTGCAAGCGTGGTATCCAGCCCCGCCGCGCCAAAACGTTCCACCAGATCGCGCGCAATGGTATCCAGCCGTGCCTGCCCTTGCATGGCCAGTTCGTCGCGCACTGCGAACAGCCCGGCCAGCGTGCCCCCCAGCACAAGACTGGTCTCGCCCGCAGTTGCCATCGGCCTGCCGTTCAGCGTCAGCCCGGACAGCCCGCCTGAGGCTTGCGTCATCTCGGGGACCAGGGTGTTCACCGGGGTGAATTCGAAGACTGCTTCCTTGCCGTCCAGCAACACCGCGCCGCCCGTTGTCATCAGCGCGATCTGGCCGTGGTCGCGTTCGACCTCGCGGATTGGCACAATCGCGGCGATGCGGTCGACGATCTGCTGGCGCTGATCCAGGAGCGCCGAGACATCGCGGCCCGCACCGGAGAAGCTGCGGATCTGGCTGTTCAACTCGCGCACCTGCCTCAGGGCAGTGTTCAGGTCATCGACCGTGGTGGCGATCTTGCTGTCGGCCCGCAGCCGTTCGGACTGCACCGCATCGCTGGCATGGTTCAACGTCTGCGCCAGCAGGCGGGCGGCGTCGACGGCGGTGGACAGCCGCGCCTCGGACTCCGGGCGGCTGGCGGCCTCCATCAGCGCGATGTCGAAGGCGGCGATGCGGGCAGAGAGTGAACCCGGATCGGTCGGGTTGCCGAAGACCTTTTCCAGTTGTTTCAGGAAGGCCGCCCGCACATCGCGGTCGCCGGCCGCGGCCTGCGCCACCCGCCGGTCGTCGATCAGGAAGCGGTCGACCTGCCGGGCGATGCCGTTGATCGACACGCCCTGCCCGCTGCCGCCCAGCGACAGGGCCGACAGCGACACCTCGCGCCGCGCATAGCCGGGCGTTGTGGCATTGGCGATGTTGGACGCCACCGCCTCGGCCTGCCGCGAGGTTGCGGTCAGGCCGGTCAATGCGCTGGAAAGGGCCGAGGTGATGCTCATCCGGGTCACCGCTTGATGTTGGTGGTTTCCTGCAGCATCTCATCCACGGTCTGGATGACCTTGGCGTTGGATGAATAGGCCCGCTGCGTCTGGATCAGGCTGGTCAGTTCCGCTGCCACGTCGGTGGTGGAACCTTCCCGCGCATAGCCCTCGATCGAGCCGGTGGGACCGCTGCCCGCATCCCAGAGGAAGAACGACCCCGATTCGGGCGACACCTGGAAGGTCTGGTTGTTTTTCGAGAGAAGGCCATTCGGGTTGGGCACGTCCACCAGCGGGATCTGGTAGAGCCGCCGGGTGAAGCCGGTGTCGTAGGTGGCAGTGATATAGCCGTTCTGGTCCACCTCGACCGAGGTCAGGTTGCCGACGGGAGAGCCGTCCTTGGTAATCGAGACCGGGGCGAAGCCGTCCGACAGCTGGGTCAGCCCGTTCGGATCGCCCAGCCGTCCGATGTTCACGTTCAGCGGCCCACCCGCGACGGTCAGCGCCAGTTGGCCGGTCGTCGAATCGTAGGTTCCGCCCGAGACCACGGTGACCGAGGCCAGCGTGCCGCCCGCGGCGCGGCTGTCGTCGAAGGTCAGGGTGTATTCGCCGATGATGTTGCCGCCGCCCGCGCTGTCGCGGATCACCATGGTCCATTCGTTTGACGATCCGCTGGCGGGGACCGTCGGCGTGAAGGTGACGTCCAGCGTCTCCGAAGTGCCGAGGTTGCCGAAATATTCGACCGATAGCGGGAAGGTGGTGCCCGCGGCGCCGGCCTCGGTCCCCGTGGCGGGCAGGTTGACGCCGAGGTTCATCTTGGTCGTCGGGTCGCCCGCCGTCTGGTTGGAGTTGATGACGATCGGTTGCAGCCCGCCCATCGTGTCGCGCGGGAAGACCGGGATCGTGCCGTCGGAATTGGCCGGCCAGCCCAGCAGGACAAGCCCGGAGTCGGTCTTCAGCACGCCGTTCGAATCGGTGCGGAAGGCGCCGGTCGTGGTCATCATCAGCGGGATGTCACCCGAGGCATTGCCCATCGATACCGCCGGGATCACCGGCAGGAAGCCGCGGCCCGAGACCGCGAGGTCCAGCGAGTTGGAGGTGCCGATCAGCGCGCCCCTTTCCTCGATCAGGCGGAAGGAAGAGGCGCGCACGCCCCCCGCCGAATAGACCCCCGATCCGCGGGCATTGGTGATCACCATGTTGGAGAAATCGGCGGCGGCCCGCTTGTAGCCGTAGGTGCCGGAGTTGGCGATGTTGTCGGCGATGGTGGCCAGCCGCGTGGCATTCGCGTTCAGGCCGGCCACCCCCGCGGCGAGGGACGACGAGATGGTCATCGGGGCACCTTTCTGCTGTTTCGATCCCGTATCCGGGCAAGTTGCACCGGCGGGCCTGAAGAAACCCCTAACAGGCGCAATTCTAGCGATTACCCTGCGGATCACCGGTCCTTGCGCAGCAGGATCACCTCAAGCCGGTTGTTGCGGATCGCCGCGCTGTCCGCTGTCACCGGCTTGCGGTCGGCGAAACCCGCAACCCGCTGCATCCGCACGGCGTCCAGCCCGGCGGCCTCCAGCAGCAGGCGCATCCTCTGCGCGCGTCCGGCCGAAAGCTCCCAGACCGGATTGGCAAGCAAGGTCACCGGATAGCTGCGCAAGTGGCCGTTCACCGCGATTTCGTTCTTCGTCAGCGCCAGAACCTCGGCCAGAAGCCCGGCCAGCGCCAGCGTGACGGCTGTCGGCTCGGCGGTGTCGTTGCTGAAGAGCGGCGCGTTTTCAAGATCGTAGATCTCGATCACCAGCCCTTCGTCGGTGACGCGGGTGACGACGTGGCGCAGCAACTGCTCCATCGTCCGGCTTTCGCCGCCGCGGTCCAGCAGTTCCTTCTCGACCTGCCGCATCTCGGCCGCGCCCTCGTCGGCCAGAGTGTCCTTCTCGGCGCCGGACGATGCCCCGTTCTTGTCCGAAGTGCCTCCGGTTCCCGTCCGTGCGCGGGTTTCCTCGGAGAACATCGACTCGCCGCCAAGCGCGCCATCGCCCCCGCCCGAGACGCGGTTGACCGCGATGGTCGGGTTGAAATAATCCGACAGCCCCTTGCGCTGTTTTTCCGTGGTCGCGTTCAGAAGCCACATCAAGAGGAAGAAGGCCATCATCGCCGTCACGAAGTCGGCGTAGGCAACCTTCCATGCGCCGCCGTGGTGCCCCCCACCGCTGACGACCTTTTTCCGCTTGATGATGACTGGCGCGGCATTCGGTTGCCCGGCCATCCCCATCACCCATGTTTCACACCCGGGACCAGAGATAGCGGCTTGCAGTGAACGGCGGCTTAAAGTCCGGCATCTTAGGCATTTCCCACAGGTTCGTCGGGGGCTACTCTGGCCGGACCCCAGCCCAAGGCCCGGCCATGATCACCGACATCGAGGATTTCTTCACCAAGGGCTGCGGCCGCTGCGACCGTTTTGCCGCCCCCGATTGCTCTACCCGGCGATGGGCCGGGGGGCTGGCCGCGCTGCGCAGGCTGTGTCTTCAGGCCGGACTGACCGAAACGGTGAAATGGGGGCATCCCTGCTACATGCACGCGGGCCGCAACATCGCGATCATGGGGGCCTTCCGGGGCGACTTCCGCCTGACATTCTTCAATGCCGCTCTGATGAAGGACCCGGACGGCGTGCTGGAGCGGCAGGGGCCGAACACCGCCCATCCCGACGCGATCCGCTTCACCGGCAATGCGCAGGTGGAGGCGATGGCCGCCACGATCCTGCGCTATCTGGCCGAGGCAATGGGGTATGCCGAGGCCGGGGTGAAACCGCCGCGGGACGACAGCGCCCCCGACCTGCCCGAGGAACTGGTCGAGGCGATGGACGCAGACCCCGAGCTTGCCGAGGCCTTCCATCGCCTGACCCCGGG
>CAYLSD010000004.1:164564-170900 GCA_964386345.1 uncultured Fuscovulum sp.
CCCTCAGATCATCCGTATCGTATCCTTCCCCACCGCCAGCATATATCCGCGGCGGGCGATGGTCTTCACCAGCAACTCGCTGACCAGTTGGTTCCCAAGCGCATCGCGCAGCCGCTTGACCCGGGTCGCCCCCGCCGCCTCGTCGCAATCGGCTTCGGACCGGCCCGAGATCACCGCCTCGATCTGCGCGCCGGACAGCACCTCGTCGTCCATCCGTGCCTCGGCCAGCACGCTCAGCGTTTCCAGCGCCGCCTCGGTCAGCTGGAATTCCAGGTCGTTGATATAGACCGCCCGCGATTCACGGCTGATCATCAGGCTGGCGACCTGTATCCCCGACCGCTGGATCGCCGAAATCCGCCGGTTCAGCGCGATGATGGTAACAAGGAACACCAGCGCCGCCACCAGAAGCGCGGTGGAGAACACCAGCAGGACGAAGATCACGGAACGGTAGCTGGTCAGCACCTCGGAGAACGAGGTGCCGGACTGCGCCAGGATCTCCAGAAGCTTGATCTCGGCCCCGGAGGTCAGGTTGTCGTTCTCGACGAACAGCCGTTCCACCCGCGCGTTGAAGGCATTGGCGTCGGGCAGGTTCAGGAACAGGAACAGCGCCGCGCCGAACAGGATCAGCACGATGGCCCCGATGCCCAGGGCCACCACCCGGTTGCCCGTCTTCAGGCTGTCAGTAACGGAGGAAATAGGCTCCGGCACTCGCTTTCCTTTCGGCAAGACCTTCGGGGCCGAAGGTAGACAGAACGTTCAGCAGGGTCCAGCCGTCGGCAGCCAGCCGTGGCACGAGTTCGCCCTTTGCATCCGCGCGCGAGCAATTGGCGTCCGAGATCTGTGCCACGCCGTAGTGCAGTTGCAGGGGGGAATCCTTCTTGGCCTTGTAGTCGGCATAGCATTCCGCCCCCGCGGCCCCGGAAAGGGCCAGCAACAGCGCGGTGCCAAGCAATGCGGTCTTCATGTTCTCGCTCCCTTCAAGGAGTCTGCCCGATGTCCCCGGCAGATTGGCCTTCCCCTGCCGGATATTCAATAACGCAGCACCCCGGCGGTGCTTGTTATCGGATAACCGTGGCGCCGGGCCGGGCTGCTATCTCCTGACAACGCGCCGATATTGCCTGACCTGCGGCTCATGACCCAGCCTTTCCCCATCACCGGACGCAACCGCCGACAGGGCGGAACGCCAGAGCAGATGGAGGCAAGAATGAACGCAGGTTCCCCGATCGAAACGATCCGCATCGCCCGTATTCCTGCGCCGGACCGGCGCCCCTCGGCCCACCGGCTGGGCTGGCTGCTGACCGCAGGCGCGGCGGCGGTGTCGCTGGTGCTGGGCGCGGCGCTGCCCGCCAGGGCGGTCGACACCCCCAGCACGCAGCCCGCCACGACCCCCATGATGGTCTACCTGGCAGACATTCTCAAGCCGGGCCCCGATGCGCTGCCCGAGCCGGTCTGGCAGAAGAAGCGCAAGCCGCAGGCCAAGCGCATTCCCGCCGTCTGCGCGCTGGAGTTCGAAAGCGGCCGGCGCAGCGTCACCGTCTATCCCGAACGCTGCCTGCGCCGCGAGGGCGTCGAGGCCCGCCTTCCCGCCGGTTGCGCCATGGAGGCGCGGATCTGGGGCAAGCGCGACCGGGTCTATCCCGAACGCTGCCTGCGCGACGCCGGTTTCCGGCTGGAAGAGCAGCGCTGGCGCGGGGGGCGCCGCTACTGACAGGAACAGCCGCGGGCCCCGTCGGGCCGAAGCGGGGTGCGGCTCTGGCAGGGGCCGCGCCATGGGGGCGAGGGGCCGGGCAGCCCTCGCCCCCGTTTCGTTGCGAGGCCGCTTAAATATTCGGGGCCTTGCCTGTATGATCGCCTTCCGGCCCGAAGCCGGAAAGGAGGCGCAGATGACCGGCTATCCCCTGAACCTCGATATCCGCCCCGAGGTCGAGGCCTTCTTCGATCCGGCGACCAACACCATCAGCTATGTGGTCAGGGACCCTGGGTCCGATGCCTGCGCCGTGGTCGACAGCGTGATGGACATCGACTACGCCGCCGGGCGCATCACCCATGACTCTGCCGACCGCATCATCGCCTTCATCCGCGACCGGGGCCTGCGGCTGGAATGGATCATCGAGACCCATGTCCACGCCGACCACCTCTCGGCCGCGCCCTTCATCCAGGAGGCCCTGGGCGGCAGGATCGGCATCGGCGAGAAGATCACCGTGGTGCAGGACACCTTCGGCAAGATCTTCAACGAAGGAACGGAGTTCCAGCGTGACGGCAGCCAGTTCGACGCCCTGTTCAAGGAAGGCGATACCTACACTGTCGGCGGGATGACCTGCTTCGTCCTGCATACCCCCGGCCACACGCCCGCCTGCATGACGCATGTGATGGGCGATGCAGCCTTCGTCGGCGACACGCTTTTCATGCCCGACGGCGGCTCGGCCCGCGCCGATTTCCCCGGCGGCGATGCCGGGGAATTGTATGACAGCATCCAGAAGGTACTGGCCCTGCCCGGCGAGATGCGGCTTTTCATGTGCCACGACTACGGCCCGAACGGACGAGAAATCCGGTGGGAGACCACCGTGGCCGAGGAGAAGGCCCACAACATCCATGTCGGCGGCGGACGATCGCGCGAGGAATTCGTGGCGATGCGCGAGGCGCGGGACGCCACGCTGTCGATGCCGAAGCTGATCATCCCGTCCTTGCAGGTGAACATGCGGGCGGGCGAGGTGCCGAAGGACCACGATGGCCGCCCGATGCTGAAAGTGCCGGTGAACGGGCTTTGAGGCGCGGCCTCAGACGATCAGGCCGGGAAGCGCCGCGAAGCCGGAAAAGGCCGCCCGGTGCGGCAGGGCGGAGACCGGGGATTTCCGGTAGCCTTCGGTGAACAAGTAGAACGGCAGCCCCGCCGCTTCGGCGGTCCCGGCATCCACCTCGCTGTCGCCGATGAAAGCGGCAGCCCCGCCACCCATGGCCTTCACGCATGCCAGCGCCGGGGCCGGGTCGGGTTTGCGCACCGGCAGCGTATCGCCGCCGACCACCACCGGGAAATGCCGGGCAAGGCCAAGGTCGGCAAGGATCGTGCGGGCCGGGGCCTCGGGCTTGTTGGTGCAGACCGCCAGACGGTGGCCCGCCTCTTCCAGCGCCGCCAGAGCCTGCGGCACACCCGGATAGGGGCGGGTCAGGGCAGAGGGCGAGGCGTTGTAATGGTCCAGCGTAACCTGTGTCAGTTCCTTGTGGCGGGCGGGGTCGATGCCGGTTGCCGCCATCACCCGCTCCACCAGTTTCGGCATTCCGTTGCCGACGAAGCCGATGATCGCCGGCAGGTCCAGCGGAGCCAGCCCCTCGCCCGCCAGCATCCGGTTCACCGCCGCCCGTATGTCCGGCGCCGAGTCGATCAACGTCCCGTCGAGGTCGAAGATCAGGATCACAGCGCCGCTTCCGCCGCCGCGCGGATCGCCCGGATGTTCTGGCCGTAGACGCCGGGGTTGTCCACCGAGCCGCCCTTGAACACCGCCGAGCCCGCCACCAGCACATCCGCCCCCGCCGCCGCCATCGGCGGAGCGGTCACCGGGTCCATGCCGCCGTCGATCTCGATATGCACAGGCCGGTTGCCGATCATCTCGCGCAGCTTGCGGACCTTCGCCGTCATGTCGATGTATTTCTGCCCGCCGAAGCCGGGGTTCACCGTCATCACGCAGATCAGGTCGGTCAGGTCCAGCAGATGCTCCACCGCTTCCGCCGGAGTGCCCGGGTTCAGCGCCACGCCCGCCTTCATCCCCGCGCCGCGGATCGCCTGCAGGGTGCGGTGGATATGGGGCCCGGCCTCGACATGCGCGGTCAGGATGTCGGCGCCTGCCTTGGCGAAGGCGTCTATATAGGGATCGACCGGGGCGATCATCAGGTGAACGTCCATCACCGTCTTCACATGCCGCCGGAAGGCCGCCACGGCGGGCGGACCGAAGGTCAGGTTCGGCACGAAATGCCCGTCCATCACGTCGACATGCACCCAATCGGCCCCTTCGGCCTCGATCGCCTGGATTTCCCGCCCGAAATCGGCGAAATCGGCGGAAAGGATCGAAGGCGCGATCTTGATCTTGCGCGAGAATGTCATCCGGCAACCTTTCTTCCGCGTGAGTCCCTTGGGCCGGTCGATACCGCTTGCGGCCCGGCAGGGCCAGAGGAAGAAATGCGGCCGGGGGCGGGAAGGAACGGCGGATGGCGATGGAACCGGATTTCGGACAGGAAGCGGCGGCCCTGCAAGGCGGCGCGATCTTCGTCGTCGGTGTCGATGAGGTCGGCCGCGGGCCGCTGGCAGGGCCGGTCACGGCGGCGGCGGTGCGGCTGGAGCCGGGGCGCCTGCCGCAGGGCCTGCGCGACTCCAAGGCGATGACGGCGGCGGCGCGCGAACGGCTGTTCGACTGGCTGATGCAGAACGCGCAGGTCTCGGTCGCCCATGCCAGCGTCGAGGAGATCGATACGCTGAACATCCTGCGCGCCAGCCATCTGGCGATGGAACGCGCGGTGGCGGCGCTTCCCGCCGACCATGCGCTGGTGGATGGCAACCTGATCCCGCGCGGACTGGCCTGCAGCTCGCGCGCCATCGTCAAGGGCGACGCGAAATGCCTGTCCATCGCCGCAGCCTCGGTCGTGGCAAAAGTGACGCGCGACCGGATCATGGTGGATTTGGCGCAACAGCACCCGCACTACGGCTGGGAAAGGAATGCAGGCTACCCGACCAAGGCCCACCTGCAGGCGCTTCTAGATTTTGGGGTGACCCCGTTTCATAGACGTTCCTTCGGCCCCGTCCACAATATCTTGTGCCAAGAGATTTCTTCAACCTATTGATTCAAAAAAGAATTTGACGGCGAATCGCCTCTGACTCATGATTCATCCCAACAACGGCACACAACAGATGCCGGGGACAGAGGCAGAGAATGGCGACGAAAACAGCTACGGGGGAAGCATCGCTTCCGCTGAACCAGATCCTTGCGGGCGACTGCATCGAGGTGATGAATTCCCTCCCTGCGGGGTCTGTCGACCTGATCTTCGCCGACCCGCCCTACAACCTGCAACTGAAGGGCGAATTGCACCGGCCGGACAATTCCAAGGTCGATGCGGTGGACGACCACTGGGACCAGTTTTCCTCTTTCGCCAGCTATGACGCCTTTACCCGCGACTGGCTGCGCGCGGCGAAGCGGCTGTTGAAACCGAACGGGGCGATCTGGGTGATCGGCAGCTATCACAACGTCTTCCGCCTTGGGGCCGAGTTGCAGAACCAGGGCTATTGGCTTCTGAACGACGTGGTCTGGCGCAAGTCGAACCCCATGCCGAATTTCAAGGGCAAGCGGCTGACCAATGCGCATGAAACGCTGATCTGGGCCAGCCGGGACGAATCCGCGAAATACACCTTCAACTATGAGGCGCTGAAGGCGCTGAACGACGGGGTGCAGATGCGGTCTGACTGGGTGCTGCCGATCTGCACCGGGCATGAGCGGCTGAAGGACGAGGCGGGCGACAAGGCCCATCCGACGCAAAAGCCGGAAAGCCTGCTGCACCGGGTGCTGGTGGCGACGACGAACCCGGGCGACGTGGTGCTGGACCCGTTCTTCGGCACCGGCACCACCGGCGCGGTGGCCAAGATGCTGGGCCGGGAGTTCATCGGGATCGAGCGCGAGGAAGCCTATCGCAAGGCCGCCACCGAGCGGCTGGCGCGGGTGCGCAAGTATGATGCCTCGGCTTTGGAGGTGACCGGGTCGAAACGGGCCGAGCCGCGGGTGCCCTTCGGGCAAGTGGTCGAACGCGGGATGCTGCGGCCGGGGGAGGAACTCTTCTCCATCGGCAACCGCTTCAAGGCCAAGGTGCGGGCGGATGGCACGCTGATCGGCAATGACGTGAAGGGAAGCATCCACCAGGTCGGCGCGGCGCTGGAAGGGGCGCCCTCCTGCAACGGCTGGACCTACTGGCACTTCCGCCGCGACGGCAAGATGGTGCCGATCGACATCCTGCGCCAGCAGATCCGCGCCGAGATGGACTCCGACGGCCGCCGCCCGAACTGATCCCACGGGAGAATGACAGTTTACGCCTGCGCCCCGGTCCGCCTGGGGTGCACCTGCCCCGCCATGTCCGCATGGCGGGGTTTTTTCTGGTGCCTGGACGGATCGGCATTCGGCAACGGCCTGTCTGGCGAAGGCCATCGCCTTCGCCATGCGATGCGGGTTCCACTGTGCCGGCCGGGCCTTTAAGGCCCGGCCAGCGCCCGACCCGCCCTCGGCGGGCGCTTCACGCCCGCCGGGTCAGGCGCTGGCCTCCCCGGGGTTTCAGGCTGACGGGTCTACAGGGTGAACCCATCCA
>CAYLSD010000005.1:0-166547 GCA_964386345.1 uncultured Fuscovulum sp.
ACACCCCGCCGGCCCGCAAGCTCGTTTCAGGCTTGTGATGAGACCCGGACCTCGCATAGCCTCCTGCCACACCCAAGGGGCGGTTGCCGGGGGAAGGCCCCGCCCGACGACGAAGGAGCCATCATGACCCGTTTCGCCACCCTTCTTTCCGGGGCCGCCACCGCGCTTGCCCTCGCCACCGCCGCGCAGGCCGCCGACCCCGAACTGACCATCCTCGACTGGGCAGGGTGGGAGATCGACGGCGCGCTGACGCCCTACGTGGAAAAGCACGGCCAGAAGCCGACCTATTCCTTCTACGCCGATGACGACGAGGCCTTCCAGAAAGTCTCCTCGGGCTTCCGGGCCGATGCGGTCCACCCCTGCCCGGGCGCCGTGCCGCGCTACCGCGCCGCCGGGCTGATCGAGCCCTGGGACACCTCGAAGGTCGAGGCCTTCGCCAATATCGACCCCGACCTCTTCGACTCGCATTACATCAAGGACGACGAGGGCATCTGGTTCCTGCCGTTCGACTACGCCTATACCGCCATCGCCTATAACGTGAACGAGGTGCCCGAAGAGGACGTCCAGACGCTGGAGGTGTTCAAGGACCCGAAATATGCGGGCCGCATCTCGATCACCGACAATTCGGACGACGTCTGGGCGCTGGCCTTCCTCGCCACCGGCGTGACCTCGTGGGAAAGCGTGACCGACGAGCAGGTCGCCGCCGCCGCCGCATGGCTGCGCGAGGTGGCGCCGAACGTGCGGTCGTGGTGGTCCGACCCGTCGGAACTGTCGCAGGCGATGGCCTCGGGCGAGATCCTGGTGGCCTGGTCCTGGAACGACCCGGTGGCGCTTCTGCAGGCCGACAACTTCCCCGTTGGCTTCAACCGCGCGCCGAAGGAAGGGTCGAGCACCTTCTTCTGCGGCTTCGTCAACATGAAGAACGGCCCCGGCAACGAGGACAAGGTCTATGACTGGGTGAACGCGATGTATGCCCCGTCCTCGGCCGCGCCGATCCTTGACGAGATCGGCTATGCCAACACCAACACCGCGGCGATGGAAACCATCGCGGAAGAGGACCTGCAGGCCGCCTTCGTCGACAAGATCGACACCACGCTGTTCCTGCAAACCCCGATGGAGCCCGACCTGCGCGACAAGCTGGTCGAGGAGTTCGAGCTGATCAAGTCGGGCTTCTGATCCCGGCCTAGCGGCAAGGGCGCCCGGGGGAAACCCCGGGCGCCTTCCGTTTGGGGGATTGCCCGGGGCAGGGGCGGGCGCTATGCCTGTTGCCGATGCCGGCACGCCCGGCACTGGCCCGCGGGGAGACATCCGCGGGTCTGGCTGGAAGACCTGCCGCGGACCGGGATTTCCCGCCTGTCGCGGGCGCCCGGCCCCGCGGCCCCAAGAAGGAGCCGCCCATGGCGCTTGACCTGAACTTCGTCCGCTCGCAATTCCCGGCCTTCGCCTCGCCGGTCCTGTCATCGCATGCCTTCTTTGAAAACGCGGGCGGCAGCTATCCCTGCCGTCAGGTGATCGACCGGCTGACCCGCTTCTACACCGACCGCAAGGTGCAGCCCTACGGCCCCTATCCGGGGGCGCAGGCGGGCGGGGCCGAGATGGACGAGGCGCGAGAGCGTCTGGCCGCGATGATGGGCGTGGCGGCGGATGGGGTCTCCTTCGGCCCCTCGACCAGCGCCAACACCTATGTGCTGGCGCACGCGGTGCGCAAATGGCTGGCGGGAACCGGCGGCGCGGTGGTGGTCACCGATCAGGACCACGAGGCCAATTCCGGCGTCTGGCGGCGTCTGGCCGATGAGGGGATCGAGCTCCGCGAATGGAAGCTGGACCCCGCCACCGGCTCGCTGGACCCGGCCGGCCTGGGCAGGCTGCTGGCGGATGGCAAGGTGCGGCTGGTCTGTTTCCCGCACTGCTCGAACGTCATCGCCGAGGTGAACGATGTCGCGGCGATCTGCGCCACGGCGCGGGCGGCGGGGGCGAGGACGGTGGTGGACGGCGTCTCCTACGCGCCGCACGGCTTCCCGGACATCCCGGCGCTGGGGTGCGATGTCTACCTGTTCTCGGCCTACAAGACCTATGGCCCGCATCAGGGCATCATGGTGATCGGCCGGGATTTCGGCATGGACCTGCCGGGGCAGGGGCATTTCTTCAACCACGACACGCTTTACAAGCGCCACACCCCCGCCGGGCCGGACCATGCGCAGATCGCGGCCTGCGCCGGGATGGCCGACTACATCGACGCGCTGGCGGCGCATCACGGGGTGACGGGCGATGCGGCGGCGCGCAACCGCGGCGTGCATGACCTGATGCGCGCGCAGGAGGAAGCGGTGATCCAGCCGCTCCTCGACTTCCTCGCCTCGCGCAACGACCTGCGGCTGGTCGGCCCGCGCCGGGCCGCCGCCCGCGCGCCCACCGTGGCGGTGGAACTGGACCGCGCGGCAGAGCCGGTGTCCGAGGAACTGGGCCGCAACGGCATCGCCTGCTGGGCGGGCGATTTCTACGCCGTCCGCCCGCTTGCCGCGCTGGGCATCGACCGCGGAAAGGGTGTCCTGCGCATGTCGGCGGTGCATTACACCAGCGCCGACGAGGTCGCCCGGCTGATTTCGGCGCTTGAGCGGGTGCTTTAGCGGCGGAGGATCGGGGGTTTCACCCCCAAATCCCCCGCCGGAGGCACCCATCCGGCGATGCCGGGCGTTGCCGCAGCCAGGGACGGCACGCCGCCCAACCGAGGGGCTTGAGCCTCGGCCCGGTTTCGTGGAAGCTGCACGCCGCAGCCTGGGCATCCATGGGGGTGGAAGGATGGGCGTCGTGACGACCGTTCGGGGTGAGCATAACCTGCCGCGCTATTTCGCGGCGGTGTTCGAGATCGCGTCGCAGCTGGCCGAGGGGCGGCTCGATTTCGTCTTCCCCGACGGCCGCCGTTTCCGCTGCGAGGGCAAGGCCCCCGGCGAGGCGGCCGAGATCGTGGTGAGGAACCCCGACCTCTTCGCCCGCATGGTGCGCGAGGGCGAACTGGGGTTCTGCGAGGCCTATCTCGACGGCTGGTGGGAGACGCCGGACCTTCAGGCGCTTCTGGACCTGATGCTGCGGCCCGCCAACATGACGGTGGGCGACGGCTATCCCGGGCAGGCGCTGGTGCGGGCCTGGGAACGCTTCCGCTTCTGGCTTCAGGGCAACACGAAGCGGCAGGCGAAGAAGAACATCGCCGCGCATTACGACCTGGGCAACAGCTTCTACCGGCTCTGGCTGGACGACAGCATGACCTATTCCTCGGCCCTCTTCGCCTCGCCCCAGGACAGCCTCGAAGCGGCGCAGGAACGGAAATACGCCTCCATGGTCGACCGGATGGGGGTGGAACCCGGCGACCATGTGCTTGAGATCGGCTGCGGCTGGGGCGGTTTCGCCGAATATGCCGCCGGCAAGCGCGGGCTGAAGGTGACGGCGCTGACCATCAGCCGGGCGCAGCACGATTTCGCGGTCGAGCGCATCGCCCGCGCGGGCCTCAGCGACCGGGTGGAGATCCGCCTGCAGGACTACCGCGACGAGACCGGCCGCTACGACGGCATCGCCTCGATCGAGATGTTCGAGGCGGTGGGCGAGAAATACTGGCCCGCCTATTTCCGCACCCTGCACGACCGGCTGGAACCGGGCCGCCGCGCCGTGCTCCAGGTCATCACCATCGCCGAGGAACGGTGGGAGACCTATCGCCGCAACGTGGACTTCATCCAGAAATACATCTTCCCCGGCGGCATGCTGCCCTCGGCCACGCGGCTGCGGGACGAGGGGCTGCGGGCGGGGCTGGCCTTCCGCGAGGCCGTCACCTTCGGCGAAAGCTACAGCCTGACCCTGCGCCGCTGGCGCGAGACCTTCACCACCCGCTGGAGCGACATCCGCCGCATGGGCTTCGACGACCGCTTCCGCCGGATGTGGGATTTCTACCTGACCTCTTGCGCGGGCGCCTTCCACGGCGGAAACTGCGACGTGACGCAGATCACCTTCAGCCGACCGGACCCCTGAATGCCGACCACAGCCAAGCTTGTCGCCGCCGTCATCTTCGCCCTGATCGGCTGGCTGGCGGCAAATGCGCATATCCCCTCCCTCGGCGAGAACCCGGCCATCGGCCGCTTCCGCGAGATCAGCGCGCTGATCGGCCTTGCCGTCGGCTGGGGCACCATGGGCTCGCTGGTCGGGAAGGGCTATGCCGATGCGGTGGGCTCGGGCCTGCGCACCTCGGTCACGCTGGTGTTCTTCGCGCTGCTGATCTTCTCGACCGTGCTGATGTTCCGCGAGACCGCGCGGATGACCTATGCCGGGCCGATGGAGGCGGTGCTGGGTGTCTTCCAGATCATGCTCGACCATGGCCGCAGGATGCTGGTGCCGGGGGTGCTCGGGGTGCTGATCGTCGGCGGCGCGCTTGGCGGCGTGCTGACGGAATGGGCCTCGCGGCGCTGGCGGTGAGCATGTCGCCCGAAGTGAAGGCGCTGGTGCTGGGCGATGCATCCGCCGGGCACCCCGGCGAAGCAGCGCAGCGGCTGGCCTTCTGGCAGGCGGCGACCGGCGGGCTTGCCGCGCCGGACGAGGCGCTGGACCTGCGGCTCGCCGCCGACATCATGGCGCTTTACGGCAAGGTTCCGGCCGAACGGCTGCGGGCGCGGCGCAATTCCATGCTGGTGCGGGCGGCCTCGGCCCTGCGGGCGCAGCACGCCGCCGCGCCGCAGGGGCTGCGCCGGGAGGCCACGCCCGCCGATGTCCGGCACCACGGGCTGGAGGTGCCCTTCGCCGGCTTCTTCTCGGTCGAGGTCATGGACCTGCGCTTCCGCCGCTTCGACGGCACGCTCAGCCAGCCCCTGACGCGCGAGGTCTTCGTCGCCGCCGATGCGGTGACCGTCCTGCCCTGGGACCCGGTCCGCGACCGGGTGCTGGTGGTGGAGCAGCTTCGCACCGGCCCGCTGGCGCGGGGCGAGGCGAATCCCTGGCAGCTTGAACCCGTGGCGGGCCGCATCGACGCGGGCGAGACGCCGGAACAGGCGGCCCGGCGCGAGGCGATGGAAGAGGCGGGGCTGACCATCGGCCCCCTGGAGAAGGTGGCGGAATACTACCCCACCACCTCGGCCCTTTCGGAATATCTCTATTCCTATGTCGCGCCCTGCGACCTGCCGGACGGGGCGGCGGGCGTGTTCGGGCTGGCGGAGGAGGTCGAGGATATCCGCGGCCATCTGGTCGATTTCGCCGAACTGGTGGCGCGGATGGATGCGGGCGAGCTGGGCAATGCGCCGATGATCCTGACGCTGCACTGGCTGATCCGCCACCACGACCGGCTGCGGGCGGACTGGGGCCCGCCGGGCGATTTGATCACATCTTGATTGTGCCGCGCCAAGGGGCAATGCTGGCTGCCAGCCCCGGGGAGGGCAGCTTGGCGGGGATGCGATGAACGCGGGGACCGGAACGAAGGCCACGGCAGAGGGCGGCGCGGGGCGCGACCGCAAGGTGCCCTCGCATGAGGTCACCTATGCCCGGCTGCGCGACATGATCCTTTACGGCCATCTCGCCCCCGGCCAGCCGGTGACGATCCAGGGCCTGATCCAGGACCTGGGCGCCGGGATGACCCCGGTGCGCGAGGCGATCCGCCGCCTGACCGCCGAGGGCGCGCTCTTGCCGCAGGGCAACCGCCGGGTGGCGGTGCCTCCGATGACGCTTTCCATGCTGGAGCAGGTGGCCTTCGCCCGGCTGACGATCGAGCCGAAGCTGGCCGAACTGGCCGCCGCCCATGTGACGCCCGCGCTGATCGCCCGGCTGGAAACCGCGGATGAAAAGGTCAACCGGGCCATCGGCGCGGGCGACATCCCGGCCTATCTGGCGGCGAACCACGCCTTCCATTTCGCGCTTTACGAGGCATCCGATGCGCCGGTGCTGGTGGATCTGGTCCGCTCGCTCTGGCTGCGGGCGGGGCCTTCGCTCCGCGCCGTGATCGGCCGCTACGGCCGCTCTGCCATGCCCGACCGCCATTCCGAGGCGCTGGAGGCGATGCGCCGGAACGACGCCGCCGCCCTTGCGCAGGCGGTCGAGCGTGACATCCAGCAGGGCGTGGACCATGTGCGTCAGGCCCTGTCCGAGGGATGAATTGCGCGCCTTGCGGCGCAAGTTCGCATCTCGCCTCTGCGGCTTCGCCGCAACCGGCTCGGGCGTGCCTCCGGCGGGGATATTTGTCGAACAGGCGAAATCGGGAATATTCCTCCATTTCACCTGTTCATGAATATCCTCGGGGGGTTCGGGGGCAGAATGCCCCCGATGACGAAAGGAGAGGACGCGGTGAAGGAAGCCTGGATCGACACGCCCCTGGGCCCGATGCTGGCGATTGCGGGCAAGGGGGCGCTGCATCTGCTCGACTGGGACGAGGGCGGCCGGCTGGCCATGGGGCGCAAGCGGCTGGCGCCTCGGGGAGAGGTCACGCCCGGCGAGACGGCGGTGCATGACAGGCTCCGCCGCCAGCTTGCCGCCTATTTCGCCGGGGAAAGCGCCGCCTTCGGCCTGCCGCTGGACCAGCCCGGCCCCGCCTTCCGGCAATCGGTCTGGCAGGCGCTGCGCGCCATTCCCGCCGGCACGACCGAGACCTATGCCGGCCTTGCCCGCCGCATCGGGCGGCCCGAGGCGCCGCGGGCGGTGGGGGCGGCGAACGGGGCCAACCTGATCTCGATCCTCGTGCCCTGCCACCGGCTGACCGGGACCGATGGCCGCCTTACCGGCTATGGCGGCGGGCTGCCGCGCAAGGCCTGGCTTCTGCGGCACGAGGCCGAAGCCTTCGGCCGGCCCCTGCATTCGCCCTAGCCACGCGGGCCGATTGCCGCTAGACTTCCGCGCAAGAGCCCGGGGGGAACATCCGGGCCAGAGGCAGAAAATCGAGGCGGCACCCCCATGACTGAGATGGTCTATGGTTCCAATCCTGTTCCGGTCACGGAGCCGGTGCTTCCGCGCTGGTGGCGCACCATCGACAAATGGACCCTGTCCTCGATCTTCATGCTGTTCGGCATCGGGCTGCTGCTCGGCCTCGCCGCCTCGGTGCCGCTGGCCAGCCGCAACGGGCTTGAGCCGTTCTATTACGTCCACAAGCAGGCGATCTTCGGCGGCATGGGCCTTGCCACCATGATCGCCGTCTCGATGATGTCGCCGGAAACCGTCCGCCGCCTCGGCGTGATCGGCTTCCTCCTCGCCATGATCCTGATCGTCGCGCTTCCCTTCGTGGGCGAGGACCATGGCAAGGGCGCGATCCGCTGGCTGTCGATCGGCGGCTTCTCCCTCCAGCCGTCCGAGTTCCTGAAACCCGGCTTCGTCGTCGTCACCGCCTGGCTGATGGCCGCCAGCCAGCAGGTCGGCGGGCCTCCGGGCAAGCTTCTCTCCTTCGGCATCCTCTGCGCCGTGGTCGGCTTCCTCGCCATGCAGCCGGACTTCGGCCAGTCGGCGCTGATCCTGTTCGCCTGGGGGGTGATCTATTTCGTCGCCGGTGCGCCGATGCTGCTGATCCTCGGCATCGCCGGGCTGGTCGCGGGCGGCGGCGTCCTCGCCTATGGCGCGTCCGAGCACTTCGCCCGCCGGATCGACGGCTTCCTCGCCCCCGATGTCGACCCGCGCACCCAGCTGGGCTATGCCACCAACGCCATCCAGGAGGGTGGCTTCTTCGGCGTCGGCGTGGGCGAGGGCCAGGTGAAATGGTCGCTGCCCGACGCGCATACCGATTTCATCATCGCCGTCGCGGCCGAGGAATACGGGCTGATCCTCGTCCTCCTCATCCTTGCTCTCTTCGGCGTGATCGTCGTCCGCTCGCTCGTCCGGCTGATGGCCGAGCGCGATCCCTTCACCCGGCTTGCCGGCGCCGGCCTCGCCTGCATCTTCGGCGTGCAGGCGATGATCAACATGGGCGTCGCGGTGCGCCTGCTTCCGGCCAAGGGCATGACCTTGCCCTTCATCTCCTACGGCGGCTCCTCGCTGATCGCCGCGGGCGTCACCGTCGGCGCCCTGCTGGCGATGACGCGGACCCGCCCGCGCGACCGCATGTCCGACGTGTTCCGGCGGAGCGGGCGGTAGATGGCGGCCAATCCCACAGATCGGGCGAAACTCCTTCTCATCGCGGCGGGCGGCACCGGCGGGCACATGTTCCCCGCACAGGCGCTGGCCGAATCGATGCTGGCGCGCGGCTGGCGGGTTAAGCTGTCCACCGACGACCGCGGCGCACGCTATGCGGGCGGTTTCCCGCAGGCGGTGAAGATCGAGAAGACCGCCTCCGCCACCTTCGCCCGCGGCGGCGCGCTGGCGAAACTGGCCGTGCCCTTCCGCATCGCGGGCGGCATCCTTTCCGCCATCCGGTCGCAACTGGCCGACCGCCCGGCGGTGGTGGTGGGCTTCGGCGGCTACCCCTCGATCCCGGCGCTGGCCGCCGCATGGGTGCTGCGCCGCCCGCGGATGATCCATGAACAGAACGGCGTCCTCGGCCGGGTGAACCAGATCTTCGCCCCCCGCGTCGACCGCATCGCATGCGGCACCTGGCCCACCACCCTGCCGCAAGGCGTCACCGGCACCCCCACCGGCAACCCGGTCCGCGCCGCCGTTCTCGAACGTGCAGCCGCCCCCTATATCCCGCCCGGCGACTACCCGATGTCGATGGTGGTGATCGGCGGGTCGCAGGGCGCGCGCGTCCTGTCCGGCGTGGTCCCCGCCGCCGTCGCGCAACTGCCCCCGGCGCTGCTGGCGAACCTGCGCATCGCCCATCAGGCCCGCGACGAGGATGCCGCAAGCGCCGCCGCCGCCTATGAGGCCGCGGGCGTCCGCGCCGAGATCGCCCCCTTCTTCGCCGACATCCCCCGCCGCCTGTCCGAGGCGCAGCTTGTCATCTCCCGTTCCGGCGCCTCCTCGGTCGCCGACATCTCGGTCATCGGCCGTCCGGCGATCCTGATCCCCTATCCCGCCGCCACCGGCGACCACCAGTCCGCCAATGCCCGCGGCCTTGCCGAGGCCGGCGCCGCCGTGGTCATCCCGGAAAAGTTGCTTGACGCCGCCACGCTGGCGGGCCACATCGCCGCGATCCTTCAGAACCCCGAAGCCGCCGAGACCATGGCCCGCAATGCCCTGGCCGAGGGGAAACCCGACGCCACCGCCCGCCTCGTCGCCCTCGTCGAAGAGTTGGCAGGAGACCCGACATGAACGCCGCCACCAAACTGCCCCTCGAACTGGGGCCCATCCATTTCGTCGGCATCGGCGGCATCGGCATGTCGGGCATCGCCGAAGTGCTGATCACCCTGGGCTACCGGGTGCAGGGATCGGACGCCAAGGCATCGAAGATCACCGACCGGCTGGTGAAGCTGGGCGCACATTTCTTCGAGGGGCAGCGGGCCGAGAACATCGGCGAGGCCGCCGTGGTGGTGATCTCCTCGGCCATCAAGAAGGGCAACCCCGAGCTTGAGGAAGCCCGCCGCAAGAAGCTGCCGGTCGTGCGCCGGGCCGAGATGCTGGCCGAACTGATGCGCCTGCGGTCCAACATCGCCGTGGCCGGGACGCATGGCAAGACCACCACCACCACCATGGTGGCCACCCTTCTCGACAAGGGCGGCTTCGACCCGACCGTGATCAACGGCGGCGTGATCCATGCCTATGGCTCCAACGCGCGCGCCGGGGCAGGGGAATGGATGGTGGTCGAGGCCGATGAATCGGACGGATCGTTCAACCGCCTGCCCGCCACCATCGCCATCGTGACCAACATCGACCCCGAGCATATGGAGCACTGGGGCACCATCGACGCCCTGCGCAAGGGCTTCTTCGATTTCGTCTCCAACATCCCCTTCTACGGCGTCGCCGTCTGCTGCACCGACCACCCCGAGGTGCAGGCCCTTGTCGGCCGTGTCACCGACCGCCGCGTCGTGACCTTCGGCTTCAACGCGCAGGCCGACATCCGCGCCGTGAACCTGACCTTCGACGGCGCCACCTCGAAATTCGACATCCTGCTGCAGAACGAGGGCGAGGAGGCGAGGATCGAGGGCTGCACCCTGCCGATGCCGGGCCAGCACAACGTCTCGAACGCGCTTTCCGCCGTTGCCGTCGCCCGCCATCTGGGCATGAAGAAGGACGAGATCCGCGAGGCCCTTGCCGGTTTCGCAGGCGTCAACCGCCGCTTCACCAAGGTGGCCGAGGTGAACGGCGTGGCGATCATCGACGACTACGGCCACCATCCGGTGGAGATCGCCGCCGTGCTGAAGGCTGCCCGTCAGGCGGTGTCGAACACGCCGGGCGCGCGGGTGATCGCCGTCCACCAGCCGCACCGCTACTCGCGCATGTCGAACCTCTTCGACGATTTCTGCACCTGCTTCAACGAGGCCGATGTGGTCGCCATCGCCGATGTCTATGCCGCGGGCGAGGAGCCGATCCCCGGCGCCAGCCGCGACGATCTGGTGGCGGGGCTGATCGCCCATGGCCACCGCCACGCCCGCGCCTGCCTGGACGAGGCCGACCTCGCGCGGCTGTTCCGCGAACAGGCCCGGCCCGGCGACATCTTCGTCTGCCTCGGGGCGGGGACGATCAGCGGCTGGGCCAACGCCCTGCCGGGCAAGCTGATCGGCCAGGCCGCGTGACCGGATGGAGCTTGTCGGCATTTCCCTCGCGCTGGTCGCCGTCGCCCTGCTCTGCGGCTGGGGCGCACATGCCGCCTGGACCCGGGGCCACCGTGGCTGGGCCGGCGCGGCGCTGCTGCTGGTCCTCGCGGGCGCGGGCCTCTTCGCCTACCTCTCCTCCATCGCTACCGGCTCCTATCTGGCCGGCCTCGGTGAGGCGCTGGCCGCCGCCGCCCTGCTGGTCGGTCCGGCGGCGGGGATCGCGCTCGGCATCGTCACCGCGCTCTGGCAGCGCGTCGGCCTCGGTCTCGGGGTGGTCTACGCCTGCGGGCTGACGCTGCTGCTGGCCCAGTTGGCCTAGGGGATGCAGATGGCCCGCATGTCCCGGCCCCGCAGGTCCCGCGAAGGAGGCCGCGCATGACCCTTCCCTTCGTCCTTGCCTGCCTCTGGCTGATCGTCGCCAACCTGATCGCCATGCTGCCCTCGCGCGATCACCACTGGCGCGCGGCCTATGTGCTGATCGCGCTGGGCATCCCGGTTCTCGGCTGGCTGACATGGGTGGCGGGTCCGTTCTGGGGCATGGCCTTCCTTGCCGCCGGGGCAAGCCTGCTGCGCTGGCCGCTGGTCCACCTCTGGCGCTGGCTGCGACGGGCGTAGACTCTTTCCCCGCCCGTGCGGGCGGGTTCACCCGGAGGCACTGGCCGGGACTACGTTTGCCAGACCAATGCCAGACAGATGCCAGACGCATTCCAGACCGTGTTTTCCGGCGGAATCCCTTGCGACCGGCCCCTTATCCCGGCTACCAACCGGGCCATGACCACGCTTCCCACCCCCCGCGGCATCCTGACCCCGAACCGCCCGCTGTCGGACCTGACATGGCTGCGCGTCGGCGGCCCCGCCGACTGGCTGTTCCAGCCCGCGGACGAGGCCGATCTCGCTGATTTCCTTGGAAAACTCGATCCCGCCATCCCGGTCTTCCCGATGGGCGTCGGCTCCAACCTGATCGTCCGCGACGGCGGCATCCGCGCCGTGGTGATCCGCCTCGGCCGCGGCTTCAATTCCATTGAAATCCAAGGGGATAGCGTCACCGCAGGCGCCGCCGCGCTGGACGCCCACGTCGCCCGCAAGGCCGCCGAAGCAGGCCGCGACCTCACCTTCCTGCGCACCATCCCCGGCTCCATCGGCGGGGCGGTGCGGATGAACGCGGGCTGCTACGGCCATTACGTCGCCGACGTCCTACACGAAATCCGCATCGCCACCCGTCAGGGCACCATCGAAACCCTCCCCGCCGCCGCCCTGAACCTCCGCTACCGCCAGTCCGACCTGCCCGAGGGCGCGGTGGTGATCGGCGCAACCTTCCGCACGCCCGCGGGCGATCCGCCGGAACTGGCCGCCCGCATGGAAGAGCAGATCGCCAAGCGCGACGCCAGCCAGCCCACAAGGGATAGATCCGCAGGATCGACCTTCCGCAACCCCTTGGGGAGTTCTTCCACCGGGCGGGCCGACGACAGCCACGAGCTGAAGGCCTGGAAGGTCATCGACGATGCCGGAATGCGCGGCGCCACAAGGGGCGGGGCGCAGATGTCGCCCATGCATTCCAACTTCCTGATCAACGCCGGAGGGGCCAGTGCCGCCGATCTGGAAGATCTGGGCGAGGAAGTGCGAAAAAAGGTTTTCCAAAACAGTGGGATCACGCTAGAGTGGGAAATCATGCGCGTCGGAGAACGCGCGGACAAATAAAGGGGCAAAAGCCCCGTGAGGCAGTAAATGGCGGCGGGATCGGGCAGATTTCCCCGCGTGGCGGTTTTGAAAGGCGGCATGTCCGCGGAGCGGGAGGTTTCTCTCGTTTCCGGGGACGAATGCGCCAAGGCCCTGCGCGAGGCTGGATATACGGATGTGATCGAGGTCGACGCCGACCGCGATCTCGTCTCGCAACTTGTTGAAATCAAACCCGATGTCGCCTTCAACGCGCTGCATGGCCGCTGGGGCGAGGATGGCTGCGTGCAGGGCATCCTGGAATGGCTGGGCATTCCCTACACCCATTCGGGCGTGCTGGCCTCGGCCCTTGCGATGGACAAGAGCCGCGCGAAAGAGGCCTACCGCGCCGCCGGGCTGCCGGTGGTGCAGGGCGTGATCGCTTCGCGCGAAGAGGTGGAGAAGGGCCATGTCCTGCCGCCGCCCTATGTGGTGAAGCCGAACAACGAAGGCTCCAGCGTGGGCGTCTACATCGTCCACCCCGGCTCGAACGCGCCGCGGCTGGCGGAAACCATGCCCGCGCAGGTGATGGTCGAGACCTACGCCCCGGGCCGCGAGCTTTCGATCGCCGTCATGGGCGACCGGGCGCTGGCGGTGACCGACATCATCACCGACGGCTGGTATGATTACGACGCGAAATACAAGCCGGGCGGCAGCCGGCATCAGACGCCCGCCGGGATGCCCGAAGAGGTGACGGCGGCCTGTCTCGACTATGCCTTGCGCGCCCACCGGGCGCTTGGCTGCCGGGGCCTGTCGCGCACCGACATGCGGTGGGACGACAGCCGCGGCGTGGCGGGGATCGTGCTTCTGGAGACCAA
This sequence comes from uncultured Fuscovulum sp., assembly GCA_964386345.1. GTDB lineage: Bacteria > Pseudomonadota > Alphaproteobacteria > Rhodobacterales > Rhodobacteraceae > Pseudogemmobacter. Next base: position 13,163 of record CAYLSD010000005.1, read on the forward strand.
CACCCAGCCGGGGATGACGCCCACCTCGCTGGCCCCGGAACAGGCGGCGCATCACGGCATTTCCTTCGCGCAACTCTGCGACTGGCTGGTGAGGGACGCCTCATGCAACCGCTGAACGCCAGCCGCCGTTCCGGGCACGAGCCCGTGCTGCGCCGCGACCCGGCGCCCAGCCGCTGGGCCTACCGGATGCAGCGGGTGATGCTGACGCCCTATCTGCGGGCACTTCTGCGCGTGGGCCTGCCCACCTTTGCCGTGCTGGCCGTCGTGGGCCTGTATCTGGCGGACGAGGGACGCCGCGCCGGCATCTTCGGCGTCTTCACCGATCTGCGCGAGAAGTTCGAGAACCGGCCCGAGTTCCAGGTCACGCTGGCCTCGATCGAGGGCTGCTCGCCGGAACTGGCCGAGGCTGTCCGCGCGCGGCTGAACCTGAACCTGCCGAAATCCAGCTTCGACCTTGACCTTGAAGCCGCCCGCGCCCGGATCGAGGGGCTGGATGCGGTGAAATCGGCCGAGTTGCGCGTGCGCTCGGGCGGCATCCTTCAGGTGCTGGTGACCGAACGCACCCCGGTTGCCGTCTGGCGCACCGAGGCGGGACTGACGCTCTTGGACGACACCGGCCACCGTGTCGCGGGCCTTTACGCCCGCACCGACCGGCCCGACCTGCCGCTTCTGGCGGGCGAGGGCGCCGACCGCGCCACCGCCGAGGCGCTGGCGCTGATCGCCGCCGCCGGTCCGCTGGTCCCCCGCATCCGCGGCCTTGTCCGCATGGGCGACTATCGCTGGGACATCGTGCTGGACCGCGACCAGCGCATCCTCCTGCCCGCCGAAGACCCGATCCGCGCGCTGGAGCGCCTGCTGGCGCTGGACCATGCGCAGGACATCCTTGCCCGTGACCTCCTTGCCATCGACCTGCGCAACGACGCGCGCCCGACCCTTCGCCTGACCCCCTTCGCCATGAACGCCCTGCGCCGCACCCAGGGCCTCGATCCCATGGAGACCGAACTGTGACCGACCTCTACCAATCGCAACGCGCCATGCGGAACATGCGCCAGGCTGCCATGCAGCGCGGCGTCATCGCCATCCTGGACGTGGGCTCGTCCAAGATCGCCTGCCTGATCCTGCGCTTCGACGGCGACCATCGCCTTACCGACGAAGGCGTCGGCCCGATGGCGGGGCAGTCGCAGTTCCGCATCATCGGCGCGGCCACCACGCGCAGCCGCGGTGTCCGCTTCGGCGAGATTTCGGTGATGAACGAGACCGAGCGCGCCATCCGCACCGCCGTGCAGGCGGCGCAGAAGATGGCGAACGTGCGCGTCGATCACGTCATCGCCTGTTTCTCGGGGGCCGAGCCGCGCAGCTATGGCCTTGCGGGCGAATGGGATCTTGCCGACCGCGTGGTGACCGAACAGGACGTGGCCCGCGTGCTGTCCGCCTGCGACGTGCCCGACCTCGGCCCGGGGCGCGAGGTGCTGCATGCCCAGCCGGTCAACTTCGCGCTGGACCACCGCACCGGCCTTGGCGATCCGCGCGGCCAGATCGGCCACAAGCTGGCCTGCGACATGCACCTTCTGTCGGTCGAAGGGGGCGCGATCCAGAACCTGCTTTACTGCATCAAGCGCTGCGACCTGGAACTGGCGGGGATCGCGTCCTCGGCCTATGTCTCGGGCATCTCCAGCCTGGTGGAGGACGAACAGGAGCTTGGCGCCGCCTGCATCGACATGGGCGGCGGCACCACCGGGATTTCCGTCTTCATGAAGAAGCACATGATCTATGCCGATGCGGTGCGCATGGGCGGCGATCACGTCACCTCGGACATCTCCAAGGGGTTGCAGATTCCCTTCTCCACCGCCGAACGGATCAAGACCCGGCACGGCGGGCTGCATGCCACCGGCATGGATGACCGCGAGATGATCGAGATCGGCGGCGACAGCGGCGACTGGGAGAAGGACCGCCGCCAGATCTCCCGCACCGAACTGATCGGCATCATGCGCCCGCGGGTCGAGGAGATATTGGAGGAAACCCGATCGGTGCTGGACGCGGCGGGCTTCGACCACCTGCCCAGCCAGCAGATCGTGCTGACCGGCGGGGCAAGCCAGATCCCCGGTCTCGACGGTCTGGCCAGCCGCATCCTCGGCCAGCGCGTCCGCCTTGGCCGCCCCTTGCGGGTGCAGGGCCTGCCGCACGCGGCCACCGGCCCGGCCTTCAGCAGCGGCGTGGGGCTGTGCCTCTTCGCCGCCCATCCCCAGGACGAATGGTGGGACTTCGAGATTCCCGCCGAACGCTATCCCGCCCGATCTTTGAAAAGGGCCATCAAATGGTTCAAGGACAACTGGTAGCACCTACATCCTGCGGCACGCGCGAAATCCCGCCTGTTTCCGGGCGCAATGCCCCATATTTTGTGGCTGATGTGTGTTTTCTTCGTGACGCGCGGGCAAGGACTGGCTAGAGTTTGCGTCAATTGGCGCTTTCCGGGGCAGGGACAGGCCCGCGGATTCGTGGATGCGGCATAAGAAACGGACAGGCGGAACCATGGCACTCAATCTGACGATGACCAACCAGCGCGAAGAACTGAAGCCGCGCATCACTGTCTTCGGCGTGGGCGGTGCGGGCGGCAACGCTGTCAACAACATGATCGACAAGCAGCTTGAAGGCGTCGAGTTCGTGGTGGCGAACACCGATGCGCAGGCGCTGCAGCAATCCCGGGCCGGCGCGCGCATCCAGATGGGCGTCAAGGTGACCGAAGGTCTGGGGGCGGGGGCCCGTCCGACCGTCGGCGCCGCCGCCGCCGAAGAGACCATCGAGGAGATCGTCGACCATCTGGCCGGGGCGCATATGTGCTTCATCACCGCCGGAATGGGCGGCGGCACCGGCACCGGCGCCGCCCCGATCATCGCGCAGGCCGCGCGCGAACTGGGTGTGCTGACCGTCGGCGTGGTGACCAAGCCCTTCCAGTTCGAGGGCGGCAAGCGGATGCGCCAGGCCGAAGAGGGCGTCGAGGCGCTGCAGAAGGTCGTCGACACGCTGATCATCATCCCGAACCAGAACCTGTTCCGGCTGGCCAACGAGAAGACCACCTTCACCGAAGCCTTCGCCATGGCCGACGACGTTCTCTATCAGGGCGTCAAGGGCGTGACCGACCTGATGGTGCGCCCGGGCCTGATCAACCTCGACTTCGCCGACGTCCGCGCGGTGATGGACGAGATGGGCAAGGCGATGATGGGCACGGGCGAGGCCGATGGCGACAACCGCGCCGTCGAGGCCGCCGAAAAGGCCATCGCCAACCCGCTTCTGGACGAGATCAGCCTGAACGGCGCCAAGGGCGTGCTGATCAACATCACCGGCGGCTACGACCTGACCCTGTTCGAACTGGACGAGGCCGCGAACATCATCCGCGAGAAGGTGGACCCCGAGGCGAACATCATCGTCGGCTCCACGCTGGACACCTCGATGGAAGGCCGCATCCGCGTTTCGGTCGTGGCGACCGGAATCGACGCCTCGGCCCAGTTGAAGCCCGAGGTGCCGGTGGCGCGCCGCTCGATGGCCTCGCCGCTGGCGCTGAACCCCGCACCCGCGCCGGAACCCCGGCGCGAGCCGGTGGCCGCCGCCCCGGCCCCGGTGGCGCGGCCCTACACGCCGCCGCCGGTGGCGCCTGCCGCAGTTGCCCCGGCCCCCGCACTGCAGCCCGAGCCGGTGGACGAGTTCGAGGAGCCCGACCTGTTCGAGGCCCCAGCCTTCCAGCCGCAGCCCGAGCCGGAAGAGGTGCTTGAGCACGACCTGCCGCCGCCGGTCTACCGTCCGCAACCCGCCGCACAGGCCCCCGCCGCCATGGCGCGCCCGACGCCTCAGGCGATCGAGGCCGATGCAGGCGATTTCGTCGCCCCGCGTCCGCGCGGCATCGCCGGCCAGCCCTCGCCCGAGGCTCTGGCCCGGCTGCAGGCGGCGGTGTCGAAGAACCCGGCGATGACCGCGCAGCGCCCGGCGGCGCAGCGTGCGGCGGCGCCGCAACCTGCCGCCCCGCAACCGGCAGCGGCGGGCGGCAAGCCCCGCTTCGGCATCGGCTCGCTGATCAACCGCATGGCCGGCCATCTGGAATCCGCGGGCGACCGCGGCCAGCCGCAGGCCGGGCGGGTGCAGCCTCCGGTTGCGGCCTACGACGAAGAGCCAGACCAGTCCGGTGACGACAACCGGATCGAGATTCCGGCCTTCCTGCGCCGTCAGGCGAACTGAAGAAGCCGTCGCAAGACATGCCGAAGGGGCCCGGGAAACCGGGCCTTTTTCTTTTTGGATCAGTGGCTTGCAATTGTGACGCTTGCTGTCACAAACCGTTGCAAAAGGTGAGTTGAGCATTCCCGCACAGTTGATTACCTAAACTCCAATCTATTCGGCGGGCCTGCGGGTCCCCGATGTCCTGAGGCAACAGAGGTCTGGAAAACGTGCAGAACACGTTGAAATCCGCGGTCAGCTTTACCGGCGTGGGGCTCCACACCGGCAAGCCCGTGCGCATGACCCTGCGCCCGGCCTCGGCCGATTACGGCATCTGGTTCCGCCGCAGCGATGTGGACGGCGACAATTCGGGCCGCGACCCGATGGTGCGGGCGATCTGGTCCGCCGTCACGCCGTCGCGGCTTTGCACCGTGGTCGAGAATGCCGATGGCGTCTCGGTCTCCACCATCGAACACCTGATGGCCGCGCTTGCGGGCAGCGCCATCCACAATGTGCTGATCGAGATCGACGGCCCCGAGGTCCCGATACTCGACGGCTCGGCCGAACCTTTCGTCGCCGGTTTCATCGCCCGCGGTCTGGTGCGGCAGGACGCCCCTGTCCGCGCCATCCGCGTGCTGAAGCCGGTCGAGGTGCGCGAGGGCGAGGCGGTGGCGCGGCTGGACCCCTCGGACATGCTGGAGATCGATTTCCGCATCGACTTCGCCGAAGGCGCGATCGGGGTGCAGGAACGGCATCTGAACATGGCCAATGGCGCCTTCGTGCGCGAACTGTCGGACAGCCGCACCTTCTGCCGCCAGTCGGACGTGGATGCGATGCGCGCCAACGGGTTGGCGCTTGGCGGCACGCTGGACAATGCGGTGGTGTTCGACGGCGACCGCGTGGTCAGCCCCGGCGGGCTGCGCCACCATGATGAGCCGGTGCGCCACAAGATGCTGGACGCGCTTGGCGACCTGGCGCTGGCGGGCGGGCCGATCCTGGGCCGCTACACCGGCATCCGTGCGGGCCATGCGATGACCAACCGCCTGCTGCGGGCGCTGTTCGCCGATCCCACCGCCTTCCGGCTGGTCTCGGTCGGCGACAATGTCGGCGGCAAGCTGCCCGGCGTCGGCGTCCATCGCGGCGACCTGCCGTCGCGCCGCCGCGTCGCGGCCTGATTCCCTCTTTTCCGGTTCCTCCTCGCCGGTCATCGACCGTTCGTAGCGGGCTGCCCGCGAGCGGTCGATGACCCGCGAGAAACGAAGGTATTCCCCACCTTTCACGGAAGCCCGATCTGCGACAAAGGCGTTTTGCGCAGCCGGATTTTCTGTGCTAGGACAGGGCCAAACACGGCGCCGGCGACAGCCGGCGGCGGGGCTATCCCCGCGGCGGCCGGGCAGCCGGACAAGGAAGACAGGTTTGGAATTGCGCAAGACGGCAGGCGGGGAAACGGGCGAAGGGCGCGGCGGACGGCCGATTGCCCCTGTGCTGGCGCTGGTTCTCGTGCTTGCGGCCTGTGGCGGCGGCGGCAAGAAGGACGTGCCGCTGGAGAATTACACGGCCGAGGAAATCTACCGCCAGGGTGAGCTGGCGCTGGAATCGGGCCGCCGTCCCGATGAAGCCCTGCGCTACTTCCAGGAGGTGGAGCGGCTTTATCCCTACACCCAGTTCGCCAAGCGCGCCCTGATCATGCAGGCCTTCGCGCTGCACAAGACGAAGAAATACGAAGAGGCGCGGATGGCCGCGCAGCGCTATCTCGACCTCTACCCGGGCGACGAGGATGCGGCCTATGCGCAATACCTCATGGCGCTGTCCTACTACGACCAGATCGAGGATGTGGGCCGCGACCAGGGGCTGACCTTCCAGGCGCTGAAATCCTTGCGCGACGTGATCGAGAAATATCCCGACAGCGAATATGCCCAGTCGGCGATCCTGAAATTCGACCTGGCGTTCGACCATCTCGCCGCCAAGGAGATGGAGATCGGGCGCTACTACCTGAAGCGCAAGCACTACACCGCCGCCATCAACCGCTTCCGCACCGTGGTGCAGGACTTCCAGACCACCACCCACACCGCCGAGGCGCTGATGCGGCTGGTGGAATGCTACCTCGCGCTCGGCTTCGAGGCCGAGGCGCAGACGGCGGCGGCGATCCTGGGCTACAACTACCAGTCCTCGCCCTTCTACGAGGATGCCTTCCGGCTCTTGAAAGGCAAGGGCCTGAAGCCCGAGCCCAAGGGTGACAACTGGCTGTCGCAGATCTACCGCCAGATGATCCGCGGCGAATGGTTGTAAGGGGGATGGGCAGAGCGCCCGTCCTGCGGTCCGATGCTTCTTTCGCTTGAGATCCGCGATCTGCTGATCATCGACCGGCTGGCGCTTGGCCTGGGGCCGGGCCTGAACGTGCTGACCGGCGAGACCGGGGCGGGCAAGTCGATCCTGCTCGATTCGCTTGGCTTCGTGCTGGGCTGGCGGGGCAGGGCCGACATCGTGCGGCAGGGGGCGGAGAAGGGCGAGGTGACGGCGGTCTTCGCCTTGGCCCCCGGCCATGCCGCCCGCGCCGTGCTGGAGGAGGCCGGGATCGAGGCAGGGGATGAACTGATCCTGCGCCGCGTCACCACCCTGGACGGCCGCAAGACGGCTTTCGTCAACGACCGCCGGGTGGGCGGAGAGGTCCTACGCGACCTGTCCGACCTGCTGGTGGAACTGCACGGCCAGCACGACGACCGCGGCCTTCTGAACCCGCGTGGCCACCGGCAGTTGCTGGACGCCTTCGCGGGGCTGGACCTTGCCCCCATCCGCGCCGCATGGGCCGCGCAGCGCGCCGCCCGCGATGCGCTTTTCGCGGCGGAGGCGGCGATCGCGCGGGCGAAGGCGGAAGAGGATTACCTTCGCCATGCAGTGGCGGAACTGGACAAGCTGGACCCGAAGCCCGGCGAAGAGGCCGAACTGGATGCGAAGCGCCGGTTGATGCAGGGCGCCGCGCGCATCCGCGAGGACATCGCCCGTGCCGCCGCGGCGCTGTCGGACGAGGGCGCCGAGGGCCGGATGCGCGATGCCGCCCGCTGGTTGGAAGGCGCTGCCGACCGGGCCGAGGGGCGGCTGGACGAGGCACTGGCCGCGCTGTCCCGGGCGTCGATAGAACTGGCCGAGGCGCAGGCCGGGGTCGAAACCGCGCTTGAGGCGCTGGACTTCAACCCGCGCGATCTGGAAGCCGCCGAGGAACGGCTCTTCGCCATCCGCGCGCTGGCCCGCAAGCATTCGGTCGCCGCCGACGACCTTGCCGTTCTGGCCGATGACCTGCGCGCCCGCCTTGCCGCTCTGGACGCGGGCGAGGCGGGGCTGGCCAAGCTGGCCCGCGCGGTGTCCGAGGCCGAAGCCTCCTATGCCGCTGCCGCCCGCACCCTGCGCGACCAGCGGCAGAAGGCCGCGCGCAGGCTGGATCAGGCGATGGCGAAGGAACTTGCGCCCTTGAAGATGGAACGCGCCGCCTTCGTGACCGAGATCGCCGAGGGCGAGCCGGGGCCGGAGGGCATGGACGCCGTAACCTTCACCGTCGCCACCAACCCCGGCGCGCCCGCCGGACCGCTGAACCGCATCGCCTCGGGCGGTGAGCTGTCGCGGTTCCTGCTGGCGCTGAAGGTCTGCCTGACCGGCCAGCAATCCGGCCTGACCCTGATCTTCGACGAGATCGACCGCGGGGTAGGGGGGGCGACCGCCGATGCCGTGGGCCGCCGGTTGAAGGCGCTGGCGGAAGGCGCGCAGGTGCTGGTCGTCACCCATTCGCCGCAGGTCGCGGCGCTTGGCGCGCATCACTGGCGGGTGGAAAAGCGGGTGGCCAAGGGGCAGACGCTTTCCACCGTGCTTCCTCTCGGCCCCGGGGAGCGGGTCGAGGAACTGGCGCGGATGCTGGCCGGCGATACGGTGACCGAGGCCGCAAGGGCCGCCGCCCGCGCCCTGCTGGCCGCCTGATCCGGGGCCATGCGCCGGGCGCATGGCGGCTTCTCCCACTGCATGGCTTTCAATGCTGCGCCGCAGCATCCATATTGGCCGGGCAAGAGAAGGAGTCCGTTCATGTTCGACCGACTGAAATCCGCCCTGCGCAGCCTGCGCCCGGCCGCCCGCATCGACTTTGAAGAACGCTATCTGTCCGAGGCCACCTCGCTGGTGGACCTGGAACGCCGCCAGCGCCAGCTGGACCTTGCCCGCATCGGCAAAGGGCCGCAGCCCTGGTAAGCGCAGGCCGGGGGCGCTATCGCAGCGCCCCGGCCAGAACATCCGAGACGATCCGCATGGAATCGTCTTTCCCGACCGATATGCGGAGCCAGTCGTCCAGCCCGTAATCGTCGCAGGCGCGGATCAGCACCCCGGCTTCGGCCACGCGGCGCACCAGATCGCCCGCGGAAGCCCCGGCATCGGCCGGAACGCGGACCATGACGAAATTCGCCTGGCTGTCCGGCACCTCGTATCCCGCCTGCCGCAGGTTCCCGGTCAGCAGATCGCGCGCCCGGATCACCGAGGCGCGCACCGTTTCCAGCCAATCGGGCGTGGCGGGGTTGCGCAGCGCGGCGATCCCGGCGGCCTGCGTCGGGCCCGAGACGTTGCCGATGCCGCGCATCGCGTTCAGAGCATCGGCCATGGCGGGCGCCGCCACGCCCCAGCCGAGACGCAGGCCCGCCATGCCCCATGCCTTCGACAGCGTGCGGGTGGTCAGCACGTTCTGCCGCTCGGTCGCCAGCCGTATCGCAGTCGCGGCGGCCTCGGCATCGCCGAATTCGGCATAGGCGCAGTCCAGCACCAGCACCACGTTTCCCGGCAGCGCATCGGCCAGATGCAGCAATGCCGCGCTGTCGATGCCCCGGCCGGTGGGGTTGCCCGGATTGGCCAGATAGACCACGCGGGTGCGCGGGGTGACGGCGGCGATCAGCGCCTCGACATCGGTGTCGAGCTGGCCGCAGACCGGGCTTTCCACGTAATCCACCCCCAGCCGCCAGGCCACGATGCGGAACTGCGCGAAGGAAAGCGCCGGGGCCAGGATCTCGTCGCCCGGGCGGGCATAGACGCGGGCCACGATGTCGAGGATCTCCTCGGAGCCGTTGCCCGGCACGATGCAGGCCGGGTCCAGCCCGTGGAAGGCCCCGATCGCCTCGCGCAGCGCCCAGGCCCGGGTGTCGGCGTAAAGCGCGGCCTGCGCCGCCGCGCCCGCCGCCGCCTCGACCGCGCCGGGCGCGGTGCCCCAGGCGTTTTCGTTTACCGACAGGTTCACCAGCTGCGAGGTGTCTATGCCGTCCAGCCGCCGCACCACGGTTATCATCCCGCCAGAGGTGCGGGGCTGCGGGGTGTCAGTGGCGGTCGGCATCTGCTGCTCCTTGCGGCTGGGCGGAGGCATGATTTCCGCATTGCCCGGAGAGGTCAACCATTTTACATATTTAAATGTGGAAACTTCGCCGCCCTTCCGGTCTGTGCGAAAGGCGGACGACCTGCTAGACGTTTGCCCGGTGCCTGCCTGCAACCCGAAGTGAAGTAAGGATTCCGATGGTTTCGATCGAACGCAACGTGGGTCTTGCCCGCCAGATCGCCGACAGCCTGCAGAACGACATCATTCAGGGGCGGCTGACCGTCGAGGCGCGGCTTCCTTCGGAATCCGACCTGGCCGACCGTTTCGGCGTGTCGCAGCCCACCGTGCGCGAGGCGATGAAGATCCTGGCCGCGAAAAAGCTGATCCGGTCGAAGCGCGGGCCGCGCGGCGGGGTCTTCGTCAACACGCCCTCGCTGGAGATGGCGGCGCAGTCGGTGCACGAGACGACGAACTGGCTGGTCTCGCTGGGGGTGTTCGATCTGGCCGACATCGTGGAAACCCGGCGCAACCTTGGCCGCGTGGCGATCGAACTGGCCTGCCTGCACGCGGGGCCCGAGGATCTGGACCGGATCGGGGCGGCGCTGCTGGAAAGCGACCACCGCGAGATTTCGGACGAGGATTTCTGCTCGCTCGAGGTGGCCTTCCATCAGGCGGTGGCCGAGGCAGGCGGCAATGCCGTGATGCGCTTCGTCATGGTGATCGCCAACCAGGCGCTGATCCCGGCGGTCAACATGATCTCTTTCCGCTACCGCGAGCGCGATACCGTGGTGGCCCACCAGCGCCGCATCTTCGAGGCGCTGCGGGCGCGCGACACGGTGTCGGCGGTGGCGGCGTTCGAGGAACTGATCGACTATCAGGCCGCGGTCTACGACCGGGCCGTGCAGGCGCGGGCGGCGGCCCATTCCGGCGAATAGGCCGCCCGCCGTTTCAGTCCAGGTCGCGGAACGGGGCCTCGCGTTCGTCGAGGAATTCCTTCAGCGACTTCTCCTTCAGAAGCCGCATCCAGTATTTGCCCTCTTCCGAGGCATGCAGGATCGCGGTCGTCTCGCGGTTGTAGGTCCAGCTGCTTTCCAGCCCCGCGGTCTGCTGCTGGTGGTTCAGCGCGGCCTTGGCGTATTTGATCGCGGTGCCGGGCATCCGGGCGCATTTGCGCGCCAGCCGCCGCGCCTCGTCCATCAATGCGGCACGCGGCACGGCCTTGTTGACCAGATGGATGCGCGCGGCCTCGGTCCCGTCGATCAGGTCGCCGGTGTACATCAGGTGGCGGGCATGGATCATCGGCACCGTCCAGGGCAGCATCAGCGTCGGCGGGGCCGAGACATGGCGCACCTCCGGTTCGCCCAGCTTGGCATCCTCGGCCGCGATGGCCATGTCGCAGCACATCATCAGCTCCAGCCCGCCGGCAAGGCAGAAGCCGTTCACCGCGGCGATGATCGGGATCGGCGCCTCGCGGAGCAGGCGGAAGCGGCGCATGTTCTCGCCGATGTCGTCGCGCCAGCGGTCGGCGTCCATCTCGAAATCCTCGCCGCCGAGGTCGAAGCCGGCCGAGAAGGCCCGCCCCGCGCCGGTCAGCAGGATGGCCCGAACGCCGGGGTCCTTCACCGCGCGCAGGACGGCCGCCTCAAGCGCATCGCCAAGCGCCTGGTTCATGGCGTTCATCTTGTCGGGGCGGTTCATCGTCAGGGTGACGAAGGCGTCGTCGGGATCCTTTTCCCAGATGACCAGATCTTCGGACATGGATGCCTCTCTCAGCCGATTTCGATGACGGTGCGGCCGCGCAACTGCCCGGCGACGATCTTCTGCGCCAGTTCGGGCAGGGCCGACATCGGCGCGGTGACGGTCAGTTTCGCCAGCTTCGCCCGGTCCAGATGGCGGTCCAGCAGATCCCAGGCCCGCGCGCGTTTCTCTTGCGGGACCATGACGGAATCCACGCCCAGAAGCGCCACGCCGCGCAGGATATGCGGCATCACCGTCGCGGGCAGGTCGGCGCCCTGCGCCAGCCCGCAGGCCGCGACCGCGCCGCCATAGCGGGTCTGCGCCAGCACATTGGCAAGCGTATGGCTGCCCACCGCATCCACCGCCGCCGACCAGCGCTCCGGTTGCAGCGGCTTGCCCGGGGCGGAAAGCTCGTTGCGGTCCAGCAGCGCCGCGGCCCCCAGCCCGGTCAGGAAGCCCTGTTCCTGCGGCCGCCCGGTCGAGGCGGTGACGCGGTGGCCGAGGGCTGCCAGCAGCGCCACGGCCACGCTGCCCACGCCGCCTGCCGCGCCGGTGACCAGAACCTCGCCCGGCTTGTCCTTCAGCGCGCCGAAATCCTGCAGGGCCAGCACGCAAAGCGCGGCGGTATAGCCCGCGGTGCCGATGGCCATCGCCTCGGCGGGCGCAAAACCCGAAGGCAGGCGGGTCAGGTGGCCGGGTTTCAGCCGCTGGAAGCGGGAATAGGCGCCCCATTCGGTTTCCGACAGGCCCCAGCCGTTGACGATCACCGCATCGCCCGGCTTCCACGCGGGATCGCGCGAGTCGACGACGGTGCCCGCAAGGTCGATCCCCGCCACCATGGGCAGGCGGCGGGCGATGCGGCCCTTGCCGGTCAGGGCAAGGCCGTCCTTGTAGTTCACGCTGGAATGGCTGATCTCGACCAGCACCTCGTTGTCGGGCAGGTCGGCCAAAGTCAGGTCCTCGAACCCGGCGCGGGGCTTGCCCTCAACGTCCCGGATGACCATCGCCCTGAATGTCTCGCCCATCCCGATCCTCCTCTGCGGCCTGCCGCTGTTCCGTCGCGCGTCGCCCGCAGTTTCCCGTTTCCCCGGCGGCGACGCAACCTCTATTTCGATATTGGAATATGGGTTTGACTTGGCCCGGCGCGGGCGTAGTCTTTGCGGCGGATCCGTGACACTTGGGGAAGAGGATGGCCGCCAGCGACGCCGCGCAAGCAAAGCCGGATGGAAACTCCGTCGCGGCAAGCCGTTATGGCGGCGAGGGCGGGCGCATCCTTGTGTCCGGCACGCAGGCGCTGATTCGCCTGCTGGTCGAGCAATCCGCCCGCGACCGGGCCGACGGGTTCCGCACGGCGGGCTATGTCTCGGGCTATCGCGGCTCGCCGCTGGCCGGGTTTGACCGCGAGATCGAAAAGGCGGGCCGGGCGCTTGAGGGCACCGACATCCGCTTCCAGCCCGGCCTGAACGAGGACCTTGCCGCCACCGCCGTCTGGGGCACGCAGCAACTGGGCTTTTCCAAGGGCGCGCGGCACGACGGGGTGTTCGCCATCTGGTATGGCAAGGGGCCGGGGATCGACCGTTCGATGGACGCGATCCGCCACGCCAATGCCGCGGGCACCGCGCCCAAGGGCGGCGTGCTCCTGCTGATGGGCGACGACCATGCCGCCGTTTCCTCGACCCTGCCGCACCAGTCCGAGCACAACCTGATCTCGGCCATGGTGCCGATCCTGTCGCCCTCGGGCGTGGAGGATTACGTCCGCATGGGCCTGCACGGCATTGCGATGAGCCGGTTTTCCGGCGCCTGGGCCGGGCTGAAATGCCAGACCGAGATCGTCGAATGCTCTGCCACGCTGGACCTGCCGCCGCGCGATTGGCGGCCGGTGCTGCCCGGGTTCGACATGCCGCCCGGCGGGCTTTCGATCCGCTGGCCGGATGCGAACCTTGCGCAGGAGGCGCGGCTGGAGGTGAAGCTGCGCGCGGCGCAGGCCTATGCGCGGGCGAACGGGCTGGACGAGGTTTCGGGCGCGGCGCGGGCGCGTTTCGGCATCGTCACCACGGGCAAGGCCTGGCGCGACCTGATGCGCGCCTTCCAGCTTCTGGGCACAACCCCGGAACAGGCGGGCATCCGGGTGCTGCGGATGGGGCTGGTCTGGCCCGCCGACCCCGAGACGCTGCACCGCTTCCGCGACGGGCTGACCGACATCCTTGTGGTCGAGGAAAAGCGCCCGGTGATCGAGGACCAGATCCGCACCCTGTTCTACGGCCTGCCCGGCGCCCCCCGCCTGTGGGGCAAGACCACGCCCGAGGGCGAGGCGCTCTTGTCCGCCACCGCCGAATTCGACGCGCGGATGGTGGGGGATGCGCTGCGGCGGGTCTTCCCGGCCTCCTTCCCCGGCGGGGCGGGGCACAACGCCGCCCCGGCGGAACCCTCGCCGCCCGACCTGCCGGTGCGGGTGCCCTATTTCTGCTCGGGCTGTCCGCATTCGGTTTCGACCAAACTGCCCGACGGCAGCCGCGCCATCGCCGGGATCGGCTGTTCGATGCTGGCGGTCTCCATGGGCCGCAATGTCGAGACCTTCACCCAGATGGGGGGCGAGGGGGCGAACTGGCTGGGCGTCGCGCCCTTCACGGATGAGCGGCACATCTTCGTCCACATGGGCGACGGCACCTATTTCCACTCGGGCCTGCTGGCGATCCGGGCGGCTGTCGCGGCGGGGGTGACGGCGACCTACAAGATCCTGTTCAACGACGCCGTGGCGATGACCGGCGGCCAGCGGCATGACGGAGATATCTCGGTTCCCGCCATCGTCGCCCAGTTGCGGGCCGAGGGGCTGCGCGAGGTGGTGGTGATTTCCGAACGGCCCGAGCTCCTGCAAGGCCATCTGCCCGCGGGCACGAAGCTTCTGCACCGCGACCTGCTGCCCGCCGAGCAGGAGCGGCTGCGGCAGGTGCCGGGGGTGACCGCCATCGTCTACGATCAGGTCTGCGCCGCCGAAAAGCGCCGCCGCCGCAAGCGCGGCACCTATCCGGCGGCCCCGGCGCAGGTGGTGATCAATCCGGCGGTTTGCGAGGGTTGCGGCGATTGCTCGGTCCAGTCGAACTGCATCGCGGTGGAGCCGCTGGAAACCCCGCTCGGCACCAAGCGGCGGATCAACCAGTCGGCCTGCAATGCCGATACCTCCTGCCTGAAGGGCTTCTGCCCCAGCTTCGTGACCGTCACGGGCAAGCGGCGCAAGGCCGCCCCCGCGCCGCTGCCGGTCTTCGACGATCCGCTGCCCGATCCCGCCGTGCCGGGGACGGAAAGGGCGTGGAACCTGCTGCTGGCGGGGATCGGCGGCACGGGCGTCATCACCGTCAGCGCCGTGCTGGCGCAGGCGGCGCAGCTTGACGGGCAGGCGGTGCTGGCGCTGGACCAGACCGGGTTGGCGCAGAAGAACGGCGCGGTGATGTCGCACCTGCATTTCGCGCGCGACCCCGCGGCCCTGACCACGCCCCGGATCGGCGAGGGCGAGGCGGATGCGGTGCTTGCCTTCGACACGGTGGTCGCGGCCTCGCCCAAGGCGCTGCGCACCATCGCGCCGGGGCAGACGCGGGTGGTGGCCGACGGCCATGTCACGCCCGCCGCGGGCTTCGTGCAGGACAGCCGGGGTGCGCAGCATCTGGACCTGCCGCTGGCACGGCTGCGGGCGCGGGCGGGGGGCGATCACCTGACGCTGGCCGATGCGACCGGGTTGGCGCTGCGCCATTTCGGCGACGGGATCGCGGCCAATATCCTGCTGACCGGGCTGGCGTTCCAGCAGGGCCTGATCCCGCTTTCCGCGCAGGCCATCGAACAGGCGATCCGCATGAACGGCGCGGGGGTCGAGGCGAACCTTGCCGCCTTCGCTGCCGGGCGCAGGCTGGCGCTGCATCCCGAACGCTTCGCCACGCCCGAAGGCCTTTCGCAGCCCGATCGTGCGGCGCTGAAGGCCCGGCATGTCGCCGACCTGACGGCATGGCAGGACGCGGCCTATGCCCGCCGCTACGCGGACCTGATCGGCCGGGCCGAGGCGAAGGCGGCGGGCATGGGGACGGCGGGCGAGGATTTCCTTCTGGCCCTGATGCGCGGGGCGCGGCATGTCATGGCCTACAAGGACGAATACGAGGTCGCCCGCCTGCACAGCGATCCCGCCTTCCTGTCCTCGCTGGCCGAGGGGTTCGAGGGCAGGCCCCGGCTGTCCTTCCATCTGGCGCCGCCCTTCCTGCCGGGGCGCGACCTGCGCACGGGCCGCCCGAAGAAGCGCGCCTTCGGGCCGTGGATCGTGCCGCTTTTCGGGTGGCTCGCACGGATGAAGCGGCTGCGCGGCACGCCCTTCGACCCCTTCGGCTACACGCGCGAGCGGCGCGAGGAACGGCGGCTGCGCGACGATTACCTTGCGGCGATGGAGCGGCTGGTCGACGGCCTGACCGCCGACACCCTGCCCGCCGCGACCGCACAGGCGGCGGCAGTGCTGTCGGTGGTGGGCTTCGGTCCGGTCAAGGCCGCCAATCTGGCCGCATATCGCGGGCAAGGGGGGGCCGCACGATGACGGCACCCCCGCGCGATGCCTCAGGGAAGGGTGGCGAAGGCCCGATACATCCGGTCGAAGAAGCGCGGCGCATCGACCTTGCCCAGGACCTTGCAGTTCTTCGCCCGGCCCGTGGTGTCCCACCAGTCGACGACCGTCATCCCCTCGGTCTCGGGGCTGCGGGTCTCGATCACCACGTTGCACTGCCTGAAGGCGAAGGCCTCGGGCACCAGCAGGTAACCCGGCACGCAGGCGTCGTGGATGGGACGGTCGGGCGTGTCGAACTTGTGGCTGCCATAGCTCATGTAGAACTCGGCCATGCCGACCAGCGCCCTGGCCGAGGCGGAGTCCAGCGCCTTCAGCGACTGCACCCAGCCGGGCGTCATCATCGCGGTCCATGTGCAGTCGATCGAGGCCATGGTGACCGGCGCGCCGGAGTCGAACACCGCGCTTGCCGCCTGCGGATCGACCCAGATGTTGAACTCGGCCGCCGGGGTGGCATTGCCGCCCCGGAAATAGCCGCCGCCCATCAGCACCACCTCGCGCAGGCGAGGGATGATCCTCGGCTCCATCACCATCGCCATGCCGAGGTTGGTCATCGGGCCAAGTGTGCAGACGGTGATCTCGCCCTCGGGCGCGTCCATGATGGTGCGGGTGATCCAGTTCACCGCATGTTCGGCCTGCGCCTCGCGCGTGGGCTCGGGCAGGGTGCAGCCGTCGATCCCCGATTCGCCATGCACATATTCGGCCGTCTGCAGCTTCTTCAGCATCGGGCGCGGGCATCCGGCGAAGACCGGGATGTCGGCGCGGCCCGCCAGTTCCACCAGTTGCAGCGCGTTCCGCGTGGTGCGGGCAAGCGGCACGTTGCCGCCCACCGTCGTCACGCCCAGAACCTCAAGCTCCTCTGGCGCGCCAAGGGCGAAGAGCAGCGCGAAGGCGTCGTCCTGCCCCGGATCGGTGTCGATGATGATCTTCCTGGGCGCCATGGCCGCGTCACTCCCGCAGTTTGTTATATTGAAATATTGATTTATGGTGACGGAATAGACAACAGTCACCATGCAGGCAACGCCGACCGCAATCGAAAACAAGGGCGAACCACGGCCCACCCAACCGACAGGAGCGTAATATGAAGAAGATCCTTTCCACCGGCCTTGCCACCCTTGCGCTGGCCGCCACCGCCGCCATGGCGCAGGATGTGCCGAAATCGCCCGAAGTGGCCGCGACGGGCAAGCTGACCATCGCCAACACGCTGGAATACGCCCCCTTCGAATTCATCGACGAGTCGGGCGCGCAGGCCGGCGTCAACATCGAACTGGCCGCCGCCGTGGCCCAGGAGATGGGGGTCGAGCTTGAGGTGACGCGGATGCCCTTCCCCTCGATGATCCCGGGCCTTGCCGCCGACCGCTTCCGCATCGCATGGGAGACCTTCTCGCCCACCGAAGAGCGGCTGGCGCAGGTCGATTTCGTGATGTTCCTGAAGTCGGGCCTTGTCGTCTCGACCACCCCCGACAAGAAGGACAGCTTCACCGGCGATAGCCCGCTTTGCGGCAAGCGCATCGGCGTGATCGGCGGCACGGTGTCGGACTTCCTGGTCGACAAACTGGTGGAGGACTGCGCCGCGCAGGGCCTGGGGGTGCTGGACAAGAAGGTGTTCCTGGAAGGCAAGGACGTGATCCAGGCGGCGCTGTCCGACCGCATCGACGGCAAGATGGACGACGCCACCGCCTCGGGCTATTTCGAGGTCACCTCGGGCGGGCAGATGGTCGTCCTGCCGGGCCTTTACGACGAGGCGCCGCTCGGCATCGCGGTGACGAAGGGCGATGCCGATACCGCGGCGATGCTGGAAACCGGCCTGAACGTCCTGATCGCCAACGGCACCTATCAGGCGGTCATGGAGAAATACGGCCTGGGGCCGGCGATGATCGACAAGGCCTTCATCGTAGACAGTCTCGACGACGTGAACTGAGCCCGATCCGGCAGAACGGCGGCATCCGGTTGCGGGTGCCGCCCCCCGACGCGGACCAGCGCCCGAGGAAAAACGCATGAACCAGTCTCCCCACCGGCTTCGGGTCGAGGACCTGACGGTCGTTCCCCCGCGCCGCACCGGCCTGTGGATCGCCACGGCACTGACGCTGGCCTTCCTTGCGCTGTTGTTCTGGGCCGTGGCCACCAACAAGGCCTTCGCCTGGCCAGTGGTGGGGAAATATCTGTTCCACCCTTCCATCCTGCGCGGCCTTGGCAACACGCTTCTGCTGACGGTGACGATCATGATCCTCGCCACCATCATCGGCACGGTCGTCGCCATCATGCGGCTGTCGCCCAGCCGGATCCTGCAATCCTTTGCCAATGCCTATATCTGGTTCTTCCGCGGCGCACCCGCGCTGATCCAGCTGATCTTCTGGTTCAACCTGGCGATCATCATGCCGTCCATCAGCCTGAGCCTGCCCGGCATCGGCACGCTGTTCAGCGTCCGCACCAATGACGTCATGACCCCCTTCCTGACCGCCGTGATCGCGCTTTCCCTGCACGAGGCGGGCTACATGGCCGAGATCATCCGCGCGGGCATCACCTCGGTCCCGGCGGGCCAGACCGAGGCGGCCTCGACGCTGGGCATGTCGCGCGGCAGGATCCTGCGGCGGATCGTGCTGCCGCAGGCGATGCGCTTCATCGTGCCGCCGACCGGGAACGAGGCGATCAACCTGATGAAGGCCACCTCGCTGGTGACGGTGATCGCGGTGGACGACCTGCTCTATTCGGCGCAGACGATCTATGCCCGGACCTTCGAGACCATTCCCCTGCTGATCGTCGTGGCCTTCTGGTATCTGGCCGTGGTCACCATCATGTCGATCGGCCAGCATTTCCTTGAGGTCCACTTCAACCGGAGCGACAGCCGCGGAGGCGGGGGCGGCTTCCGTGCCGCCCTGCGGTCCGCCTTCAGCCTGTCGCGGGGGGCACGCGCATGAGCGATCTGGAACAGGATTTCCACGTCCCCGAGAACATGATGGTCTATGCCCGCGGCGTGCGGAAAAGCTTCGGCAAGGTCGAGGTGCTGAAAGGCGTGGACCTGCAGGTGCCGGCCGGGTCCGTCGCCTGCATCATCGGGCCGTCCGGTTCGGGCAAAAGCACCTTCCTGCGCTGCATCAACCATCTTGAGGACATCTCGGGCGGGCTACTGCTGGTAGAGGACAAGTTCGTCGGCTACGATCTGGTCGACGGCAGGCTGCATGTCGTGCGCCCGGCCGAGCTGTGCCGCAGGCGGGCCGATATCGGCATGGTGTTCCAGAACTTCAACCTGTTCGGCCACATGACCGCGCTGGAAAACCTGATGGAAGCGCCGATGCAGGTGCGCGGCCTGTCCCGGGCCGAGGCGCGCGACCGGGCCATGGCGCTGCTTGAAAGGGTGGGGCTGGCGCACAAGGCTGACGCCTGGCCACGGCAGCTTTCCGGCGGCCAGCAGCAGCGCGTCGCCATCGCGCGGGCGCTGGCGATGGACCCCAAGCTGCTGCTGTTCGACGAGCCGACCTCGGCCCTTGACCCGGAACTGGTGGGCGAGGTGCTGGCGGTGATGCGCGACCTTGCGCAAAGCGGCATCACCATGATCGTCGTCACCCACGAGATCGGCTTTGCCCGAGAGGTGGGCGACCAGTTGATCTTCATGGACGAGGGCGTGGTCGAAGAGGCCGGCAATCCGCGCGACATGCTGCGCGACCCGAAATCGGAACGGACCCGGGCCTTCCTGTCGCATGTGCTCTGACGCCCCCGCCGGCGTCAGCGCCGCTTGCGGGTCAGGAATGCCAGCGCGGCGAACAGCAGGATCGACAGCGTCAGCAGCATCGTCGCGGCGGCCATGATCGTCGGGTTGATCTGGTCGCGGATGCCGGAAAACATCTGCACCGGCAGGGTGCGTTGCTCGGCCGCGGTCAGGAACAGCGCCACCACCACCTCGTCGAAGGAGGTGGCGAAGGCGAAGATCGCGCCGGAAATCACTCCGGGCAGGATCATCGGCAGCGTGACCCGGAAGAAGGCCGAAGCGCCGGAGGCGCCAAGGCTGTGGGCGGCGCGGGTCAGGTTGGTGTCATAGGTCGACAGCGTGGCGGTGACGGTGATCACCACGAAGGGCGTGGCCAGCGCGGTATGGGCCAGCACCAGCCCGGTGCGGGTGTTGGTCAGTCCGAACTGGCCGAAGAACAGGTAGCTGCCGACCGCGACGATGACGATCGGCACGATCATCGGCGAGATCAGCAGCGCCATCACCACCCGCCGCGCCGGGAAATCCGGCCGGGCGATGCCAAGGGCGGCAAGGGTGCCCAGCGTGGTGGCAAGCACCGTGGTCATCACCGCGGCCAGTGCCGAATTCACCATGGCGTCGAACCAGCGCGGGTTGCCGAACAGGTCCTCATACCAGCGCAGGGAATATTCCCGCACCGGCAGGGTGAAGAACGGGTCCTGCGAGAAGGAAAGCGGCACGATGATGAACAGGGGCGCGATCAGGAACAGCAGGATCGCCACGGCGAAACCCACGACAAGGATGCGCAGCAGCCGCTCGGTCGGGGTTGCGTAGGAGGGAAGCCACATGACCGTTCACCCCAGCTTGATCTTGTCGGCGCCGACGAGGCGCAGGAAAAGGCCGTAGATCGCCAGCGTCACCACCAGCAGCACCACGCCAAGCGCGGCGGCAAGGCCCCAGTTCAGGTCGCGGTTGATGTAGACGGCGATGAAGTTCGACACCATCTGGTCCTGCGGCCCGCCCACCAGCGCGGGGGTGATGTAATAGCCCAGCGACAGGATGAAGGTCATCAGGCAGCCCGCCACCACGCCCGGCAGGGTCTGCGGCGCATAGATCCGCCAGAAGGCCGAGGTCGGCCCGGACCCCAGCGACCGCGCCGCCCGCAGTTGCGTGGCCGGGACCGACCGCATCACCGAATAGATCGGCAGGATGGTGAAGGGCAGCTGGATATGCGTCATCGCGGTGACGGTGCCGACGCGGGTGAAGATCAGTTGCAGCTTCTCCGAGGTCAGATGCAGGCCCATCAGGACGGAGTTGATCACCCCGTCCGATTGCAAGAGCACCACCCAGGCCGTGGTCCGCACCAGAAGCGAGGTCCAGAGCGGCAGAAGCACCATCAGCATCATCACCGCCGCGATCCCCTTGGGCGCGATGGTCAGCACATAGGCCACCGGATAGCCGAGGATCAGCGTCAGCGCGGTGACCATCCCGGCCACCAGAAGGGTGCGGCCAAGGACGGCAAGGAAGATCGCCTGATCGGGCGCCACCCGCTCCAGCCCGCCCGCGGAGGATTGTTTCAGGTCCACGGCGGTCAGCAGGTAATAGGGCGTCAGCCTCGCGCCGTTGCGCTGGATCACCGCCCATGTCTCAGGCGCGGCCCAGAGGTTGTCCTGATCGAGGAAGGCTTGCCTGTAGGGTCCGGCCTCCATCGCCGTGGCCATGCGCGCGGCGGCCAGAACCTTGCTGCGCATCCCCGGGATTTCGTAGTTCAGCCGTTTGCCCGCCAGCGCGGCGGTGCTGTTGTCCTGCGCGGCCTTCAGGTCGGCGGCGAAGGCGGCGAAGACCGGCTCTTCGGGGGTGGAGCGGCCATCCCAGCCTTCCAATGCGGTCAGGGTCTGCGGCAGGACGGTCCGGGTTTCCGGGTTGTCCGCCGCCGTGACCAGCAGGTAAAGGATCGGCGTCACGAAGACGACGAGAAGGAAGCCCACCAGCGGCAGCGCCAGCGAAAGGGCGGCGCGGCGGGCAGGGCGGGCGGCACGGCGCACGGCGGTGAAGGTGCGGATGCGCTCGCTGTCATGGGGTCCGGCCATGGCCTAGCGCTCCAGCAGGCGGCAGTCGGCGGGCTGGCAGGCCAGATGCACCACCTCGCCCGGGGCAAAGGCGCGGGCTGCGGCGACGGGCACCCGGGCGGTGACGGTCTGGCCGCCGAAGGCCAGGACCGACAGGCGCATGTGGTCGCCGAGGAAGAACACGTCGGTCGCGGTGCCGGAAAACAGGTTGGCGCCGGGCCGCGGTGTGCCGCCCGCCAGCGCGATGTTCTCGGGCCGCACGGACAATGACAGATCGCCCGCCCCGGCGGAGCCTGCGGCCCGCATCACCGTGCCATCGGCCATCCGCACCACCGCAAGCCCGCCGTCCTGCCCCGCCGGGGTGCAGGGCAGGGTGTTGTTCTCGCCGATGAACCCGGCGACGAAGCGGTTCTGCGGTGCGTTATACAGCGTCTGCGGATCGGCAAGCTGCTGGATGCGGCCATCGTGGAAGACGGCGATCCGGTCGCTCATCGTCAGCGCCTCGGACTGGTCGTGCGTGACATAGACCATGGTGATGCCAAGCGAGGTCTGCAGGTGCTTGATCTCGACCTGCATCCTTTCGCGCAACTGCTTGTCCAGCGCGCCGAGGGGTTCGTCCATCAGGACCAGCGACGGCTCGAACACCAGCGCCCGGGCCAGCGCCACCCGCTGCTGCTGGCCGCCCGAAAGCTGCGCGGGCCGCCGGTCGCCCATCGTCTCAAGCCCCACCCGGCCAAGCGCCTGCATGACCTTTGCCCGCGCCGCCTCTCCCCTGATGCCGCGATAGGGCAGCGGGAAGGCGACGTTCTCGGCCACCGTCATGTGGGGAAACAGCGCATAGTTCTGGAACACGAAGCCGATGTTGCGCTTTTCCGGCGGCAGCCGCTCCACCGGCCTGCCGTCCAGCAGGATGCTGCCCAGCGTCGGGCGCTCGAACCCGCCCAGCATCATCAGCGTCGTGGTCTTGCCCGAGCCGGACGGCCCGAGCATGGTCAGGAATTCGCCCTTGGCGACATCCAGGTTCAGGTCCTTCACCACATACTGGATGCCGTCATAGGATTTCTTCACCTGCATGAAGCGGACAAGCGCATCTTCGGGCTGGGAAACATGCTGGCCGGTCATGACGCGCTCTCCTTGTCAAAGGGTCTACTGGGCAAGCCAGGTGGTGAAGCGCTTGCGGATCTCGTCGCCGTTGTCGGCCCAGAAGGCGTTGTCCAGCGTCAGCGCCACGGTCAGGTTGTCCGGGCTGGTCGGCAGGTTCGCGGCATCCTCCTGCGTGACGAAAGCGGCGGCCGATCTGCGCACCGGGCCGTAGGGGATGTATTTCGTCGTCGCCGCCAGAACCTCGGACTGCACGGCGTATCTGATGAACTCCATCGAGGCGGGGATGTCCTTCGCGCCCTTCGGGATCGCCCAATAGTTGGAATCGAGGATCTGGTTGTCCCAGACGATGCGGAAGTCCTGGCCTTCCTTGTTGGCGTTGTAGATGCGGCCGTTCCAGGCCGTGGTCATCGCCACCTCGCCCGAGGCCAGAAGCTGCGGCGCCTGCGCGCCCGCCTCCCACCAGACGATGCTGCCCTTGATGGTGTCCAGCTTGGCGAAGGCGCGGTCGACGCCTTCGGGGGTGGACAGCACCTCGTAGACCTGATCCGCGGGCACGCCATCGGCCAGCAGCGCGAATTCCAGATTGGTCGCCGGATTCTTCCACAACCCCCGCTTGCCGGGGAATTTCGCGGTGTCGAACAGGTCGGCGATGGCGGTCGGGCCATCCGCCAGCCTCGCCCCGTCATAGGCCAGCGCGGTGGAATAGACGATGGTTCCCACCCCGCAATCCGAGGTGGTGCCGTCCAGCCAGTCGGAGGTATCGCCGATCTGCGTCCAGTCGATCCTTTCGAAGATGCCCTCGTCGCAGCCCTGCAGCAGGGTGGGGGCGTCCACGTCCACCACGTCGATGGTGGTGTTGCCGGACGAGATCATCGCGGCGATCTTGGCGATCTCGCCGCCGTATTCCTGTTCCTCCACCGCGATGCCGGTGGCGGCGGTATAGGGCGCGAACACCGCCTGGCGCTGCGCGTCCTGATAGGCGCCGCCGAAGCTCATCACCGAGACCGAGCCTTCGGCAAGGGCCGGGGCGCCAAGCGCCAGCAGGCCGAATGCCGAAACCGTCAAGGCGCGCCGCGTGAGTGCATGTGTCATCGAAAAATCTCCTCTGTGGGAAACCCGGCCGCGCGGGATACGGGACCGGGGTCTTGGGACGCGGCTCTTCCGGCCGCTTGGGTGCGGGGCAGGGGGCCGATCAGCCCCTGCCCCCGACGATCAGGTGATCGGGGCCATAGGCGAAGCCGGTGATGTTGGTGTTGCCCTTGTTGTTCTCATCGGTGATGACGAGGATGTCGTGCTCGCGGTAGCCGCCGGCGCCGGGCAGATGGTTCGGGATGGTGATCATCGGTTCCATCGACACCACCATGCCGGGTTCCAGCACCGTGTCGCAGTCCTCGCGCAGTTCCAGCCCCGCCTCGCGGCCGTAGTAGTGGCAGAGGACGCCGAAGGAATGGCCGTAGCCGAAGCTGCGATATTGCAGCAGGTCGTGGCTGGCATAGATTTCGTTCAGTTCCCTGGCGATATCGCTGCACTTTGCGCCCGGAACCAGCAGCTCCTTGCCGCGGTCATGCACGGCGCAGTTGATGTTCCACAGCCGGATATGTTCGTCTGTCGCCTCTTCGGCGAAGAGCGTACGTTCCAGCGCGACGTAATAGCCCGCCACCATCGGGAAGCAGTTGAGCGACAGGATATCGCCGCGTTCGATTCGGCGGCTGGTCACCGGGTTGTGCGCGCCGTCGGTGTTGATGCCGGACTGGAACCAGGTCCAGGTGTCGAGAAGCTCGCCATGCGGCCAGACGCGGGCGATCTCGCGGATCATGGTGGCGGTGGAATGCAGCGCCACCTCATGTTCCGGGACGCCCACGCCCATCGCCTCGACACAGGCCGCGCCGCCGATATCGGCGATGCGGGTCATCCGGGTGATATGGGCGATCTCCTCGGCCGACTTGATCATCCGCAGCCGCATCGAGGCCCCGGCGATATCGACGAATTCCATGCCGGGAAATTCGGCCTTCAGCAGGGCCAGCGTGTCGATGCTGATATGGTCGAACTCGATTCCCAGCCGCTTGGCGCCCTTGGTCAACCCGCGGATGGCATGAAAATAATTGTCCTTCTGCCAGTCGGTATAGGTGACGTTCCGGCCGCCGAAGGTACGCCGCCACGGCTGGCCGCCGTCGATGCCCGCGCTGATCGAGGTGGATGTGTCGTGATCGACCAGCAGGCCGTAGCGGCGGCCGAACTGGCAGTAGAGGAAGTCGGAGTAATAGTTGATGCAGTGATAGCTGGTGAACAGCGCGGCATCTATTCCCTCCTTGGCCATATGGGCGCGGATGGCGTCCAGCCGGCGCTGCATCTCGGCGGCCGAGAAGGTCGGCACCGCTTTCTCGCCGTTGTCCACGTAGTTCTGAAGCCGTTCGCGCTGCATTCTGTCCTCCAGGAAAGCCGCCGGGCCGGGGACGGCCCTTTGCTGACCAGAAGGGCCGCAGACGCATCTCTTGTCAAAAGACCATATCTCACCATAGCATGAGGAAAACTTGTGCTTGGATTGCCATGACCGCACCGCTGAATGCCCTTCGCGCCTTCGAGGCGGCGGCCCGGCTGGGGTCGTTCAAGGCGGCTGCGGATGCGCTGTGCGTCACCCAGTCGGCGGTCAGCCACCAGATCCGCCATGTCGAGGACTGGCTGGGCAAGCCGCTCTTCGCGCGCGAGGGCAACCGCACCCGGCTGCTGGACGAAGGGGCGGAACTGGCCCGCAGCCTGTCCGTGGCCCTGGCCGAGATCGACAGCGCCTGCCGCCGCGCCCGTGCGGCGCCCGCGTCGCAAACCCTTGTGATCGCTGCAATTCCCTCGGTCGCCATGTGCTGGCTGATCCCGCGGCTCAGCCGGTTCCGGGCCAGACATCCCGGGATAGAATTCCGCGTGGTCTATGCGATGCACGGCCATGACATCGACTTCGACGTCGTTCACATGGCCTTCGTCTTCGCACCCGAGCCACCCCGGATTCCCGGCATCGGCAGCGAGTTCTTCCTCGGCGGCGAAAGCGTCCCGGTCTGCGCGCCCTCACTGGTGCAGCGGTTGGGGCCTGGCCCATGGACGGCGGCGCAGCTGCTGGATCTGGGCCTCTTGCACGACGGGGAAACCGCGGGCTGGCGGACCTGGCTGCAGGAGATGGGCGAGGATGCGGGCGATGCGATCCCCGGCGCGACATTCGAGGATTTCAACCTTCTGCGCGCCGCGGCGCTGTCGGGGCAGGGTGTCGCGCTTTGCCCGCTGGCGATGATCCAGCCCGACCTGCGGTCCGGCAGCCTGGTCCAGTTGTCCGGGCATAGCATCACCTACGGTTCGGACTACTACCTGCTTTCCGCCCTTGCGGCCCCGCCCGCGCTGGCCCGCCGGGTGAGCGTGTTCCGCGACTGGGCCATGGCCGAGCGCGAAAGTCCGCTGGCCGGGGTGGGGCAGGGAGGCGGGCTGCGGCTTGGCTAGGCGGAAGCGAGGCGCTGTCTCGCCTGTTCCCGCCCGGCTCCTGACCCGGATTTCCCCTGCCGCATCGGGAAGCGCCCGGTATTCCCGCCGTGGTCGGGCCGCGACTCCGGCAGGATTTTCCTGTAAAACATGAAGGGGACGAACAGCGGAGGGAAGCCGATGCCGAAATCCACCAGCTATGTCGCCCTGCCGCCCGGTGAGGATGGCCGTATCCCCTATACCGCAGAGGACGATGCCGTCTGGCGCGACCTGCTGGCGCGGCAGATGCCTTCCGTCCGCCAGCATATGGCCCGGCCCTATCTCGACGGCCTCGCCCGGCTGGACCTGCCCGAGACCCGGGTTGCGCAATGCGCCGAAGTGTCCGAACGGCTGCTGGCCGCGACCGGCTGGCGGGTCGAGCCGGTGCCCGCCCTGATCGCCTTCGGCCGCTTCTTCGCGCTGCTGGCCGACCGCCGCTTTCCCGCTGCCTCGTTCATCCGCCGGCGCGAGGATTTCGACTATATCGAGGAGCCGGACATCTTCCACGAGATTTTCGGCCATACGCCGCTGCTGACCGACCCGCGCTTCGCCGCCTTCAGCCAAGCCATCGGGCAGGCGGGGCAAAGGGCGGACAAGGCCGATTATGCCTGGCTGATCCGGCTTTACTGGTTCACCATCGAATTCGGCCTGACGCGCGAGGAGGGGCGGATCAAGGGCCTCGGCTCGGGCCTTGCCTCCTCGATCGCCGAACTGCAATGGGCGACCTCGGGCCAGCCGGAGCTGCGGGCCTTCGACGTGATCGACATCCTGCGCACGCCCTACCGGATCGACATTCTGCAGCCGGTCTATTTCGTGATCGAGACGCTGGACGATCTTTTCGCCGTCGCCGACCGCGACCTGCTGGCGGATGTGGCGACGGCCCGCGCCCTTGGCCTGCACGCCCCGAAGTATCCGCCGAAGGAGGGGTGAATGGTGATGACCGGCCGCGAGGCAATGGGAATCGGGAAGGAATTTCCCGGGCGAGTCGGGCGCCCTCCGCGGCAGGCCGCTGCGATTGTCGCCAGAACGCCACGCGCGCCACATTCCGGACGTGGATTCCCGGGAACCCATGAACAATCGGACCATTGCTTTTGACAGCGCGGACCGACTGGCGTTAGGTCTGCCGCGGGGGCTGACGCAGAGTATTTTTCCGGGGTGATATCGCCCCTTCGTCGGAATCGAGTCCCATGCTGCCCCCTGTCGGTAAGATTATGCCCGGTCCGGTTGCGGGCGAGCCGGTGTTTGAAGACCGCAGCGGGCTTCGGCTTCGCCTTATCAAGCGTTGGGGGAAGGTCGCGCTTGTCGCCGTGGCGG
This sequence comes from uncultured Fuscovulum sp., assembly GCA_964386345.1. Classification (GTDB taxonomy): domain Bacteria; phylum Pseudomonadota; class Alphaproteobacteria; order Rhodobacterales; family Rhodobacteraceae; genus Pseudogemmobacter. The sequence goes on from CAYLSD010000005.1 coordinate 40,693, forward strand.
TCTGGGTCGCGGCTCTCGCGCTGCTGATCGTGAACCCGGGGCCATCGCCCGTTCTGGACGGCCTGTCCGGGATGGAGGCGGAGGCGCGCGCCGTCCCGGCGCAGGGCGCCGCCTCCACGGATGCGGGCCTGCTGATCGCCGTCAAGGGAACCTCCGGCCCGCAACCCGCCCCGGACGAGGCTGCCGTGCCCGCCCTTGGGCGGCCGCGCTGCGAGGTGCAGGAACTGGCGCCCGGGGCGGCCATCGCGGCGCCGAACGTGCTGTTCCCCTCGCGCGTCTATACGATGCTGCCCACCAGCCCGGAAAACGCCTTCCTGCCGCTCTTGCGCAACTGCGGCCGCGTCGACGTGATCCTGCCCGAATGGTTCGAGATCACCGGACCCTCCCTCACGGTCTCCCGGACAGAGGTGGACCCCGAGATGCAGGGCGCGCTGGCCTCGGTCCAGGGCAAGCGGGGCAGGGAGGTCGAGACCTGGCCGGTGTTCAGCCTGGACCGGACCCTGACCGCCGAGGCCTTCCTTCTTGGGGTGAAGGACAAGACGCAGCAGTCCGGCCTTGCCGACCGGATCGTCCGCGCCGCCACCGACATGCGGGCGCAGGGGGTTTGCCTGCGGCTGCGGGACGTGAAGTCGAAGGATGCGCCCGAACTGGTGCCCTTCATCGTGCAGCTTGCGGCGCGGGTGCGGGCCGCGCGGCTGGACCTCTGCCTGATCGCGCCGCTTTCCGACGAGCTTTGGACCAGCAAGGACGTGATCGCCCATGTCGGCAAGGTGATCGTGACCGCCTATCAGGAGCCGTGGATCGGCGCCCATCCGCAGCCGCTGGCGCCGCTGGACTGGTTCGGCAAGCAGGTCGCGCAGATCCAGCGCAACGTGCCCGCGGAAAAGCTGGTGATCGCCGTCGGCGGCCATGCGGTGGATTGGGTTTCGGGGCAGGCGGTGCCCGAGCGCATCAGCATCGCCGAGGCCATGTTCCGCATCTCGGGCGCCAATGCGGCGATCGACTTTTCCGCCGCCGCCCGGAACAGCTATTCCTCGTTCTTCGATGACAAGGGGAACCGCCACCAGATCTGGATGCTGGATGCCGCCAGCGTCCACAACAACCTGCGGGTGTTGCAGGAGTTCGGCATTTCCGAGATCGCCGTCCCCAGCCTGGGCGAGGAAGAGCCCGCCTATTGGGACGCGCTGAACGGGCATCTGACCTCGTTCTTCGGCGCCCCGGCCTTTCCCGACAACGTGGTCTTCAGGGGCGAGGGGGCGTTCTACCGCTTCCACGCCGCCGCCCGCCCCGGACAGCGGCTGTGGCGGATCGACCCGGACAGCGGTTTCATCGAGACCCTGCGATACGAGGTCGTGCCGCGGCCGCTGGAGATGGAGCGCTACGGCGTGCGCACGCCCCGGCAGATCGCGCTGACCTTCGACGACGGGCCCGATCCGGTGGCGACCGCGCAGATCCTTGATGCGCTGAAGGCCCAAGATGCGCCGGCGACCTTCTTCGTGGTCGGCAAGGCCGCACTGTCCTCGCCCGAGCTTCTGCAGCGGGCGTTGGCCGAGGGGCATGTGATCGGCTCGCACAGCTTCAGCCATCCGCATATGGAGGATCTGGGCGCGTTCCGGGCGCGCGCCGAACTCAGCGCCAACCGCAGCCTGATCGAGGGCGCCATCGGACGCTCGCCCCTTCTGTTCCGCCCGCCCTATGTCCGCGGGCCGGGGCCGATCAGCGAACATGAGGCGGCGGTGTTCTCGATCCTGCGGGACGAGGGCTATTTCGTCGCCGGAAGCGATGTGGTCCCGACCGACTGGGCCGGGATCGGCGCCGATGAGATCGTGCGGCAGGTGTTCGAGGAACTGGGCAAGACCGGCGGCAACGTGATCGTGCTGCATGACGGCAAGAGCACCGGGATGCACACGGCCGAGGCGGTCGGTCTCTTGGTCCCCGAACTGCGGGCGCGCGGATATGAGATCGTCCCGCTTCCCGTTCTTCTGGGCACCACGGCAGAGGCGGTCATGCCTGTGGCCGGGCTGACGGCCTCGGTCTTCAAGGGGGCTTCGGTCTCGGCCATCGGCTTCTGGATCACCCTGCTGACGGTTCTGTTCTGGGTCTGCATCTTCGCAAGCGTCCTGCGGTCGGCGCTTTACCTGTTCCTGGCGTCGCGCCGCGACCCGGTCTACCCGCGCAGTTTCGCCGGGTTGCCTTCGGTGACGGTGATCGTTCCGGCCTACAACGAAGAGAAGGTGATCGTCCCGACGCTGCAATCCATCCTTGCCAGCGACTACGGGAACCTGTCCTGCATCGTGGTGGACGACGGCTCCACCGATGGCACCCTTCGGGTGATCGGCAAGGCTTACGGCCATGACCCGCGGGTCAAGGTGTTGTCGCAGGCCAACCAGGGCAAGTGGCAGGCGCTGAACCTTGCCTTCCAGCGGGTCGAGAGCGAGATCGCGGTCTGCGTCGATGCGGATACGAGGATCGCGCCCGACGCCATCCGCAACATCGTGCGGCCCTTTGCCGACAGCAAGGTCGCCGCGGTCGCCGGAACCGTGGTGGTGGCCAATACCTCGAACCTGCTGACGAAGTTCCAGTCCATCGAATACATCACCGCCCAGCAGATCGGCCGCCGGGCGCAGGAGCACCTGAACGGCATTCTCGTGGTTCCCGGCGCCCTTGGCGCCTGGCGGATCGACGCGGTGCGCGATGTCGGCTTCTACTCCAGCGAGACCCTGACCGAGGATGCCGACCTGACGATCTGGCTGCGGCGGGGCGGATACCGCGTCGCCTATGCCGAGAACGCCCGCTCGCGCACAGAGGCGCCTGCCGATATCCGTTCGCTCTTGAAACAACGGCTGCGCTGGTCCTTCGGCAACCTGCAGACCCTGTGGAAGCATCGCGGTGCGCTGCTGGAGTTCGGCCCGAAGCGGGTGTTCTCGATGATCGACATGGTCTTCTTCGGCTATCTGCTGCCGCTGCTGTCGCCGGTGCTGGACCTGCTTTTCCTGATCTTCCTGACCAATCTCTGGACCGCCTGGCATACCGGCCAGACCTCCGAGGGGCTTGATGTCTCCCGCCTTGCGGTGGCCGGGGTGGCGATGGTGCAGGTCATGGACATCATCGTCGCCTGGATCGCCCACCGGCGCGAGGGGGGATGGAGGATAAAGCTGATCCTGCTGGTTCCGCTGATGAACATCCTTTACCGGCCGCTTCTCTACATCACGGTCTACCGCGCGCTGTGGTCGGCGCTGACCGGCAGGCTGGCGCGCTGGAACAAGCTGCGCCGTCTGGGGAGCGATCCGAAAGCACAGGTGGCCGCCCGATGAGACGCCGGACTTTCCTTGAACTGCTGGCGGCCGGGTCGCTGGCCGGGACGGTCTCGCTGGCGCAGGAGATCGTGCCGCGCCAGCCGCAGCGGGTCCTGCTGACGATCGCCGGGATCGGTGCGGGCACGGATGCCGGGGCGCTTGGCGCGCTGCTGGCGGCGCTGGTCGCCGGGGCGGTGCCGGTCAACCTTGTCGTCGAAACGGGCGAGGGGCCGAACCGGCTGCATGCGGGTGGCGAGATCGGGCGGCTGGTGCTGCGCTATCTGCACTCCTTCCCCGGGCTGGTCGAGGCCGTGTCATGGTGCCCTGACCTCGGGCAACTGGCGCCCTATCAGGCCGCCCGCAAGGCGCAGGAGGCCCGCGAGGCCCTGACCGGGATGCTCTACGCCTTGCCGGTCCCCGATCAGGCCCGGTCTCCGCTGCTTTCGCTTGCCTGCACCGCCCCGGCCGACTCGGGGGCTGCTTCGGCGACGCTGGCCTCGGGCTTCCGCAACGTGCTTGCGCTGCCCGAAACCTCGGCCACCGTGGGCGCGCGGCTGGACCGGCATGGGGTGATGACCCTTCTGGGCGGCGAAAGGCTGCGGGTGGAGGATGCCGCCGCGGCGCTTTCGCGCAATCGTCCCGGTTTCCAGCGCCATGTGATCCTCTCTGCCGCCGAGATCGCGGGGACGCCGGCCGATGTGCTGCTTGCCAGCGCGCAGGCTGTCGGCAGGGTGCTGAAGGATGCGGCGCTTGACCTGCGCATGGTCTCGGTCCTTGCCAGCGACGTGCAGATGCGGACCGAGGTCGCCTTCCGGCACCGGGTCGCGGTTCACCTGCTGGAGCCGAAGCCCGGCCTGGCCCCGGAAATCGCGGGCTTCACCGCCTTTCAGGACATGCTGAAGGCGGAGGGCATCCCGTTCAGCACCGGACCTGCGGCGGCGGGGGGCAAGGCGGGCCTGTCCTACTGGATTCCGCTGGCGGCGCCCGGGGACGATGCTTTCGACCGCGACCAGCCCTTCGGCGCCTTCGCGGGTGAGCCGCTTGCCCCCGCCCGGGGCGGGGCCGTCGCGGCGAAGGACACACGCTTCGGCATCGTCACCCGGCCGGTTTCCGACGCGGGAAGCGCGGGGCTTACCTCGCAGGCCGAGCTGAACATTCCCGTTCTGGCCGCCATCGGCGTGGCGGGTGAGGATCCTGTGGCCCCCGGCTTCCATCTCGACATCCGGGAGGACGGGCTTCTGCTGATCTCCGCCGCCGCGCTGCCGGAACCGGCGATGCGGACCGCCATTCTTCTGGCGATCCGGCGCATCATGGAGCAGGCCGAGACGCGGCTGATGCCGCTGGAAACCTATTGCGCCGAGGTCTTGCCGAAGGACCCCCTGCTGCCGACACTGCTGCTGACGCGGACGCGGGGGCTGAAGTCCCCCGGGTTGATGCCCGCGGCGGGCGGGGAAGAGCGCGAGGCCCTGCTGGAAGATGCGCGCTCGGCCTGGAACTATTTCGCGCAGAGCACCAACCGCTCCACCGGCCTGTGCCCGGCCACGACGATCATGGGCACCCGGCCGATTGCCAGCCACCTTTCCGTCAGCATGTGGGAGGCCGGAAGCCATCTGAACGCGCTGATCGCGGCCGTCGATCTGGGGCTGATCTCCGACGAGGATTTCACCGCCCGCTGCAAGCATCTGCTGAAGACCGTCGAGCGCGCCTCGCGCAAGCGGCTGGTGCTGCCGCCCGAGACGATCAACACCCAGACCGGCAAGGGCACGACCCGCTTCAACTCATACGACACCGGCCGCCTGCTGATCGCCCTGCACCGGCTGAACAGCCACCGGCTGGCGCTGCCCGGGATCGAGGCGCTGGTCGCCTCGTGGGATTTCCCGCAGGTCATCATCGACCGGCGTCTGCATTCCTACCGTGAGAGGCAGATGATCGACGATTTCGCCTCGAACTACGCGGATTACGCGGCATCGGGGCTGCGGCTCTGGGGGATGGACGTGGCCTCGCCCTTCGACGATTTCGCGGGCGTGGCTTCGGCGGATGAAGAGGCGGCGCTGATCGCCACCACGGTCTCCTTCGGCCCGCTGGGGGCGGAACCCTGCTGCCTGCATCTTCTGGAGATGCCGTTCTCTCCCGCCGCGTCCTTCCTTGCCGATTGCCTGGATGCGATCCAGTCCCGGCTGGCCGAAGCGAGCGGCATGCCCGCCGCACCGTCGGAGACGCCCATCGACCGTGAGCCATGGTTCACCTATCAGGGCTTCGACCTGCGTAAGCTGGCCGATCCCTGGATCGTCGAGTTCACCGGCAAGGACGAGGACCCGGATGCGGACGGAACCGCGCTGTCGTTGCGGGCGACCAGCGCGAAGGGGGCCTATCTCTGGCACGCGCTGCGCCCGAACGCGCATTCGGCGCGGCTGGTGAAGACCCTGCGGCGCAAGGCCCGCAAGGAATTCGGCTTCGATTCCGCGCTCTATCACGCCAGCCAGACCACGACCGAAGGCTATGCGGACCTGAACACCAATGCGATGATCCTTGAGGCCATCGCGCATATCCTGCTCGACGGCCGCTCTGGTCATCAGCTTTAGGCGGATCGGTCCGGCCGGGCGGGAAAAGGCGAGGCACTGCCTCGCCCCCGCCCGTGTGTGTCGGTTCATCTTGTAGACATGTCAGCCCGAGACCGAGAGAGGCCAGCGCCCGCCGAGGGCGGGTCGGGCGCTGGCCGGGACTGATGGTCCCGGCCGGTTCAGCGGAAATGGCATCGCATGGCGAAGGCACCCGCCTTCGCCAGACAAGCCATGACGAATACCTACCTGCCCTTGCCCGGCCCCTTCGTGCCGTGGAACTTGTCCTCGCGCGTGTCGCCGAAAAGGTTGCGGCTTTCCAGGAACTCGCGCTGCTGGCGGTAGAATTCCATCAGGAAATCCCATTCGCGGTTTTCCGGCAGCTTCTCGTCATAGCCGATGCGGCGGCGGATGGTCTGGGCCACCTCGGACACGTGCCTGCGCGCCTCCGGCGTCTTGGGAGGCGTGCGCAGGATCGATTCCAGCATCTGCAATTCGTAGCGGCCGTAGATGCCCAGATGCTCGGCCCGGAATTCGTAGCCCATGGCGGCGGCCTGCACCGTGAGGTCGGGCAGAAGCTGCGGCTTGGGGTTGTCGACCACGATGGTCCCCGCAACCATGTCGCCAAGGCGCTGCTTCTTCCTGTTGAAGACCGGCACCAGCACGGTGGCCAGCATCCAGCCCGCAAGGATCAGGCCTACGATCCAGCCAAGGTCCGCGCCGCCCATGACGGTGCCCATGGGCAGGAAGACCTCGACCTCCTTCATCAGGTTGCGGGCGACGATCTGGTGCGGGGTCAGCCGCCGCCCGTCGAGGCTGATGACCCGGATGCCGAGAATCCGCTTGCCGAGGGTCCGGCCGTTCCAGACCATCTCGGACAGGATGTAATAGGGCACCCGCATGAAGAAGGTGAGCAGCGCGTAGAAGGTGAAAAGCCCGTTCCACGAGAAGATGCCCGCCCAGGCGACAAGGATCAGCAGCAGGATCACCCCGCCATAGGTGAAGACGAGGTCCAGCATCTGCGCCCCGAAGCGCGCGCCGATGGACGACAGGCGGAAGGTGATCGGCACGCTTTCGGGCGGGGTGTGGCGGATCAGGTTCTTCGCCTCCCACGCGGGGACGCCGGTGGCGGTCCAGGTCTTCATGCCACGGCCCCCTGCGGGCCGCGTTCGCGCCCGGCCAGCAGCAGCCATGCCGCCCAGAGCGCGCCGATTCCCCAGCCGATGGCCAGCCGGACCTCGGTCGTCTGCACGGTCTGGCGGAAGAAGCCCTCCAGCACCGCCGCGGCCACCAGCATCAGCGCCGCCAGCAGCATCAGCTTCACCGCGTCGCGGCCGCGGTGGCGCAGCGCCTCGCGCCGGGTCAGATCGCCGGGCAGCAGCATGGCAAGGCCAAGCTGCGCGCCGCCCGCGCAGGCGATGCAGATCGCGGCAAGCTCGGTCACGCCATGGATCGACAGCCAGCCGGTCAGGTCGTAGCCAAGGCCCTTCTCGTCGAACATCCGCCAGAAGGCGCCAAGCAGCAGGCCGTTGTAGAAGGTCAGCAGGAAGCTGGGCAGGGTGAAGAAGACGCCAAGCGCGAAGGTCAGGATCGCCACCTGCGTGTTGTGGGAAAACAGGAAGGTGGCGAAGGTGGAAAGCTCGTCCCGCCCGCCGCCGCCGTCGAAGAGGGTGGAGCGCAGGTAGTCGGCGCTGGCCTCGGGCGTGCGGCCATCGGCAAGGCTGCCGGGGACGAAGGTGTAGAACCAGCTTCGGTCGAGATCGTAGAGAACCGCCCCCAGCACCCCGCCAAGCGCCATGGCGAGAAAGCCGATCAGCAGGGCGGCGCCGGAACGGCGCACCGCCTGCGGGATGCCACGCGTCATCAGCCGGGTGAACAATCCGCCAAGGCTTTCCTGCGGCGCGTAGACCACCAGATAGGCCCGGGCGCACAGCGCGTCGAGATAGGTCAGGAGCGCCTTGTCCATGGAAATCGCCCGCGCCACCGACAGCGCGTTCATCGCCTGCCGGTAGAGGCTGGCCAGTTCCAGCGCCTCCTCGTAGCCCAGTGACTTCGCGCCGCGCTTCTCGGCCCGGCGGACCAGTTCGTCCAGCCGTTTCCAACCGGCCTCGCGCTCGGCCCGGAAGCGGGCGGAGCGGATCTGTTCGGCGGGGGCAGCGGGCGCGGTCATATCATCTCCTTCGCCTTGATCTCGATATAGCGCGAGATGAGGGCCGAGGTCAGTTGCCCCGGCGCGGCATCGAGGCAGAGGATGCCGAGGCGGGCAAGCCGGTCCAGCACCGCCTGCCGTTCCTGCAGGATGCGGGCGGCGGCGATGGCCTGCGCCACGTCGTCCATGCCGGATGTGGCGGGGCGGATCAGCCCGTGCAGGTCCGGGTCGCGCAGGGCGACATACAGCACGACATGCTGGCGCTGCATGACGGCAAGGTTTTCCACCAGCAGTTCCGCCGAAGTGCTGTCGACGAAATCGGAAAACACGACGACCAGCGACCTCCGCTTCAGCTTGCCGTTCAGGACGGAAAGGCCGAGCGTGTGGTTGGTCTCGGCCTCGTCGGGCATCAGGTCGGCGCAGGCGGACTGGATGGGCGCAAAGGCGGCGCGGCCGGGGCGGGGCGGGATCAGCGGCCGGGGCCTTGCGCCGAAGCTGTAGAAGCCGACGTTGTCCCCTGCGAGGCCGCTGGCCCAGCACAGCGCAAGGGCCGCGTGGATCGCATGGTCCAGCCGGGTCAGCCCGGCCAGCCGTTCCGCCATCAGGTGGCCGGTGTCGAGGGCAAGGACGATCTGGTGGTTCCGCTCCACCCGCGTCTCGCGCGCGACAAGGTCGTTCACCCGGGCCGAGCGTTTCCAGTCGATGCTGCGCGGGTCCATGCCGGGTACGAAGTCGCGCAGCTGGTGGAACTCGGACCCCTCGCCCTTGAGGTTCATCACCCGGGCGCCTTCCATCAGCGGCAGCATCTGCGCCTGGATCGCGCCGGAAAGCACGGGCGAGATGTCGGGCAGGACGTGGATCTTCAGGTCCAGCGGCCAGCCCGGCAGGATGTCGAACAGGCCAAGGCGCGAGGGATACATCAGCCAGAGCCGGGTGATCGCCTGCATCCCGCGGTCGCGCAGGCGCAGCGGCAGGCGCAGGGTCACCTCCTTCGCGCCCTTGGGCAACTCTGCGGCGGGGGCCTCCGCCAGGTCCAGCCCCGCGTCATGGGTCAGCCGCACCCAGAGCTTCGGCGGCAGGCGGCGGGCGTGCAGCGACAGGTCCAGCGCCGCCTCGTGCCCGGCGAAGCCGCGTGGCGGCAGGCTGGCCTCGGGGCGGATGCCGCGGGCGGGGACGGTCAGCGCAAGGTCGATGACCGAGGCCAGCAGAAGCGCGGCCCATGGCCAGGCCAGCAGGCCGGGATCGTCCGGCCGCCAGACCACCAGCGCCACCGACAGCGCCGCAAGCGCCCCCAGCAGCGCCAGCATGAGCCGCGAGGGCCGCATCAGCGCGGCGCGTCCTGCCGGTTGAGGATCGCGGTCAGCACCTCGTCCGCCGTCCGCCCCTCGATCTCGGCGGTGGGGCCAAGGACGATGCGGTGGCGCATGGCGGGGACGAAAAGGCTCTGTACGTCATCCGGCAGCGCATAGTCGCGCCCGTCCAGCGCGGCGCGGGCGCGCACCGCACCGGCCAGCGCGGCGGCGGCGCGGGTCGAGGCGCCGTGCAGCACCTCGCCATCCGTGCGCGTGGCGCGCACGAGGTCGACGATGTAGCGCAGGATGCTGTCCTCAAGCCGGATCGCATCGACCAGCGCATGGCCGTCCTGCAGGATCGCCCGGTCCATCACCGGCCGCAGGCCCGTGCGCATCACCCCGGCAGGCCCGCGCGTGCCCTTGGAAAGGATCGAGATTTCGGCATCGCGGTCGGGGAAATCGACCAGCAGCTTGAACAGGAAGCGGTCAAGCTGCGCCTCGGGCAGGGGATAGGTGCCGTGCTGCTCGATCGGGTTCTGGGTGGCGATGACGAAGAACTCCTCGCCCAGCGGATGGGTCGTGCCGTCGATGGTGACCTCGCGTTCGTTCATCGCCTGCAACAGCGCCGATTGGGTCTTCGGCGGGGCGCGGTTGATCTCGTCGGCCAGAAGGATGTCGGTGAAGACCGGGCCGCGGGTCAGCCGGAACTCGCCGGTCTGGAAGTTGAACAGGTTCACCCCCAGCACGTCGCCCGGCATCAGGTCGGGCGTGAACTGCACCCGCCCGAAGGCCAGCGAGGTCACCTGCGACAGCGTCTGCGCCAGCAGGGTCTTCGCGGTGCCGGGCGGGCCTTCCAGCAGGCAGTGGCCACGGGCGAAGATCGAGATCAGCAGCATCTCGATCAGGGCGTCCTGCCCCTGGATCACCTTGCGCACCTCGGCCCGCAGCATCTCGGCCAGCGCGCGGAAGGCGGCCAGCGTCATCTGCGGCTGCTCGTCGGGGGGGAGGGCGTCATTTGCCATGGGTCAGGGTCTCCAGAAGGCGGCGGAAGGCGTCGAGCTGGCGGTGCAGCTCGGCCGGGGAAAGGGAGGTGGTCGTGTCGGTCAGGCGCTGCGCGACGGCCTGCAATTCGGCGGTGCGGGCGGCATCGCGGCGCGAAAGATGGGCGAAAAGCCGGGCGATGCCCTGCGGCCCGGCGCCCACCGCGCGGCCAAAGGTGGTCTGTGCCAGATCGGACAGGTTGGCCTGCACCAGATCGGCCGCCATCCGCGCGTCATGGCCCGCGATGCGCAGAAGCCGGGCGTTGGTGGCGATGGCGGCCAGCTTCGACTGTTCGGGCGTGTTCGCGCTGTCTGCCTTCGCCGGGCCGAAGCGCCGCGCCCCGCGCCAGAGCGCAAGGCCCAGCAGGATCGCCAGCACGGCCCAGAGACCGGCCAGCGGCGGATCGAAGAAGCGGGCGAAATCCGTGCCGGAACGGTCGTAGTCCTGCCGCTGGTCGTCATAGCTGTAGTAGTCGACCATGTTCTCGGCTTCGGTGTCGATATAGATGCGCGGCGCGTCGGCCTCGCCGGTGGCGGCTTCGGGGGCCAGGGCGCGGAACAGCCATTCGGCCACCTCGGCATTGTCGGCCAGCGCCAGCCCGTGGTTGTTCAGCAGGTCGGGGTCGGAAAGCAGGTAGACCGGATGGCGGTCGTCGCCATCCCCGAAGGTGCAGCTTGCCACCAGAACGCCCCGGGTCATGCCCACCACCACGCCGCAGTTCCGGGGCAGCGAGGCCGGGTCGAAAAGCTGCGGGTGGAACAGCGCCACCCGGTCCTGCCCCACGTCCTCGGTGACGAAGCCCTTCTCCGGGCGGGTCAGCCGCAGCGGCCAGTTGCCGATCTGGCGGGGCAGGCGGCCCACATCCGCCAGCGGGATCAGCGCGCTTTCATGGGCGAGCGAAGAAGTCACCGTGCCCGCCACCCATTTCGGCAGGATGACCAGCGCGGGCATGTCGTAGAGCCGTCCGCTCAGGTTCCAGGCCTCGATGTTGCGCAGGGTGGTGGCGTAATAGGCCTCGCGCGGGGTCTTCGCCTCGGGCGGGTCGGCGTAGAGGTCCGCGTCGTAAAGCGGCAGCACCCGGAAGGTCAGTTGCCCCCATGCGGGCCGGAAGCGCGGGTTCGACCGCTCCACCGCCAGCCCCTCGGCCTTCAGCCATGTCGCCAGCCCGTCGATGCCGATGACCGAAGCGTCGAGCCGCCGGTCTTCGCGCCCGCCGCCTAGGAACAGGAGGCCCGCAAGGCCCGCCAACACCAGCGCGCCGACAAGGATCATCGGCAGGGCGTTACGCATGGCGTGCACCCCGCAGAAGGATGCCGCGGCCAAGCTCCAGCGTGGCGGCGAAATCCTCCTCGGCCACCGGGCGGCCGCCGTAATGCGCAAGCTCGGCCCGGGTCAGGATGTCGCGCAGCGCGGGCCCGGCCCGCCAGCCCGGCGGCAGGCGGCGAAAGGCCGTGCGCTCGGTATCGGCGCGGGCAAGGCGGGTGTCGGTCTCGCCCGCCGCCGTCAGCAGGCAGTGGCGCAGCAGGCGCACCAGCGCGGCGGCCCGGTCGGGCATGGCGGCGATCTGCTCCAGCAGGCGGCGCGGGTCGTCGGTCTGGTCGGCGGCGCTGATGTTCCAGGCCTCGGGCGCGGCGACGGGTTTCTTCTGCGCCTCGGGTGCGCGGGACATCAGCATCCCGGCCCCGCCGAAGCGCAGCCACAAGAGCAGCCCGCCGATCAGCAGCAGGACCACCATGGCGGTGGAGACCGATCCGTTCTGCGGCAGCGGCGAGCGGGGCTCGGCCGTCTTCTCCGGCTGCAGCACCCGGGTCCGGCCCTCGGCAAGGTCGCCGGTCATCCGGGTGACATAGGTCATCTCGGTGCGGCTGCCGTCCCGCAGCAGCGTGCCCGCCACCTCGTCCGAACGGGCGCCGCGGGGCGGGGTGGCGGTTTCCTCGATCACCGCGGTCTGGGCGGCAAGCGGACCGGCGAGCAGGATGAAGGCAAGCGTCGCAGCCAGCCGGACCGTCCGGGACGGGGCAGGGCGCCGCCCTGTTCTGAACCGGAGATCGTCCTGCACCCTGCCACCCTGCCCGAGGAACATCCCAGAGTTCTAGCCGCCCCCTGCAAGTGGTTGCAAGTCGGGCAAACCTTGCGGAAAACGGAAAGCCCGGCGTGGGGGCCGGGCTTTCCTGTGTCGCATGCCTTCGGGGATCAGGCGAAGATGTCGGCCCGCGCCGAGGGGCGCAGCGGGTCCGGCCCGAAACGGTTGTCGCCGTCGGTGCCCTTCAGGCAGAAGATCACCAGCATGGCGATGGAGGCGACGATGCCGACGAAGGGGATCGCGCTGAGGACGATGAAGCCCAGATACCACCAGCCCGACATGTTGCGGTCATGCAGGCGCCGCACGGCGACGGCGATCGAGGGGATCAGGATCGCCAGATAGAAGACCGCCAGAATGGCGATGACGACATAGCCGAGGCCGGAGATCTGCTGGGTGTTGAAATCCACCGTGGCGAACATCAATGCCGACAGGATGGCCGCGACGATGAAGACGAAGAGGGCGAAGAACCAGTATTCCGACCGCGAGGCGCGGCCCTGGAAATTCGCGTAATTCCGTTTGAGAACGCTTTCTACTGCTTCCTTGAAACCCATTTTCCCATGCTCCTTTGCACTGTCCTGCTTTTGCCAGTTGGTTTGGCTTGTTCATTGGCTACCCGCAATCTGCCATAAATATGGCCCCTTGAACAGATTTCCCTGCATCCTGGGGTGGAATGCCTTACCTTGGGGAAATCAGGAGACGGTGCGGGATGGTTCCCGGTCCAGTTGAGCCGTTGCGAGGGCGGGGGCCTTCGCCGGACACCCGCGACGACCCAGGGAAAGCAAGGAGCACAAGGAGGAACTGGTGTTTCCGGCGGCGGGAGATTGGGGACGATGTGACCCGCCGCCGGAAATCTGCCGACTGGCCGGGACCATGGCCCCGGTCCAGCCGGGCGCGCTCTGGCCGACCGGCCCTGCGCGCGTCACTCGCTACCGGCACATTCCGCCCTGACGCGATACGGCTCTGGGGGACCGCAAGGCGCCGGGGGACAGACCCCGTAAGCATGTCGGTTATTGTCTGACACGACAGTCAATCACGGTAAATCCGCGTCTCTGCCTAGGTAAATCTGCCTATATCGGCCCCCGGACCTCTTGCCTTGGACCCGTCACCTGCTAGAGAGCGGGGGTGTCCGCGGGGCGCGCGCGCATGCCCAACACGATGTGGAGCCGCTGGTGAAGAAATCGCTTGGCCTCCTTCTGGCGGTCTGCCTTGCCGGGCTGCAGTTCGTGGCCGTGCTGATGGTCGTCTTCTCGTCCTACGTCACTTCGGAACAGGCGCTGATCCGCCATGCGCGCGATCTTCTCAGCGATGTCGGCACCAATACCATCGAACATGCCCGCGGTTTCCTTCGCCCGGCCGAGGGCGCGGCGGAACTGGCCGCAAGGCTGGCGCAGAACCGGGTCATCGCCAGCGACGATCCGCGGTTGCTTGAGCAGCTTCTGTTCCAGCAACTCCTGATCTCGCCGCAATTCGCCGGGGTCTACTACGGCAGCGAGACCGGCGATTTCGTCATGGTGATGCGCAGCCCCGAAGAGGCGGGCCCGTTCCGCTCGAAGATCATCACCCATGTCGGTGGCGCGCGGAAGGTGGAGCTGATCTGGCGCACCACCGATTTCCAGGCGGTCAGGCGCCAGATGGACCCCGAGGATGCGTATGACCCGCGCACCCGGCCGTGGTATGGCATGGCGCGCGAGGCGCGGGCGACGATCTGGACCGATCCCTACATCTTCTTCACCTCGCAGCAGCCCGGCATCACCTTGGCCGCCCCGGTGCTTGAGGCAGACGGGGCGGGCGTCCGCGGCGTGATCGGGGTGGATATCGAGATCAGCCGCATCTCGGATTTCCTTGCCCGGCTGAACATCGGCGAGCATGGCCGGGCGATGATCATCCACCGCAACGGCGACGTGATCGCGCATCCCCAGCTGGAGCTTCTGAAGGCCAGGGACGAGGACAATGCCCTGCGCTTCGCCAACATACAGGAGTTCGGCGACCCTCTCGCCCGCCACGCCTTCGGCGGCCTGCTGCGGGGGGGCGAGGTCAGCGTGTCCGAGGAGACGCCGACGGATTTCATCTATCGCGGCGCGCGCTACGTGGCGACGGTGATGCCGATGGACAGCGAGAACCTGCCCTGGACCATCGCCGTCTACGCCCCCGAGGACGACTTCACCGGCGTCATCAAGGAGAACCGCACCGCCAACCTGTGGATCGCGGCGCTGGTCGCGGTGCTGACCGGGGCTGCCGGGCTGGGGCTGGCGAACTACATCCACAAGCCGGTGCGCGCCTTCGCCGTCCGCTCGGCCCTCATCTCGCAGGGCGAGGTCGACCCGGCGGAGCCCGCCCCGCGCACCTACCGCGAGCTGGAGCGCGCCAATGATGCGCTGATGCAGCAGATCGCCGCCCGGCGCGAGGCGGAGCACGAATACGGCCGGACGTTCGAGCTGTCCTCGCTGGGCATGGCGCAGCTTGCCTCGCATTGCGGGGCGTTCCTGCGGGTCAACCCGCGCTTCTGCCAGATCACCGGCTACAGCGCCGAGGATCTGGCCGGGATGACCATGGCCGATCTCGCCAGCCCCGGCCATCCCGCCGTCTGGCCGATGGACGAGGACGGCAGCCGCGACTTCGCGGTGAACCGCGAGGTGCGGCTGGTGCGCAAGGACGGAACGCTGATCTGGGTTTCGGTCAACGGCAACCTGATCTCGGACAGTTCGGGCCGCGCGCTGCATGTGATGGTCACCATCGACGACATCACCGCCAGCAAGGAAAAGGAAAGCCGCATCGACCAGTTGAACCGGGACCTGTCGCATCTGGCGCGGGGCAACACCATGGGCCAGATGGCCTCGGGCCTTGCGCATGAGTTGAACCAGCCGCTGACCGCCATCGCCCAGAATGCCGACACCGCGCTTCTGGTGCTGGACCAGCAGCCCGCGCCCGACGCCGAACTGCGCGAGATCTTGCAGGAGATCGAGCGCCAGTCGCTGCGCGCGGGCGAGATCATCCACGCGCTGCGCAGCTTCATCCGCAAGGACGAGGGCGCGCGGGTGGCCTTCGACCTTGGCGAGCTTCTGGACCAGACGCTGCACCTGATCCAGGCCGAGGCCACCGAGGCGGGCGTGGCGATCGAGCGGCGGCTGGCGGAGAACCTGCCGCCGGTGCTGGCGAACCGGGTGCAGGTGGCGCAGGTGGTGATCAACCTTCTGCGCAACGCCATCGAGGCGATGGCGGGCGACCGCGGCAACGAACGCCGGGTGACGTTGCGGGCGCGGGCCGGGGACGGTTTCGTCCATGTCTCGGTCGAGGATACCGGGCCGGGCCTCGACCCGCAGCTGACGCCGTTCGTCCAGTTCGAGACGACGAAGCGCGGCGGCATGGGGCTGGGCCTGTCGATCAGCAAGTCGATGATCGAGGCCAATGGCGGCACGATCCGGCATGAGGGCGGCCACGGCAAGGGCGCCTGCTTCAGCTTTACCGTGCCGCTGGCGCGGGCGGGCTGAAGAGCGGCGGGGCGGGGCTTGCGGCCGGGGGCGAAGGGCCTAGACTGACGGAGTGGTGCAGGGGTGCGGGTTTCGATGGCTGAAAACCAGCTGACGGTGTTTCTGGTCGACGACGACGAGGCCATCCGGCTGTCGTTGTCGCGGGCGCTGGGCAAGCGCGGCTACCGGGTCGAGGCCCATGCTTCCGCCGCCTCCTTCCTTGCGGCCTTGCGGCAGGAAAGCCGCGGTTGCCTGGTGCTGGACTACGGGATGCCCGGCATGAACGGGCTGGAGTTGCAGGCCCATCTGAACGCCATCGGCGCGGACCTGCCGGTGATCTTCATCACAGGCCATGGCGGGGTGCCGGAATCGGTGCAGGCGATCAAGGGGGGCGCCATCGACTTCCTGGAAAAGCCCTTCCGCCAGGCGGCGCTGATCGAGCGCATCGACCTGGCGCTCGACATCGCCCGCGGCCGGGAGGCGGCACAGCAGGACGGCCAGCGCCGCCGCGCCCGCTTCGACCGGCTGACCGCCCGCGAGATGGAGATCGTCGAGCGGATCGTCGAGCGTCCGGCCGAGACATCGAGCAAGGAAATCGCGCTTTACCTGGGGATCAGCCCGCGCACGGTGGACCATCACCGCGCCCGCATCCTGGAAAAGCTGGGGCTGAAATCCATCGTCGAACTGATCGCCATCGCCAAGGACTGACGGCCCGCCGCCCCTGATTCGATCCCGCCCGGGGCGAATGCCCGCAGGCCGTCCACACGTGGAAGGGGGATGTGGCGGCTTTGTGGCCGGCCGTTTTCGCCCTCCGGCAGGCCGCATTGGCCGATCTTCCGGCAGGCGCTTGGAATTTCAACGAAAATGTGAACGCTGTAAATTGGATTGACAGAATTTCGGCTGATCTCGAAAATAAATTTACAGAATTATGTTTGCAATAAAAGGGGTTACGAAAAAATTGACGCCGCGCTAAAGTGCTGCGCGAGGGATGTGCCCCGTGTGCCGGGGCGCCTGTGGCGGGCCCGGCTTGCGAGGCCCCGCCCACGGTCAAGGAGGAGAGAGCGATGACGATGCAACCGGATGCCAGGGGCATGTATGCCGCACCCGCGGATTTCGTGGCCAAGGCCCATGTCGATCCCGGGCATTACGCCAGTCTCTACGCCGCATCCGTCGCCGATCCGAACGCCTTCTGGGCCGAGCACGGCCAGCGCATCGACTGGATCAAGCCCTTCACCAAGGTGAAGAACACCAATTTCGATTTCCCGAATGTCGACATCAAGTGGTTCGAGGACGGCACGCTGAACGTCAGCGCCAACTGCATCGACCGCCACATGATCACCCGCGCCAACCAGACCGCCATCATCTGGGAACCGGACGACCCCAAGGCCGAGGCGCAGCACATCACCTACGCCAAGCTGCTTGAAGAAACCTCGCGCATGGCGAACGTGATGAAGTCGCTGGGCGTGGGCCGCGGCGACCGGGTGGTGATCTACCTGCCGATGATCCCCGAGGCCGCCTATGCCATGCTGGCCTGCGCCCGGATCGGCGCCATCCACTCCATCGTCTTCGCCGGCTTCTCGCCCGACGCGCTGGCCAACCGGATCAACGATTCCGAGGCCAAGGTGCTGATCACCGCCGACTTCGCCCCGCGCGGCGGCAAGAAGACCCCGCTGAAGGACAATGCCGACAAGGCGCTGCTGCACTGCTCGGACCGGGTGAAATGCCTGGTGGTGAAGCATACCGGCGACCAGACCTCATGGGTCGACGGCCGCGACATCGACCTGAAGCAGCAGATGGCCTGGGCCAAGCCCTATTGCCCCTATGTCGAGATGGGGGCCGAGGACCCGCTGTTCATCCTTTACACCTCGGGCTCCACCGGCAAGCCGAAGGGGGTGGTGCACAGTTCGGGCGGCTATCTGGTCTATGCCTCGATGACCCATCAATACGTCTTCGATTACCATGACGGCGACGTGTTCTGGTGCACGGCGGATGTGGGCTGGGTCACCGGCCACAGCTACATCATCTATGGCCCGCTGGCGAACGGCGCGACCACGGTGATGTTCGAGGGCGTGCCGACCTACCCGGACGCGGGCCGCTTCTGGCAGGTCTGCGCCAAGCACAGGGTCAACCAGTTCTACACCGCCCCCACCGCGATCCGCAGCCTGATCGGCCTTGGCGCGGAATGGGTGGAAAAGCACGACCTGTCGTCCCTGAAGGTGCTGGGCACGGTGGGCGAACCGATCAACCCCGAGGCCTGGAACTGGTACAACACCCATGTCGGCAAGGGCAGCCGCCCGATCGTCGATACCTGGTGGCAGACCGAGACCGGCGGCCACATGCTGACCCCGCTGCCGGGCGCGATCCCGACCAAGCCGGGGTCCGCCACGCTGCCCTTCTTCGGGGTGAAGCCGGTGGTGCTGGACGCGGGCACCGGCGCGGTGCAGGACGAGACCGAGACCGAGGGCGTGCTGTGCATCGCCGACAGCTGGCCGGGGCAGATGCGCACCGTCTGGGGCGATCACCTGCGCTTCCAGGAAACCTATTTCCAGCAATACCAGGGCTATTACTTCACCGGCGACGGCTGCCGCCGCGATGCCGACGGCTATTACTGGATCACCGGCCGGGTGGACGACGTGATCAACGTCTCGGGCCACCGCATGGGCACGGCGGAAGTGGAATCCGCGCTGGTGGCGCATGAGAAGGTGGCCGAGGCCGCCGTGGTGGGCTACCCGCACGACATCAAGGGGCAGGGCATCTACGCCTATGTCACGCTGATGAACGGGGTCGAACCCTCGGACGCGCTGCGCAAGGAGCTTGAGGCCTGGGTCCGCACCGAGATCGGCCCCATCGCCAAGCCCGACCTGATCCAGTGGGCGCCCGGCCTGCCCAAGACCCGCTCGGGCAAGATCATGCGCCGCATCCTGCGCAAGATCGCCGAGAACGACTTCGGCGCACTTGGCGACACCTCGACGCTGGCCGACCCCTCGGTGGTCGACGAGCTGATCGAAAACCGGATGAACCGGGGCTGATGCGGATGGTGTCGGATGCCCCCGTCCTGATCCTGCTGGGCCCCCCCGGGGCCGGCAAGGGCACGCAGGCCCGGATGCTGGAGGAAGAGTTCGGCCTGGTGCAACTGTCGACCGGCGACCTGCTGCGCGCCGCCGTCACCGCCGGAACCGAGGCAGGCAAGCGTGCCAGGGCGGTGATGGAGGCTGGCCAGCTGGTCAGCGACGAGATCGTGCTGGCGATCCTGAAGGACCGGATGGCGCAGCCGGATGTCGCCCGCGGCATCATCCTCGACGGCTTTCCCCGCACCGACGGGCAGGCCGCGGCGCTGGATGCGCTTCTGGCCCAGAGCGGCCAGAAGATCACCGCCGCCGTCAGTCTCGAGGTCGACGACGAGGCGATGGTCGGCCGGGTGTCCGGCCGCTACACCTGCGCCGGATGCGGCGAAGGCTACCATGACCAGTTCAAGCAGCCCGCCAGGGCGGGCACTTGCGACAAATGCGGCGGTACGGCGATGAAGCGCCGGGCCGACGACAATGCCGAAACTGTGCGCGAAAGGCTGAAGGCCTATCACGCACAGACGGCGCCGCTGATCGCCTATTACGACGGCAAGGGCGTGCTGGAACGCATCGACGCGATGGGACCCATCGCCGAGGTGCAGGGCGCGCTGGCCGGGATCGTGGGGCGCGTGGCGGCCTGACCGGCCCGCTTCCGGGGAGGGTATGTTCCCTGGGCGCGCGGCGCAGAAGACCGGAGGGAAGGGGGCGCATTCAAGGCGCAGACCCACGGGACGACCGGCGCAAGGGCCTTGCGCCGGGGCAATGGAGTCTTGCCTGCCCGCAGGGTGGGGAAGGCCGGGAACGATAGGGAAGGCACCGCCGGAACGGCGGGCCGCACAAGGAGGAAACCCATGGCCTATGCAACGCCGGACGTGCGCGACCGCTCGCGTCCCATGACCGGGGAGGAAAGGAAGGTCATCCTTGCTTCTTCCGCCGGCACCATCTTCGAATGGTATGACTTCTACCTCTACGGCTCGCTGGCCGCGACGATCGGCCTGCACTTCTTCACGCCCTATCCCGAAGCCACCCGCGGCGTGTTCGCGCTGCTGGCCTTTGCGGCGGGCTTCATCGTGCGCCCGTTCGGCGCGCTGGTCTTCGGGATGCTGGGCGACCTGATCGGCCGCAAATACACCTTCCTGATGACCATCCTGATCATGGGCCTGTCGACCTTCATCGTCGGCCTGCTGCCCAGCTACTATTCCTGGGGCATGGCCGCGCCGATCATCCTGATCGCGCTGCGCATGTTGCAGGGCCTTGCGCTCGGCGGCGAATACGGCGGGGCGGCGGTCTATGTGGCCGAGCACGCGCCGCAGAACCAGCGCGGCTATTTCACCAGCTTCATCCAGACCACGGCCACGCTGGGCCTGCTCCTGTCGCTGATCGTGATCCTGGTCGTGCAGGGCTATGTCAACGGCGCCTATGATCCGACGCCCGCGCTGGACGCCGAAGGGCTGCCGAAGCTGCTGGCCGACGGTTCGCCCGAGATGTGGACGCCGTTCCAGGCCTGGGGCTGGCGGATCCCGTTCCTCGGCTCGATCTTCCTGCTGCTGGTCTCGCTCTACATCCGTCTGCAGATGAACGAATCCCCGGCCTTCAAGAAGATGAAGGAAGAGGGTGCCCAGTCCAAGGCGCCGCTGCGCGAGGCCTTCGGCAACTGGAAGAACGGCAAGATCGCCCTGATCGCGCTGCTCGGCCTTACCGCCGGTCAGGCCGTGGTCTGGTATTCGGGCCAGTTCTACGCGCTGTTCTTCGTGCAGAACGTGATCAAGGTCGACAGCTTCTCGGCCAACGTCTTCGTGGCCTGGTCGCTGATCCTCGGCACCTACGGCTTCATCTTCTTCGGCCGCCTGTCCGACAAGATCGGCCGCAAGCCGATCATCCTCGGCGGCTGCCTGATCGCGGCGCTTACCTACTTCCCGGTGTTCGGCCTGCTGACCAAGACCGCGAACCCGGTGCTGGCCCATGCGCATGAGACGCCGATCACCGTGACCGCCGATCCGGCCGACTGCTCGTTCCAGTTCAACCCGGTCGGCACCGCGAAGTTCACCACGTCCTGCGACATCGTGAAATCCGCCCTGACCAGCCGCTCGGCCAATTCCGATACCGTGAATGCGGCCCCCGGCACCATCGCCACGGTCAAGGTCGGCGAGACCGAGATCCTGGGCTATGACGGCCAGGCCGAGAACGCTGCGGACGAGAAGAAGCGCTTCGATGCCGAACTGAACACGGCCCTGACCGATGCCGGCTATCCGATCAACGCCGCGGACAACACCTCCATCGCCAAGGCCAACCACTTCCTCGACATCTTCTCCGCGCAGAAGATCACGATCATCCTGATCCTGACCTATCTGATCATTCTGGTGACGATGGTCTACGGCCCGATCGCGGCCATGCTGGTGGAACTCTACCCGACCCGCATCCGCTATTCCGGCCTGTCGCTGCCCTATCACATCGGCAACGGCTGGTTCGGCGGCCTGCTGCCCGCGACAGCATTCGCGATCTCGGCCCAGTCCGGCAACATCTATGCGGGTCTGTGGTATGCGATCGTCGTCGCGGTGATGACGGTGGTCATCGGCACGCTCTTCGTGCCGGGCGGCACCCACAAGAAGGACATCTTCGCCGACCAGTGACGGCGTGGTCCATGACGATGCCGTGCCGGGGGGAGACCTCCGGCACGCGCACCCCCCTCAGCGGCGGGAGAGGCGGCGGAATGCCTGCCAGATTCCCAGCACCACGCCGAGGATGACGAGATTCGAGATCAGCCCCGCGCCGAACTGCAGCCAGAACGGCTCGGCCCGCTGGGTGCCGAGGGTCGACGGGATGATCACCGCCACGAACAGCACCCCCGCCGCCAGCGGAATCACGGTTCCGGTCTGCGCCCGCGTGCGGATCATGGTGATGACAAGCCCCACGATCAGCGCGATGCGGAACGGGTCTTCCAGCTGGTTCAGGACAAGCTCTGACAGCGACATGTTTTCCCCTTTGATTTTCTGCCCGACCGTTATGCGATCCGGCCGCGCAGGTCCACCGTTCCGCGCAGGATCCGCCGGGAAAGGCGGGGCATGATGGACCGTCCCCGCCGTGTCCTGGTGGTCGAGGACGAGGACAACATCGCCCTTGCGCTGGATTTCCTGATGGAGCGCGAGGGCTATGACCACGACCGGGTGGCGGACGGAAACGCCGCGTTGCCGAAGATCCGCGCCATGCGTCCCGACCTGGTGGTGCTGGACGTGATGCTGCCCGGGACCTCGGGTTACGACATCTGCCGCGATGTGCGCGGCGACCCGGCGCTGCGCGAGGTGAAGATCCTGATGATGACCGCGCGAGGGTCCTCGGTAGAGCGTCGCAGAGGGCAGGCCATCGGGGCGGACGGGTTCATCACCAAGCCGTTCGAGCTGAAGGAACTGCGGCAGGAAATGCGGCGGCTGCTGGCGGAGGGGTAGGGGGCCGCCGTTCCGCCCGGCCCTATCCCCCGGCATTCTCCTGCGCCACCGACACCGCCTTCAGCACCGCATGAAGCCGCAGCCCCGGCTGCAGGTCCATCACCCGGGCCGAGCGGCGGGTGATCCGGGCCAGCAGCGCCTCCTCGCCCGCCCGCAGCCGCACCAGCGCGGCCGGGCCGTCGCCCAGGCGCACCTCCTCGACCACGGCGGGCAGGTGGTTCAGCGCCGAAACGCCCTGCGGCGGCGACAGGGCCAGCATCACGTCCTGCGCCAGGATGCGCAGCCGCAGGCTGCGGCCGGGCGCGCCCTCGATCCGCGGCAGCCAGACCGGTCCGGCGCCGGTGGCCAGACGGGTCAGCCCGTCCTCTTCCTCCTGCGCCTCGATCCGCGCCTGCAGGACGGAGCCCGCCTCGCGCAGGCCGAGGGTGGAGGCCGCGCCGGGATCCGACAGCACCTCGGCCACCGGGCCCGTGGCGGTCACCCGGCCCGCCTCCAGCAGGACCACGGTCGTCGCCAGCCGCGCCACCTCGGCCAGCGAATGGCTGACATACAGGATCGGCAGCCCCACCTCGTCGCGCAGGCGTTCCAGATAGGGCAGGATCTCGGCCTTGCGCGCCTCGTCCAGCGCCGCCAGCGGCTCGTCCATCAGCAGAAGCCGCGGCGCCGACAGGATCGCCCGGCCAAGGGCGACCCGCTGCCGTTCACCCCCCGACAAGGCGCCGGGACGACGGAGAAGAAGCGGGCCGATGCCCAGCATGTCCACGATGCGGTCGAATTCCGCCCCGTCGCGGACCCCGGCGAACCAGCGGCCGTAGGTCAGGTTCTGGCGCACGGTCAGATGCGGGAAAAGCCTTGCGTCCTGAAAGACATAGCCGATCCGGCGGCGGTGCGGCGGCAGGAAGATGCCCGCCTGCGTGTCCATCAGCACCTGCCCGTCCACCACCACCCGCCCGCTGTCGGGCCGCAACAGGCCCGCTACCGCGTTCACCACCGTGGTCTTGCCCGATCCCGACCGCCCGAACAGGGCGGTGACGCCGGGCGGCGCCTCGAAAGCCGCCTCCAGCCGGAAGCCCGAGAATGCGTGCGAGAGCGAGACCGCCAGCGTCATGTCCCGGCGATCCTGCGGGCGACGGCGCGGCTGACCCATTCCGACAGCAAAAGCGCCGCCATGGCGATGACGATGGCCACCAGCACCAGCCGCGCCGCCTGCGCGTCGCCGCCGGGCACCTGCAGGAAGGCGTAGATGGCGGAAGGCAGGGTCTGGGTCTGGCCGGGGATGTTCGACACGAAGGTGATCGTCGCGCCGAATTCCCCCATCGCCTTGGCGAAGGCGAGGATGGCGCCCGCCACGATCCCCGGCAGGATCAGCGGCAGGGTGACGGTCAGGAACACCATCACCCGCGAGGCGCCAAGGGTCGATGCCGCGTCCTCGAGCTTCGGGTCCACCGCTTCGATGGCAAGGCGGATGGCGCGGACCATCAGCGGAAAGGCCATGACGGCGGCGGCCAGCGCGGCGCCGGTCCAGCGGAAGGCGAAGACGATGCCGAACCACTGGTCCAGCCATTGCCCGACCCAGCCCCTGCGCCCGAAGGTCAACAGCAGCAGGTAACCGGTGACCACCGGCGGCAGGATCAGCGGCAGGTGGACCAGCCCGTTCAGCAGTTGCCGGCCCGGGAACCGCCCCCGCGCCAGCGCCAGCGCGACAAGGATGCCAAGCGGCAGGCTGGCCGCCGTCGCCACGGCGGAGACGCGCAGGCTAAGGGCGACCGCGCGCCATTCGTCGGGGGACAGCCAATCCGTCATGCGCCGGGTCTACACCCTCAGTCCAGGATCACGAAGCCCTCGGCAGCAAAGACCGCATCGCCCGCGTCCGAGGTGATCACCTCGTAGAAGGCGCGGTCGGCCTCATCCGCGGCGCCGGTCAGCAGCGCGCCGGGGTAGATGATTTCCGGGTGGCTGTCGGCCGGGAAGGTGCCGACGATCTGCACCCCCGGCTCTGCCGCCGCATCGGTGGCATAGACGATGCCATAGGGCGCCTCGCCCGTCGCCACCAGCGCAAGGGCCGCGCGCACGTTGTCTGCCTGCGCCACCGAGGGCTCAACCGCCTCCCAGATGCCAAGCGATTCCAAGGATGCCTTGCCGTATTGCCCGGCGGGCACCGAATCCACCAAAGCCATCGACAGCTTGCCGTCGCCCAGCAGGCCCGCCAGATCGAAGCCCGGCCCGATCTCCACCGGCTCGGCATCGCCGCTGGCGACCAGCACCAGCGCGTTCGAGAACATGTCGCGGCGCGTGCCGTCCACCACAAGCCCGGCCTTTTCCACCTCGTCCATCCAGTTCACCGCGGCCGAGACGAAGATGTCGGCGGGGGCGCCCTCGATGATCTGCTTGGCCAGCGCGTTCGACCCGGCATAGCTGATGGTCACCGTATTGCCGGTGGCGGCCTGGAACTCCTCGGCCACCTTGTCCAGCGCGGTCTTCATCGAGGCGGCGGCGAAGACCACCACCTCTTCGGCGGCGGCGGGCGTGGCAAGGCCAAGGGCCAGGACGGCCGTCAGGATGCGGCGGGACATGATGATTCCTCCATACGATATATCTGGGGGAACATAACAGGTTGCGCCCCGCCGGGCGCAAGCGCTATTTTCCCCCGGACATATCCGGGACCTTCAGGAACCGCTGCAATGCCGCGATGGGTTCCTCCGTCGCCGCCTCGGCCCGGACCATCACCTCGCGGTAAAGCCGCAGCACCTCCGCCCCGGTGTCGGTCAACTGCGCCCCGCCGCCGCCCGACCCGCCGCGCGCGCTGGAAACCAGCGGCGGCTGCCATGCGGCGTTCATCTCTTCGACCAGCATCCAGGCGCGCTTGTAGCTCATCCCCATCCGCCGACCGGCGGCAGCGATGGAGCCGGTGTCGCGGATGCCTTCCAGCAGTTCCGCCTTGCCCGGACCCATCATCGCCTCGGGGAACAGGATGCGCAGCTTCAGCGTGGTCATGGGCTTCTCCTTGCCTGCCCCATGTTCGGCAAAGCGGGCCGGACCTGCAAGGCCCGGCAATTGAAGAAATCCGCGGCGCACGGCATTCTGCGCCGGTCCGAGCCCGAGGCCGCCATGTCCCGCATCCCCCACCTGCGCTTCCTGATCTTCCTGGCGGTCTTCGCCGGTGCCGCGCTGGCCCTGTCCCTGCGCCTGCCGGTGGAAAGCGCGCTGATCCTGGGCTTCGACCTGGGGGCGGCGGTCTTCCTTGCCTCGGCCCTGCCGCTCTGGCGGGGTGACGGGGCGAAGGCCGCCCGCGCCCGTGCCGCGCGCGACGACGGCGGGCGGGCCTTCCTGCTGCTGACCGCCGTGGCGGTGCTGGCGGTGATCCTGCTGGCGCTGGCCCGGCTGGTGGGCGAGACGGGCGGCGCCTCCTTCGCGGTGATCGCGGGGACGCTGGTGCTGGCCTGGCTGTTCGCCAACCTGGTCTTCGCCTTCCATTACGGCCATCTGTTCTATGACAGCGTGGAGGGCAAGGATGCGGGCGGCATCACCCTGCCCGAGGGAGGCGATCCGGTCTTCGCCGATTTCGTCTATTTCGCCTTCACCATCGGCATGACCTGCCAGACGGCGGATGTGGACATCTCGTCCCGCGCAATCCGCCGCGCCGTCACCCTGCACGGGCTGTTCGCCTTCTTCTTCAACCTCGGCGTGCTGGCCTTCGCGGTGAATGTGCTGGCGGGGATACTCTAGGCGGCCTCCAGCACGCCGATCAGGTCGGCAACCGAAGGCTGCACCGGATTGCCCTTCATCGAGCTGGCCTGCAGGGAAGCCCCGGCCACCGCCGCGTGATCCGCCACCCGCAGCCCCTGCGCCGCCAGCCCGGGCAGGCCCTGCGCCTGTGCCCAGAGGGCCAGCCGGGCAGGGGCCTCCTCCGCCGTGCCGCCAAGCACTCCGGCGATCAGGGCGCAGACCTCGGCGACCCGCGCCCGCGCCGCGCCTTCGGTCAGCCGCAGGTTCATCGCCAGCACCGGCCCCAGCAGCGCGCCGCAGATCGCGCCATGCGCCGCGCCGGTCAACCCGCCGATCACCCCCGCCAGCCCGTGCACTGCGCCAAGCCCGCCGTTGGCCAGCGCCAGCCCGCCCGACAGAGAAGTGAAGGCCAGCGCATCCCGGGCCTCCGGGTCTTCCCCCTGCATAAGCCGGACCAGCGCCGACAGCCCCGGCGCGATGGCGGGCCGGGCGATGGCATCCGTATAAGGCGTCGCCTTGCAACTGAGCCAGGGCTCGATCACCTGCGTCACCGCGTCGAGGCCCGAGGCCAGCGTGACCGCCTTCGGGCAGCCATCGGTCAGCGCGGGGTCGACGATGGCCACCCGCGCGATCATCCGGTCGTCGCGCAGGCTGACCTTGCGGCCATGGCCGGGCAGGCCGATCACCGCATTCTTCGTGGCTTCCGCCCCGGTTCCCGCCGTGGTCGGCACGGCAACGAAGGGCAGCGGCGCGGCGGTCAGGGGCAGGGCGCGGCCCACGCCCTCCAGATGGTCCATCGGCGCGCCCGGCGCGGGGATCAGCGCCGCCAGCGCCTTGCCCATGTCGAGGGCCGAGCCGCCGCCGATGGCCAGCACCCAGTCCGGCGCATGGGCGCGGGCCTCCGCGAGGGCTGTTTCCAGCCCGGGCAGCGTCGGCTCTCCGGTTGCCGCAAGGAGCAGGATCGCGCTTTCGCCTGCCGGCAGAAGATGCGCGATCCGCCCCGGCGAAGCACCATGCACCACCAGCCCGCGCGGGCCGAAGCCGCGGGCCAGCGGCAGCGCCTGCGCCGCCGTGC
This sequence comes from uncultured Fuscovulum sp., assembly GCA_964386345.1. GTDB lineage: Bacteria > Pseudomonadota > Alphaproteobacteria > Rhodobacterales > Rhodobacteraceae > Pseudogemmobacter. The sequence continues at coordinate 67,888 of CAYLSD010000005.1, forward strand.
CCCGCCCGAACAGGATGCGCGGCGGCTGGAGGATCGAGAAGCTCATACCGACATCGTGGCCTGCACGGCGCGTTGCCAGCGGGCATAGCGGTGGTCGCGTTCCTCATCGGCCATGGCGGGGGTGAAGCGGCGCTCCAGCGCCCATGCCCTGGCGAAATCCCCGGGCGGGGGGCAGAGCCCGGCCTGCAACCCGGCCAGATAGGCCGCGCCAAGCGCCGTTGTCTCGGTCACCACGGGCCGGTCCACCGGCGCGCCGAGGATGTCGGCCAGGAACTGCATGGTCCAGTCGCTGGCCGTCATGCCGCCGTCCACCCGCAGCACGCCCTCGGCTGCCGCGCCCCAGTCGGCCCGCATCGCCTCCAGCAGGTCGCGCGTCTGGTAGCCCACGCTTTCCAGCGCCGCCCGGGCGAATTCGGCCGGGCCGGAGTTGCGGGTCAGCCCGTAGACCGCGCCCCGGCAGTCCGGCCTCCAATAGGGCGCGCCGAGGCCGGTGAAGGCGGGGACGAGGATCACCTCCTGCGCGGCCTCCGCCGCCTCGGCCAGCGGCTGGGTCTCGCCCGCCTCGCGTATGATCTTCAGCCCGTCGCGCAGCCATTGCACCACGGCGCCCGCGATGAAGATCGAGCCTTCCAGCGCATAGGTGGTCTGCCCGTCCAGCCTGTAGGCGATGGTGGTCAGCAGCCGGTTCTTCGACGGCACCCGGTCCGCCCCGGTGTTCAGAAGGGCGAAGCAGCCGGTGCCATAGGTGGATTTCATCATCCCGGGCTGGAAACAGGCCTGCCCGACGGTGGCGGCCTGCTGGTCGCCCGCGACGCCGAGGATGGGGATTTCCCGCCCGAACAGATCGGGGCGCGTCATGCCGAAGGGGGCGGCGCAGTCGCGGACCTCCGGCAGGATCGCCATGGGAATGTCGAGGAGGCCGCAGATTTCGGCGTCCCATTCATTGGCGGCGATGTTGAAAAGCAGGGTGCGGGCGGCGTTGGTGGCGTCGGTGGCATGGACCGCGCCGCCGGTCAGGTTCCAGATCAGCCAACTGTCGACGGTGCCGAAGGCCAGTTCTCCCCTCGCCGCTCTTTCGCGGGCGCCGGGGATGTGGTCGAGCAGCCACTTGACCTTGGTGCCCGAGAAATAGGGGTCCAGCAGCAGGCCGGTGCGGGCGGTAATCATCGCCTCATGCCCGGCCTTGCGGAGCGTTTCGCAGATGTCGGCGGTGCGGCGGTCCTGCCAGACGATGGCGTTGTGCAGCGGCTGGCCGGTGGCGCGGTCCCACAGGATCGTGGTCTCGCGCTGGTTGGTGATGCCGATGGCGGCGATCTCGCTGCCGGTGGCATTGGCCTTCTCGATCGCGGCGCGGGCGGTGGAGGCCACGGTGGACCACAGGTCGGCCGGATCGTGCTCTACCCAGCCGGGGCGTGGGAAATGCTGGGGAAACTCGTCCTGGGCCTGGGCGAGGGGGCGCAGGGTTCCGGTGGCGGAGGCTGCGAAGAGGATGGCGCGGGAGGAGGTGGTGCCCTGGTCGATGGCAAGGATATGGGTCATGGACATGGGCCTGTGTCGGGTTTCGCAGGGCGTGGGCAGGATTTTTCGACGAAAGATCGAAAACGGGCGGCCCCGCGAAGGGCCGCCCGCCGATGGCATTACTGCCAGGACTTGATCAGTTCGTCATAGCTGACGGTTTCCGGCGTCGGATCCTCGTTTTCCAGCTTGGCCACCGGCGCGCCGGGGGCATCCAGCCATTCCTGCGGATCCGTTTCCTCGTTCAGCTTCGGCCCGATGTCGCCCTGCACGCCTGCGCGTTCCAGACGTTCCAGCACCTTCTCCTGCTCGGCGCAAAGGGCATCCAGCGCCTCTTGCGGAGACTTGGCGCCCGACATGGCGTCGCCGATGTTCTGCCACCACAGCTGCGCCAGCTTCGGATAGTCGGGGATGTTGGTCCCCGTCGGCGACCATGCCACGCGGGCGGGCGAGCGGTAGAACTCGACCAGCCCGCCCAGTTCGGGCGCGCGCTGGCTGAAGCTGTCGTGCTGGATGGTGGATTCGCGCACGAAGGTCAGGCCGACATGGGCCTTCTTCACGTCCACCGTCTTCGAGGTGACGAACTGGGCGTAAAGCCATGCGGCCTGCGCCCGGTCGACCGGGGTGGATTTCAGCAGCGTCCACGACCCCACGTCCTGATAGCCGATCTTCGTCCCCTCCGACCAATAGGCGCCGTGGGGCGAGGGGGCCATGCGCCACTTCGGCGTGCCGTCCTCGTTCATCACCGGCAGGCCGGGCTTGACCATGTCGGCGGTGAAGGCGGTGTACCAGAACATCTGCTGGGCGATGTTGCCCTGCGCCGGGACGGGGCCCGCCTCGCCGAAGGTCATGCCCTGCGCTTCGGGCGGGGTGTATTTCTGCAACCATTCGATGGCCTTGGTGACGGCATAGACCGCCGCCGCATCGTTGGTCGCCCCGCCCCGCGCGACGCAGGAGCCGACCGGGCGGCTGTTCTCGTCCACGCGGATGCCCCATTCGTCGACCGGCAGGCCGTTCGGCTCGCCCTTGTCGCCCATGCCGGCCATGGACATCCAGGCATCGGTGTAGCGCCAGCCGAGCGAGGGGTCCTTCTTGCCGTAGTCCATGTTGCCATAGACGCCGGAGGCCGGGCCGCCGATGTAGGACATGTCGCGGCCGGTGAAGAATTCCGCGATATCCTCATAGGCCGACCAGTTGACCGGCACGCCGAGGTCGTAGCCATAGGCGGCCTTGAAGTCCTCCATGGTCTTCGGATCGGTGAACCAGTCGTAGCGGAACCAGTAGAGGTTGGCGAACTGCTGGTCGGGCAGCTGGTAGAGATGGCCGTCCGGCGCAGTGGTGAACTGCGTTCCGATGAAGTCGTCCAGGTCCAGGCCGGGGTTGGTGACGGCGGCGCCTTCGCCCGCCATCCAGTCGGTCAGGCTGCGGGCCTGCTGATAGCGCCAGTGGGTGCCGATCAGGTCGGAGTCGTTGATATAGGCGTCATAGACGTTTTCGCCGGTCTGCATCTGCGTCTGCAGCTTTTCCACCACATCGCCTTCGCCGATCAGGTCATGGGTGATCCTGATCCCGGTGATGGCGGTGAAGGCCGGGGCCAGCACCTTGGATTCGTATTCATGGGTGGTGATCGTCTCCGACACCACCTTGATCTCCATCCCGGCATAGGGGGCGGCGGCGTCGACGAACCATTGCATCTCGGCCTCTTGCCCGGCCCGGTCGAGGCTGGACAGATCGCCGATCTCGGCATCGAGGAAGGCCTTTGCGGCATCCATGTCGGCCCAGGCGGGCAGGCCCATGGCCATCAGCGCAAGCGCCATGGCGGTTGTGGTTTGGCGGTGTCTCATCTAGTCCTCCCGTTGAATGTGACACTTCGGTTTCGCATTCGTGCCCCGGGGCCGGTGCTGGGGTCGCATCCGTGCGCAGGCCCCGGGGCGCTTCGTTTCCTGTCCTAGACCCAGCGGAACACCGCCGCGGCATAGACAAGGCAGAGTGCGGTCGCGCCCCAGAGCGGCGGTCCCGCGAAGAAAAGCCAGGCCAGATGGATGAAGGCCGAGCCGAGCAGGCTGATGAAAAGCCGGTCGCCGCGCGTCGTCTCGATCCTCAGGACGCCGATGCGCGGGGTTTCGGGGAAGCGGATCGCCAAGAGGGTCATGGCGACCAGCAGGCAGGCGATGGTCCAGAAGAAAAGGGCGATGGGCAGCGTCCAGGCCATCCAGCCGCCGCGGATCATCGGGGCGAACCAGGCAATGTCGCCGTCCTTCTTCGGGGCGGCAAGGAGAAGCGCGATCAGGACTGCGCCCATCACCGCGATGGCGGCAAGGGTGATCAGCGTCCAGTTGGCGCGGGGGGCGGCGGCGCTGGCGGGCGTTGCGGTTGTGGACATCACACCCTCCCCAGGGCGAAGCCCTTGGCGATGTAGTTGCGGACGAACCAGATGACCAGGGCGCCGGGCAGGATGGTCAGGATCCCGGCGGCGGCCAGCACCCCCCAGTCCATGCCGGAGGCGGAAACGGTGCGGGTCATGATGGCGGCGATGGGCTTGGCGTTCACCGCGGTCAGGGTGCGGGAAAGCAGCAGTTCCACCCATGAGAACATGAAGCAGAAGAAGGCGGCGACGCCGATGCCCGACGCGATCAGCGGCATGAAGATGCGGATGAAGAAGCGCGGGAAGGAATAGCCGTCGATATAGGCTGTCTCGTCGATCTCCTTCGGCACGCCGCGCATGAAGCCTTCGAGGATCCAGACCGCCAGTGGCACGTTGAACAGGCAATGCGCCAGCGCCACGGCGATATGGGTGTCGAAGAGGCCGACGCTGGAATAAAGCTGGAAGAAGGGCAGCGCGAAGACCGCCGGGGGGGCCATGCGGTTGGTCAGGAGCCAGAAGAACAGGTGCTTGTCGCCCATGAAGGTGTAGCGGCTGAAGGCATAGGCCGCGGGCAGGGCCACGGTGATGGAAATCACCGTGTTCAGAACCACATAGATGATGGAGTTCACGTAACCCATATACCATGAGGGATCGGTCAGGATCACCGCGTAGTTGCGCAGGGTGAAGGTCTGCGGCCAGAGCGTGAAGCTTGACGTGATCTCGGTATTCGTCTTCAGGCTCATGTTCAGAAGCCAGTAGATCGGCACCATCAGGAAGATCAGATAGGCGGCCATGACGAAGGCTGAGGGGCGGAGCTTCATTGCGTATTCTCCCGGTCGAGGTTCGTCATCACGGTGTAGAACACCCAGGAGACCAGCAGGATCACCAGGAAATACATCAGGCTGAAGGCCGCGGCGGGGCCGAGGTCGAACTGCCCGACCGCCATTTTCACCAGGTCGATCGACAGGAAGGTGGTCGAGTTGCCGGGGCCGCCGCCGGTGACGACGAAGGGCTCGGTATAGATCATGAAGCTGTCCATGAAGCGCAGCAGGATGGCGATCAGCAGCACGCCCTTCATCTTCGGCAGTTCGATGTAGCGGAAGACGGCCCAGCGGCTGGCCTGGTCGATCCGCGCCGCCTGATAATAGGCCTGCGGGATGCTCTGCAGGCCCGCATAGGCCAGCAGCGCCACCAGCGAGGTCCAGTGCCAGACATCCATGGTGATGATGGTGACCCAGGCGTCCAGCGCGTCGTTGGTGTAGTTGTAGTCGATGCCGATGGCGGCCAGCGCCCGGCCCAGCAGGCCGATGTCGACCCGGCCGAAGATCTGCCAGATCGTGCCGACCACGTTGAAGGGGATCAACAGCGGCAGCGCCATGAAGACAAGGCAGAAGCTGGCCCAGAAGCCCTTTTTCGGCATGTTCAGGGCGATGAAGATGCCCAGGGGCACCTCGATGGCGAGGATGATTCCCGAAAACATGACCTGGCGGCCAAGTGCGGCGTGCATCCGCGAGGAGTTGACGGTGTCCTCGAACCATTCGAAGCCCACCCAGAAGAACTCGTTGTTGCCGAAGGTGTCGTTGAAGGCGTAATTCACCACCGTCATCAAGGGGATGACGGCCGAGAAGGCCACGACCACCAGCACCGGCAGGACAAGGAACCAGGCCTTGTTGTTGACGGTCTTCTCCATCAGGCGGCTCCTTCCACGCGCCAGTCGTCGGCATAGACGCTGATCTTGTCCGGCGCGAAACTGACATGGGTCAGGTCGGCGCCAAGCGGCATTCCCTCGGGCATCACGATGTTCAGCGGCTGGCCCGCGGCCTCGGCCCGGACGAGGCGGTGGCGGCCCACGTCCTCGACCCGGCGGATGGTGACGGGCAGGCCCGCGCCCGAGGTCAGCACCGCATGTTCGGGGCGGATGCCGATCTGGGTGCGGCCCGTGGCGGTGTAGCGGGCGCCAAGCGCGACCTCGCCGGCGTCGAGGATGGCGCGGTCGCCGTCGATCCGCGCCGGGAACAGGTTCATGCCGGGAGAGCCGATGAAATAGCCGACGAAGGTATGGGCGGGGCGCTCGAACAGCTCTTCCGGCGTGCCCATCTGCACCACGCGGCCGTCATACATCACCACCACCTTGTCGGCGAAGGTCAGCGCCTCGGTCTGGTCGTGGGTGACGTAGATCATCGTATGGCCGAACTGGCGGTGCAGCGATTTCAACTGGGTCCGCAACTCCCATTTCATATGCGGGTCGATGACGGTCAGCGGCTCGTCGAAGAGGATGGCGTTGACGTCTTGCCGCACCATGCCGCGGCCGAGCGAGATCTTCTGCTTGGCATCCGCCGTCAGCCCCTTGGCCTTGCGGTCCAGCCGGTCCTCCATCCCGATCATATGGGCGATGTCCTGCACGCGGGCGGCGATATAGGCCGGGTCCATGCCGCGGTTGCGCAGGGGGAAGGCAAGGTTGTCGCGCACGGTCATGGTGTCGTAGACGACCGGGAACTGGAACACCTGCGCGATGTTGCGCTCTGCCGTCGGGGCGTCGGTCACGTCGCGGTCGCCGAAAAGGACGCGGCCCTGGCTGGGGCGCAAGAGGCCCGAGATGATGTTCAGAAGCGTGGTCTTGCCGCAGCCGGACGAGCCGAGCAGCGCATAGGCGCCGCCATCGTCCCAGACGTGATCCATCTCCTTCAGCGCGAAGTCGTCCTCGGACTTCGGGGTAGGCAGGTAGCTGTGGGCAAGGTTCTTCAGCGTGATCCGGGCCATGTCAGGCAGCCCCTTTCAGATCGGCATAGGCCGCGGGGGTGGCAAGGCGGCCCGCGCCGTCGAACAGGTAGAGATGCGCCGGGTCCAGCCAGACCCGCACCTCGGCCCCGGGGGCGAGGTCGTGGACGCCATGGACAAGGCCGACCCAGCGGTCCGACCCGTGGGTCAGGTGCAGGAAGGTCTCGGATCCGGTGATCTCGGTCACGATCAGGGTGCAGGAGAAGTCCAGCGCCCGGGGCGAATGTTTCAGCAGGTCCAGATGGTTGGCGCGGAAACCTGCGGTATATTCTCCGTCGGGCAGCGCGGCGAGGGCGCCGTCGGCGGGCAGTTGCGCCGTGCCGCCGAAGGTCAGCCTGCCGCCCGACTTCACCGCAGGCACGAAGTTCATCGGCGGGTCGCTGAAGACGCGGGCCGTCACCATGTCGGCGGGCTGGCGGTAGACCTGCGGCGTCGGGCCGAACTGGGTGATCCGGCCCTCCCACAGCGTGGCGGTATTGCCGCCGAGCAGCAGCGCCTCTTCCGGCTCGGTGGTGGCATAGACGAAGATCGCGCCGGAAGCTTCGAATATCCTTGGAATTTCCACCCGAAGCTCTTCGCGCAGCTTGTAGTCCAGATTGGCCAGCGGCTCGTCCAGAAGCACCAGTCCCGCGCCCTTTACCAGCGCCCGGGCCAGGGCGCAGCGCTGCTGCTGGCCGCCCGACAGCTCCAGCGGGCGGCGGTCCAGCATCGGCGTCAGCCGCAGCATCTCGGCCGTCTCGCGGACGGCACGGTCGATCTCGGCCCGGTCGCGGCCGAGGATGCGCAGCGGCGAGGCGATGTTCTCGTAGACCGTCAGGCCGGGGTAGTTGATGAACTGCTGGTAGACCATGGCGACGCCGCGGTCCTGCACCCGGACGCCGGTCACGTCCTTGCCGTTCCAGTGGATGCGCCCCTGCGTCGGCACATCCAGCCCCGCCATCAGCCGCATCAGGCTGGTCTTGCCCGACAGCGTCGGCCCAAGAAGCACGTTCATCGTGCCCCTTGCCAGCGTCAGGCTGGTGGGGTGGATATGCACCCGCCCCCCGACCGACCGCGATACGCCCTGAAGCTCAAGCGTCATGCCCGTTCCCTATTCCGCCGCCGGGACGACGGCCCGGCCTTGTGTCATATGCGCCTCGATGGCGGCGATCTGTTCTTCGGTCAGCCGCAGGCCCAGTTTCGTGCGCCGCCAGACCACATCCGCCGCCGTCCGCGCCCATTCGTGGCCCATCAGCCAGTCGAGTTCCGCCCCGGTCAGCGTGGCGCCGAAATCGGGGCCGAGGTCGGCCATGGCCTTCGCCTGTCCCAGCAGCGCAAACGCCTCGGTTCCATAGGCGCGGATCAGCCTTGCGGCGTGATAATCGGTCAGGAAGGGGTATTGCGCCTTCACCTTCGCGGTCAGCGCCGCCTTCTGCTCCAGCGGGAAATCGCCGCCGGGCAGCGGGACTCGGGCGGTCCAGTCGCCCTTCAATCCGGGGAAGAACGGAGCGATCTTCGCCATCGCGCTTTCCGCCAGCCGGCGCGAGGTGGTGATCTTGCCGCCGAAGACGTTCAAGAGCGGCGGGCCGTCCGTATCCAGCGACAGCACATAGTCGCGCGTCGCCGCCGTGGCCGATTTCGCCCCGTCATTGTAGAGCGGGCGGACGCCGGAATAGGTCCAGACCACATCCTGCGCCGTCAGGGGTTGCGCGAAATAGTCCGAGGCGAAGGCCAGCAGGTAGTCCCGTTCCTCATCCGTGCAGCGGGCTTCCGACGGCACGCCCCGATGGTCCATGTCGGTGGTGCCGATCAGGGTGAAATCCTGTTCGTAGGGGATGGCGAAGATGATCCGCCCATCCGACCCCTGGAAGAAATAGCAGCGGTCGTGGTCGTAAAGCCGCCGGGTGACGATATGGCTGCCGCGCACCAGCCGCACGCCCTCGGTGGTGGCGATATGGGCGACGTTGCGGATCACGTCCTCGACCCAAGGCCCGCCCGCGTTGACCAGCACCTTCGCCCGGAAGGTGCGGGGGCCTTCCGGCCCTTCGGTGGCGATCTCCCAGCCGTCGCCTTGCCGCGCGGCATGGGTAACGCGGGTGCGGGTCAGGATCGTCGCGCCGCGGGCCTCGGCATCGCGGGCGTTCAGGACGACGAGGCGGGAGTCCTCCACCCAGCAATCCGAATATTCATAGGCGCGGCGGAACTTCGGTTTCAGCGGGCGGCCCGCCGGGTCCTGCGCAAGGTCGAGGCTGCGGGTGGCGGGCAGGATCTTGCGCCCGCCCATGGTGTCGTAAAGGAACAGCCCCAGCCGGATCAGCCAGGCGGGGCGGCGGCCCTTCATCCAGGGCATGACCAGCGACAAAAGCCGCCCGGTCGGCGTGTCGCTCTCGAACCGCATCCCGGCGTGGATCGGCAGGACGAAACGCATCGGCCAGCTGATATGCGGCATGGCGGCCAGCAGCGTCTCGCGTTCCTCCAGCGCCTCGCGCACCAGCCGGAATTCGAAATATTCCAGATAGCGCAGGCCGCCGTGGAACAGCTTGGTCGAGGCCGAGGAGGTCGCCTGCGCCAGGTCGCCCTGTTCGGCCAGCGTGACCGACAGCCCGCGGCCCGCGGCGTCGCGGGCGATGCCGCAGCCGTTGATGCCGCCGCCGATGATGAAGAGATCGGTCCTGTCGGGCCGGGCCGCTTCGGTCACTTCGGAATCCTCCCCCGGGAAGGGCTTCGCCTTCCACGAGAAAGACCCTGCACCGGGGGTGCGGCTGGCGTCAATCGGGAATTTTCGTTTTTGCGCGATTCCTGTCAAAACGAACATTTGAAAATGATGCTCGGGTGTCATACCCTGCCTTCAGGGCAGAAAATGCTGCATTCGCGCAATAACGAATGCAACCGCAGCAAGCATCGGTGACGGCAGGGAAAGGCGCTTCATGGCGATGAACATCCGGCAGAGCGAGATTCTCGACATCACCCGGGCCGAGGGCCGGGTGGGGGTCGAGGATCTGGCGCAGCGCTTCGACGTGACCTTGCAGACCATCCGCCGCGATCTGGCCGAACTGGCCGAAGCGGGGTTCCTGGACCGGGTGCATGGCGGCGCGGTGGCGCGCACAGGCGTCGTCAACATCGGCTATGAACAACGCCGCCGGATGAACGAGGACGCCAAGGCCGCCATCGCCCGGGCCTGCGCGGCCGAGATCCCCGACAATTCCAGCCTGATCCTGAACCTCGGCACCACCACCGAGGCGGTGGCGCGCGAGCTTCTGCACCACAAGAACATCACCGTCGTCACCAACAACATGAACGTGGCCAATATCCTGCTGGCCAATCCGGGCTGCGAGATCATGGTGGCGGGCGGCGCGCTGCGCCGGTCGGACGGCGGGCTGGTGGGTGAGCTGACGACGCAGTTTTTCGAGCAGTTCAAGGTGGATTTCGCTGTGGTCGGCACCTCGGCGCTGGATCTGGACGGCGACATGCTGGATTTCGACCTGGCCGAGGTGCGGGTCAGCCGCGCCATCCTGGGCCGGGCGCGCTGCCGCTTCCTTGTCACCGACCGGTCGAAGCTGGGACGGTCCGCCCCGGCGCGGATCGCCTCGCTGTCCGGGATCGACACGGTCTTCACCGACACCGCCTTGCCCGAGCCGCTGGCCGCGGCCTGCCGCGACTGGGGCACGCGGGTGGTGGTGGCGGGCTGAGGCGCGGATTTTCGACGAAAATCCGCGGGGCTTGCGGGCTGCCGGGCCGGGCGCTACCCCTGACGGTGAACAGGGAGGCAGGCATGGGCGAAACGGATTTTGCGGCGCGCTACGGGTTCGAGCGGCATGAGGTGACCTTGGCCAACTGGCGGACGGCCCCCTTCAGCCGCTGGTCGTTCCAGAACGTGGCCGAGATCGTGCCGAGTGCGATCCGCGCCCCCGCCGACCCGCGCCCGGAGGAGCAGGCGGAGGATCCCGCCCTGCTGCAGGCGCCTTTGGGCCATGGCGGGGCGACGGTGGCCGGGCATCTGGCGGCGCATGACACCGACCTGTTCTGCGTGATGAAATCCGGCCGCGTCCTTGCCGACTGGGCCGCGCCCCATGCCTGTCCCGCCCTGCCGCATCTGGTGTTCTCCATCTCCAAATCCCTGACCGCGCTGGTTGCGGGCGCGCTGGAGGCCGAGGGGAAGCTGTCGCCCGAAGACCCGGTGACCCGCTTCGTCCCCGAGGCGGCAGGCAGCGCCTTCGGCGAGGCCAGCCTGCGGCACCTCCTGGACATGACCACGCGGCTGGATTTCGACGAAGCCTATCTGACGCCGGACAGCCCCTTCGCCCGCTACCGCCGCGCGATGCTGTGGAACCCCGGCGGCGGGGACCAGACGCTGCTGGAGTTCCTCTGCTCTATCCCGCCGCTGCCGGGCGGCTACGGCGATGCGTTCCGCTACCGCTCGCCCAATTCCGACATGCTGGGCGTGGTGGTGGAACGCGCGGGCGGCGCGCTGCTGGCCGACCAGTTGGCGGATCGGGTCTGGCGGCGGATCGGCTGCCGCGGCCCGGTCGCGCTGACCGTGGACGCGGTGGGCATGGGCCGCGCCGCCGGGGGCGTGTCGATGACCGCCCGCGATCTGGCGCGGGTGGGCGAGATGATGCGCCAGGGCGGCATGGGGCCGGGTGGCCGCGTGGTGCCCGAGGCATGGGTGCGCGATACGGTCGGGGGCGGCGACCGCGGCGCCTGGGCGCGCGGCGATTTCCCCGAACTGCTGCCGGGCGGGGCCTATCGCAACAAATGGTATCGCTCCGGCGGCGGCTGGTTCTGCGCCATCGGCATCCATGGCCAGTGGCTGGCGGTGGACCCGGCCAGCGAGGTGGTAATCGTCAAGCTGTCCTCGCAACCCGAACCGGTTGACGATGATGTCGACCAGCGCAACATCGCCCTGTTCGAGGCGCTGTTCCGGCATCTGGGCTGAGGGTTCCCGGGGGGGGCTTTGCCGCAAGTCATGCCGTCTGCGGAGATCGGTTTGCGCCCGCGCCGTGCAGTTGCGCGCGGATCGGAATTCACGACTGCTTGCCCCGTATCCTCTGGCGAAGGCCATCGCCTTCGCCACAGCGCGACATTTCCCCCGAACCGGCCGGGACCATCAGTCCCGTCCCGCGCCCGCCCCGCCATGGCGGGCGCTTCCCGCCCGCCGGGTCGGGCGCTGGCCTCTCGGCGCTCTCACAGACAGGTCTATAGTGGAACCGCTGCGCACGGACGGGATGAGCCAGTGCCCCGCCTTCTCCCGCCCGGTTGGACCTGGGGGCCGTGGGCTTGGGCAATCTGTCGAAGAGCTTCACACATGATCTCCGTGACGGGTTTCAGTCCTGTGCCGAATGCCGGCTCCTTCTAGAAAAGCTCGATGCTGGTTGCAGGGGCTGGCTTCGGCGGCGGTTTGCGCAGCGTGGCTTCGTCCACCTGATCGTTCGGAATCAGGAATTGGCGGGCCCGGCCGGTTGAGGGATGGAACGTTACCCGCCGCGCCTGATTGCCGCCCAGGCTTTCGGCGATGCAGGGAATGCCCTCCGTCCGCAGGAAGCCGCGTGCGAATTCGGCGTTCGAGGCGCCGATGTCGCGCAGGTTCGCGGCGATCTTCGCCCCGCCGAACAGCTTGGCCTTCAGCGTCTCGCGCCTTGCGCCCGCCCGCAGGAGGCCGTTGATCAGCACCTCCATCGCATGGACGCCATAGCGGTTGTCGGGTTCCTGCGAATTGCCCTGCGATTGCGCCAGCAGGAAGTGGTTCATGCCGCCGATGCCACGGCCTTCGTCCCAGATGCAGGCCGCGACGCAGGAGCCGAGGATGGTCGACAGTTCCTCGTCGGCGCAGGTGGAGACGCGGAACTCCCCCTGCACGACCTGGATGGTGCGCTTGGCGAAATGGATCATCGGGCTGCCTCGGGCCGGTGCTCGGCGCAGCGGGCAAGCAGTTCAGGTCCGATCCGGTCCAGTGGCAGGCGGACTTCGGCGGCGCCGATTTCCCAAGCGGCGCGGGGCATGCCGTAGACGACCGAACTGGCCTCGTCCTGTGCGATGGTGGCGGCCCCGGCGCGGCGCAGTTCCAGCATCCCCTGTGCCCCGTCGCGGCCCATGCCGGTCAGCAGCGCCGCCGTGACCTTGGGCGCGAAGGGCAGCGCAGAGCGGAAAAGTTCGTCCACCGAGGGCAGGTGGCCCGAGACGGGCTCGCCCGGTGCGACCTCTACCCGCGGCGGCGCGCCCTGCCGCAGCCGCATGTGCCCGCCGCAACCGGCGCCGACGATCACCATGCCGGGCCGGAACGCGGCCCCCGGTTGTGCGGGCAGGACGCGGGCCGCGCAGCAGCGGTCCAGCAGGCGGATCAGGCTGCCGGAGAAGGCCGATCCGGTGTGCTGGACGATGGCGGTGGGCGGGCAGTCGGCCGGAAAGACCGACAACACCCGCAAGAGCGCGTCGATCCCGCCGGTGGAGGAGCCGATCAGGATGAAGCGGTCCGGCCGGATGTGGCCTGCGGCGGCCGGCACCTTTTGCGGCAGCGGGGCGGGTTGGCTGGCGGAGCTGGCCAGCGCCGCGTGGATCACTGCCAGCATATCGCCAGCGGGCAGGCCGGGGTCCAGCGCGGGGGCCTGTCCGCCCGGCCCGGGTGGCACGGTATCCGAGGCGATGCGCATCCAGGCGATGCCCATCACGCGGAACATCGCCAGCAGGCCGGGAAAATCCGGGTGCCGCATCAGTTCCGGGCCCAGGACCACCAGTTTCGGCTCGGCCTGTTCGACCCGGACATAGGCCCCCGAAAGGTCGCTGGCCTGGCCGCAGAGCCGGATCCCTTTCAACCCCTCCAGCGCGCGGCTCAGCCGGGACAGGGTCAGCGGGCTGGCGGTGACGATGACGGTGGGGAGCGGGCTCATGTCCGGGTCTTTCTGCACGAGGGCTCCGCGGCGGCAGGGCCATGGGCCTTTTGTTCCGTAATGATGTGCCGGGTGACATCGGTGCCTGACCCTCGCGTGGCCGGGCCGCTCGGAGTAGGCCGGGCCATTGCCAAGATGATCCCGGGAGCCAGAATGCCAAAGCCGGACGCGGCGGGTAGCTTGAAGGGGTGGGCAAGGCGGGTCATGTCAGGTTTCCAGACAGGCGGGGACCGGTTCGAACCGCAGCTTGCGGTAGGGAGGCTTCCGAAGGGTTAACGCTGGTGCCGAATGCTCAAATCCAAGGTGTTTCCGGGTGCAGGGCGTCAGAAGAACTCCGTATGCCCGGCGGAAGGGGCATCCGCCTCATCCACACCGCCAAGCGCTTGCCGCATTTCTGCCAGCAAGAGGACGCGCGCCAGATCCGCGGCGCTGAGCTGCGCACGGGCTGCCCCCGCAGCGGCGGCCAGTGCTTCGGTCCAGAGCGCAAGGTCGTGCAGCCGCTGGTCCAGCAGGTCGATCGCCTGCAGGTCGTGCAGCGCCGCCGTGGCGCCCGGCAGCATCCGGTCGCCGACCAGCCCGTGGACAGCGTCCTCCAGCCGGATGACCACCCCGCGGCAGCGTCGGATTTCCGCCGTGGTGCGCCGCAGAAGATCCTCCAGCGCCGGCATCGTATCGCTCATAGCGGGCCGACCACGCGTTCGATGCTGGCCTTGACCGTTGCGGTGGTGAAGGGCTTGCGGATCAGGTTGTTCAGGCCAAGCTGCTGGCCCTTCTGCAATATTTCGGGCGTGGGCGTGCCGGTGATCAGGATGAAGCCGATGCGTTGCGTGTTGCGGTTCTGCCGCAGCGCGCCCAGCAGTTCCAGCCCCGACAGGCCCGGCATGTTCATGTCCGAGATCACAAGGTGCACCGGGCTTGCCGCCAGCTTGCCAAGGGCGGCCTTGCTGTCGGCCTCGGTCGCCACATGCCGGATGCCGATTTCCTCCAGCGATTGCGAGATCAGCGCCCGGCTGACCGACATGTCGTCGACCACCATCACGCGCAGCGTATCCTTCAGGCTCATGCGGTTTCCTTTCCGGGGGCTTGCTTGCGGTAGGCGGTGGTGCCGGCCGAGGTGAATGCGGCTTCGGCAGGGCCGCCCAGCCTTTCGGAATGGCCGATGAACAACAGCCCCCCGGGCGCCAGCAGCCCGGCGAAGCGCTGCCAGAGCCGGGCCTGCGTCGGCTTGTCGAAATAGATCGCCACGTTGCGGCAGAAGATCGCGTCGAAGGGGCCGCGGACGGGCCAGTCCTGCATCAGGTTCAACTCGGCAAAGCGCACCATCTGCGCGACCTTCGGCGTGATCTGGTGCCGGCCTGCCTCGGCCGGGCCAAAGGCCCAGGGCTTCATCCTGTCGGGGATCGGCCGGACCTCCTCGGCGCCGAAGCGGGCCTCGCGCGCGCGGGTCAGGATCACGGGATCGACATCGGTCGCAAGGATGCGGATGTTCAGTTGCGCCGCCTCCGGCAGGGTATCCAGAAGGGTCATGGCGATGGAATAGGGTTCCATCCCCGCCGAACAGCCCGCCGACCAGATGCGCAGCCGTTCCCCCGCCCGCAGCGCCTGCAGGCGCGGCTTGATGGTAAGGCTGGCGAGAAGGTCGAAGTGATGCGCCTCGCGGAAGAAATGCGTGACATTGGTGGTCAGCGCTGAGACGACCGCCTCATGCTCGGCCTTGCCCTCGGGGCTTTCGATGAGGTCGCAATAGGTCTGGAAGCCGGTCAGATTCAGGGCGCGCAGCCGTTTGACCAGCCGCGAATAGACCAGGTTCTTCTTCGATGCCTGCAGGGAAAGGCCGAATTCGCGGTAGGCGAAGGCGGCGATGCGGTCGAAGTCCCGGGTGGAGAAGGGCAAGTCGCCCTGTCCCGGATCGGCGGGCTGCGGAACGGTGAGGGGGGAGAGGGCGGTCATCAGGCGGCCTGCCGGTTGCGGGTCTGGATCACCGCGGCGAGGTCGATCACCCTTGTCATCCCCTCGTCGATCGGGATGACGCCGGTGATGCTTTGCTTCGTGCTCTCGGACCGGATGTCGGGCGTGTCCTGCACCCGGTCGCGGGCAACGGAAAGGATTTCCGACACCGCCTCGACCAGAAGGCCGACGGTCTGGTTGTCGATCATCGCAACCACCACCACGTTGCGCGGGCTTTCCGGCGTGACCCCAAGGCCGAAGCGGGCCGAAAGGTCGTAGATCGGGATGACCGAGCCGCGCAGGTTCATCACCCCCAGCACCTCTTTCGGCGCATGGGGAAGCGGTGTCACCGTGGTCCAGCGGCGGATTTCGCGGACCTGGGTGATGTCGAGCGAGAAGCTTTGGCCGCCGGCCTGGAAGGCCACGAATTCCACTTCGGCGGGGCGGGTTTCGGGGGGCTGCATCGATGTCTCCTTCTTCAGGCTGCGGCGGGGCGCGGCGGCGCGGCGATGCGGTTCGATGTCAGGGCATCGGCGTCGAGGATCAGCGCGATCTGCCCATCGCCCAGCACCGTTGCGGCCGAGACGCCGGGGATTGCGCCGTAATTCGATTCCAGCCCCTTGATCACCACCTGCCGCTGGTCGTGCACGGCATCGACGACCAATGCGCACTGGCTCTGGCTGTCCGTCTCGACCAGAAGAAGAAGCGGTGGCTGGCTGGTGTCGCGTTCCGGGAAGCCAAGCGAGGTGGCCACGTCGATCATCGGGATGAAGCGGCCGCGGATCGCCAGCAGGTTCTCGCCGGTGCCCAGAAGATGCAGGTCGGCGGGGCCGGGGCGGATGGTTTCGATCACCGAGTTGATCGGCACCACCATGGTCTGGCCCGCGACCGAGATCACCATTCCGTCCATCACCGCCAGCGTCAGTGGCAGGGAGATGGTGAACTCCGTGCCCTCGCCGGGGGTGGAGGCGATGGAGACCCGGCCGCCAAGCGCGGTGACGGCATTCTTCACCACATCCAGTCCGACGCCGCGGCCCGAGAGGTTCGACACCTTCTCGGCGGTGGAAAAGCCCGGCAGGAACAGAAGGTTGTCGATCTCGGCATCGGTCAGTTCGGCCTCGGCGGGCACAAGGCCCTTGGCCACCGCCTTTTCCAGGATGCGCGTGCGGTCCAGCCCGGCGCCGTTGTCGCGCAGGGTGATGACGACGGCGCCCGAGCGGTGGGCGGCCTGCAGGCGGATCGTGCCCTCGGCCTCCTTGCCGGCGGCGGCGCGGCGGTCGGGGGATTCGAGCCCGTGGTCCACCGCGTTGCGGATCATATGGGTCAGCGGGTCGGCCAGCCGTTCGATCACGGTCTTGTCGACCTCGGTCGCCTCGCCCACCGTGACGAGGCGGGCCTGCTTGCCGGTGGCTTCGGCCGCCTCGCGCAGGATGCGGGACATGCGCTGGAACAGCGGCTTCACCGGCTGGGCGCGGATCGCCATCACCGCTTCCTGGATGTCGCGGGCCAGAAGGCGGTAGTCCTCGACATGGGCGGTCACCTCGGCGTCCGCGGGCAGCGACAGGACCGAGATGCTTTGCTCGATCATCGCCTGGTTGATGATCAACTCTCCCACCGCGTTGATCAGCCGGTCCACCCGTTCCAGATCGACGCGCAACGTGGGCTTCGGGCCCCGGCCTTCGCCGGAATCGTCGTCGGCAGGCTTTGCCTCGCGCCGGGGGGAAGGGGCGGCGGCAACTTCTCCGGCGGGCTCTTCCGCAGGGCAGGGGGAAGGGCAGGTCTGCGGGGCCATGTCGTTCAGGATCGGATTCGCCGGTTCGGCGAGGGTGGACGCTTCGGGCGTGATCTCCAGATCGCACAGGCCCTCGACGAATTCGAAAACCTCATGCAGCACGGTTTCCGGTTCTGCGGTGGTCAGGCGGATTGCCCAGGACAGGTAGCTGCCTGCGGGATCGAATTCGGCCCATGACGGCAAGGCGGAACAGTCGAGCGTGACCTCCATCCGCCCCAGATCGGCAAGCGCGGCCAGGATCAGCGCCGGATCGTGGCCGTTGGCGAAAAGCGCGGGGAAGGGGCGGAAGCGGATGAGATAGCCGCCGGCGGAGGGATCGTCCGCGGACAGGTCCGGCCCGAAGTCCAGCGGCAGGGCGGAAAAGCCGAAACACGGGTCGGCATCCGCCACCGGATCGGCCGCAGGCGGGCCGCCGAGCACGGCGTCGAGGTTCGACAGGAACCCCGCCGTCGCCTCCGGGTCCACAGTGGAGCCGTCCCGCGCGGCCTCGACCTGGTCGGCCAGATGGTCGGCCGAGCGCAGAAGCGTGTGCATCACCTCGGGGGTGAGCGCGATCCGGTCGGAGCGCAGCCCGTCCAGCACGGTCTCGAACCGATGGGCAAAGGCCACCAGCGCGTCCAGCGCGAAGGCCCCGGCGCCGCCCTTGACCGAATGCACGGCGCGGAAGACGGCGTTCACCGTCTCGGCGTCATGCGTGCCTTTGGCCATCAGCGCCAGCCCCTCGGCCAGTGCTTCCAGAAGTTCCTCGCATTCCTCGAAGAAACTGTCGCGGATCGCGTTCATCGACATGTCGTTCCCTTCCTAGCCCCGGGCACCGGTGACGCGGCGGACGACCGAGACGATCGCCGTGTCCTCGAACGGTTTCACGATCCAGCCGGTGGCCCCGGCCTGTCTTGCGCGGGCCTTCAGTTCCTCGGCCGATTCGGTGGTCAGGACCAGGATCGGCACGCTGCGGTTGGCCCCGCCGCCGCGGATCGCGTCGATCACGCCGAAGCCGTCCATCCGCGGCATGTTGATGTCGGTGATCACCACGTCGGGTTCGACCTCGGCAAAGCGTTCCACGCCCTGCACCCCATCGTCGGCGGTGGTGCAGGCGAAGCCCGCCTCTTCCATCGCCTTGCGCACGAGGTTGCGGATCGTGCGGCTGTCGTCGATCGCAAGCACCTTGATCGTCATGCGGCCCCCCGGATTTCAAGCAGGGCGCCGGTCACGCCCAGGGCGGCAAGCTGCGCTGCCTGTTCGGCGCCGATCCCGGTCAGGCGGAACGGAATGCCGCGGGCGCGCCGGTCGGCGGCGGCGGCCAGCAGCACTTGCAGGAGCGGCGTGTCCATTCGGCGCAGCGCCGTGGCGGACACTTCCACCGCCGCATCGGGATGGGCGTTCAGGAAGGGAAGAAGCGCATTCTCCGCGGTCACGGAAATCCGTTCCGGCAGGGTGAATTCAAGCGGTGCTGTCATCTGGTTCCGGATCCCTTTCTGCCTTGGCCGCCTGTCCGGGAGGCAAACCCCGGCGCAGGAACCGCTTCGGCCTTGATAGCGGGCGGCTGTTTAAGGAATCGTTGCCGGATGACGGGGATTGCACGGGATTTTCCGCAAAAGCCGCCGCGCGGCACCGGGAAGCTGCTGTATCCCATCTGGCGCTAATCGGGCCTGCCGTCTGGTCCTAATCCGGCGCGGGCATTTCCCCGATAATGGCGGCAGCGAACACTCCAGGAAGGAACATGCCATGGAAGGCATCAGCGGAATGAACGACATGAGCCGCGTGGTCGAGGCCGACCGCGCCCATGTCTGGCACCACCTCGTCAACCACAAGGCATTCGAGACCACCGACCCCCGCGTCATCGTCGAGGGCAAGGGGATGCGGGTCTGGGATGCCAGGGGCAAGGAGTTCCTCGACGCGGTCTCGGGCGCGGTCTGGACGGTGAATGTCGGCTACGGGCGCGAGAGCATCGCCAATGTGGTGCGCGACCAGTTGATCAAGATGAACTATTTCGCCGGCGTCGGCGGCTCGGTCCCCGGGGCGCTGTTCGCCGAGAAGCTGATCGAGAAGATGCCGGGGATGACCCGGGTCTATTACTCGAACTCGGGCTCGGAGGCGAACGAGAAGGTCTACAAGATGGTGCGCCAGCTGTCGCACCGGGTCCACGGCGGCAAGAAGTGGAAGATCCTGTATCGGGAGCGCGACTATCACGGTACCACCATCGGCGCGCTGGCGACCAGCGGGCAGGCGGAACGGGCGATGCAATACGGACCCTACCCGGACGGCTTCGTCATGGTCCCGCATTGCCTGGAATACCGCAAGCAGTGGGATGTCGAGAACTACGGCGAGCGCGCGGCGGATGCCATCGAGGAGGTGATCCTGCGCGAAGGCCCCGATACCATCGGCCTTCTGGTGCTGGAGCCGGTGACGGCGGGCGGCGGCGTGATCGTGCCGCCGAAGGGCTACTGGGAGCGAGTTCAGGAAATCTGCAAGAAATACAACATCCTGCTGCACATTGATGAAGTGGTTTGCGGGGTGGGCCGCACCGGCCTGTGGTTCGGCTACCAGAACTACGGCATCAAGCCGGACTTCGTGACCATGGCCAAGGGCGTGGCCTCGGGCTATGCGGCGATCTCCTGCACGGTGACGACCGAAGCCGTCTTCGAGATGTTCAAGAACGACGCTGCCGACCCGCTGAGCTATTTCCGCGATATCAGCACCTTCGGCGGCTGCACCTCCGGCCCGGCGGCGGCGCTGGAGAACATGCGGATCATCGAGGACGAGGGTCTGCTGGAGAACACGGTGAAGATGGGCAAGCGGACCATCGACAACCTCAATGCGCTGATGGAGAAGCACAAGGTCATCGGCGACGTGCGCGGCGCGGGCCTGTTCTGCGGTGCGGAACTGGTGGCCGACCGCAAGACCAAGGAGCCGATGGACGAGAAGAAGGTCGCCGCCGTGGTGGCCGATTGCAACGCGCAGGGCGTGATCATCGGCATGACCAACCGCAGCTTGCCGGGGCTGAACAACACGCTCTGCCTGTCGCCGGCGCTGATCGCCACTGCCGACGACATCGACGAGATCACCGGCGCCATCGACAAGGCGCTGACCAAGGTCTTCGGCTGATCCGGTCCCGCGCCCGTGGCACGTGCCGCGGGCGCAAGCCTTTGCCCAGGTATCGGGGATTTCACCCCCGAACGCCCATAGCATCTGGGCCAGGATGAAGAACCTTCTCTTTCATCTTGGCCCCAATGCTCCCGCCGGAGGCATCCCCGCCATCCGCCCGACGCGCCGGTTGACATTTCGCCGGGGTGAACGGCTTCATGAGGCCAGTTGCAGCCCTGCATGAGGCCAGAATGTCGATTCCCGTCGAAGCCTTCTTCCTGACCGCGGGGCCGGGCGGCACCTTGCAGCGGCGCATCAGGGCGATGGTGACGGATGGAATCCTTGCCGGGCGGTTCCGGCCGGGGCAGCGGATGCCGTCCTCGCGCGGTCTGGCGGCGCATCTGGGCATCAGCCGGATCACCGTGACGCTGGCCTATGCCGACCTTGTCTCCTCGGACTACCTGACGGCGCGGGGGCGGTCGGGCTATTACGTTTCCGACAATGCGCCCCGCGCGCCGGAGTTTCCGGTGGCGGCGCGCCCGCTGGAAGAGGTTGATTACGCGGCCATTTCCTCGGCCCGGTTCACCCGCGCCATGGCCGGGGTGGAACGCCCGGGGGATTGGGAGCGGTTTCCCTATCCCTTCATCTACGGTCAGGCCGATGCGACGCTGTTCGACCACCAGAACTGGCGGGCCTGCGCGCTGCGGGCGCTGGGGCGGCGGGATTTCGACTCGCTGACCAGCGACTATTACGAACGCGACGATCCGCTGCTGATCGAGCAGATCCTGCGGGTGATCCTGCCGCGCCGGGGCATCGCGGCGGGGGCGGAGGAGGTTCTGCTGACCATGGGGGCGCAGAATGCGCTCTGGCTGGCGGCGACGGTGCTTCTGGCGCCGGGGCGGCGGGCGGTGGTCGAGAATCCCTGCTACCCCGGCCTGCGGCGGATATTGCAGACCTGCGGGGCGGGGGTGGCCTCGGTCGATGTCGACGAGGGCGGGTTGCCGGTGCGGTTGCCGCCCGCCGATGTGGTCTTCACCACCGCCAGCCACCAATGCCCGACCAATGCCACCATGCCGCTGGAACGGCGGCTGGCGCTGCTGGAGGCCGCCAGCCGCGAGGATTTCGTGGTGGTGGAGGACGATTACGAATTCGAGATGTCCTTCCTGAAGCCGGTCTCGCCCGCCTTGAAGAGCTTGGACAAGGGCGGCCGGGTGATCTACGCCGGGTCGTTTTCCAAGTCGATCTTCCCGGGGATGCGGCTGGGCTATCTTGTCGGACCGCCCAGTTTCATCGCCGAGGCGCGGGCCCTGCGGTCGATGGTGCTGAAGCACCCCCCCGGCCACAGCCAGCGCACCGTGGCCTATTTCCTGGCCGAGGGGCATTACGACGCGCTGATCAACCGGATGCGCGCTGCCTTCAAGCGGCGGCGGCAGGTGATGGAAGAGGCGATCGCCGAGGCGGGTCTGCGTATCGCGGGGCAGGGCGGCTATGGCGGGTCCTCCTTCTGGATGGCGGCGCCCGAGGGCGTGGACACCGAGGATCTGGCCCGGCGCCTGCGCGGCGAGGGCGTGCTGATCGAGGCGGGGCGGGGCTTCTTCGATCCGGCGCGCGAGGCGCGGAACTATTACCGGCTGGCCTATTCCTCGATCCCGCCGACCCGCATCCCCGAGGGAATAGCGCGGATCGGCAAGGCGCTGGGGCGCTGAACTGGTGTCATAGCGGGGGATCGGCTGGCCCTAAGGGGGCTGCTGCGGCTACATGTAGATTCAGAAACAAGGGCCGCGCCGGACGGGGGCGGACACAAGGGATTGCCAGAGGGACCGTGCCATGAGGATGACCACCGAGGAAGCCTTCGTCAAAGTGCTGCAGATGCATGGGATCGAACATGCCTTCGGCATCATCGGATCGGCTTTCATGCCGATTTCCGACCTGTTTCCCCGCGCTGGCATCCATTTCTGGGACTGCGCGCACGAAGGTTCGGGCGGGATGATGGCGGACGGCTACACCCGCGCCTGCGGCCGGATGAGCATGATGATCGCCCAGAACGGGCCGGGCATCACCAATTTCGTCACCGCGGTGAAGACGGCCTACTGGAATCATACGCCGCTGCTCCTCGTAACGCCACAGGCGGCCAACAAGACCATCGGGCAGGGCGGTTTCCAGGAAGTCGAGCAGATGGCCCTCTTCAAGGACATGGTCTGCTATCAGGAAGAGGTGCGCGACCCCTCGCGCGTGGCCGAGGTGCTGAACCGGGTGATCCTGAACGCCAAGCGCCATTCCGCGCCCGCCCAGATCAACTTCCCCCGCGATTTCTTCACCCAGGTCATCGACATCGACCTGCCGCGGAGTGTCGAGTTCGAACGCCCCTCGGGCGGCGAGGCGGCGCTGGATGAAGCCGCCAAGCTGCTGTCTTCCGCGAAATTCCCGGTGATCCTGAACGGTGCGGGCGTGGTGATCGGCGGGGCGATCCCGGCCAGCATGGCGCTGGCCGAGCGGCTGGATGCGCCGGTCTGCGTCGGCTACCAGCACAACGATGCCTTCCCCGGCAGCCACCCGCTGTTCGCCGGGCCTTTGGGCTATAACGGCAGCAAGGCGGGGATGGAACTGATCGCCAGGGCCGATGTGGTGCTGGCGCTGGGCACGCGGCTGAACCCGTTCTCCACCCTGCCGGGCTATGGCATCGACTACTGGCCGAAGGATGCCGCGATCATCCAGGTGGACATCAACCCCGCCCGGATCGGCCTGACCAAGGCGGTCTCGGTCGGCATCGTGGGTGACGCGAAAAAGGTGGCCGAGGGGCTGCTGGCGCGGTTGTCGGACACGGCGGGCGATGAGGGCCGGGCGGAACGCAAGGCGCTGGTCGCCACCACGAAAAGCCGCTGGGCGCAGGAACTGGCCAGCATGGACCACGAGGCCGACGATCCCGGCACCACCTGGAACACCCGCGCCCGCGCGGCCAAGCCGGACTGGATGAGCCCCCGCATGGCCTGGCGCGCCATCCAGTCCGCGCTGCCGAAGGAGGCGATCATCTCCTCCGACATCGGCAACAACTGCGCCATCGGCAACGCCTATCCCAGCTTCGAGGCCGGGCGGAAATACCTTGCCCCGGGCCTGTTCGGCCCCTGCGGCTATGGCCTGCCCTCGATCGTCGGCGCCAAGATCGCCTGCCCGGATGTGCCGGTCGTCGGCTTCTCGGGCGACGGCGCCTTCGGCATCGCGGTGACGGAACTGACCGCCATCGGTCGTGAGGAATGGCCCGCCATCACCATGGTCGTCTTCCGCAACTACCAGTGGGGGGCGGAGAAGCGGAACTCCACCCTCTGGTTCGACGACAATTTCGTCGGGACGGAACTGGACGAGGGCGTCTCCTATGCCGGAATCGCCCGGGCCTGTGGCTTGCAGGGTGTGCAGGCGCGGACGATGGAGGATCTGCGCGAGGCGCTGACCAAAGCCATCGCCGACCAGAAGGCGGGCAAGACCACGCTGATCGAGGCGATGATCAACCAGGAACTGGGTGAGCCGTTCCGCCGCGATGCGATGAAGAAGCCGGTCTCGGTGGCGGGGATCGATCCTGCGGACATGCGGCGTCCGGCTTGATGCCCTTCGATCTGGGCGCCGGAGGCTCGGTCTGGCTGGCGGCGGTGGTGCTGGTCGCCGCCTTCGTGCGCGGCTATTCCGGTTTCGGCTATTCGGCCCTTGTCATCGCCGGGTCGGCGCTGGTGACCAACCCGCTGAACCTTGTCGCCGTGGTGATGTTCCTGGAATTCGCCATGTCGGCGCAATCCTGGCGCGGCGCCGGGCCGGATATCGACTGGCGCCGGGTGCTGCTTCTGATGCTGGGCGCGGCTGTCGGCCTGCCTCTGGGCCTCTGGGCGCTGACGGCGATTTCGGAGGATGCCGCGCGGGCGGTGATCTCGGCCTATGTGCTGGCGATGTGCGCGGTGCTGCTGACGGGCTGGCGGCTGCGGGCCGAGGCGCGGGGGGCGGGGGCGAACCTGACGGCGGGCCTGGCCTCGGGCCTGGCCAATGCGCCGGGGATGGGCGGGCTGCCGCTTGCGGCCTTCTTCGCCGCGCAGCCGATCCCGGCCCCGGTGTTCCGGGCGACGTTGATCGCCTATTTCCCGCTGCTGGATATCTATTCCGCGCCGCTTTACTGGGCGCATGGTCTGGTAAGCCGGGATACGGTGATCGCCGCACTCTGGGCGCTGCCGCTGACGGTGTTCGGCAACTGGCTGGGCGGGCGGCATTTCTTCGGCACCGACCCGCAGGAATTCCGCCGCTTTGCCGTTCTCCTGCTGGCGGGGCTGGCGGCACTGGGACTGGGAAAGGCGATGCTGTGACCTGGCTGATCGTCAATGCGGGGTCGTCCTCGGTCAAG
Organism: uncultured Fuscovulum sp.; assembly: GCA_964386345.1. Taxonomy (GTDB): domain Bacteria; phylum Pseudomonadota; class Alphaproteobacteria; order Rhodobacterales; family Rhodobacteraceae; genus Pseudogemmobacter. The sequence goes on from CAYLSD010000005.1 coordinate 92,610, forward strand.
CTGGTGGCCTTCGACGAGGCTCTGGCCGAGGTGGGACGTGTCGCGGTCGACCGCGTCGGCGCGGGCGGCCCGGCGGACCATGGCGTGGCGCTGGAAGAAGGGTTGCGGCAGCTTGCTGTGCCGATCGAGGCCTTGACGGCGGCGGCGCATCGGGTGGTGCATGGCGGCGCGCGGCAGGCGTCGGCGCGGCTGACAGAGGCGGTGCGCGACGAGATCGCGGCCTGCGCGGCGCTGGCGCCCCTGCATAATCCGGCGAATCTGCTGGGGATCGCGGCAGTGGCACGGCTGGCCCCCGGCCTGCCGCAATACGTCAGCTTCGACACCGCCTTCCATGCCACCAACCCCGAGGTCGCGGTGACCTATGGCCTGCCCCTGGCCGAGCGGCAGCGGGGGCTGCGGCGCTATGGGTTCCATGGCATCTCCTACGCCGCGGTTGTTCGAAAAGTGCAAGAAATTAGGCGAAATGGATGGCCGAAACGGCTTCTGGCATTCCATCTGGGCAATGGCGCCTCGGCCTGTGCCATCCTGAACGGCCGCTCCGTCGCCACCACCATGGGCTATTCGCCGCTGGACGGCCTGACCATGGGCACCCGCGGCGGCGGCATGGACCCGGGCGTCGTTCTGGACCTTGCCGCGCGGCACGGGGTAGAGGGCGCGGCCCGCATCCTGAACCGGGAAAGCGGCCTTCTCGGCCTTGGCGGCAGCCCCGACATGCGGGAGCTTCGCGCCGCCGCAACCCCGGAGGCCGCCTTCGCCATCGACCATTTCTGCTACTGGGCCACCCGCCATGCCGGCAGCCTGATCGCCGCCATGGGGGGGCTTGACGCCATCGCCTTCACGGGCGGTATTGGAGAGAACGACGCGCAGGTCCGCGCCCGCATCCTTGCGGGGCTGGACTGGATAGCCGGGGATGTCGAGGTGCTAGTGATCCCAGCCGACGAGGAACGCCAGATCGCGCTGGAGGCCCGCGCCCTGCGGGAGGCGGGGGAATGACCGCGCCACGGGTCGAGACCTCGCCCCCCGTCTCGGACGAAATCCGCCGGACCACCTGCTACATGTGCGCCTGCCGCTGCGGCATCAACGTGCACCTGAAGGAGGGGCGGGTTTCCTATATCGAGGGGAACCGCGACCACCCGATCAACAAGGGCGTCCTCTGCGCCAAGGGCGCCAGCGGCATCATGCAGGTCACCGCGCCCAGCCGCCTGCGTGCGCCCCTGCGCCGTGTCGGCCCGCGCGGGTCGGGGGCTTTCGAAGAGATCACCTGGGACGAAGCCCTTGATCTGGCGGTGAAATGGATGCAGCCGCTGCGCGAGACCGCGCCGGAGAAGCTGGCCTTCTTCACCGGCCGCGACCAGTCGCAGTCCCTGACCGGCTGGTGGGCGCAGGCCTTCGGCACGCCGAATTACGCCGCCCATGGCGGCTTTTGCAGCGTCAACATGGCGGCGGGCGGCATCTACACCATCGGCGGGGCGTTCTGGGAATTCGGCCAGCCGGATTGGGACCGGACCGAGGTTTTCGTGATGTTCGGCGTGGCCGAGGATCATGACAGCAACCCGATCAAGATCGGCATCGGCAGGCTGAAGGCCCGCGGTGCGCGGGTGATCAGCGTCAACCCGGTGCGCACCGGCTATTCCGCCGTGGCAGACGACTGGTATGGCATCACGCCGGGCACCGACGGGCTGTTCATCCTGTCGCTGATCCATTGCCTGATGAAGGCGGGGCGGATCGACCTGGACTATCTGGCGCAATGGACCAACGCGCCGATGCTGGTGAACGCCGAGGACGGCCCCGAGAGGGGGATGCTGGTCAAGAACGCCGAGCGCCAGCCCTTCGTCATCGACCGCCGGACGGGCGCGCCCGCGCCCTGGGACGGTCCGGGGGTGGAGCCGGACCTCGGCGCGGAATGGCACGGCAACCGGACGGTCTTCCGCCACATGGCCGAGGAATATCTGGATCCGAAATATGCCCCCGAAGCGGTGGCCGGGAAGGTCGGCATCCCTGCCGAACGCATCCGCGGGCTGGCGGCGGAACTGGCGCAGGCAGCCTTCGACCGCGCCTTCACCCTGGACCGGCCCTGGGTGGATTTCCGCGGCAACCGGCACGAAACGATGCAGGGCCGCCCGGTCTCGTTCCACGCCATGCGGGGGATTTCGGCACATTCCAACGGTTTCCAGACCGCCCGCGCGCTGCATCTGCTTCAGATCCTGCTCGGCAGCGTCGAGGCGCCCGGCGGCTACCGGCTGAAACCGCCCTATCCGAAGCCCGTCGAGGCCCACCCGACCCCGCATTTCGCCTGCACGCCGGGCAAGCCGCTTTCAGGCCCGCATCTGGGCTATGTCCGCGGCCCGGACGACCTTGCCCTTCTGCCGGATGGCAGCCCGGCCCGGATCGACAAGGGCTTCAGCTGGGAAAACCCGTTCTCGGCCCATGGGCTGATGCATATGGTGATCCCCAACGCCCATGCCGGCGATCCCTACCGGATCGACACCCTGTTCCTCTACATGGCCAACATGTCGTGGAACTCCTCGATGAACACCGCGCGGGTCATGGAGATGCTGACCGAGAAGGGCGCGGACGGGGAATATGTCATCCCCCGCATCATCTATTCCGACGCCTATGCCAGCGAGATGGTGGCCTATGCCGACCTGATCCTGCCCGACACCACCTATCTGGAGCGGCACGACTGCATCTCGCTCTTGGACCGCCCGATTTCCGAGCCGGATGCGGCAGGCGACGCCATCCGCTGGCCGGTGATCGCGCCCGACCGCGACGTGCGCTGCTTCCAGTCGGTCCTGCTGGACCTTGGTGCAAGGCTCGGCCTGCCGGGGATGGTGGAGGAGGATGGCAGCCCGAAGTTCAAGGACTATGCCGACTATATCGTCAACCACCAGCGCCGCCCGGGTATCGGCCCGCTGATGGGTTTTCGCGGCAATGGCGACGAGACGGGGCGCGGAGCGCCCAACCCGGCGCAGTTGAGCCGCTATATCGACAACGGCGCCTTCTGTCAGGCGCATGTCCCCGAGGGCGCGGCTTTCTTCAAGCCCTGGAACGCCGCCTATCAGGACTGGGCCGTGCGCCTGGGCCTTTACGAGACCCCGCAACCCTATCTTTTCTCGATCTGGTCCGAGCCGATGCGCCGCTTCCAGCTTGCTGCCGAAGGGCAGGGCGACCGCCAGCCGCCCGACCACCTGCGGGCGCGGCTGAAGCAGGCGATGCATCCGCTGCCGATCTGGTATCCGCCCTATGGGGATGCCGATGCCGATTACGGCTATCCGGTCCATGCGCTGACGCAAAGGCCGATGGACATGTATCACAGCTGGGGCAGCCAGAACGCCTGGCTGCGGCAGATCAAGGGGCACAATGTCCTCTATCTGCCGACGGCGATCTGGGAAGGGCAGGGCTTCGCGGCCGGGGATTGGGCGCGGGTGTCGTCGCGCGCCGGCGTGATCGAGGTGCCGGTGGCGCATATGGCGGCGCTGAACGGCAACACGGTCTGGACCTGGAATGCCATCGGCAAACGCCGCGGGGCCTGGGCGCTGGACAAGGATGCGCCGGAGGGGACGGTGGGGTTCCTGTTGAACCATCTGATCTCCGAACTGCTGCCCGGCGAGGGGCGGCTGTCCAACTCGGACCCCGTGACCGGACAGGCGGCATGGTTCGACCAGCGGGTGAGGGTGGAGCGGCTTGCGGCGGCGGACCGGCCCGAGGGGCGCGGGGCGCAGCCGCAGTTCCCGGTGCTGCCAGACCCGCCGCGCGCGGGCCGGGGCACGAGTTTTCGTCGAAAACTCGCCAACACTGATTTTCGCCGAAAATCAGGGGAGGGCGCGGCATGACCTGCCTTCCGGCATCGGTGGACCGGACGCTGGGTCTGGTGATCGACCTCGACACCTGCGTCGGCTGCCAGGCCTGCGTCACCGCCTGCAAGGGCTGGAACGACCAGGGCAACGGGCTGTCCGACCAGCAGCCCTATGGCGCCAACCCTTCCGGGACCTTCCTGAACCGGGTGCATTCCTATCAGGTCGAGGTGCCGGACGGCCCGGCGCAGGTGGTGAACTTCCCGCGGTCGTGCCTGCATTGCGCCGATGCGCCTTGCGTCACGGTCTGCCCGACCGGCGCCAGCTACAAGCGCAGCGAAGACGGGATCGTGCTGGTGAACGAGGATGCCTGCATCGGCTGCGGCCTCTGCGCCTGGGCCTGCCCCTATGGCGCGCGCGAGATGGATGCGGATCAGGGAGTGATGAAGAAATGCACCCTCTGCGTCGACCGGATCTACAACGAGAACCTGCCGGAGGAGGATCGCGTTCCCGCCTGCGTCCGCACCTGCCCCACCGGGGCGCGGCATTTCGGCGACCTGTCGGACCCGGACAGCGCGGTGTCGCAACTGGTGCAGGCCCGCGGCGGCTATGAATTGATGCCCGGCCTCGGGACGAAGCCGGTCAACCGCTACCTGCCGCCGCGCAGGAAGGGCGCCGTGGCCGCCCCGGCGCTGGAGCCGCTGGCGGCCACCGGCCTCGCCGGTTGGCTCGACCGGCTGTTGGGGAAGATCTGATGCATCCCGCCCCTTCGGTCATCGTCTTCACCGTTCTGTCCGGGGCCGGTTTCGGCTTCCTCGCCTGCCTTGCCGTGGGGCTGCTGCCGGTTGCGGGCTGGTGGGCCTTCGCCGCCTGGGGCCTTGGCTACGGGCTGGCGGTGGCGGGGCTTCTGGCCTCCACCTTCCACCTCGGCAATCCGCAGCGGGCGCTCTTGGCCTTCACCCAATGGCGGTCGAGCTGGCTGTCGCGCGAGGGCTGGGCCTCGGTGCTGGCGCTTCTGGCTCTGGCGCCGATGGCGCTGTCGGACTGGCTGGGCCTCGGCCTGCCGCGCGGGATCGGCTGGGCGGGGGCGGCGCTTTGCGGGGTGACCGTCCTTTGCACCTCGATGATCTATGCCCAGTTGAAGACGGTGCCGCGCTGGAACCACTGGTCCACGCCCGCCATCTTCTTCGCCTTCGCGGCTGCCGGGGGCGCCATCCTTGCCGCCCCCGGTTGGGGGGCCGCGCTTCTCTGCCTGTTTCTGGGGATCGGGCTGGTCCTTGGCTGGCGCCGCGGCGACGGGGCCTTCGCTGCCGCCGCGCAGACGCTCGGCACCGCCACCGGCCTTGACCGGCTGGGCAAGGCGGAGGTGTTCGAGCCCGCCCATACCGCCGGCAACTACCTGATGCGCGAGATGATCCACGTCGTCGGCCGCCGCCATGCCGCGAAGCTGCGGGGGATCGCGCTTCTCTGTGCCGCCGCCTTGCCCGCGCTGCTGGTGCTGCTGCCGCTGCCCGGGATGCAGGCCGCCGCTTTCGTGCTGCATCTGGCCGGGGCCTTCGCGGCCCGCTGGCTGTTCTTCGCCGAGGCCGAGCATGTCGTCGGCCTCTATTACGGCAAAGGGTGAGGGGAAATGCTGACCTGTTTCAAGGCCTATGACATCCGCGGCCGCCTGGGCGAAGAGTTGAACGAAGACATCGCCCGCCGCATCGGCCGCGCCTTCGCCCATGTGCTGGCGGCGCGGAAGGTCTGCGTCGGACGCGATTGCCGGGCCTCGTCCGAGGCGCTGATGGCGGCCACGGTCGAGGGGCTGCTGGCAGCGGGGGCCGAGGTGCTGGACCTCGGGCTTTGCGGCACCGAGGAGATGTATCACGCCGTCACCCATTTCGGCGCCGATGGCGGGATCGAGGTGACGGCTTCGCACAACCCGATGGATTACAACGGGATGAAGATGGTCCGCGCCGGGTCTGCGCCGCTCGATCCGGCCATGATGCGGGCGGTGCATGACATGGCCGACAAGGGGGCCGACAGCGGGGATTTCCCGGCGGGCGGGCAGGGCAGGGCGGCGGTTGCTCCGGGCGCACGGGCGGCCTATGTGGCGACGGTGGCGGGCTTCGCCGATCCGGCGGCGCTTCGGCCGCTGCACCTGCTGGTGAACTGCGGCAACGGCGCGGCGGGGCCGACCTTCGACGCGCTGGCCGCCGCGCTGGAGGCGAAGGGCGCGCCCTTCCGCTACACCCGCCTGCACCATGACCCGGACGGCAGCTTCCCCAACGGCATCCCGAACCCGCTTCTGCCGGAGAACCAGCCGGTTACGGCGCGGGCGGTGGTGGAGGCGGGCGCGGATATCGGCATCGCCTTCGACGGCGATTTCGACCGCTGCTTCTTCTTCGACGAGGCGGGGGAATTCGTGCCGGGCGAATATGTCGTGGCGCTCTTGGCCTCGGCCTTCCTCGGGAAAGAGGCGGGGGCAACGATCATCCACGACCCGCGGGTGATCTGGGCCACGCAGGACGCGGTGGCGCAGGGCGGCGGACGGGCGGTGATGGCGCGCACCGGCCATGCCTTCCTCAAGGCCGCGATGCGCCAGACCGGTGCGGTCTATGGCGGCGAGATGTCGGCGCATCACTATTTCCGCGACTTCATGGCCTGCGATTCCGGCATGATCCCGTGGTTGCTGGTGGCCGAACTGATGGGCCGGACCGGCCAGCCGCTCTCGGCGCTGGTCGGGCGGATGCGGGCCGGGTTCCCCTCCTCGGGCGAGATCAACTTCCGGGTGCAGGACGCCGCAGCCGCGGTGGCGCGGGTCGAGGCGGCGCTTGGCCAGAAGACCCGTTCCCGCGACCTGACCGACGGGATGAGCCTCGATTTCGGCACGTGGCGGCTGAACCTGCGTTCCTCGAACACCGAGCCGCTGTTGCGGCTGAACGTCGAGGCGCGCGGCGACGCGGCGCTGGTGGCGCGCGGGGTCGAGGAGGTCCGGGCGCTGATCCTTGGCTGAGACGGCGGGCGGGCCGGGGCTTGCCTGACGCAGGGGCAGCTTCGTTTCCGTCCCTTCCGGCGCATCCCGCCGACCGCCAACCCGCCCGCCCTCTGTGACGAAAGCGTGTCTGCGCAAGGATTTCCGCGCCGTTCTGCTTGCCGGGGCTGGAAATCCTCCGGCATCTGCGGCACAAAGGCGGCAAGCAAGCCTGTTGCTCTTGGACGGGGACTGCGATTATACATTCAAGAGATACGATCTAAACCGAAGGGTTCAGGATGAGTGAGTTCGCCTCCCGCAGGATGATGATGGTGGACACGCAGGTCCGCCCCTCGGACGTGACCAAGTTCCCGATCATCGAAGCCATGCTGCATGTCCCGCGCGAGGTCTATGTGCCCCGCGACCGGCAGGAAGCGGCCTATGTCGGCGAGAATATGGAAATCACCCCCGGCCGCGTGGTGCTGGAGCCGCGGACGCTGGCCAAGATGCTGGACGCACTGAACATCCAGCCGGGCGAGATCGTGCTGGATCTGGGCTGCGGCCTCGGCTACTCGGCCGCGGTCATCGCGCGGCTGGCCGATACGGTGGTGGCCGTGGAAGAGGATGCCGGCCTTGCCGCCGAGGCGCAGCGGGCGCTGGCGGAAGAGGGCGTCGACAATGCCGTGGTGGTGGCCGGGCCTCTGGCCGACGGATCCGCCAGGCACGGCCCCTATGACGTGATCACCGTCGAGGGCGGGATCGAGACCCTGCCGCAGGCGCTGGCCGACCAGTTGAAAGAGGGCGGCCGCATCGCCGCCGTCTTCATGAATGGCGCGCTCGGCACGGTGAAGACCGGGATCAAGATCGGCGGGCGCATCGACTGGCGCTTCGCCTTCAACGCCTCGGCCCCGCTGCTGCCGGGCTTCGCCCGTGCCCGCGGCTTCGTGCTGTGACGAATGCCGCGCGTCTTCGGGCGCGCGATTGTGCCGACGGAAGCGGCCCCGGCGCGCGTGTGACCGGGGCGGGCCAGTAAACAGGAAGGCGGATCAATGCGGAAACTCCTTCGGGCAGTGACGGTCACGGCGGTCCTTGCGGTTTCGGCGGTTCAGGCAAGCGCCGAGACGCTGGCCGACGCGCTGATCGCGGCCTACAAGCATTCGCATCTTCTCGACCAGAACCAGGCGGTGCTTCGGGCGGCGGACGAGGATGTGGCGATCGCGATTTCGGCGCTGCGGCCGACGATCAACTTCGTCGGGTCGACGGCCTATAGCTATAACCAGGGGCTGACCCTCGCCGGTGTGCGCGCCAGCAACGAAAGCCTCGTCACTTCGGCCTCGCTTTCGGCCGAGCTGGTTCTGCTGGACTTCGGCCGCCGCGAGTTCGGCATCCGGATCGCACAACATACGGTCATCGCCACCCGCCACGCGCTGGTGAACGTGGAACAGCAGGTGCTGCTGGCGGCGGTTTCGGCCTATGTCAACGTGCAGCTGACCCAGCAGATCGTCGCCCTGCGCGAATCGAACGTGCGGCTGATCACGCAGGAATTGCGCGCCGCGCAGGACCGGTTCGACGTGGGCGAGGTGACGCGGACCGACGTTTCCATCGCCGAGGCGCGGCTTGCCGCCTCGCGCTCGGCCCTTGCCGCGGCGCAGGGCGACCTGATGGTGGCGCGCGAGGCCTACAAGGCCGCGACCGGCGCCTATCCGGGCCGTCTGGCCACGCTGCCGCCCGCGCCGAAGATCGGCAAGACGCTGGAAGAGGCGCAGGCGGTGGCCCGCCGCAGCCATCCGCTGGTCCTGCAGGCGCAGGAACTGGTCTCGGTGGCCGAGGCGCAGGTGGGGCTGGCCGATGCCAACATGAAGCCGACGGTAGGGGTGGGCGCCTCGGTGGGCTGGAACGACGAGGAGGATCTGACCAAGCGGCTGGGGCTGAACTTCAACCAGACGATCTACGCCGGCGGCGCCAATTCGGCGCGCTACCGCAAGGCGCTGGCCGGGCAGGACCGCGCGCGCGCCGGGCTTGGCCAGACCGTGGTAGATGTGTTGCAGAACGTCGGCAACGCCTGGGCCTCGCTGGCGGTCTATGCCGCCTCGATCGAGGCCTCGGACCGGCAGATCCGCGCGGCGCAGGCGGCTTTCGACGGCGTGCGCGAAGAGGCGACGCTGGGCGCCCGCACCACGCTGGACGTGCTGAACGCCGAGCAGGAACTGCTGGACGCCCGCGCATCGCGGCTTCAGGCCGAGGCGGGCCGCTATGTCGCCGTCTATCAGGTGCTGGCCAGCATGGGCCTGCTGACGGTCGAGCATCTGAATCTGGGCATCCCGACCTATGATCCGCAGGCCTATTACAACGCGGTCAAGAACGCTCCGGCGACGTCGAGCCGCGGCAAGAAGCTGGACAGGATCCTGGAGAAGATCGGCAACTGAGCCGCCTTCCGGGGCAAAGCAGGGCGGCCGGGGCGGAATTCGACCGTCCCGGTGCAAACCCGCCCCGATTTTCGCCAATCGTTAACGGGTGTTGTGCCAATTTCTTGTCACGCGGGGCGGTTCTGGCTATGGTGCCCGGCAAAACACCAAGACCGGCAGGCAGACCTTCATGTCCGAACCCCTGACTTCGCATGAGATCGAGGACGTGCTTTCCTCCATCCGCCGTCTGGTCTCGGAAGACCTGCGCCCGGCCCGCGCCGCCGCGCCTGAGCCGGAGGGTAAGGCCCCCGCCGCCGCCGCACCGGAACCCGACAAGCTGCTGCTGACCCCGGCCCTGCGGGTGGTGTCGGCGGAAGAAGCGCAAGAGACCGCCCCTGCCGCCGCGGAACCCGGCCCGGCCTGGCCCGAACCGGAAACGGCGGGGCTTGCCGATCTTGCCCCGGGCGCTGCCCCGGCGCTGGCCGCTGCGGAGAAAGCCGCCCCTGCCGAGCCGGAGCCTGCCGCCGGCATCACCGCATTCTCTCCCCCTCAGGAGGTCTATGACGACGCCGGGGTGGAGGATGCCGTCCCTGCCTTCATGGGGGGCGAGGATGAGATCATCTGGGCCTCCGCGGGCGAGGCCGAGGATGCCTCCGGCATGGTCGAGGATCTGGTGGAACCGCCCGCCGAGCCTGCCCCGACGCCGCGCGGCCACTGGACGGCGCAGGACCTGCCGGACAGCGTGGACTGGGTGCAGGAGGAAACCGACTGGGTCGAGACCGATCCCATCCCCTTCGTCGCCCATCCCCGCAAGCCGGATCTGACCGCCGAACCGCTGGCCCGTGCCTGGGCCGACAGCGCCGAGGCCGCCGTCCAGGCCGAACTGGAACAGGCCGCCGCCGGTATCGCCGAAGCGGTGGTGCTTCCTGCGCCGGAACCGGAGCTGGAGACGCAGCCGGACGAGGCGCCGGAAGACGATACCGTCGCGCAGGGCCTTTTCGACCGCGAAGAGCCTCTGCTTGATGAAGAGAAACTGCGCGAGATCGTCCGCGACATCATCCGCGAGGAACTGGCCGGCACGCTGGGCGAAAGGATCACCCGCAACGTGCGCAAGCTGGTCCGGGTCGAGATCAATCGGGCGCTGGCCGCGCGGGAATTCGAATAGCCGAGGCCCGGCGACCCGATCTGCCTTTCCACGGAAAGCCACCTCTTCCGCCGTTCGGTCGAACGGCGGCATGTCGGCAATTGGCGATATCCTGTCCGGTTTGCCTGGCGAAGGCTTCTGCCTTCGTCATGGCGGAACGGTTTCCGCTGGCCCGGCCGGGGCCATAAGTCCCGGTCAATGCCCCCGGCCTCGTCGTGGCTTCGCCCGCAATCACCTGCCCTGAACGAAAAAGCGCGCCGCAGGGGCGCGCCTCTTTCGGGTCGGGAAGGGAAGGCTCAGGCGGCTTCGGCCTGCTCCGCTTCCAGGGCGTGGCGGCGCTCGGATTCCTCGCGGCTGAGCGCGACAGAGGTGCGCACGCCTTTCGAGACGAATTCCATCAGCCCCTTGACCACCCGTTCGTTCGGGTCGATCCCGGCGCAGGACAGTACTTCGCGCCCGTCGCGCGACCGCGCCCAACGGGCGATCTGATCCGGGCCGTTGCCGTATTTCTTGTCGTCGGCGATGGCGTCGTCGAGGGCCGCCAGAACCACGGCAGCAAACAACTTGCGCGCCCGTTGGCCCTGCTCGAAGTTGAAGGCCGTGCTGTCGATGGAGTCGAGCATCAGCGAAATCCTTGGTCTTGGTCTTGTCTTTTCTGTTCGCCCTGCGCTTGTAACGATTTGAACACGATTCGGGGGTTTCCCGTTTGGAATGACAGCCATGCGCCTATCGCATGGCTCCCGCGCCCCTTAACGATATCTGGTGTTCGTTAGCGCAAGCAGCCTGCGACATATGGGGGTGCCACAGGCAATTTCAATATTCCGGCAACGATTTTGCCATATTTTCTACGGCTGTCAGGCCGCGGCCAGCCGGGCCGTCCCGGCCCGCAATTCCCCTTCCATCCGGTCGAACCTCATATGGGCCAACGCGAAGCCCCCCGCCGCGGTTCCCAATCTTCCTGCCTCGCGCCCGTCGGGCAGGGTGATCGGCGTGCCGGGCGGGGCCGCGCCGGTGATGGACAGCCGGACAAGGCCCTTGCGCAGTTCGGTCTTGTGCTTCATCCGCGCCGTCACCTCCTGCCCGACGTAACAGCCCTTGCGGAAGTTCACCCCGTTCAGCCGCTCGAACCCCATTTCGAGGATATAGCTGTCGTCCGGCACCAGATCGGCGGGATATTCCGGCACCATCAGGCCGACCCGCAGCGCGTCCCAACCGGTGACCGAAGGCCCGCCCGCCATGCCATAGGCCCGCCAGCCAAGGGCCGGATGGCGCGGATCGGGCAGGGCGCCTGCGGGGGCATCGCCCAGCCCCCGCGCCACGGGCAGCGCCACGGGGGTGATCTGAACATCGGCGCGCAGGCGATACATCTGCAGCCGCTTCAGCACGGGTTGCGCCAGCGGCTCGGGCAGGTCCAGCAGCAGCTCCTCCTCACCCGGCAGGCGGGCCAGGAAGAAATCGGCCAGATACTTGCCCTGCGGTGTCAGCAGCGCGGTCCAGACCAGCCCCGGCGCCTGCTCCAGCGGAGCCACGTCGTTGGTCACAAGGCCTTGCAGGAAGGGCAGCACATCCTTGCCCGACAGCCGCCAGACCGCCCGTCCCTCAATCGCCTCGGCCATCCTGTGCTCCTTTGCCCCGATATAGGTAGGCCCCGGCAAGGGCCAAGGGGTCAATCGCGGAATTGCAGGGCGTGCAGCTTCGCATAAAGCCCGTCCTTCGCCAGCAGTTCGGCATGGGTGCCGGTCTCGACCGCGCGGCCCTCGTCCATCACCACGATCCTGTGGGCGTCGCGCACGGTGGCCAGCCGGTGCGCGATGACCAGCGTGGTGCGGCCCTCTTGCGCCCGGGCCAGCGCCTCGGTCACCGCGGTCTCGGAGGCGGCGTCCAGCGCGCTGGTGGCCTCGTCCAGCAGCAGCACCGGCGCATCGGCCAGCAGAGCGCGGGCGATGGCGACGCGCTGGCGCTGGCCGCCGGAAAGCGCGCTGCCCCGCGGCCCGGCCTGGGTGTCGAGACCCGCGGGAAGGCGGGCGAGGAACTCGTCCACCCGGGCATCGGCCAGCGCTGCGGCAAGCCGGTCGCTGCCGATGCCGCTGCGGCCGAGGATCAGGTTCTCGCGCAGCGTCTCGTCGAAAAGCGCGGCCTCCTGCGCCACCGCGGCGAAACAGCGGCGCTGGTCGGCCAGCGTCATGCCGGTGACATCCGCCCCGCCGACCAGGATCTGCCCGCCCTGCGGCTCGGCCAGCCCGGTCAGCAGGTGGAAGACGGTGGATTTCCCCGCGCCCGAGGCGCCGACCAGCGCCGTCACCCGGCCCGCCTCGGCGGTGAAGCTAAGTCCGCGCAGGACCGGGGTGTCGTCATAGCCGAATTCCACCCCGCGGAACGCGATTTCCGGCGGCAGGCTGGCGGGCAGGGCGCGGCTCTGCGCCGGGCGGCTGGCCTGTGGCCTGCGGTCGAACAGCGAATACAGCCGCTCCAGCGAGGCATGCGAGATCTGCCATTGCCCGGCCAGGTCCGACAGGCGGCGGATCGGCTGGAAGGTCAGTGCCATGGCAGTGAAGAAGGCCATGAACTCGCCCGTGGTGCGGCTGCCCGTCACCACCTCGCGGCCCCCCAGCATCAGGACGGCGAAGAAGCCGATGCCGGTGACGATATCGACCAGCGCGGGCATGGCGGCGCGGCCGGTGGCCGATTTCACCTCGGCCCGGATGATGCGGTTCAGGATCTGGCGGAAGCGGCTGGTCTGGTAGTCCTCCATCCGGTTCAGCTTCACCTGCGCGATGCCGTGGAAGATCTCGTCCAGCCGCGTGGCGCGCAGGCCGGCCTCGGTGCGCATCTGCATCGTCTTGCGGCGGATGTAGCGTTGCAGGCCAAGCGCGGGCAGCAGGAGAAGCGGCGCGCCGATCAGCGCGGCGACGGTCCAGACCGGGTCGATGGACAGGGCCACGATCAGCAGACCGGCCAGCGAGACCGCATCGCGGGCGAAGCCGACCACCACCAGCTGCATCCCGCCCTGCGCGGCGACGGTGTCGCCCTGCACCCGCTCGATCAGGCTGCCGGGCGGGTGGGCCTGGAAGAAGCTTCCGTCCAGGGTCAGCAGATGGCCGAGAAGGGCGGCCTGCATTTCGGCGGCGGTGGCCTGGTTCACCCGTGCGATCAGATAGCGTCCGGCGATGGAGGTCAGCGCCCGGAACAGGAACAGCGCCAGTATGCCCGTGCCGACCCAGGTCAGCGCCTGGGTGGAGCGCGAGGCGAAGACCTGGTCGAAAAGCGGCTCCATCTGCCAGGACAGAAGGCCAAGCGTCGCGCCCTCGGCCATCGAGACCAGCATCGCCAGCAGCAGCATCTTCCAGCGGCGGCTGAGGAAGTCACGCCAGTAGCGGCGGAAGTAGCGGGTCGGGGCAGGGGCTGTCTCGGCCAATTCGGGCCTCCGCTGGGGTGGCACGGGTGTAGCGGATCGCGGCGCTGGCCTCAAGGAGGGGCGGGGCGAGGCAGCGCCTCGCCTGTTCCCGCCCGGCCCAAAGCCCCCGTTGCGGAGAACGCCGATCCGGCCTAGCCATATCCGGCGAACGGAGAGGAGCCCCGCGATGACCCTTGCCAACGGCCAGCCCTATCTGGCGATCCCCGGCCCCTCGGTCATCCCCGACCGGGTGCAGCGGGCGATGCACCGGGGCAGCCCGAACATCTACGAGGGCGGGCTTCTCGACCTGGTGGACAGCCTCTGGCCCGACCTGCGCGCCGTCGCCGGGACCACGGGCCATGTCGCGGCCTATATCGGCAACGGTCATGCCGGGTGGGAGGCGGCGACGGCCAACCTCTTCTCCCGCGGCGAGAAGGCGCTGGTGCTGGCCACCGGCCAGTTTGGCCATGGCTGGGCCGACCACGCGCGCGAACTGGGGGTGGAGGTCGATCTCCTCGACTTCGGCAAACAGTCACCCGCCGATCCGGGACAGGTGGAAGCCGCGCTGCGGGCCGACCGCGAGGGCAGGATCAAGGCCGTCCTGACCACCCATGTCGACACCGCCACCACCATCCGCAACGACATCCCGGCGCTGCGCCGGGCCATCGACGCCGCAGGCCATCCGGCGCTGTTCGCGGTGGATTGCATCGCCTCGATGGGCTGCGACGCATACCGCATGGACGACTGGGGTGTCGATGTCACCGTGGCGGCCAGCCAGAAGGGCCTGATGACGCCGCCGGGCCTGGCCTTCGTCTGGTTCAACGAGGCCGCGCGGACCCGCTGCGGCCAGGGCGACCTCGCCAGCCCCTACTGGCGGTGGGGGCCGCGCGTCGCGGCGGAAGAGTTCTACCAGCTCTGGGACGGCACGGCGCCGACCGCGCATCTCTACGGGTTGCGCGAGGCGCTGACCATGCTGGTGCAGGAAGAGGGGCTGGAGGCCGCCTGGCACCGCCACGACGTGCTGGCAAGCGCGGTCTGGGCCGCCTTCGACGCCTGGGGCGCGGGCAACCCGGAGATCGCCATGAACGTCCCCCGCCCCGAATGGCGCGGCCGCTCGGTCACTGCGGCGCGCTTCGGCGCGCCCCATGCCACCCGCCTGCGCGAGTGGTGCGAGCATCGGGCCGGGGTGACGCTGGGCATCGGCCTTGGAATGGCGGCGCCGGACGATCCGGCCTATCACGGCTTTCTGCGGGTCGCGCATATGGGCCATGTCAACGCCCATATGACGCTGGGGGCGCTGGCGGTGATGGATGCCGGGCTGAAGGCGCTGGACATCGCCCATGGGCCGGGCGCGCTCGACGCGGCGGCGCGGGTGGTCGCGGCGGGAGCCTGAGACCCCGGAAATCGCGCGATTTCCGGGCGCGATCTTCGCGCGAAGATCGCTTTTCAGAAGGCGTTCATCAGCAGGAACACCGCCGATTTCACCAGCACCCAGGCCAGCCCCGCCACATAGACCAGCGAGCCGAAGGCCGCCAGCACGCCAAGGACGATCCACAGCCCGTCCCGCTCCAGCACCCCCAGCCCGATGATGCACAGCGCCACCGAAGGCACCAGATTGGCAAAGGGCACCGGCAGCACCAGCGCGACCGAGACCACCAGGCACAACGCGCCCAAGAGCCTTTGCGCCCGCGGATGCGCCAGCAATTCCATCCGCGCCCTGAGCAACCGCTCGGCCCGCAAGAGCCAGGGGGTGATCCGCTGCACCAGCGCCTGGAACGTGCCGCGCGCCATCGACCGCCTTGCGATGATGCCGGGCAGCCAGGGGTCCAGCCCCAGCATCATCTGCGCCGAGAGGAAGATCAGCGGCAGGCCGAGGATGCCCGCCGTCCCCGGCGGCGTCGGCAGGATGTTGGGGAAGGCGAAGATCAGCAGCAGCGCCCCGAAGGCGCGGCTCCGCATCGTCTCGACCATGTCGTGGACCGAGATGCGGTCGCGGCCCTCGTCCCCGGCCAGCGTGGTCAGGATTTCGGACAGGCGGGGCGGAGGGGCGGGTTGCGGCATGAGTCGGAAGACCGGGATTCAACCCCCAGATGGCGCTTTCGCCGGCATCTGTGAAGGGGAGTTTTTCCCCACCCGCCTCTCGCGCACCGAGATATAGACGGCCGAGCCGATCAGCACCGCCACGCCAAGCACCGTCCAGCGGTCCGGCAGGTCGCCGAAGAACCACCAGCCGACCAGAACCGCCACGATGATTTCGGTGAAGGCCAGCGGCGCCAGCAGCGAGGCCTCGGCCCGCTCATAGGCAAGGGTGATCAGCAGGTGCCCCGCCGTGGCGATGATGCCGACGCCGGCCAGCATCAGCCATTGATGCGCTTCGGGCATCCGCCATCCCAGCGGCAGCAGCAGCGTCAGGCCGACGGTGCCGATGGCATTGGTCTGGAAGGTCAGCACATTGGCATCCTCATGCCCCGCCCGCGCGCGGGTCATCACGAAGTAGCTGCCCAGGCTGGTCCCCGCCAGCAGCGCCAGCACCGTGCCGGGGTTCAGGTCCACCATGCCGGGGCGGATGATGATCAGCGTGCCGATGAAGCCCGCCGCCACGGCGGCCCACCGGCGCGGCCCGACCCTTTCGCGCAGGAACAGGGCCGAGAACAGCGTCACGACCAGCGGATTGACGAAGAAGATCGCCAGCGCATCGGCGATCGGCAGGTATTTCAAGGCGGTGAAGAAGAACCATGTCGCGCAGTAAAGCAGCAGCGCCCGGGCGATGTGATAGAACGGCCGCTGCGGCACCAGCGCCGCCCGCCCCGCGGCCCGCAGCGCGAAGGGCGCCACCATCAGCGCCCCGAACAGGGCCCGCGCCCAGACCACCACCAGAATCGGCAACCCGGCCTGGCCGAGGAACTTCGCCAGCACGTCGATCAGCGGCAGGATGGCCATGGCCAGCAGCATCAGCCCGATGCCGAGCAGCGGCCTCGGCTGCGGCCGGGCGGGAGAGAGCGCGCGAGTCATGCCGGGCAGGCTAGGGGCGGGCCCGGCCGGATGCCTGCCTGAAAGCGACGGGAACAGCGGCGGGATGAGGTATTCCGGGGCGATCCCCCCGCTCCGACGGACAGCGGGCAGAATTCCGGCCGGCGCTGACGATCAGGGCGCGTTTTCCGCCAGCCAGTCCTGCATCCACCGGATCTCGGCTTCCTGCGCGGCGATCACCTCCTCGGCCAGCTTGCGCACCTCCGGGTCCTTGCCATGCTCCAGCACCACCCGGGCCATCGCCACCGCGCCCTGATGATGCGGGATCATGCCGCGGATGAAATCGGCATCGGCGTCGCCGCTGTAGTCGATCGCCATCGCCCCATGCATCGCCTCATTGGCGGCCATGAATGCCTCGGTCGAGGGAGAGGCAGCCGCCGTGCCATGGCCGGAATGGTCCGCCGCGGCGGGTTCGCCCTCGGCCAGCAGGGGCAGGGCAAGGGCCGCCAGCAGGGGGGCGGCAAGCGTGATCCGTTTCATGGTCATTCAAGGTTCCTTTCCTCTGTTCCGCCCTGTCTGGCAGCTTCCCCCTGCCGGAAGGCAAGTCACGAGCCGGTGAGCCCGCCCCTGCGCCAGCGCATCCGCATTGTGCGCCCCGGACCCCGCACAGCCCCTTCACCCCGCAGCGCCGGAGGGCTATCCTTGCAGGCAGAAGTCACAATTGCCGGACCCCGGACATGTCCTGCCTTACCAGTCGCCGCCCCGTGGTGGGAATCATCGGCAACTCCCATGCGATGAACGACCGCTATTTCGTCCATGCCAGCGGCACGATGAACTCCGAGGCCGTGGCCGATGTCGCCGGCTGCCTGCCGCTGATCATCCCCACCGATCCGCGCTATGTCTCGGTGGACGACCTGCTGGGCCTGTGCGACGGCTTCCTGCTGACCGGCGGGCGCCCCAACGTCCATCCCTCGGAATACGGCGCCGAGGAGACCCCGGCCCATGGCGCCTTCGACCGCGGGCGCGATGCCGTGGTGCTGCCGCTGATCCGCGCCTGCGTCGACCGGGGCCAGCCCTTCCTCGGCATCTGCCGCGGCTTCCAGGAGGTGAACGTCGCCATGGGCGGCTCGCTCCACCCCGAGATCCGCGACCTGCCGGGCCGGATGAACCACCGGATGCCGCCCGAGGGCACGCTGGAGGAACAGTTCGCCCTGCGCCACGCCGTCCGGTTTACCGAGGGCGGGGTGTTCCACCGGCTGATGGGGGCGGCGGAGGTGATGACCAACACGCTGCACGGGCAGGGGATCGACCGGCCCGGCCCCCGGATCGTGATCGAGGGCACCGCCCCCGACGGCACGCCCGAGGCGATCCATGTCAGGGACGCGCCCGGCTTCACCCTTTCGGTGCAATGGCACCCGGAATGGCGCGCGGGCGAGGACCCGGTGTCGCGCCCGCTGTTCGAGGCTTTCGGCCGCGCCTGCGCCGACTGGGCCTCGGGGCAGAAGAAGCGGCTGGCGGCGGAATAGCGTTGACGCCCTGTTAACCTTCTGCGGCCAGCATGGCGTCATGTCCGCCTTGCCGCCCCTGACCCAGGACCAGTTCTTCGGCGAATTGGTCGCCTCGAAGGCCCCGCGCGATGGCGCTGTGATCCGGCGCCAGGTGCGCGATGTCGAACGCTATGTGGGCCGGGCCGCCTTCTTGACCGAGATCAGGCGGCGCGGCTTCACGGTGGTCGAGAATGCCGGGCAGTTCGTGATCTTCTGCAACCGGGAACCCTTGCGCCGGTTGTTGTAAGGGGCGATTTCCGCGCGGAAATCGCCCCCGAAAATCGCGCGATTTTCGGCGCCGGTCAGTCCTGCGGGCAGGCGCCGTTCACCATCGGCACCGGGCAGGCCGGCGCGGCGGGTACGGGCGCCGCCGCCGGGGCGGTGTCGGCGGCCGGTTCAGGAGCGGCAGGCGCGGCCGCCGGGGCGACGGCAGGCGCCGCTGCCGGGGCGGTGGACGCAGCTCCGCCCGCGATGCTGGGCGGCGGCAGCACGACCAGCGGCGGCGCGACGACCGGCGCCGAGGCCGCAGGGGCCGCCGCCGTCTTCTTCACCGCCGGGGGTTTCGGGATCGACAGGCCCTTCGGCATCTCGCCCTTCGAGGTCAGCACGATGACCTTCTCGCCGCCCTTCACCCGCTCGAACAGGTCCATCACGTCCTGATTGATCATGCGGAAGCAGCCGGACGAGGCATTGCGGCCGATCGACTTCCACTCCGGCGTGCCATGGATGCGGTAGCCGTAGTCCACGCCGTTCGAGGTCAGGTAGATCGCCCGCGCGCCCAGGGGGTTGCTCGGGCCGCCGGGCTGGCCGTTCTCCCATTTCGCCAGTTCCGGCTTGCGCGCGATCATCTCTTTCGGCGGGGTCCAGGTCGGCCAGTGCTTCTTGTTGGCGACCACGGCCTCGCCCGACCAGCCGAAGCCCTCGGCGCCGACGGCGATGCCGTAGCGCAGGGCCTTGTTCTTGCCCAGGACGTAGTAGAGCACGCGCTGGCTGGGGTCGATGATGATGGTGCCGGGGGCCTGCTCGGTGGTGTAGGTCACCACTTGGCGGCGATAGGCCTCGGGGATCTGCTCGACCGGCAGGGCGGGGACGGTGTATTGCCCGTCCGACTTGGCCACATAGACATTGTCCTCGGCCTTGGGCAGGTCCGCCGCTGCGGGGGCGGCGGTGCCGGTCGGCTGTCCGGTGGCCGGATCGACGCAGCCCGACAGCATCAGCGCCGCGGCCAGCGCGAGGGCCGGCGTTCTGATCAACAGGGAAAGGGCAGGGAGGCGGCCGGTCAGGATCATGCTTGGCTCACAGATTCACCTTCCGGGAACAAGGTCCCCGGATTCAATGGCGCGACACTAGCCGAGGCCGCGATGAGCGTCAAACCGCCACGTTTGCGGCGGGCGGCCCGCTGCCCGCCGATGACGATTTCGTGAATGGATGCGCCCGCGACTCCGGCAGCTTCCTTGGCGAAGGCGCGTGCCTTCGCCACGTGTTGCCGTGTCCGCCTGACCGGCCGGGACCATAAGTCCCGGCCAGCGCCCGACCCGCCCATGGCGGGCGCTTCTCGCCCGCCGGGTCGGGCGCTGGCCTCATTCGGTCTCGGGCTGACAGGTCTACAAGGTGAACCCATCCACGCGGGCAGGGGCGAGGCAGCGCCTCGCCTTCTCCCGCCCGGTCCTGCGGATGGGCCGGGTGCCCTACAACGCCGTCCGCAGCGACCACAGTTCCGGGAAAAGCTGCACCTCCAGCATCCGCTTCAGATAGGCGATGCCCGAGGTGCCCCCCGTTCCGCGCTTGAACCCGATCACCCGTTCCACCGTGGTCACGTGGTTGAAGCGCCAGCGGCGGAAGTAATCCTCGAAATCCACCAGCTTCTCGGCCAGTTCATAGGCCTCCCAATGCGCCTGCGGATCGCGGTAGACCTGCGCCCAGACCTCCTGCACCCTCTCGTCGAAGCTCCAGGGCTGGCGCAGGTCGCGGGTCAGCACCGCCTCGGGCACGACGAATCCCATCCGGGCCAGCAGCCGCAGCGCCTCGTCGTAAAGGCTTGGCCGCGCCAGTTCCGCCTCAAGCTTCGCCAGCACGTCGGCGCGGTGCGCATGGGGCTTCAGCATGGCCAGGTTGCGGTTGCCCACGGCATATTCGATCAGCCGGTATTGCCAGGACTGGAAGCCTGACGACTGGCCCAAGCTTTCGCGGAACGTCGTATAGTCGGCGGGCGTCATCGTCCGCAGCACGTCCCAGGCGTTGTTCAACTGCTCGAAGATGCGGCTGATGCGCGACAGCATCTTGAACGCCTCGCGCGCGCGATCCTCCGCCACGCAGCGACGCGCGGCGTCCAGCTCATGCAGCGCCAGCCGCATCCACAGTTCAGAGGTCTGGTGCTGGATGATGAACAGCATCTCGTCATGCGCGGTGCTGAGCGGCTTCTGCGCCGTCAGGATCTGGTCGATCGCCAGATAGTCGCCATAGGACATCCGTCCGTCGAAGGACATCTGCGCGCCGTCTGCGGCCGGGTCGGGTAGCTTGGTCATGGCTCTTTCTCCTGTGAATTGAATGGGTTCAAAGGGAAAGTCCGAACCTCCGGTTCAGCACCGACAGATTGCCCAGCCGCCGCCAGATCGCGACCCAGCCCGAGGGGCGGCAGACCGGCGGCAGGATGGGCGGCAGGGCAGGCATCAGGTCACCCGCGCCCGGGCCTTGAACTCGGGCCGGTCCCAGCCGCGCGTCGCCATGATCCGCGACAGGATATCCACCGCCCGGTCCACCTCGGCCGCGCCGATGTAAAGCGGCGTGAAGCCGAAGCGCAGGATATCCGGCGCGCGGAAGTCGCCGATCACGCCCCCGGCGATCAGCGCCTGCATGATGGCATAGCCCTCGGCATGGCGGAACGACACCTGGCTGCCGCGGCTGCCGTGGTCGCGGGGCGTGGCCAGCACCAGGCCGGGGCAGGTGGCCTCGACCCCGGCGATGAAACGGTCCTGCAAGGCCAGCGAGGCCGCGCGCAGATCGTCCATGTCCACCCCGTCCCAGACATCCAGCGCCGCCTCCAGCGCCGCCAGTTGCAGGATCGGCGGCGTGCCGACGCGCATCCGCTCCACCCCCGAACCGGGGCGGTAGTCCAGATCGAAGGCAAACGGCGCCTCATGCCCCAGCCAGCCCGACAGGGCAGGGCGCGCCACGTCCTGATGCCGCGGCGCGACATAGATGAAGGCCGGGCCGCCGGGGCCGGAGTTCAGGTATTTGTAGCTGCATCCCACGGCGAAATCCGCCCCGTCGCGGGCCAGATGCACCGGGATTGCCCCCGCCGAATGGGCAAGGTCCCAGACCACCAGCGCCCCCGCCGCATGGGCCTTGGCCACCAGCTTCGCCATGTCGTGCTTGCGCCCGGTGCGGTAGTCCACCTCGGTCAGCATCAGCACCGCCACGTCGGGGCCGATCGCCGCCTCCACCTCTTCCGGCGCCACGGTGCGCAGGGAATAGCCCTCGCCCAAAGTCCGCACCAGCCCGTCGGCCATGTAGAGGTCCGAGGGAAAGTTGCCGGTATCCGACAGGATCACCTTGCGCGAAGGGTTCATCTCCAGCGCCGAGGCCAGCGCCTGATAGACCTTGATCGACAGCGTGTCGCCCATGACGACCGAGCCGGGCTCCGCCCCCACCAGCCGGGCGATCCGGTCGCCCACCCGCGCGGGCATCTCCATCCAGCCCGCCGCGTTCCAGCCGCGGATCAGCAGCTTGCCCCATTCCTCGGTCACCGCATGGGCCACCCGCGCGGCAGCCGCCTTCGGCATCGGGCCAAGCGAGTTGCCGTCGAGATAGATCACCCCCTCGGGCAGGTCGAACTTCGCCTTGGTGGCGGTGAAATCGGTCGTCATGTGCAGCGCCTCCCCTGGGACATTCAGCCCCGTCCCGTCGGTTTCCGCAATAGGCTCGCCGCCTTTAAATTTCAAGCTTGAAATGTCTGCTCCATCCACCCCCCTTGCCCTCGTTTCGGCGTCCTGGCAGGGGCCGGAAGCCCCTCCGAAACGCCGCGGGGCAGCATTCAACGGTTGAAATCACGGTCCCCGATGCTACAGCAACGACGAGACATGCGGGAAAACCGCCACGGAAGGGGGAGAGATCGGTGAAGATCGGCGCTTTGGCTGAGATTTTCGAAGGCGAGAACCGGGTGGCGATGACCCCCGATTCGGCGCTGCAACTGCAAAAACTGGGACATACCTGCTGCATCCAGGCGGGCGCGGGGGCGAAGGCGGGCTTTACCGACGACGCCTATGCCGCTGCGGGTGTCGAGGTGTTGAAGACGGCGAAGGCCGTGGTCGATGCCGCCGACGTGCTGGTCAAGGTGCGCGGCCCCGAGGAGAAAGAGGCGAAACTGCTGCGGCAGGGCCAGACGCTGATCTCCTTCTTCTGGCCGGCGCAGAACGAGGCGCTGCTGAAGCTGGTGGCCGAACGCGGCGCGACCGTGGTGGCGATGGACATGGTGCCGCGCATCTCGCGCGCCCAGAAGATGGACGCGCTGTCGTCCATGGCCAATATCGCGGGCTATCGCGCGGTGATCGAGGCCGGGAACAACTTCGGCCGCTTCTTCACCGGGCAGGTGACGGCGGCGGGCAAGGTGCCCCCGGCGAAGGTGCTGGTCGTCGGCGCGGGCGTGGCGGGTCTTGCCGCCATCGGCACCTCGACCAGTCTCGGCGCGATCACGCTGGCTTTCGACGTGCGGCCCGAAGTGGCCGAGCAGATCGAGTCGATGGGGGCGGAATTCGTCTACCTCGACTTCTCGGAAACCGCGCAGGACGGTGCTGCGACCGGCGGCTATGCGGCGCCCTCCAGCCCCGAATTCCGCGAGGCGCAGCTGAAGAAATTCCGCGAACTGGCCCCGGAAGTGGACATCGTCATCACCACCGCCCTGATCCCCGGCCGCCCGGCGCCCAAGCTGTGGACCGAGGACATGGTGGCGATGATGAAGCGCGGCTCCGTCATCGTCGACCTTGCGGCCGAACGCGGCGGCAACTGCGACCTGACGGTGCCGGACCAGAAGATCGTCACCGAGAATGGCGTGACCATCGTCGGCTACACCGACTTCCCCAGCCGGATGGCGACGCAGGCGTCCACGCTTTATGCCAACAATATCAGGCACATGATGACCGATCTTACGCCGAAGAAGGATGGCGTGATCGACCACAACATGGAAGACGACGTGATCCGCGGCGCCACCGTCGCCCATGCGGGCGCGGTGACCTATCCGCCGCCGCCGCCCAAGGTGCAGGCCATCGCGGCGCAGAAGCCGAAGGAAAAGCCGAAGGAACTGACGCCCGAGGAACGCCGCGCGCAGGAACTCGCCGCCTTCAAGGCGCAGACCCGCAATCAGGTGGGCCTGCTGGCCATCGGCGGCGGGCTGCTGCTGGTGGCGGGCCTCTATGCCCCGGCCAGCTTCATGTCGCATTTCATCGTCTTCGTGCTGGCGGTCTATGTCGGCTTCCAGGTGATCTGGAACGTCAGCCATTCGCTGCACACGCCGCTGATGGCGATCACCAACGCGATCTCGTCCATCATCATCCTCGGCGCGCTTCTGCAGATCGGATCGGGGAACATTCTCGTCATCCTTCTCGGCGCGCTTTCGGTGCTGATGGCGGGCGTCAACATTTTCGGCGGCTTCATGGTCACGCGGCGCATGCTGGCCATGTTCCAGAAGTCGTAAGGGGCAGCAGAGCATGGAAATCGGATTCACCACCGCGGCCTATGTCGTCGCCGCCGTCCTCTTCATCCAGTCGCTGGGCGGCCTTTCCGGGCAGGAAAGCGCCAAGCGCGCGGTCTGGTATGGCATCACCGGCATGGCGCTGGCGGTCCTTGCCACGCTGATCGGCCCCGGTGCGGGCAACTGGTATGTCACCCTTGCCATGCTGGTGATCGGCGGCGGCGCGGGCTGGTATGTCGCGCAGCGCGTCCAGATGACCGAGATGCCGCAGCTTGTCGCCGCCATGCACAGCCTGGTCGGCCTCGCCGCGGTCTTCATCGGCTACAACGCCCATATCGAGGCCGCCGATGTGGCGGGGCTCGACCATGCCGGCCGCGCCGGGCTGACCGGCTTCGCCGCCCTTCTGGCGCACAAGACCCCGGTCGAACTGTCCATCCTGCGGGTGGAACTGTTCCTCGGCGTCTTCATCGGCGCGGTCACCTTCACCGGCTCGGTCATCGCCTATGGCAAGCTGGCCGGGAAGGTGGACGGCAAGGCCAAGAAGCTGCCCGGCGGCCATGTGCTGAACGCGGGCGCGGCGCTCGGCTCGCTGGTGCTGCTGCTGGTCTACCTCAATTCCGGCTCTGTGCTGGCGCTGATCGGCATGACGCTGCTGGCCTTCTTCATCGGCTACCACCTGATCATGGGCATCGGCGGCGCCGACATGCCGGTGGTGGTCTCGATGCTGAACAGCTACTCCGGCTGGGCGGCGGCGGCGATCGGCTTCTCGCTGTCGAACGACCTCCTGATCGTCGTCGGCGCGCTGGTCGGCTCCTCGGGTGCGATCCTCTCCTACATCATGTGCAAGGCGATGAACCGCAGCTTCATCTCCGTCATCCTCGGCGGCTTCGGCGGCACCACCGGTCCCGCGATGGAAGTCACCGGCGAGCAGATCGCCATCGACGCCGAGGGCGTGGCTGCGGCGCTGAACGATGCCGACAGCGTCATCATCATCCCCGGCTACGGCATGGCGGTGGCGCAGGCGCAGCAGTCGGTCTCCGAACTGACCCGCAAGCTGCGCGCCAAGGGCAAGAACGTCCGCTTCGCCATCCACCCGGTCGCGGGCCGTCTGCCCGGCCACATGAACGTGCTTCTGGCCGAGGCGAAGGTGCCTTACGACATCGTGCTTGAGATGGACGAGATCAACGAGGACTTCCCGGAAACGGACGTTGCCATCGTCATCGGCTCGAACGACATCGTGAACCCGGCGGCGCAGGAGGACCCGAACTCCCCCATCGCCGGGATGCCGGTGCTGGAATGCTGGAAGGCGAAACAGGTCTTCGTGTCCAAGCGCGGGCAGGGCACCGGCTATTCCGGCATCGAGAACCCGCTCTTCTACAAGGACAACACCCGGATGTTCTACGGCGACGCCAAGAAAAGCCTCGACAGCCTCTTGCCGATGATCGACTGACGCATCCAGCAAGGCCCCGGGCGCCGCAGCCCGGGGCCGCTTTCTTGCCGGACAGGCCGACATGACCTTCCCCATCCACGACGGCACCCCGATCCGCTTTTCCGCCCCGTTGCCTGCCCGCGCCGATGTGGTGATCATCGGCGGCGGCGTGGTCGGGGTGATGACGGCATGGTTCCTTCGCCAGAAGGGCCTTTCCGTCCTTCTCTGCGAAAAGGGCCGGATCGCGGGCGAACAGTCCAGCCGCAACTGGGGCTGGGTGCGCCAGCAGGGCAGGGACCCGGGCGAACTGCCGATCATGGTGGAAAGCCTTTCCATCTGGAAACGCCTTGCCGCCGAGTTAGGCGACAGCCTCGGCTTCCGCCAGACCGGCGTGATGTATCTGGCGAAGACCCAACGCGAGATCGGCGATTTCGAGGCCTGGACCGAACATTCCCGCGCCCATCAGCTCGACACCCGCCTGATGACCGGCGCCGAGGCCGCGTCCATGCTGAACGGCGCCGCCGCGCCGTGGAAGGGCGCGCTCTGGACCGCCTCGGACGGCCGCGCGGAACCCTGGGTCGCGGTGCCGATGCTGGCCGCGGCGGCCGAGGATCGCGGCGTGCTGATCCGCGAGGCTTGCGCCATCCGCGCGCTGGACCTTGCCGGCGGCAAGGTGGCGGGCGTCGTCACCGAGGCGGGCCGCGTGGCCTGCGACCATGTCGTGGTCGCCGCCGGGGCATGGTCGCGCCTCTTCCTCGCCCGGCATGGGGTGAAGATTCCGCAGCTTTCCGTCCTCGCCTCCGTCGGTGCGACCGGGCCGATGCCGGAGATATTCCCCGGCGCGGCGGCGGACGACAACTTCGCCTTCCGCCGCCGCGCCGACGGCGGCTATACGCTGGCCCCCGGCGGCTCGGCGCATGATTTCTTCATCGGGCCGGATGCCTTCCGCTCGTTCTTCTCCTACCTGCCGGTGCTGAAGAACGACATCCGCGCCACCACCTTCCGCCCCATGGCCCCGAAGGGTTTCCCCGATGCCTGGGGCACCCCGCGCCGCTGGGCCGAGGACGCGGCCTCGCCCTTCGAGGCGATGCGCATCCTGAACCCCGCGCCGAACATGAAGACGCTGGGCAAGGTGCAGGACGCCTTCGCCGCTGTCTTCCCCGCCCTCGGCCGCCCCCGGCTGGCCTCGGCCTGGGCCGGGATGATCGACACCATGCCCGATGTGGTGCCGGTGGTGGACCATGCGCCGATCCCCGGCCTGACCATCGCCACCGGGATGAGCGGCCACGGCTTCGGCATCGGCCCCGGCATGGGCCGCGTGGTCGCCGATCTGGTCGCGGGCGGCGCGGTGGGCCACGACCTCGGCCGCTTCCGCCTGTCGCGTTTCAGCGACGGCACGAAGATCAGGCCCGGCCCCAGCCTCTGACCCCTTCGCCTTCGGCCAGCGCCCGCGACGAGGGGTAAGGCCCCCGGCGGGCGATTCGCCCAATATGGTTAACGCGGTCTTGCCGCCGCGAATGCCAGACGGATGCCAGACGCTTGCCATACCGTTTCCAGACGCTGCCGAAAGGCCCACCGGCCCGGGTTAACCAAGCGTTCCCAAGGGCTTGCCCCGTTTCCGTTCCCCCCCTTGCCCTTGGCTGCGCACAGGTCCACCCTTCCGCCAAAGGAGAGCCCCATGCCGCCGAAGAACCGCTTTGCCGAACTTCTCCCCGAGATCACCGCCTGGCGCCATGATTTCCACCAGCACCCCGAACTGCTGTTCGAGGTCCACCGCACCGCCGCCCGCGTGGCCGAACTGTGCCGCGGCTTCGGCTGCGACGAGGTGGTGGAAGGCATCGGCAAGACCGGTGTAGTGGCTGTTATCAAAGGAAAATCCGACACGCGAGGCAGGGTGGTCGGCCTGCGCGCCGACATGGACGCGCTGCCGATCATGGAGCAGACCGGCGTCCCCTATGCCTCGAAGACGCCGGGCAAGATGCACGCCTGCGGCCATGATGGCCATACCGCCATGCTGCTGGGCGCGGCGAAATACCTGGCCGAGACCCGCAACTTCGACGGCACCGTGGTCTGCATCTTCCAGCCCGCCGAAGAGGGCGGCGGCGGCGGGTTGAAGATGGTCGAGGACGGCCTGATAACCCGCTGGAATATCGAGGAAATCTACGGGATGCACAACATGCCCGGCATCCCCGTCGGCAGTTTCGCGATTCGGGCAGGCGCGATGATGGCCGCCGCCGACCAGTTCGAGATCGTGGTGACCGGCAAGGGCGGCCATGCCGCGAAGCCGCACGACTGCATCGACACCACCGTGGTCGCCGCGCATATTGTCGTGGCAATTCAAACCATTGCCAGCCGAAACGTCGATCCTCTGAAGCAGGTGGTGGTCTCGGTCTGCACGGTCGAGACCGACAGCCCGGCCCACAACGTCCTGCCTCAGGTGGTGCAGATGAAGGGCACCGTTCGCACCCTTGACCCGGACGTGCAGGATCTCGTGGAAAAGCGTCTGGCCGAAGTGGTCGAGGGCACAGCCCTTGCCTTGGGAGCCAGGGCCGAATTGCACTATCACCGCGGATATCCGGTCACGATCAACGCCGCTGAAAACACCGGCTTCGCGGCGCAGGTCGCCCATGCCATATCCGGCCGCGTCGATACCGATACCGCGCCGCTGATGGCGGCCGAGGATTTCTCCTACATGCTGAACGAACGTCCCGGCGCCTATATCTTCCTGGGTAACGGCGACACCGCCATGGTCCACCATCCGGCCTATAATTTCGACGACAGCGCCATTCCTTTCGGCGCCAGCTGGTATGCCGGGATGGCCGAAGCCCGGATGCCTTCATCTTGATAATATATTGATATTAAATGAAAATACCCGGAAATATCTCGGGTATTTCCTCGTTTTTTTCCTGCCTCAGGCGGCTTCTTCCACGCCCTCGGGCAGCTTCGCCCCGGTCATGAAGGCCACCGCGTCGGACATCGAGTAATCGCGCGGGTCGATCACGCAAAGCCGGCTGCCCAGGCGGTGGATGTGGATGCGGTCCGCCACCTCGAACACATGCGGCATGTTGTGGCTGATCAGGATGATCGGGATCCCGCGCGAGCGCACGTCGCGGATCAGGTCCAGCACCCGGCGGCTTTCCTTGACGCCAAGCGCCGCGGTCGGCTCGTCCAGGATCACCACCTTCGACCCGAAGGCCGCGGCCCGCGCCACAGCCACCCCCTGCCGCTGGCCGCCCGACAGGGTTTCCACCGCCTGGTTGATGTTCTGGATCGTCATCAGCCCCAGTTCGTTCAGCTTCTCGCGGGCGAATTTCTCCATCGCCGGACGGTCGAGCTGGCGGAGCAGTTGCCCCATGATCCCGGGCTTGCGCAACTCGCGCCCCATGAACATGTTGTCGGCGATGGACAGGGCAGGGGACATCGCCAGCGTCTGGTAGACGCATTCGATGCCCGCCCCCCGCGCGTCCAGCGGGGTGGCGAATTTCACCGGCTGGCCCTCCAGCATGATCTCGCCCTCATCCGGCTGGACCGCGCCGGACAAAGCCTTGATCAGGCTAGATTTTCCGGCGCCGTTGTCGCCGATGACGGCAAGGATCTCGCCCGGCATCAGGTCGAAGTCGCAGTTGTTCAGCGCGGTGACCTTGCCATAGCGCTTGTAAAGGCCGCGCGCCTTGAGGATCGGTTCCTGTGTCATGCCGATGCCTTTCTGATCCACTGGTCCACCGCCACGGCGAGGATGATAAGCAGGCCGATGAGGAAGAAGGTCCATTGCGGGTCGGTGCCGACCATCTTCAGCCCCATCTCGAACACGCCGACGATCAGCGCGCCGAAGAACATGCCGACGATTGAACCCCGCCCGCCGAAGAGCGAGATCCCCCCGATCACCACCGCGGTGATCGACTGGATATTGCCCATGACCCCGGTGGAGGCGGAAGGCGAGACCGAGCCGAAGCGGCCGATCATCACCCAGCCCGCGATGGCGCAGAAGAGGCCCGCCAAGGCATAGACCTGGATCAGCACGCGCTTCGTCTGCACGCCTGCCAGTTCCGCCGCTTCCGGGTCGTCGCCCACGGCATAGACATGGCGGCCCCAGGCGGTATGGCGCAGCACATAGGCCATGATCGCCACCAGCGCGACCAGCAGGAAGACGGCATACAGCACCTTCACCCCGCCGGGCTGGATCGAATAGCCCCAGAATTGCAGCGCCGCGGCATTGGCGGCGATGTCCGAGGAGCGGATCGTCTCGTTGGCGGAATAGATGTAGTTCGCCGCCAGCAGGATCTGCCAGGTGCCCAGCGTGACGATGAAGGGCGGCAGCTTCACCCTTGCCACCAGCCAGCCGTTGGCGAAGCCCATGGCGGTGCCCGCGGCCAGCCCGATCAGGATCGAGGCCGGGGCGGGAATGCCGTAGCGGAAGGTGAACTGCCCCATGATGACCGAGGACAGCACCGCGATCGCGCCGACCGACAGGTCGATCCCGGCGGTCAGCACCACCAGGGATTGCGCGCAGCCCAGGATGCCGACGATGGCGATCTGCTGCAGGATGGTGGACAGCGTGGCCGCCTTGAAGAAGTTCGGCGACAGGAAGCCGAACACCACGATGGCCACCACCAGCACGATCATCGGTACCGCCGATGGCGTCTGGTGCAGCCAGCTTTGCAGCCTTTTCAGCGCCGTCTTGTCTTCGTGGAATTCCGCGACCCGGGTCGAGGCGCCCTTCAGGCCCTCCTCGTAACTCGTCGCGGCCTTTGCGTCTGATGACATGGGGTCCCCTCCCTCGCGCGTCCGGGACTAGGCCGGACGGGTGCCGGTCGTGACAGGGGCGGCGCCAAGGCCGCCCCTGCCGGGTCAACTCTGTGCCGGTTCCGGGAACCGATCAACCCTTGCGTGCAGGCCTCAGCCCCAGCACAGTTCCAGCCCCTTGGCGCTGTCGATCGATTCCACGCCCTCGGCCGGCTGGTCGGTGATCAGGGTCACGCCGGTGTCGAAGAAATCCTTGCCTTCGGTCGGGGCAGGCTTGCTGCCGTCGGCGGCGAAGGCGGCGATGGCCTCGATCCCGAGCGCGGCCATGGCGAGCGGATATTGCTGCGAGGTGGCGCCGATCACGCCCTCCTTGACGTTCTGCACACCCGGGCAGCCGCCATCGACCGAGACGATCAGCACGTCGTTTTCACGGCCCACGGCCTTCAGCGCCTCATAGGCGCCGGCGGCCGAAGGCTCGTTGATCGTATAGACCAGATTGATGTCGGGGTCCTTGGCCAGCAGGGTTTCCATCGCCTTCAGCCCGCCTTCCTCGTTGCCCGAGGTGACCTCGTGGCCGACGATGCGGGGATCGGTCTCGTCGCCCCATTTGTTCGGGTCGCCCAGGTCGACGCCGAAGCCCTGCAGGAAGCCCTGGTCGCGCAGCACATCGACCGAGGGTTGCGAGATGGCAAGGTCCAGAAGCGCGATCTTCGCGTCCGCCGCCGCGTCGCCCAGCGTGGCCGCGGCCCATTGGCCGATCAGTTCGCCCGCCTTGAAGTTGTCGGTGGCGAAGGTGGCGTCGGCGGCGTCGATCGGGTCGAGCGGCGTGTCCAGCGCGATCACCAGAAGGCCCGCGTCGCGTGCGGCCTGGACCGAGTCGACGATGGCCTTGGTGTCCGAGGCGGTGATCAGGATGCCCTTGGCGCCGTCGGCGACGCAGGCCTCGATGGCCGAGACCTGGCTTTCATGGTCGCCGTCGATCTTGCCGGCATAGGATTTCAGCGTGATGCCCAGTTCGGCGGCCTTGGCCATGGCGCCTTCCTTCATCTTCACGAAGAAGGGGTTGGTGTCGGTCTTGGTGATCAGGCAGGCGCCGGTATCGGCGGTGGCGCCTGTCGCCATCAGCGCAAGCGCGGCAGAGCCCAGAAGGGCTTTCATCGAAATGGTCATGGCAATCCTCCAGTTGGAAGCGGCAGCTCCCCCGCCGCTGTCGCGCAGCCGTTCCTCCCGCTGCGATGGTGCAAGGAAAACCGATTCGACCCCTTGCGTCAATATAAATAAATCACATTGATTTAGTATTGACAGGTTGCCGGGTTCGGACCAACCCTTGGTGCAGAAAGATGCCCACGGGCATCGGGGCAGGGGGCCAGAGATGCTGATCGGAATACCGCCTGTTCTGGGGCCTGACCTGCTGGCCACGCTGCGCGCCATGGGCCATGGCGACGAGATCGCCCTTGTCGATGGAAACTATCCGGCGCAGGACCATGCCCGGCGGCTGGTCCGGGCCGATGGCCACGGCCTGCCGGTGATCCTTGAGGCGGTTTTGCAGGTGCTGCCCCTGGACACCGACACCCCCGCCGCGATCTTCCGCGCCAGCCTGCACAACGATCCCGCGCTTGCCGGTCCCATCCACCACCGGATCGAGGCGGTCTGCGCCCGGCTCCGCCCCGGCTTCACGGTGCAGGCGCTGGCCGGAGAGGCGCTTTACCCCCGCATCCGCGCCGCCCATACCATCGTTGCCACCGGCGAGATGGCGCTTTACGGCAATGTCATCCTGAGGAAGGGCGTGATCGGAGGGGCGCAATGACGACAGGGACGGCAACCGCCCCCGAACGGCTCGCGGCCGAGGATCCGCAGTTCCGCGGCACCAACCAGTCCGGGATGCGGGCGCAGAACGAGCGGCTGGTGCTGACGCTGCTGCGCCAGCTGGGTGCCTTGGCGAAATCCGATATCGCCCGGATGACCGGGCTTTCGGCGCAGACCGTTTCGGTGATCATGCGGCGGCTGGAGGGGGACGGCCTCCTCCAGCGCGGAGAGCCGCAGCGGGGCCAGATCGGCCAGCCGTCGATCCCGATGTCGCTGGCCGCCGGGGGGGCCTATTTCTTCGGGCTGAAGATCGGCCGGCGGTCGGCCGATCTGGTGCTGATCGACTTCCTCGGCCAGATCGTCGGGATGCGCCGCCGCCTGCATCGCTATCCCACCCCCGACGGCGCGGTCGCCTTCGTGCGCGAGGTGCTGCCCGACCTTGCCGCCACGTTGCCCGCCGGTGGGCGGGGCCGGATCGGCGGCCTGGGCGTGGCGATGCCGTTCCAGCTGTGGAACTGGGTCCATGCCCTGGGCGCGCCGCAGGAAGAGATGGACAACTGGCGCCACCGCGACATCCAGGCTGATCTGGCAGCGCTGACCGGCCTGCCCGTGGTCGTCCGCAACGACGCCACCGCCGCCTGCGCCGCCGAACTGGTGCTTGGCAAGGGCGAGCGGCCGCGGGATTTCCTTTACTTCTACTGCGGCACCTTCATCGGCGGCGGGCTGGTGCTGAACGGCCAGCTTTTCACCGGGCGCACCGGCAATGCGGCGGGCGTCGGCCCGATGCCCGTCCCGGTCGGCGATGGCCGGATGGGCCGGCTGTTCGACGCCGCCTCGATGTCGGTCCTGGCCGATGCGATGGAGGCCGCGGGCGAAAGCCCCGCCCATCTGTGGGAGCAGCATGGGGAATGGCAGGTCAGCCCCGCGATACTGGAACGCTGGCTGGACACCGCCGCCGAGGGGCTGGCCTGGGCCACCCTTTCCGCCGCCGCCCTGACCGAGATCGAGGCGGTGTTGATCGACGGCTGGATGCCGGT
The DNA here is from genome assembly GCA_964386345.1 of uncultured Fuscovulum sp. Taxonomy (GTDB): domain Bacteria; phylum Pseudomonadota; class Alphaproteobacteria; order Rhodobacterales; family Rhodobacteraceae; genus Pseudogemmobacter. The sequence goes on from CAYLSD010000005.1 coordinate 125,521, forward strand.
TTCGGTGCGGGCCGAACTGACCGCCCGCACCGGCGCGGCGCTGCACCGGCTGGACCTCTCCGGCATCGACCCGCCGGCGATCCGCGAGGGCACGGTGGGCGCGGATGCAAGGGTGCTGGGGGCCGCGACGACGCCGCTGTCGCAACGCTACCTGATCGACCAGAACGCGCCCGCGCAGGTGGGGTGAGACAAGAACAAAGGGCCGGGTCTTGCGACCAGGCCCTTGTTTCAATTGGCTCCGGCGGTAGGGATCGAACCTACGACCAATTGATTAACAGTCGATTTACCATTTAACGATATCAATAGGTTGCGGAGCGGGTCGGAAACAGTTCTGGAGGTCTGCGGTTCTAACCTCTCGGATTGCCTAAAACAACCCCCCGCCCTGGGTGGGTTAGCGGCCGGAAAGCACCTCAACCTGGCCGCCGCAATCCAGCAGGGCGCGGCGGTCGCGGCCCCACAGGATCTCGACATCCCTGTCGGACAAGCCCCGCTCAGGCAGCGCCACCGGAGCGGGGCAGGGCAGGGTCGCCGAAGGGGGTGGATCAGCGGAGGGCATTGAGCCGGCGCACGCGGTCAGGAGACAGGCAGACAGGGACAGCAACGGGATCCGCATTCGCAGCATCCTCCAGTTCCAAGGCAAGAAGGGCGCGATCGGCGACGGCCGCCAGGCGAGCCGCCTCGAGCGTGATCATGGCGGCGCGGGCATCTTCCCGCTCCTGCGCCAAACGCGCCTCCAGGAGGGCCATCCCGTCTCCGCGGCCCCACACATAGGCCGAGGCATGGGTGGCCATCAGGGCGGCCGCGATGAGCGCGTAGCGGGTCATTTCAGGGCCCGCAGGACATCGGCTTCCGTCAGTTGCCGGATCGGCCGCCAGATCACGCGGCCGCGCGCATCGACCTGCCAGACGGACACCTTGCCTGCGGGATAGGTGCCGGTACGGAAGAGCCGTTGTTCGGCCTCGCGGCGCTTGCGGATCTCGGGCGGCTTGACCCACCCCATGAAGCCCGCCGCGGCGCCGGCCCGATCGCCGGCGTTCAGCTTGCGGGTAAGGTTGGCCTTGGCGATGGCGCCGGTGTTGTAGTGGAAGGACACCAGTGCATCGAACTCATGTTGCTGCAGCGGCACTTTGACGGCGGCGCGGACGCCTGCCTCGTATTTCGGGAGGTCTCGACGGAATACCGCAAAGACACTCGCCAGTGCTGCGTCGAGGTCCGCAGGCATTCCGCGGGGCATAAGGTAGGGATCGGGGCCACCGGCCGCTGCAGTATGGCCGACGCCCCACGTCCAGACATCCACGCTGTCGAGGTAAGGTCCGGGGACCACGCCCTCGTGAAGAGCCAGCGCGAAGATGCCCCGGGGGCTGGTGGTCAGGTCAGGCATCGGATCGCTCCTGCGATGATGAGGATGAGGACCGCGCCGATCAGGCCGGCGCGGACGCGCTGCAGGAAATCGGCCCAGGGGCAGCGGCTGTCGCGGCGGACGATCTGGCGGAGGTCACCCATCGTCCTCGCCCTCCTCTTCGCGCCCCTCGCCGGGCAGGCGGCCGCCGCCGATGCGGCGCAGGACAACCTCGATGATCGCGGGGCCGAAGACCCCGACGAAGTAGGAGGCGCTGGCGCCCGCGCCGACTGCCGGGATCAACTCGGGCGAGAGGCCAGCGAGCTTGGCGACGATCGCCGTGGCCATCGTGCCGGTGCCGCCGGCGACCAGGGCGCCCATGGCGATCTGGCGCAGGGCCGCGCGGGGGCGGACCTTGACGGCCAGGGCTGACGTGACGCCACCGGCGGCGCCCCAGCCTGCAGCGGAGACGATCCCCGAGGCGATGACGCCGCGCCATACCTCCTGCCAGAACGCCGGTTGGTCCATCATCGTGGTACTTTCCGCTGATTGCAGGCCCGCGCCTGGCGGCGCGGGCCATGGGTCCGGGTTACTTCTTGTCCCAGCCGAGCAGATCACGCTGGCGCTCATAGCCCATGGCGAGCCAGTGCTTGCAGCCGCCGTCGACCTTGAACCAGTAGTTGCCATCGCTTGCCTTCTGCCACTCGCAGCCGAACTGCCATTTCGTGACGGGTTCGTCCGCCATGGCGGGCACGGCGAGGAGGGAGAGCACCGTGGCCGCCAGGACGAAAAGGACGCGGAAGAGGGAGAGGATTTTCATATCGGTTTCCTTTTGTGGTCACCGCGGCACCCCCGCGGCGGCGGGGGCAGCTAGAGCTTGACGCAGTAGAGAAGGGCGATGTTGCGGGGCCGCGCCTCATCGCCACCGGAGCTGGCGATGGTGATGCCGGTGAACGCGGCGGTAGAGGAAATGGCCGAGCCACTGTTCGGGGTTGTCGCGCGGCGCTCGATGCGCGTCGTTGAAGGGTTGTCAGCTGTTGCGGTCCCAGTGGTGACCCCATGAGCATGCCCGGGATCTGTTACCGCGTGACTGTGCGACTTGTTCTCGTCTGCCTGCGCGGATCCGAGGACCCGTCCGGCGTCGGCGCCGCGTCCGCCGTCCAGCCCCCGGATGAACTCGCCTCGCAGGTCGAGGATCGGCAGGCGCTTGTTCGCGGCCCAGTCCGCCGCGGCATTCGCGCCGCGCGTGGAAGCATCGCCGGCGCTGTCGAGGATCGGCAGGAGCGTGTTGTCGAACTGGCCCCACATATGGGCAAAGAGCGCCTGCGCTGCGGCATTGGCATAGGATGCCCCGGAGGCGGCACTGCCGATCGTTTGGCCTGCGCAGGCGATCCAGCCCTGGGGCGCAGTCGCGCCAGAAAATGCCGCGACCATGCCGGTCTGGCAAAGCAGTTGCGGCAAGCCCAGGTTGGCCTGTGCCATGGGCACATCCGTCAATCCCGACAGGTTTTCGGACTTGAGCATGTCGCCGGTGCCGGTGCCTGCCGCCCCCCTGTCGGCAAATACCCGAATGCGCCCGGCGGCTTGATCCGCCCCGACCGAGGACGCCAGATGCGCGATCTGCGTAATGTATGACCGGCCGTCATAGGTGAACAGGTCGGACGGAGAATACAGCAAGCCCGTGACCCACGCGCCCCGGTCGCGCAGCATCGAGTTTTGCTTGGCCAGCGCCTCGGCCGCGCTTTGAGCTGCAGCTTGGGCGGCGGCCACGGCGGTTTCCGCATGGCCCTGGGCGAGCGCGATCTGGGCGGCGGTCGGACCGGGAAGGATCCCGCCGGCTTGCCACATCAGGACCGTGCCATCGCCGCCGGGCGCGAACGGCGGCACGGGCAGGGTGGAGCGAAGGCTTCGTTCGTTCGCGATCTGCAGCTCTTGGACTGACATCACCGTCATATCCAACTGGGCCTCGAGGCCCTTCTCGCGTGCCATTTGCCCGAGCCACCCCTGCTCCGCATCGGTTTCGCGATCGATGAAGAGCTGTCCTCCTCCCCATGTCGCAAAGGCGTCCGGCGACAATGTCAGATCGCCCTGGCCCGTAAGGGTGGAAAGGGGATCGATCGTGAAGTCTTCCCCCTCCACCAACGGCGTGAGCACTCCGCCGAGAAGTGCATATGCCTTCACGGCTCCGGGCGCATAGGGGAAGGGAATGTCATAGGGTCCCGCGGCCTCGATGTCATAGGGACCAGGGGGAACGAAGATCTCGACGGTCATTGGCTGCCTCCGAAAGCGTTGGAAAGGTCGGGCATCCTGGTCGCGGACCAGTTGCCGCCGGGTGCGACGAAGGGCTGCGTGCCATAGTCCCTGGCCATCTTCTTCAGCCGGCGGGACATGATCAGATCCGCCTCCGGGTCTAGGAAGCGCTGGACGTTGTCGGCGACGATACGGCTGTAGGCGGTGCGCACCGGCCAGGCCGAGGACAGGAAGGGCGTGTTCATCCGCAGGAAGTTCGCAGCATCACGGCCGAGGAGGGTGTCCTGCCCCTCGGCAAGGCGCGTGAGGTTGGAGGCGACCGGGCCGACGATGTCACCTGCGAGGCCGGCGACCGGGCCGGCCAGCGTCTCGCCGATCCCACCGCCGACGCGGCTGGTTTCCGACTGGAAGAAGTCACCGAAGATCCCGAGGCCGCCGCCCTGGAAGGCCGCGGCGATCCAGAACTTCCGCTCCCCCATCGGCCGAGGATCGTTGCCCTTGACCAGCTCCTTCAGCTGCACGGCGAGCGCGCCGGTCATCAGCAGCATCGCGGAGAGCTTGGCGGCATAGAGCCCGCGGTTCATACCCCAGCTGTCGGCCTGGGCGAAGCGGTGGTATTGCCCCAGCATCATCGACATGCTGAACGACTTGTACATGGTGGAACTGCGGGCCAGTTCGCCCATGAAGCTGCCCGGCGGCGCGGTGCCCTGCAGGAGCGCCTTGCCCTCGAGGCTGGCCGCCGGGATCGCCAGCTCCACCTGCTCCTGGATTGCCATCTGCAGGCGAAGGGCGAGGCCTTCGGCTTCGACCCGGGGCAGGGTGGTCTGGTGCTCGAGCCAGTGGAACGGCGTTATGAAATCCGCCCCCTCGGGACTGCGGAAGCGGATGGCGGGATCGCGCAGCAAATCCCAGTCGGCCGGCGAGATGCCGCGATCGGACAGCATCTTCTTCAAGGGCTTGTCCAGCTGGGCGAAGTCCCGGCCGGACATCTCCGCCAGATGGCCGGCGAATTCCATCTGGAAGGCGATCTTGCGCATGTCGGTGACGAAGTTCAGCCCGGTCGCGCGCAGGGTGAAGTAGGACAGCCGCTCGGGGATCCCGGTGCCGAAGTTCTTGCCGAAGTAGCGCGCCATGCCGGCGCCGGTGTCGGCCAGGGTCTCGGCGACATAACCCATGCGCGCCGCCGTTTCCCTGGTGGCCTGGCTGGCCATCAGCTTCACCGACCGCGACAGGACATTGTTGGCGGACAGCCCGATGGTCTGGGCGGCGGCCGTGATGGTGGCTGCATCGGTGACCGAAGAGATCATCGCGCTGCCGAGCTGGATCGAGGTCAGGGTGGAGCGCACCCCGCCGAAGAACCGGGCCCAGCCGACATGATGGGGAATATTGGCCGAGCCGTCCTGGTGCGCCAGCATCGCCAGGGCAGTCTTGCCTGCCCGGGTGGAGCGATCGGCCAGCTTCGCATCGCCGATGTCGGCCGCGTGCTTCTGCGCAACCTGGGTGGCGTAGTTCAGACCCGCGCGCGGGTTCGGCCCGAGGACGCGCATCCGCGCCACGTCGCCGGCCAGGTTGTGCAGCCCGCCGATCATGGCCGAGAAAGGATCGGAGGTGCCGAACTCGCGGTTGTAGTCGAGCCAGGCGCTGCCGTCCCTGAAATGCAGCACCCGGTGCTCGGCCCGCTGGTTGGCCAGCGCCTGGCCGCCCATGGTCAGGCTGGGATCCTTGTCGTCCCAGCCGCGGGTGGTTATCCCGTCGTAGACATCCTTCAGGAAGCTGCGCGTGTCGGCCGGATTGGGAAGGGAGCCAGCGGTGGCGAACGGCTTTCCGGTGGAATGGTCGCGGATCCTGTCCCAGGCGAGAAGGCCGTGGATCTTTTCCGCCCAGGCGTTGAAGCCCTTCTGCAGGAGCTGGCCCGCATCATGGGTATGGCTCACCCCGAAATCCGCCAGGTCGCCGATGTCGCCGCCATGGGCGTTGAACGCCCGGCGCATCCGCTGTTGCTGCTGGCGCACCGCCTTGGCCAGCGCGGCGGCGCCGGCATCGCCGGTCGCCTCGTTGTGCAACTCGCGGATCAGGTTCTCGAGGAGCTTAGGGCTGCGCGAGCGGGAGAAGAGGTCCTGGCCGGTCTTTTCCAGCACATCCTTCAGCGCGGCATTGATGCTCGTGACATAAGCTTCGGCCAGCGACCGCACGCTTTCGGAGGCCGATCCTGCGCCGGGGTTGTATTCGACCAGGCTCTTGATCGCGGCGGCGGGATCCTTCGCCTTCAGGATGGTCTGACGCAGGCGTGCCATCGCCTGCAGCTGGTTCAGCACATAGTGCCGGCGGCGGGCGGTCTTCGCCTTGTTCGCCTCCTTCAGGTCGGCCGCGGCACGGGCGCGGGCCTGCGCCGGCGGCATCGAGCTGCTGTAGCGGCTGACGAGCTGGTCGTATTCACGCTGGAGCCGGACGCCGTTGGCCCGGTCGATCGCCCCGAAGTCAACGGCACGCTGAAGACAATCGGCGATGCTGGTCATGCGCCGCCTCCTTTGCTGAAGGTTGCGGCGGGATCGAGGATGCAGGTGTCGAGCGCCTCATCCGCGGCGCGATCGGCGTCCAGGTCGTCAAGGACGTCGCCGGCACGCACCCTGGTGCCGTCGGGCAGCTCTACCTCGATGTCAGCGAATTCGCCCAGGTCGCTGCGGGCAGCAGCTATGGCGTCCGGTTCGGCCTCTGCCGTCAGTCCGTCTTGGCCGCCTTGGCTTCGCGCCTGGCTTTCAGCCGCGCCCTCAGCCTCTCGATGCTGCGCAGTTCGATCTCCTCGATCTCGTCCGTCGAAAGCATGTAGGATTTCGCTGTCGTCTTCGAGGACGGCTCGGGGCTGTCCGAGGCCGGGGGTGTTGTCGATGCGGGCGTAGCCATCAGCCTCTCCTCTCTCCTTCAAAAGCTGGTATGTAACCGGGGCGCCGTCAATGCCCTCGCGCATGATCTCCGGCGGGATCACCCGCCCCGTCGCCCTGGCGCGGCCCACCATGCGAGCGATCGCCACCTCGGCCGGCGCGACCACTTCGACCAGGCGGACCGTGTATCCCTCATGCTTGAGCGTCGCGATCGTCGTCTGGATCGAGGTCAACTTGCCTCCAACCTTGGGCAGGACGATGTTGTCGCCAGCCGCAAGGACCTCTTCCAGTACGCCCTCGGTTATTTCGACGCTTTCCGAATGGACGGCGTTCGCACCTTCGCCGCGGCCGTATTCCGGGATCAGTTTCTTGGCCTCGTCCACATCGACGATCGCGGCGCCCAGGTCGCGGGCCAGCGGATTGGCGATCGTGGACTTGCCGGAAGCCGGGGGCCCGATCAGGATCACCGCCTGGCGTTCGGACCGAATTTTCTCGGGAGGAAGGCCTTCGTCGCTCCAAGCGAGACGGCGGCTGACGTCAGTCAGATGCTCAACCGCAGCCGAAAGTCCAGCGATTTCTGATCCGTCTGCTGCGACATATTTGCGCTGTTGCCAGAAGGCATCGGTGCCATAGCCCGGAAGATCGGTGGTCAGCGGGACTTGCGCCTGGCGATCAAGCGCTTCCTGCAGCGACGGGTCGGACGCCATAGCCTCTGCCAGCCGTTCCTCTGTCGACGGGCCGCGCAGCTCCGCCGCGATCTCGGCATCGACCGCTTCGGCGCCAGGGCTCTGTGCGCCCTGGTCGAAGTCCTCGCCCGGCAGATCCGCCACCGCGTCAGGCGGAGCCTCCTGCCCGGGCCGCGCGAAGCCCCGGGCGCGGCCAATTTCTTCCGGCAGGTCGCCGAAGGTCCCGGGATCTATCGCGCGCAGCACCTCGCGCGGCCCGGGCGCGTCGAACATGCCGCCCTCGGCGCCGGCCTTGCGAGCGTCGTTGGCATAGCGGGTCAGGAAATCGGCAACGTCGTCGGCCTTGGCAGCACGGCCGTCCTTCCAGAACTTGCGCAGGAGTGCCACGGTCAGCGGTGCAACCGGCCCGTCCAGGAGATCGGGGCTGTCCAGCAATTCCTGAACGGCCTTGGCCACTGGTAGACCGTCCCGTTTCGAGAGCGTGCGGGCCGCATCGATCATGCGCATGGCGTCCAGGACGAAGGCGCTGATGTCCATCTCGGCGCGCACCAGTCCGGCTTCGATGTCGGCCTTCAGCGCCGCCCAGGCCGGCGCCGCGCGGTCCAGGGCCTCGAGGAGGGACTTCAGCTCTCCACTGTCGCCCTCGGTGAAGCGCGCCAGGATGTCGGGATCCGGCCAGGCCCGGGCGAAGATCGCCTCGCGGAGCTGGCGTTCGCCTGCGGCATTGATGATCCCGTCCGCGCCGAACATCGCATTGCGCGCCGAGCGCGGCAGGTTCTGCAGGACGGATCGGACGAAGTCGCCATTGGCATCGGAGCGAAGGGGCTGGGTCGGGTCCATGCGGGCCAGCACCGGCGCCGTCATCGCGCGACCATGGGCGCGGGCCATTTCCGTGGGGGTCATCACGGCGACCCCGCTGTCCTGCGCCTCGATCGCGAAACGGGCGCGATCCTCTCGGGAGAGGTCGGTCTTGCGCCTGGCGATCAGGATGGGCCGCTCCACGCCCTCGGGAATGTCGAAGCCTGCGCCCTCGATGGCGCTGCGATAGACTGCGGCGCGATCGGGGTGGCGCTCATAGGCCCGCTCGATCGCCCCGAAGCGACCGTTGCCGCTCTCGATCACGTTGTCTGGCCCGACGATCGGTGCACCGCGATCTGCCGTAGGGGACGGCATCAGCTGGGCCGGATCGAGGCGCGCGGCGGTATCTGCGATCCATGCGTCCGAATTGATGCGGCTGCGGTCGCGCGGCTGCAGGTCGCCACTGGCCCGAAGGAGGGTTGCCGCATCCACCACCTGCCAGTCCACGTCGATGCGGAAATCATCGCCGGCGGTGACCTGGCCGCTGCCGGTATAGCCGCGCGAGGTGGGGCCCATGGTCGGGGCGGGGCCGTCAACGGAACCAGGGGTATAACTGTCGCGCGGCCCTTTGTAGCCGACCCAGGCGCTCGCTCCCTGCTGTCGGTAGATCCACTGGGCGATGTAATCCTGCATCTCTGCGGTCATCACCTCATCGCCCTTCAGGCCGAGGGCCTTCTTCGCCGCGCGCAGGGTGGTGCCGACGATCTGGTAAGCACCCATCGGAGTGGCGACGCCGTTCTGGGGGTCGGGCCGGTTGCGTGCGACCCATTGGCCGTAAGGGCCGGAGGGGTCCTGGAACGCCAGCCATTCATCGACCGTCATCTCGGTCGCCTTGATGTGACTGAACTTGCCGCCCTTGCGGTTTTGGTAGGCGAAGAGGGCATTCCAGTCCGCGCCGCTCTCGCCCGCGAAAATGCCGTTCCTGATCTTTTCCCAGTTGGCCGGTGCATCGGGGCCGACCGGCGGCAGGGCGTTCGCGGCTGTGGGCTCGGCGGCTTCGTCGCTGCCGCCCAGCCGTTCCTCCACCGTCTGATCGCCGCGCAGCCATGCCTCTGCCGCTTCGACCTCGGCTTCGTGATCGATGCGGTCCACGCCCTCGGGCTGGGTTTCGTGGAGGGAAGCGCGGCGGGCCTCGGCCCGGGCGCGGAAGGCGGTAACGCCTCGGCCAAGGCCGTGCAGGGCCGCGGCAAAGCCGCCTCCGAAAGCTGCACCCATCGCGATGCGGCTGACCGGATTGGGGTCCTCGAGGCCAAGCTCCTCCGCCACCCGGTATTCGCGGGGTAGGACCGCCGCCTCCCCAAGGGCACCGAGGGCGGCTTCGCTGGCGATCATCTTCCAGCCCGTGCTGCTGATGCCGAGCGGCAGAAGCATCAGGCTGGTCTTGTCCGAAATCGCTGCAGCGGCGGAACCAAGGAATTCCGCCACCGTGCCGCCGGGCTGATCGAGGATCGCCTGGGCTTCGTCGATTGTGGCTCTGCGGTCGCTGTCGATCCGCCGGTCGAATTCCTCGATCGACAGGGGATAGCCGGCCCAGACACGCGCGACGTCGGGAGATGTCGCTGCCTGCCGAGCGGCCTCGGCCGTGATGAGTTCGGGTATGCTGGCCCAGCCGTTCCTGCCGCGCTCCTTCTCGACGCGAGCCCTGCCCTCTTTGCTCAGCAGGTTCCACATATCCTCGGACAAGTCGCGACGCCGGCTCTCCGTAGCGTTCCACCAGTCGGTGCGCTCCACCTCGGACCGAAAGGCCGCGACCATGACATCCCAGGTGGTGGCGTCATTGTCGGGCAGTGGCGCAAGATCGCGTCGGGGCGGCGGCAGGCCGAGTTCGGCTGCGATCTCTTCTGGCGTCCGCTTCGGCGGAGCGGCGATCTCCTCCGGCGCCGGATCTGGCAGAGCGTCCCCTTCGGCGCCTGGCGGCAGGGGCGTGGTGGCCTCTTGCCAGACGTCGGAAAGCTGCTCGACACCGGCACCCTCGGGAAGAAGCGGCTGCGGCGGGATCCGCGGCGGGCGCGCGCCGATGTCTTCGTCCTCGACGATGACGGGATCGCTCACTGCTTCGCCCCCCGCAGCAGATCGGAGAGGCGGAACCAGTATTCGTGATCGGTGCCCGCCTGACCGACGACGGTCATGCGGCCGCTGCCGTCGTCGTAGACCAGCCGGTAGACATCGCTCTCACCGATACGCTGCGGCGTCAGCGTCGCCATTCGAGCGGCAGGGTTCTTGCCAAGATCGGGAATGCCACCGAAGACGCTGGCGGCCTTGAAGGGAGCGAAGCGGGCCTCCTCGCCGGGAGCCTCCTTCAGCCGTGCCTCCGGGGCGTCGAACCCCTCCGGTGCGGCGGAGATCCATTCGCCCTGACCGCGGCTGGTGTCCCAGACGCTGCCGGCAAGACGGTGGGACAGATCGTCCCAGCCCTGTTCGGCATCCTGCACCGAAACACCCGGCGGCAGCGCCACCAGGCCGCCGTTCAGTTCCTGGATCCCGCCGACGGTCAACTTGCCGTTGCGATCGGGCTGCGCCCCGGTCAGCCTTTGAAGAGCATTGCCGTAGATGTTGTAAGCGGTGCCGTCGGCGATCCAGCCTTCCTTGGTCAGGGTCTCGCCGTCGACCCCCGCGGCCTCGTCCGCGTAGAGGGCAAGGGCGGCCGCCATCATCTCTTCCTTCACCTCGGGGGCATCGTCGAACATGCCGCCGGTGATGGCGTCGAAGGTGGCGATCTGATCCTTCCGGCTGGGCAGAACCACAGTCTGGCCCGCGATCTTCTGGCCGCCGCGAAGGATGGCCTCGGTCAGCGCGGCATCGCCCGTGAGCCCGAGCACCTTTACCGCCCTGTTGAATTCCGGGTCGCCGCCGAGGGCGGCCAGGACCTTTTCGGGGCGGCCATCGGTGGCCTCGAGGATCGAGCCGGCCAGGGCGACCTTGGGGCCGGCCGGCGCCGCCTTGTCGAGGACCGGCTTCAGGGCAGCCTTTTCGTCCTTGGTGAGCACGGCGGGGACGTTCTTGGTGTAGCCGTTTTCCGCGAAGAACTTGTCGTCGCGGATGCGGCCCTTCAGGCCCGCGGCGAAGGCGCCGGGGTCCGTCGGGTTGAAGTCCGGCAGATCGGTGTATTCCAGCCCGGCATTCTTCGCGGCCTGGCCGGGATCCTTCACCCAATCCTGCGCCGCCTCATCGCGCCAGGCGCGCAGCACCTCGCCACGCTTGGCCTCCCAGTCGTGGACCTTCGGTCGGGCCGCCTCGGCCGCGATGATACGGTTTTGTTCGGAGATGGGCAGTTTCTTGAAGCCGGGAAATTCCTCGGCCAGGGCCTTTGCCGCCATTGCCGGGGCCCACCCCGGACGGGCCTTTGCCTCGGGGGATTGGAGGAACGCGCCATCCGCGACCGTCTCACCCGCATAGTAGAGCTTGGTCATGTTCGAAAGTCGGTCATCCAGGATCTTCTCCTGGTCGCTGGCAGCCCGAGTGGCCCGCCGGTCGCTCTCGCTCTTGGCGGCAACCATGGAGGTCGTAAGCGCAGTGCCCCCCAGATGGTCGTATTCCCCGGCAGCTGCGGCGGCCAGGAAGGCGTCGGGATCATCCTGGATGGCTGCCCGCGCCCTATTCGCATAGACCTCCTGCCGGAACGCCTCCTTCTCCGAAGCGGCCTTCGCGGGGTCGAGGATGCCCTGCTCGGCCAGGCTGTCGATCCAGGCCTCACCCTGGCCGAGCATGGCTTCCAGCGTAGTGGGATCGGCGCGGCTGGTATCCAGCACGATCTGCCCCCGCGCCGTGATCCAGTCGGCTTCGGTCTGGCTGCGCTCCAGCGTCTCCACTTTGCCGGCAAGATCGACCGCATGCTGATCGGCGGAGCCTTGCACGGCCAGTTCCATCACCGACCGGATCTCGGGATCGGTCTGTTCCTCGACATATTTGGTGTTGAACTCGGCCGTCTTGGCATCCCAGAATGGACCGACCTGCGTCGGATCGGTGATCTTCTCCGCCTCGAGCTTCGCCATGCCCATGTCCCTGGCCATGTCGAGCTGCAGCTTGCGCACTGCACGCTCACGACGCTGCGCCTGCAGTTGCAGGCCCTTTTCCAGCATCCGGTTGCCGAACTCGGCGATCAGGCCGCCATCACCGGCGATCGGCGTGGTATCGACCTGAGCGGCGCGGCCGACCGTTGCCGGCGCGCGGGGGACGGTAAGCTCGCTCATCCCTTCAATCCCGGCCAGATCTCGGGGGCGGCGGTCAGCAGGCTGTCAGCCGCGCTGGAGAAGCCCCCCATCAGGGACTTGGTAACTCGCGCCTTCAACGCCTTCTGGGTCTGGGTCAGTTCGCTCTGGCGCGCCGCACCGCCCTGGCGCACGCCCTGGGCGGCGAAGCTCATCTCCTGGGCGGCGCTCTGGCCCAGGAGGATGGCGGTCACGCTGTCGCCGGCAATGCCGCGCGCCGCCAGCTGCGCGACCTGGCGCCGGGTCTCCGAGGCATAGCGCGCCCGGGTGCGCTGCTCCTCGATCGCCGTCATCTTGGCCTCGGTGGCCTTCTGCTCCTCGATCGCCGCCGACTGGGCGCGGGCCTCCCTCGCGCCGGCGATGCCCTGATAGAGCGAGCCGCCGATGCTGACGAGGGTTCCGAGTGTGGTCAGGGTCGACGCGAAGGTGCCCGCGGTAGCCGCCCCCGCGGTGGCGCCGGCGGCGGTCGCAGCTGCACCGCCTCCGAAGGCCGACAGAAGCGGGGTGATGATGAAATCGCACATGTCAGCGCCCGTGTTCTGTGATCGGTGGGATAACGGCCGTCACGGTCATCGGCGCGAGGCCGAAGGGTCGGAAGCGCAAAGAAACCTCCGTTGCGCTGCCGGACGGGGCAGGGAGAACCGCGAGCCCGGACCAGGCTGTCGTCAGATCCGCGGCGACGGGCAGGGCCACCATGAGTGACGGCGTGCCGACGCGCGCGGCCTGCCCGAAGTCGCGTTCGACCGGCTGGATGTAGCCCTGCACGGTGCGATGGAGGCCGACGCCGATCCGCGACTGCAGGCGTTTGCGCCGCGACATCGTATGCCCGTCGGGTGCGGCCGCCTGGATGTCGAGCGTTTCCGCCTCATGGCTGTCATCGAAAAGGCCGATGGTGGCGCGTGACACCGCCGCGGGCAGGGTCACATTGCCCTCGTCATCGGCTTCCAGCGGGCCGAACTGCCCTTTGTCGGTCCAGGCCATGACGATCTCGCCGGCCAGATGCGGCAGGGTGAAGCTGTCCGCCGGATCCTCCGGCAGGAAGACGCTGGCCGCGAAGGCGTGATTGGCCTCGGCGATCGGCTGATCGATCAGCAGGCCGTAGATCACGCTCTGGCGCTCGACCATTCGGACGATCTCTCCGCCGATGCTGCGGCGCACGATCATCGTCAGGATGTCCGCAGATCCATCGGCGGCTGGCGAAACCGCCATGCTTTCGACGAAGCCGCCCGCCACGGAACAGCGCGCCCAGCCAAGGACATCCTCGTCCCGGTCGTAAAGCATGGCGGCGAGGTCGCCGCTGCCGCGCCGGAACCAGGCCAGGCGCTGCGGTGCGCTTTGCCAGGCGATCTCGGCAAAGCCGCTCGCCCCCAGATGGTCGGCCGGGAGGGACAATTCGGTGGGGCGCTTGCGGTCGCTCTCGAAGCTGTAGGTGATCTGGAATATCCGCGCCCCGTCCTTGGAGATGAAGATGGGGGCACCATCGGGGACGATCGGCCGCCCGGGGCGCGATCCGATGGAACTGTCGGAGCCGATCACTGTCGTGGTCGGACCGATCACCATTTCCGAGGAGGAGGACCTGGTGGAAAATTCCTCCCCGAGCGCGCCGATGTGCAGCCCGGTGCCTCCCGAGGCCAGCCAGAGGATCCGGTTCAGCGAGGACTGGCCTGCGATCGAGAAGGCAAAGCTGTCGTCGGCCTCCACCCCCGGCGTGAAATCCTCGTAACCGCCGACGGCCGAGGCCCAGAAGGTGCGGGGCTCGGACGGGGTGGCGGCCGCGATCAGCCGCTGATCATGGGCGGCCAGGCAGGAGGGATAGCCGTGCCGCGCGGACCATGCGCTTTCTGCCCAGCGATAGGTCGGGTCATCGACGCAAGCCTTCGGCACAGTGCGCAGCACCTGCGCTGTCGCGGAGGTGCCGGAGGCGACGGCGGTGATGCGCACCACGCCGATGCCGTCATCGACGAACTTCCAGGTGGTGCCGTTGGCGTGGTCGACCAACTGGGTGCCTTCCGTGTGCTGGGGCTGGCTGGCACCGGTATTCGTGCCGGCGGTCAGCTCGTAGACGTTCGATCCGATCCGCATCAGCTGACCCACGGTGACCGCGGTATTCGAGGTCCAGAGCGGAATGTTGGTGAAATCCACCGGCTGCAGCTGGATCAGGCTGCCGACATGGCTGGCCTCGAAGATGGCGGTCGAGGCGGTCAGCGTGATCGAACCGGTGGTGGCGCTGGCCTCGATCGTGCGGGCCTCGTCCAGGTTCTGCACGCGGAAGGGGCCGGTGGTATGGTTGACGGCGGCTATGGTCCAGTTGTCGAGCGCAAGCCGTGAAAGCTTCTGCATCGGCTGCAGCCCGTCGACCAGGTAGATCACATCGGCCGATTGCTCCCATTGCAGGCGATCGAGGCTGTCGGCGCCGTAGGGCGTGTTGATCTCGTAGGGATCGGGGCCCGACATCACCAGCTGGCCGTAGCGCCAGAACCGCAACTTGCCAGCGGTGAATTCCAGCGTCATCGCATCGTCCGTCGCGAATTCGAAATCCACCAGCCGCCCGGGAGCATTGCCGCGGGTGTAGCCGTCGAAGACTGTGCCGGGCGCGCGGGTAAAGCCGCCCTGGCGCAGGGGGAGGAAACCGTTGCAGGTAGCCAGGCCGGTCTGGTTGCGCTGGTAGTCGGCGCGGCGGTGCAGGAGGGGCGAGATCTCGCCGGCGGCAAAGGACAGCTGGGCGGGTGTCGTCGTGGTCATCGCAGCGCCTCGGCCACCCAATCGCGGCTGCCGCTGCTGCGCCCGTCGCCCCAAGGCTCGGCACTGGCGCTGCGGGCATCGACCCGGGAGGCCTCGGCGCGGGCCAGCCGGAGTTGATCCGCCAGGCTGGCGCGCTTGGTATCGACCCCCAGCCAGCGCGGCGCCATGAGAACCGCCAACTGTGCGGCCACAAGAGTGCGGAAGGTAGCGGGCAGCGAGGCTTCATCCGTGATGCGCCTGGTGTAGCGGATCGGCAGCGGGCCGGGCTGGTCGGCGCGCAGGATCATTTCGTCCAGGCGGAAACGGACGGCCCTGGTCTTGACCTCTCGCAGCGCGATGCAATCGCCGGGCAGCCGGAAGCTGAACGGCAGATCGGGATCCGCGATCACACCCTCGGGCAGGGCCGCGCTCGACAGCGCCACCATGCGCGAGGCGAAGGACCAGTCGTTGAGTTCGAGACAGATGTCCAGGGAGGAGGCATAATGTTGCACCGCATCCTGCGCCTGGGGCGTGTCGTCGGCGAAGGACGAGGGCGGCGACAGCTCGACCATGCCGAAGGCCTGGGCAACGATCGTCGATGTGGCGAAGGGAAACGTCATACGACCCGCCCGGCTGGAGGATCGGCAGGGCCTTTCGGGCCCCGCCGGAGGATCACCGCCGGCGCGTCAGCGCCAGAAGTATTCGAACTGGAAGGGCATCGACCCGGCGCCGGTCGCCCCGGCCGAGGCGTGGGCGTAGATGTCGATCACGCCGCCCGGATCCGCAGCGAGCCCCAGCACCTCCCAGAGGCGCTTGCCGTGCTTGGCATCGCCAAAGACGACAGGGCTCACCGTGTTGCCCGAGGATTTGGCGATGGTGATCAGCGCATCGACGTCGGTCAGGGTGCCGATGTTGACGGTGGCGAAGCCCCAGTTCTCGACGTCGAACTTCGTGCGGTCGCCGAGGATGCAGTTCGAGGGCAGGGAGGCGAGCTTGTAGGTGGAGAGCGAGCTGTCGGTAGCGCCGTTCTCCACGCTGCCGGTGGCCACGATCGGTCGGCCGCGCGCCAGCTCGGGGTCGGGATTGTCGATGCCGGCGAGATAGTCGCCGAAGAGATTGGACTTGAGGTTGACGACGGCCATGTCAGGCCCTCCTGTGACTGGATGGGGGAAGGAGGCCGGCTGCCCGGCCACCTGGCGTGGACCGGATCAGCTCTCGGTGCAGGCGATGACGCGCACGCCGCCGTCCTGCACGCGGGCGGCATCCACCCGTGCGCTGACGTAGACGTAGGGCAGCTTCTTGGCCGAGGTGTCGTTCCACATGTCGCCAACGATGTCGGCCCACACGCCCATGACGACGTTGCGCTTCGACCAGACCGGGCAGAGCCGGTGCCCGTCGCTGTTCTTCGGCAGGCGGTTGGTGACGATCCAGGTCATGCCCAGAAGAGGAGTGGGCTTGCCGGTCTTCAGCTGGTCGATGGCGAAGGCGTTCAGCGAGGCCGAGGAGGCGTCGGCGATCTTCAAGAGGTTGGTCACCTGCTTGGGGCTGATCAGCGCGAAGAGCGGATCGTCGCTCTCGATCCCGAAATCTGCCAGCGCCAGGTCTTCCTTGACGTCGATCATCTTGTCGATCGTCAGGCCGGTGCCGCTCGCGGGGATGATGTTGCCATTCGGCAGGGCCGAGGTGGTGCCCGGGCGCTTGCCTTCGTTCACCCGGCCGAGGATCCCGCCATGGGCGATCTCATAGGCATTGCCGACCTTGGCGATGCCCAGGATGCGGTCGAAGATGCCGCGCTGCACCTTGGCGGTATGGTCGCGAACGAAGTGACTGGTGGGGTCCATCGCCAGGTCGAACTTGTCTTCCTCATCGATGTATTGCCCGCTCTCGATCTTGTCGGGCCGGACGAGCCAGCGCCGCGACAGCTTGGACGGGTTTTCCGGGTTGCGGCGCGAGCGTTCTTCGCTGACCAGGTATTCCCCGGTGCCGACCAGGTCGGCGACCGAATGGGCCTCGCCGGTGCAGCGCATTTCGGTGACGGCGGCACGAAGCGGGTTCTGCAGCTGCTGCGCCACCATCTGGACGTTGTTGCCATAGGTGAGCCGGTGCCACTGCTCTACGAGCTGTTCCTGAGGCATTATGCCCCTCCATTGAAAACTGCGATTGGAGTTTTCGGAGGGGCTCCCCGTTCTCTAGGACGGACCCGGCCTTGGCGTATCGTCGCCCGAACGGCCGTCTTGATCCGGCTGTCAGTCGGACGCCCCTATGCCCGGAGGGAGGGACGCTACCCGGCGCATTCAGAAAAGCCACAAGATGGAGTATTCGTCAAGTGGGGCGCATACCGGATGCGCCCCACGGCGACCATCCCTCGCGGCGCATGGCCCGCTACGGCGAGGCGGGCGCGACCACCAAGTTGAACACGCGGGGCTGCGGGATGGCACCCGCCCCCGCCACTACCATCATCGTCGCTGGCACCCCGAAGGGTGTGCCGCTCGGGTAGTAAGTCCAAGTGCCCTTGGCTTCGGCGGTTCCAAGATACACGCTCTTCCCGGCCAGCGCCGTGGCTTGATCACCGGAGAAGGCCACGACAAGCTGGCTGTTAAGCGCGTTGCGGAACATGCCGAGGAACGTCATGCCTGCGATGGGTTCGCTGTCCTTCGACCCGAACGCGGGAACGCCGGTGCCATTGCTGTAGCCGGTGAGCACGTTCCCGCCCCCGGCATCATAGGTGCCAGAGGTAAGGGCGCAGCGATCCTCAGGGATGAAGCCTGCGGCCCACGCCCTCACCGCTGCCCGGTCATCGGGCTCTTCGTCGTAGACGCGCAGCCCCGCGACGAACAGGTCACCGTAGTTCGCACGGATGAACAGCCTGTCGAGCGTGCCGGAAACGGTGCCGCCAGACACCTCGTCGTCACCATCGACGGACACGACCATGTGCCCGTCACCATCTTCCAGCAACTCGACCACATACCAGCCGGGCGACAGAGACACGGCCCCGACACTGGTGCCCTCGCCGAGGATTTGCGCGACGTTGTCGCCCTTCTTCACGTTGCGGAAGGTGCCGTCCCAGAAGGCGTCACCCGTGCTGGCGGTCGCGCCGAGTTGCCATTCGCCCTGCGTGCCCACCCACACCGACATGCAGACGTAGGGCGTGGACAGCGGGTCGAACGTGTCCGAGCGCCATTCGGTAGCGCTGTCGAAGTGGCGCGATCCGGCCAGCACCGCGGGGAGCGACGGGGTGAACGACAATCCCGCCGCGCCAGAGGGCGTGAACTCGATCAGCGGATCATCGCCCGGCACGGGCTGCACCTCTCCCCCACCAGTCGCGTCTTCCCAATCCGACCAGTCCCCACCCGTCATGCGGGCGCGGGTCCGGGCGCTGATGGTCTCGCCTTCCCGCCCGGTCAGGTCGAGGGTCGAGGACGTGCCGACCGGAGAGGCGTCGGCCAGCCATTGGCGCTCCACCTCGTCCGGCGTGGGCGTCCACGTTCCCTCGGACAGCGACAGTTCCTCGCCGTCGATCAGATCGCCGGTGATGGCGGGAGGCGTGACGTTCTCGGGCACGGGGATCGGCGCAACCGGCGTTACAGCCTTGATTGCGGCCCACGCTCCGGCCCCGACATCGTTCACGGCCCTGATCTGCATGTTGTAGTTCTGGCCGTTGGTCAGGCCGCCTTGAACGCCGCCCGACAGGCTCGGCAAATCGGTCCCCCCGGCCAACCTGTTCTGCATCTTCGTAATGGCGCTGCCGTTGGCTGCCGGAAGGGAGTGGATGACAAACTCAACGGCGCTATCGAGCGGGATGACTTCCCAGCTCTCGGGCGAAGGCGCGCCTGGCACGGTCGCGGGCGTGACGGCCTTCACGTCCGAAGCCGCGCCGTCACCGACCGCGTTCACAGCCCGCAACTCCACGCCATACTCAACACCGTTGGTCCGCCCGGTGATGTTGAAGCTGCCTGTTCCCGTCAAGCTGGAGGATACCCAAGACCCGCCGTCCAGACGATATTGGATGGCCGTGATGTCCGATCCGCCATCGTCGGGCAGTTCCGAGACGGTGACGGCAATCAGCGCGTTGCCGCGAACAGCCGTCCATTGTCCGCTGGTGAAGGCCGAGGGGACTGTCGCGGGGAGCGGCTGCACGGTCTGGGCGTTGCTGGTGAAGGTGCGGGTATTCGTCCCGTCAGAGGGGTTCTCCCGCACGCGCCATGTGCCCCCGGTGGCGCCAGCGGTGGAGCCGACATAGGCCTCCCACTCCCCGCCGTCGAGCTGCATCTCGATGTCGACGGGCTCGGTGATGTCCCCCGCGGTGCTGGAATAGCTCCCCCGCGTCAACACGTCGTCGAGAGTATCCCCGTCAAGCATGGCGCCCAAAGAGGGGCCGGTGCCGGTGATCGGGTTCGCGACGGCAGGCGTCCGGCGCTGACCCAGCCCGGGCGCTGCAAGGCCGCCAAACGCCCTCTTGCCGAGAATGGTCATGCCAGCTCCTCGTAGTGCAGGGTGCATCGTTTCGAGGTCTGCAGCCGCACGGTCTTGCCCTCGGCCACGAAGAACTTGTCACCGCGGGCCTGGGGAAAGCCGATGTTGTCGCTGGCGAAGGCGGCCGTCGAAAAGCTGCAGCTGCCGTCCAGCACCATGAAATCGGTCCCGGCCTCGAGGGGGCCGAGGGTCTGGACGCCGCCCTGGGCGGTGAAGGAAAGGGTGGGCATGGGGTGTCCTCCTAGAGTTGGCCGGCGGCGATCTTGGTCAGCCGCTCGATCTGGGGTTTCAGTTCTGCGATCTTCGAGGTGTTGCCGCTGGATACCGCCTCGTAGTAGGCGCCGCCCGGGGCCTGCATCTGGGCGAGCTGCTGGCGGGCTTCGGCCGGGCTGGTCCCGAAACCGCCGCCACCACCGCCGGCGCCCAGCATCTTGTCATCGCCCATCATGCCGGCGATGGCATCGAACATGCGGATGACGTTGGCATCACCTGCTTTCGCGCTGAGCGATTTCGCGACATCTGCCACCTGGTCGGCGGTCATGCCGGCCTTTTCGGCGATCATCTGGGCCGCCTGTCCGGCGCGCAGCATCCTTGCGTCGGCCTGGCCGCCCCAGTCACGGGTCAACTCGCCCCGCATCGCATCGTTGGCGGCGGCCAGGTCGGCGTCGGCCTTGCCATTGAGCTCGCGCACCTTGGCGGCGTAGAGGTTTACCATCCCCTGCACCGCCGCCGGCGGGAGGCCCTGGTCGAAGGCGAAGGCGCGCGCCTGCGCCTCGAAATCCTTGTCCCAGCCCGCGTCCTTCGGCCAGTCCTTCGGCTGCTCGATCTTGTAGCCGTCCGCGGCTTCGGGAAGGCCGAAGATCTCGCGATTGGCCTTCATCCATTCGGTCAGGGGTTGATCCTTGGCCGGGCGGTCGAGGAGAGCGCCGGGATCCTTGCCGAGGCGCTGGACGGCATGGCGATGCATGTCGGTCAGGCGCAGCGCGGCGTCGATCGGGTCGTCGACTGTCAGGCCCGAGGATGTCAGGTGCCGGCGCTGTTCGTCGGAAAAGCGCTTGTCCTCCCACCATTTGGCCGCGCCGCCCTCGCCACCATCGCCGCCGCCGTCACCGCCAGCTGCTGCTGCGGCGGCGGCTGCAGCAGCAGCTGCAGCGTCAGCCTCCCCGCCGCCTCCGCCGCCGGCTCCATCGGCGTTGCGGGCCAACCGCTGCCAGAATTCAATCCGCATCATTCACCTCCATGAGATTTGCAAGTTCGGTATTGGTCACGCCCATCAGGGCGAGAAGCTGCACGGCCAGGTCGCGCCGGCCCTGTTCGTAGCCCAGCCGGACTGGGTCGATCGGCTCGGGGATCTCGGCGCCGTCGGCGAAGAGGGCAGGGCGCAGCGCGAGGATCCGCCCCAGTCCGATCAGGTCGGACGCCAGGGCAGGATCGCGGACCTGCGCGCGCTGCCAGCGCGCGGCCATGTCGGCGGCGATGCGCCTGCCGCCGGCGAAGGGGAACATGGCCCGAAAGATGGAGAAACGATCGAGGATCATCCCTTGCGGCCCCTCAGCAAGGCCACCCGGTCCATCGCCGTCGACTTGTGCTGCGCCTGCATGAACTTGACGGCGTTCTCGGCCTGCTCTGCCGCATAGTCTGCGCGAAAGCGCACGATCGTGGCGCGGTAGACCTGGACGTAAAGCCAGTTCGGATGCGACACATCCAGATGTTCGGGGCTCTCGCTCACTGCGCCATGCCCCCCATCATCGCCGCGGCTTGCGCGCCATCCTTGGCGGCCGCCGCCATGCCGGGCGCCATGGCGGCCGCCTGCATCAGCTGGCGGTTCTGCGCATCGGCCTCGGCCAGCTTGTCGGCGTCCTCGCGGGAATGCAGGATCGCCGCCGGCAGGCTGGGGCTGGCATCGTGCAGGGTCTCGATCAGCGCATCGGTGTTGAGCCGCCCGGAAATCCGCTCGAGGTGCCGCTCGCCCAGCTGGGCCATGGGGGCCAGGTCGGTCAGGAACTGGCGCACCGCCAGGCCTTCGCGGGCGCGCAGCGCCATGGTGGCGGCCGACTGGTAGCGCACCTGCAGCGGCACGCCCTCGGCCTCTTTCGGCGGCGGCGGGATCTGCCCTGCCTTCCACAGAAGGCGGAAGCGGCGCTCGACCTTCCGCGCGGCATATTCCTCCATCACCCGATCGGCATGGGGCGCCCAGTTGCGCAGGTTCGCCTCCTCGATGATCCGGGTTTCCTCGGTCGTCACCCCGGTCCGGTTCGAGAGCGGCATGATCGCGTAGTGGAAGGCCTTGGCGATTTCCTCGATCTTGGCCTTCTTCGCCGCGTCGGTCAGGCCGACCTGGCCGGTCACACCGAGCGGCTCGATCATGCGCTGGCCGCGGATGCTCATCCCGCCGTAGATCGTATGGCCGGGCACCACGCGACCGTTCAGGGGCCAGTCCTCGCGGGAGGGGGCCAGGAGAGTGGGATCCGCGGCCTGTTGCGCGGCGCGGATGGTGGCGGCTTCCATCTGGTGGAGCACGCGGGAGGCGGGCAGGGCGGTGAAGCCGGGACCGGTGCCCCAGGTCATGCCGCTGTCGACATCCCAGCGGGGCGCATAGAAGGGCATGTCGTCGAAGCCCGCCTCGCGGATCAGCGCCTCGTCCACCTCGCAGACGTAGCGGCTGGCCCAGGGCTTGCCCCGGGTGCCGAGACGGCCCTTCTCGAAGCCGTAGTTCCGCACGACGTGGTGGTAGAAGACCAGCTTCTCGGTCTGGCCCTTTTCCTCCATCTCGAGGATCTTCGCCGGCAGGTTGCCTTTTCCGTCGAACATCGCCCGCGCCTGGCGCGGGGTCAGGTGGAAGCGCCGGATCACTTCGACCACCCGGTTATGTGCATCGATGGCATAGACCACCTCTGCCAGGGACAGCGTCACGTCGATGAAGCGACGGGCGCCATCGTCCAGCTCGTCATAGCCGGCAGCATTCCCGAAGGCGGCCAGGTCGGAATAGGCCTGGAAGGTCGCGCCATAGAAGCCAGAAACCTCGGGCCTGAAGCTGTTCATCACGATGCGAGTGACGCGGTCATTCCAGACCGCCATGTCGTGCCAGGCGTTCAGCTCGGGATCCGGCGTCTCCAGCCCGGCCCATCGATTGGCAGGGTTGGTGATTGCCGAGTAGATCCCGGCCGCAAAGGCGGACTGGGCAAGGATCGGCTCGGACGACAAGGGCTTCTCCAGCTTGCGCTTTGCGGCATCGGTCAGCCCGAAACCGCCGCGCTGTGGCCGGATCAGCCGCGCGATGTCCTCCCAATCCGCCTCGAAGGGGCTGCGATCGGTCTTCAGCTCACCCCAGCGACGGATGCACTCCTGGGCGCGGGGGTCTTTTTCCATCACCGGGGCGGGGATCATCAGGCCACGCCCCCCATGGTCGAGGTGCTGGGGATGCCCATGGGGCTGGTCAGCACATTGGCGGCGGCCCCCGCACGGCGGCGGCGCAGGCGGGCCTCGGCATCGGCGCTGCGCACCGCCTCGGTGTTGTCATAGGCCGCGACCCTGGCGGCGGCAGGGCTGCTGACTTTCGGCATCTTCATCAAGCACATGGTCAATTTCCTTTCGGGTGGGGGAAGGGAGGAAAGAGGGCGAACTGGCTAAACACATGGCGCCCGTCAGCGCCGAAGCCGGCGAGATCGGCCTCATGGCGGAAGCCGATCATCTGCAGGAAGCGCGGAGCTGTCGGGTGGACTTGCCAGCATCGGGCCTCCACGCGGTGGATGCCGGCATCGGTGCAGAAGGCTGGCAGTTCGACCGCCAGGCGCAGCGCCAGCTCCGCGAGGGGCCGGCGGAAACGGGCATGGTCGCGCGCCAGAAGCGCGGCCTGGGCGACACCGGCCTGCCCGGTGTTGACCAGGGCGCCCACAGCGAAGGGCACCTCGCCGCGGGAGGCGCTGGTGCAGAAGACGAAGCCCGCCACCCATGCGCCGCGCATGGACCGCCAGTCGGCGAAGAGGGCAAGCCCCCCCGCCGGCTGGCCGCGCACCAGCTCGGCCTCGATCTGGTCATGCAGATCCAGCCGCGACAGGACGGCATGGGCGGCCAGATCGTCATAGGGGCGGACCTCGATCACGACATCCCCGCGTTCAGAAGCGCCCGACGCGCAGCTCGGGCCCAGCCGGCAAGCGCCGCCTCGTCGCTTTCGGTGCTGCTGGCCGCCACCCCGCGCATGCGGGCGATATTGGTCCCGCCGCTGCAGGTCAGGGACAGGCGCTGCTCGGTGCGGTAGCGTTCCGCCAGGGCCTTCAGGTGGCGGGGGCTATGTGCCACCGCGTCGATCTCGCCCGCCAGGCTGCGCAGGATCAGCGCGCGGGCTTCGGTGATTTTAGGGGCGGCCATGGTCAGTTGCCCCCCAGCGGAACGACTTCCCACCAGTCCTCGGCGAGAAGATCGCTCTGGCTGGCCAGCCAGGGCACAACCTTGCCCTCGGCATCCTTCATGTCGATGTGCGGGCGGTAGGTGACATTCGCCCCCTCGCCCATGATCGACAGCAACGGCTCGCGGTTCACCACGAAGTTGGAGCCGGGCACCAGGAAGAGAAACATGCCCTTGCCGTTCCAGCCGGTCCGGGCAACACGCTTGCCTTCCTTCAGCGCCTCGAGCGCCTGTCCAAAGTTCATCATCAAAGTCCTCCGTAGGGGTTCAGAAGGTCGTAGTCGCTGCGCAGCCCGCCCTGCAGGCCCCGGTCGTCCAGGGGCGGGCCGCCGTTGTGGCCCATGGCTTCGGGCCGGTGATCCGGGGGGAAACTGCCAAGGGCGGTGCCATCGGCGCGGTGTTCGGACAGCAGCAGGTATTGAAGCGCGTCCATCACGTTGGCCTCGGTCAGGCTCTTGTCGGGCACCTTGCGCTTGTCGCCCCTCTGGTCGACCTCGAAGGTCCAGACATATCGGGCCTCGAAACCGGCGATCAGGAAGCTGCAGGAGGGGTCGATCAGCAGGCCGGGCTCGCCCGCGGCGATCGGGGCCTCGAGCGCGGCGCGCACGGCCTCGAGGCGCGGAGTGATGCGGTTCGTGCCGATGCGCTGCGGGCGCATCCTGAAGCCCGCGGCACGCCCCACCAGGCGGTTCCATGTGTCGTTCTCGTCCGCGGCCTCGGATGCACCCTGTTCGCCGGCCATATCGGCCCAGCCACCCTCGATCCGGTGCCCGGCGAAGCGCTGCTCTGCCAGCAGATCGGCAAGGCGCTCGCCGAACACGCGCGCCAGCAGCCGCTCCTTCGGGAAATGCAGCTCCGCCAGGACCTGCCAGCGCACCCGGCGCAGGAGGCCCGTGCCCTCAATCGCAACCTGCCCGATCACGGCCGCACCCTTCAGGCCCTGGTCTGCCCCGATCCGCAGCGGGATCCCCGCCCAGGGCTTCAGCGGCGTGTCGGAAACGTGGATCCTGCGCTTGAACTCGCGCAGGAACACCGGCTCGCCGGCGCGCTCGTGGACGATCTTGTTCCTGACCAGGCGGTCGATCTGGTCCGACCGGCCCAAAAGGGTCATGGTGGCGATCTGCCCCTCGTAGTAGCCCGGGGGCAGGTTCTGCAGGTTCTCGCAGCCCGGCTCGCCGTAGCCCGGCTGGCGCAGGAACTCGATCGAGATGGCCGGAGCCTCCGGCGGGAGCTGCGCGTTCAGCAGCTGCAGGACCTTGTCCCGCTTTTCCTTGTCGTGGAACAGGTCGATCGACCAATTGCCGGGGGCGGGGGCGTTGAAATCGCCGCAGAGCTGGCGGTAGACCCGCATCGCTGCCGGATAGCCCGCAAAATGCGGCTGTGCCGGGTGTCGGCCGATCCGGGTGATGGCGTTGACGATCACGTCGATGGGGTTCGTGTCCATCTCGTGCAGCCAGATGTCGGTCGCCTGGTAGCCGCGCAGGCTGCCCTGGATGTCGTCGCCGAAGGCCATGAACTCGACCTCGAAGACGATTTCGTCCGAGGCCCATTCCGCACCAACGCGACCCGGCGGGGGCGGCACCTCGACGCCATCGGAGAACACCATGCGGAAATTCACCGGGCCGCCGCGGCCGCCGGACCAATCGCCCAGGTGGCGGGGGTAGACCTTCAGGAAATCCGGGATCGTGGTCGACCAGAGCTGCCGGTAGGTCGCCCGGATCACCAGGAGCTTGTAATGCCGGCGGCCATCGATCACCGATCGAGGCATCGCCATGGCGCGGCGCAGGCGCGATTTCAGGAGGGTGGTGGTCTTGCCCGAGCCGACCGGCCCTTGCAGCCCCAGCACCGTGCTGTCGTCCCAATAGGCCGCCTCCGCCCGCGGACCGGGGAAGGTCTCGGGTGCGTCAAGATCGAGGTTGCCTTCCGCGAAATCACCTGCGAGGCTGTCAATCGCTTCGGCTGCCGAAACCCCCGAAAGCACCGCCTGCAATTCCTGATCGGTTCCGGCCTGCATCGCCAGGTCGTTCACCGCGGGAAGCGCGCCCCCACCCGTTACGCCGCCGGCACCTTCGCCGGCCGGGCCGAAGGCTCTCCCCCCCACCCCAAGGCGCGTGGCCCCAGTTTCGCGCCAGCCCCTCACGGCGTGGCCCCGAAAAGATGGACTGGCCTCTGTGCCAGGGGGAGAGAGATTGACGCGCCGAGGCCCCCCCGGGGGGTCGCGGCGGCCGCCGCCAGGGCCGGGCCGGGAAGGGGGCGGGCTGGTGCCGGGCGAGGGGATCGAACGCCGGGCAGTTGATTTTCGATCAATTGACCGATGCCGATTTTGCCCTGCAATTTCAATGCGTTGCTCATTCCGTCCGCGCCTCGCCGTCCGCGCCAGTCTCGGCGGGTTCTGCAACCTGTTGATTTCGCTGCATTTCGTGCGGCATCGGCGGCGGCACGATCCGGCGCGTCCGCGGGGTCACGTCGCGCGCCTGGTCGCCGGGCCGGATGGGCGGCGGCTGCACCATCACGGTGCCGCCCTGCACCACGATCGGCGTGGCCGGTGCGGCGGGCGGGCCATCGCTGGACACCTTGGCCAGCCCGTAGGGCATCAGGGCATCCAGGGCGCGCAGCTGCGCCGCGTAGAGCTGCTGGAAGAGCGCCAGGCGGGCAGAGCCCAGGGCGAGCTTGGTCTTGGCCGTGGCGGTGTCGCCCTCGACCGCAGCCTCGCCATAGGCCCAGGCCATCAACTGCTCGGTCCGCTTCATCGCCGTGACGAAGGCATCCTCGCTCGAGGCAAGGCCGGCCATCTCGGCCAGGACGTCCTCGGGCATCCGCAGGCCGCGCGCCGCCAGCATCGCCCGCAGCTGGCTGCCGGTCTTGCCCTTGCCGCGCCCGGTGCCATCGGCCAGCACCGCACCGGTGTCCGGCTCGGCTGGCAGGAGGGTCAGCTGCTCGCCGGTCGCCCGGGCGCGATCGATGCGATCCGCCGCCTCCGAGGCCATGCGTTCGAAGCCGTTCCGGGCCTTAGCCATTCCGAAAATCCCCCTTTTCGAGGGTTTTCAATGGGTTGCGGCGGGCCACTACGTCGCCCCGAATGGACGTAGTGGCTGACGTAGGGGCTTGGCCCCTACTTTTATCTATATCTTTCAGGGAGATAAGAGATACTACTACGCCCCTACGCCCACTACGCATGAAACCACGCGCGCGCGCGGACGCCCGTGCGCACACATACGTGTGAGGCTGGGGGGTGTAGGGGCGTAGTGGATGGCGGTAAGCCGTTGATCCGGCGCGGATTTCTGCCCCTACAAGGCCCACTACGTCCGGTTTGATCCGATGTAGGGGCGTAGTGGCCTGACCCATGGCCGCGAAGCAGGTCCGCGCGTCCATTATCTGCCCCAACGGGTCGGGGTGCAAGCCAAGCTTTGCGGTATCGAGAGCGCGGAAATATCCGCGCAAGGCCTTGAGATCACTCATGTCAAGCGAAATCCTCGTGGTCAGGCGGGGCGTGGGGAGAGGCGGGCAGCACCTCGGCGCCGTCCTCGAGGGACAGGAGGCCAGGCATGGACTGGAACGGCACCTCGGTGCCGCGCGTCTGGATGCCGCCCAGGTAGCGAGGGATGGCGCTGGCCTTCGCACCGGCGATCCGTTGCAGCGATTGCGTCCAGGCGCCGCCTGCCCATTTGGACCTGCCGAAGATCTCGGAGAGGCCCTGCAGCGGCTTGGTGGCCACGAAGAGGACGGGCTCTTCCTTGCTGCCCACCACCCGCAGGCCGATCGTTGCAAGGCTGGCGTTGGCCTTCTTCGACACGTCGTCGGGGTGCCATTCGCCGCTGTCGGAGAAGATCCTCTTGCCCGCGCCTGGACGCCAGCCGGCCGCCTTGATCCAGCTGGCCAGCGTGTGCTGTTCCCCTCGGCGGAACGGGTCGAAGCGCTGCGACAGGAGCCAGGTGGTGACCTCCTCGCTGTCGTCGCCGATCTCGACCAGCTCGGCCTTGACGTGGGCGGCTATCTTGGCCGACCAGCCGGTCAGTTCCTCGACTGTCGGCAGGGCCTCGGAGAGCGCCATCTGCGCCATGGCCAGAATGGCGCCGTAGTTGTCGGCGTTCCGGCCGGTGATGCGGTGCTCGGCCAGCGCCTCGCGCCAGAGCTCGAGGCGCTGTTCCCAGCTGGGCCAGCGGGCGATCAGGTCACGCTTGATCCTCGCGCCGCGCTCGCGCCAGGTCTCGGCGCGGAACTTCAGGGGCGGCGTGCCCTCGGGAAAAGGCTTCAGGCCGAGGATGACCAGGCGCGACTTGTCCGAGGCCTCGAGCTTGCCGGGGATCAGGATCGAGGAGAAGAAGAAGGCCGAGAAGACGTTGCCGCTGGCGCCCTTCTGATCGGCCGAGCCGCGCACCCATTGGTCGCCAGAGGCCGCGATCCGCGCCAGGGCGATGATGTCGCGCTCCTTGGTCGAGTGTTCGTCGCCCGGCTCGAGTTCGTCGATCGAGACGGGTAGGGAGGAATGGCCGATCCGGCTGGTGATCCCGCTCTTCGTGGCATCGGCCGACTTGATCAGCCCCTTGTCGCCGCCCTGCAGCGCCTTCAGCCAGTTCTGGAAGGTGGACTTCCCGGCCGAGCGTGGCCCGGTGTTCCAGAACACCGGTCGCCAGGCCATGGCGCCGCCCAGCATCTGGATCCCGGTCATGCCCAGAACGATGAAGGGATCGATCTCCGGTCGATCCCACTGCCAGCTGGCCGCGTAGGCGAGCGCGGCCGTGGCATCGTCCGATGGCTTGCCTGCGTCCTTTGATGGTGCTGCAGGGTGCGGGATCGGGGGCGAGGCGGTATAGACCTTGCCGTCGATCGTCGTGGGCTCCAGCGTCTCGGCCTTGATCAGCAGCGCATCGCCGGCGTGGTAGATCAGGTTGCCCTCGTCATCCAGCCA
Source organism: uncultured Fuscovulum sp. (assembly GCA_964386345.1). GTDB lineage: Bacteria > Pseudomonadota > Alphaproteobacteria > Rhodobacterales > Rhodobacteraceae > Pseudogemmobacter. Next base: position 154,248 of record CAYLSD010000005.1, read on the forward strand.
GGCGCCCGGGCCGCGGATGGCGCCGGCCGGGTCGAAGATGCCCCGCTCGCCGCAGGCCTTGAACATGGCGCTGGCGGCCAGCTGGTGGTCGAAGTGCTCCGACTTTCGGTAGAGATCGCCGGTCTTGCGGTCCGCGACCCACTTCGGGAAGGCATGGTAGAGCGCCGGCAGGCGGTGGCCGAAGAGGCCCATGATGTCCTGGGCGGCGTGTTTCGTCAGGCCGCGCAGCTGGCCGTGCGGATCGAGGTAGTAGAAGACCCCGTCGCGGTGGCCGAGCGGGCGCACCGGGCAGCCCTTCCAGATCTCGCCCTTCGGCCGTTCCGTAGACGCCCGCCCGCCCGAGCCGCCGGGCGGGATGGTGTCAGCCGCGGGATCTGGATCGCCGTCACCATCGAAGGCGGTGCCGCCGGGATCCTCGTCCCTGGGCGTCGGGCCGGGGTCATCGTCCTGGCCGCCAGCGAAGGGGGCATCGTCCAGCTCGGCCGCCAGGCGATCGAGAGGGCGCAGGGGTGTGACGGTGCTGCTGGTGTCGACGCCGCCATCGCTCATGGCTCACCTCGACGATGCCAGGACGGCAAGCCGATCCCGGGCGGCAGGGGGGGGGTAGGGGTGGTCAGGCATGTTCGCCTTCCCAGCCGGGCGCCGCCTGGAAGCCTGCAGCGCGGGCATGGCCGCCGCCGCCATAGCGGGCCGCGATCTCGGCCACATCGACACCCTCCGGGCGACTGCGCAAGGAGAACACCCGGGCGCCGGGCCGGTCGTAATAGGTGGCGGAGAAGGGCCAGCCCTCGGCCAGGATGTTGCCTGCGTCCGAGGCCATGAAATGCGGCACGTTCGCCACCGGGACGAGATGCCCGCCGATCACCATCTCGCGCCTGGTGGCTCGGATCAGACTGTCGGCGTTCTTGTCATGCTGGCGGAGGATGGCTGCGCCAACCCCTGCCGCCGTGTCGAAATCATCCGTCTGCAATGTCGCGGCGATCGCGCCCCAGACCTGGAAATCCATGAGCCAGCTGTAGATCCAGGCATTGATCTCGCGGGAACGGGGAAGGTCGAACCGCCAGAGGTCGCGATCGGCGACATAGTCCACCAGGCGCGGGCGCGGCTCGCCGGGGTGGAAGAAGTCCCAGGCGATCTGCGCCCCGCTGCGTTCCATGTCGAAGACGGCGAAGGGCGCGCGCGGATCCCGGTCCAGCTGGTGAAAGGCGTTGTGAACGCTGTCGAGGTAGTCCTCCCAGCCCATGTTCTCGACATAGGGCCGATCGAGGCCGGCCAGATCGGCCTGGGCGGTCTTGTGGTGATCGAGGATCAGCATCGTGCGGCAGGTCGCCGCCATCGCCTCGATCACCGGCCGCTTGTAGCTGAAATCCACCATGATCACGTCATGGCCGGTGACGTCGGGCGGATCCTCGCCATAGACGCCCGGGTGAAACTCGATCTCGCCCAGGGCTCGCCGGACGGCCCAGGCGGCGGTGAAGCCATCGGCGCAACCGCCGTGATAGATGCAGATCGGCTTCATGCCGCTTCCTCCTGTTCCTTGAGTGCCCTTCGCAGGCGGTCGTTCAGATCCTCGCCAGGCAGATCGCTGCTCCAGACCCGGACGCGGCGGCCCTTGGCCCGGTGCGCGGCGATCGCGGCCTGCAGCTGCGCGCTGGCCTGTTCTCCCTGGTCGTTGTCGGCAGCCAGCGTGACCTCGGTCACGGCCTCGGGCAGCTCGACGCGGCCGAGGTTCGCCACCATGCCGGCGGCGACCACGAAGATCGGGGAGCGGCCGGTCATGGCGCGCAGCACGATGGCGGAGAGCGCGTTCTCGACGCCCTCGGCGACCAGGACATGCGCACCGGGCTGCGCCTGGCGCAGGCGCAGCATGCCGCCGCGCGGGCCGAGGGCGCCGCAGAGGCGGGCGCAGCCGCCGGTGTAATCGCCGAACACCTTCTTGGCGTCATCGACAGGCAACTTGCCCCAGCTGCCGTCCGGGCGTTCCTGCAGGTAGGTCCGGTGGCAGTCGATGATCTTGGGGCCCCGGGCGATCGCGGTCAGCATCGCCGGGACCGGACGCCAGACAGTGCGGGTGGTGATCTCGCCCGTCTCCTGGTCCTCGAGCTCTTCCTCGAAGTAATACCGACAGGCCGGGTGGAACCGGATGGCGCGCGGCTGGTGGGGCAGGGTGCGCAGGTCGATGCCCCGGCCCTGCAGATAGAAGTCCACCGGCGTGCCCTGGATCTGTTCCTGGCCGGACAGCCAGACGGCCTCGGCCACCTTGCGGCGCTTGGCGCGGCGCTCGTCCTCCCGGGCCGCGGCGCGTTCCCGTTCGGCCTTCAGCCGGGCGGCATGAGCCTCGCGCTGGCGCCGGGTGGCGGGATCCTCGGTATCGAGGCCCAGCCATTCCCGCGCTGCCTTGATCCGGGCGGTGGCATCGTGAAGGTTGAGGGACAGCCCGAAGAGATCGAGGATGTCGCCCCGATCGCCGGTTGCATAGTCGATCCAGCGCCCGGCCTTCTGGCCGGTCATGTGGATGCAGAAGCTGCCGACGCTCCGGTCGGCCCGCCCCGGGTTCAGCGTGAAGTAGATCCCCGTCTTCGTGTAGCTGCCTGGCGCCGGCGGCGCCAGGTGATGCACGACACCGTCCAGCTGCGCCAGCAGCCGGTCCTTCAGCTCCTCGATGCTGAGGGTGGGACGGGACATGGCGTCAGGCCTGCCCCAGCCGCTTTGCCCGGCGCCGGGCGCGGCGCTTGGCGGCCGCGCGGCGATCCTGGGCGACGGTGTGCTTCGACCTGGTCCAACCGCGGTGATTGCCGGAGGGCATGGCGGCGAAGCCCGGGATCTCGAGCATGGGTGTCATGACGGGTGCACCGAAGACCGTGGCCATGAGGGGAAGAGCGAGACGCTGCAGGTAGCTCACCATGACGCTACTCCGCCGCCTGCGGGAGCCGGGCCTCCAGCTCGGCCAGGACATCTTCGCGGGTGAACCGCCGGCGCCAGGTGCTGCGCTCGCCTTCCTCGATCTTGTGGTGGCCGGTCAGCAGGTCGAAGCGGGCGCGCACATCGGCGGCACGCAGGTCCATCTCCACCGCGATGTCCTCGAGGCCCATGCCGGCGATCGCCAGGCGCAGCAGATCCGCATCCTTCCCGATCGACCAGTCGCGCGTCGGCGGCAAATCGTCCAGGTAGCGCTGCAGCAGGCTGCGATCGTCCGCCTTCGGGGCGGCAGGGGGGGGGGCAGACGGCTGCCCGAGTTCAGCCAGGCGCGCCTCGATCCGGTCACGGAACTTGGAATGTGCTCGGAACCAGCAGGCCTGCTTCGTGCGGCCGAGCGGATCCGCCATGCTGTGTGCCGCAGCGGTGAAACTCTTGCCCTCCAGCAGGGCCAGGGCCACGCCCTCGATCAGCTGATCGTCCTGGTCCTCGGTCCACGCATTGGGATGGATGGCGGCGGGGGGCGTCGCTGCCAGATCCGCCCCCTCGCCGCCGGCGGCCGGTCCTGCCCCGGCGGAGGCCGCCGTCTGCTCGGGCTGGGGTCCGGCCGGTTCGCCGGCCGGGTCTTCCCCAGCCGGCGGAACCTCTTCTGTCTCTTCAGGCTCGGGGGCCACGCCCCCGGCGCCGGTTGCATCGGTCGCCGGGGGGGCATCATCCGCCGGTTCGGGCGGCGGAGAGGGGGTGGGGCGAGGCGGATAGGGCGGCGGTGGATCCGCTGCGAGGGGGCGGCCGATCGGCATGACGCCGGTTTCGGGCGACCAGGCGTAGGGGGCATCGTCGCGGGCAGGAGCATCCTGCAAAGGCATGTCCGCCGGGAAATGGATAGAGAACGCGCAGCCCTGCCGGCTGAGCTTGGCATTGTAGAGCGGGAAATACCCTGCATGCCTCAAGACCCGATCGGCTTCGAGCAGCGCGTCAAAATGGAGGGCGAGTGCGCGGACCTCTTCGGTGAGCAAGTCTTCCAGGTCAGGCATTGGCAGCGTCCTTCTGGGCTGGGGGTTCGGGGGAAAGCGCGTCCAGGTGCGCGCGCATGGCCGTGGTGCCGCGCCCGGAAAAGAAGGCGATCAGCGCCCGGCGGGCGCGCAGTTGCGCGTCCATCCAGTCGACGTGGCCGAGGGGCAAAGCGCGCGAGGCACAGTCGGCGACGAAGTCCGCGGCCTGCAGCACGTCGCCGAAGGCGGCCGGCACGTCATGGCGCGCGGCGGGCAGGATCTCGGCGATCAGCGCCTGGACGGTCGCGCGATGATCGGTGATGACGTGCAGCTGCCACTCGGCCAGGAAGTTGACCAGTGCCTGCTGAGCGAGCGTCATCTTCCGGGGGCGGGGAGCTGCCTTGCCGAAGAGGTCAGTCATCGGCGCCCCCGTAGATCTGGCGTGGCGTGACCGCGTCGGGGTTCAGCGCGCGGCCGAGGGCGTCTTGCAGGTATTCGCCCTGCTTGCGGATCTGTTCCGGGTCGCGCCGGTATTGCTCCCACATCGTGGCAAAGCTGATGACGGCCGAGCGCACCGGATGGTCGCGGGGCAGCAGTTCCTCCGCCTTCGCGCGCGCATCGTCGACCTGGTGCAGGGTGAGCGTGCCGGTGCGGGCCGAGAGGGCTGCAGCCTGGGCCGCGAAAAGCGCCGAGACATGGGCGTCAGACATCGACGCCTCCATGGGAAAAGGCCCCGCGCCGAACGGGACAGAGCGGCGCGGGGCAAGAACCGCCAGCCCGGGGCAGTTCTACAGGCGGTAGGTTCGGGCTGGCGGCAGGGAGGAACGTCAGGTTTCGAGGGTGGCGGCGAAGCGCTTGGCCAGCTCGGTCGCGGCGATCTGCCCGATCAGCGACAGGACGAAGAGGTCGCGCTCGCCGGCGTCCAGTGCGCCGCTCGACCAGGCAGGCGAGGGGCGCGCAACCTACCGGCAGATATTCATCGTCCATGCGAAGAAGCGGCCGATCCGGTTCCGCGTCGCCTATCGCTGGAACGACGAGCCCCAGAAGACCCGGAAGAAGGTGATCACGGCGTAGACCATCGATGCGAAGCTGACCGCAAGCGATGTGATCTGGACCGGCGAGAGCATGGAAAGCAGTTCCATCGCTTGTCACCTCACCATCAGCCAGGTGAGAAAGGCAGCCAGCATCGTGACTGCGAGCATTCCCAGCACGACGAAGGCCACCACCGCGGCGCGCAGCTGCGGGTCGGTCATAACGGATTGGCAGGTTTCCATGGGGGTCTCCGGGGTAAAGGGGGTGCGCAGGGATCATCCGAAGAACCCCGCGAAGTAGAGAAGGACGCAGGCCAGGCTGAAGGCGATCAGGTCGTCGCCGGCGCTGTAGGGTGTGCGAGGGCGGCCGTGCTTGGCGACGCCAGATGCAAATCCGACGCACAGAAGACCGAAGTAGAGGATGGCCGCCCAGTTCATTCCGCCGCCTCGAGGCCTTGCGCCTTGCGGCGGCTGCGGAAGCTCGGGCGGACCAGCGTGCCGAGGGAGGACAGGATGTCCTCGATCTCGGCCTCGGGCGCGCCGCGGACCAGGTGCTCAGCGGTCAGGCCGAGGCCGTGGGTTTCGGAATAGGCGAGGAGCGCCCGCATGTGGCGGGCGGAGGGGATGTCGCCGGCGTCGCGGCCTGTGGCCGAGCGGCGCCAGAGATAGGCGGCCTTCTCGCCCATCCCGCAGATCTGGCCGAGTTCCTGCGGCGGGCCGATGAGCCGTTCGCATACTTCGATTGGTGTGAGGTGCTTACCCATGACGCTAGATGTGGTGCCATGGGTGGAGGTGATTTGGCAATCATAATTTTAGTAGTTGTCACTCTTAAGTTAGTCAGGCGGTGCTTACCTGTGACCGCATGGCAGCCCCGATTGATGACAAGTGGTTCAAGCAGCAACAGAAGCGGGTCGGCGTTACTGCCGAGGATATTGCCGCGCGGATGGGGCGTGACCGTTCGACGCTGTCCCACATATACACGGGGCGGATACGCATGAGCCTGGACTGGGCCCAAGTGTTCGCGGATGTCTTCGACGTCCCCCTGGCAGTGATCATGGAGAAGGCCGGTGTGGCTGCGCCGCACGTCGCGCAGCAGTTGAACCCGGGTTTCTCCGAAGGCGACGTGTTGCCCGTTGCCTTTAAGCCCGGGAGCGCGGATGACCGTGAAGTGAAGGCTGCCGCAGAGGCGCTCGGCGGGCGGGACGGCATCGACGTGTGGCGGGTCAAGGGGGATGCAATGGCCGGGGCGGGCCTGCTAGATGGGGACTTCATTTTGGTCGACACACATGCGGCCGAGAAGGTCAGGTCTGGCGACACGGTCGTGGCGCAAGTCTATGCGCGCAGCGGCGCGGTGAAGACGGTTCTCCGAAGATGGATGCCGCCGGTCTTGCTTTCGGTTGGGGGAGCCGGCGAGGCGACGGAGGTGCATGTCGTGGACAACGACAACGTTGTGATCAAAGGCAAGGTCATTGCATGTTGGCGCGCATTCGATACTGCGGCCTGATGGCCGCATTGCTCGGCTCGGGGGTTGCCCGGGCGGAGATGACGGAGGCGGAGTGGCAAGCCCTTGGGGATGACGAATTCCGACAGGCCGTTAAGCTCGAGTTTGGCGTCCAACTGCCGAAAACGATGTATTGCGATCTTAGAGATTCCATCCCCGCATTACCTCTGCGCTGCTTTCTTGAAGGCGAGCAAGATCTTACCTTCATCATCGACAAGATAACGGACCCAAAGGTTGACTTGGGGCCGGCTCTGGACGGCATTCCTGAGAGCGAAATGTGGGCCGTACCTCCCCACGATCTTAAATTGCCGGTGGCAATGGCATTTACCCCGGTAATCTATAGCAAATGGACGTGGTTTTATGAGCGATCCGCGGTTTGTGTAGCGGGTTATGAGACGATGGATTTGGCAGATGGTGAGACCATGCCGGTCGCCACCTCTCTGTGCGTTTGGAACATGCCCGCCGAGGCGGGCGGCGAGCGAGTGGCTATGACGTTCAAGGCGTTTTCATTGGGCATCCCCGGGGAGTTGCCGCAGGGGTTCCCCCATGACATGCCTGTCGATTTCTTGCTGCCCACGCTCTACGCAGCCCGCAAATCGTGGCTATGGTTTTAGTCAAACTAACTTTGTGACTTGACAGTCACGGGTGCGCACCCCTAACTCCCATGCAGAAACCCCTGCACAGGAGCTGCCCATGGCCTTCGCGCCTACTCCCGTCTCACCCGCCCGGCCGGTGCCGATCGACGATCGTCAGCTCGATCTGCTGACCCGGATCGCGCATGACGCGCGCAACGATCTCTGCACCGAAGGCGAACTGCACTGGTTCATCGCCAGCGCAGGCCCGCTGCTCGAGGAGCTGCGCCGCTGGCGCGCGCTCGGCACCGCCTGCGACGTGCCGCCCGAGGCGGTGAACGTCATCCATCTGCCGGTGGCGCGCTGATGGCCCTGACGTTCTACAGCCACATCGATACCGACGAGGTTGCGCGTCAGCTGAGCAACGATGCCAAGGGCACCCTCGAAACTCTCGGGGCTATGGCTGAAATCTTCGAGGATGAGGATGGCGCCGAAGACTTCGCGGCAGAGATGGTGCGGACGCACGCTGGCCTGAGAACGCACCGGGCGGTCCTGCCGTTTCTTCGGATCCTGACCGAACACCTCGAGAAGGCGGAAGCCGATCAGGTCGCCTCCCCCTAGTTCGCTGGCCGGGGCCGTCCGCCTGGCGCTGCTCGCCCGGGCCCCCGGATATGCCACCACTCGCCCGGAAGGGACGGCACCGGGCCTTTTTCCCAGAGGCAGAAATGATGCTGGATTACTGGCCCCTCATCGCGCTCGGCGCGTTGTGCTGCGGCCTCCTTGTAGTGGCCTGGCGCGTGGCGACCAGGCCGCTGCCCCGCGTGCGAGATCCGCGCGAGGACTGGAAGGAGTGGCACGAGATTGCCGCGCGGAACCGGAAGCGGAGGGCGGGGCTGTGAGCCGGCCCTTCGTCACCACGGCCGAGGTCGCCGCCATGCTCGGCGTCAGCCGGGCCGCGTTCTACGATCTGCGCGAGGGCCTGATCGAGGATCGGGCCTTTCCGGTGCCGATGCCCTACGGCCGGCCGCAACTCTGGCGCCGTGACATGGTCGAGGCGTGGATCTCCGAACAGGGCAGGCCGCGCGCCTTGCCGCCGGCACCAAGGCCGCAGGGGCCGAACGTCTACCTCCTCGAGGAGGCGCGCCGGGCATGAAGCGGAAGCCCACCCCCACCACGGCCCGGAAGCCACAGGATCCGCGCGGGTTCCGCACGCGGGTGCGGGCAGATGGATCCGTGCGCTGCTGGTGGGAGCCTCGGGTGGAGGATCGCAAGCTCGGCTTTGTGGCGGTAGATCTCGACGCCGATCGCATGACCTGGTCGCGCCGGCAGGCCGAGGATCTGAACGAGAAGGTGGCGGCCGCGAAGGCCGAGGGGCCGAAGGGCCGGGCCAAGGTGGCGGCGGCCAGGGCGGGGGCGCGCACGATCTCGGCGCTGATCGCCAGCTATCGGACGTCGCCGCATTTCACGGGGAAGCTGGCCGAGAAGACCCGGGACAGCTACGGCAAGCTCCTGCTGCAGATCGAGGAGAAGTGGGGCGTCTACCGGGTGGCGGAGTTCGACAAGTCCGTCATCAACACCTGGTATGAAGCCCTCTATGCCGCCAAGGGGCCGCGCATGGCGCAGGCCTTGGTGCGGATGATGTCCATCCTCTTTGCCCGGGCCGAGGTCCTGCGCTGGCGGCCGGAGAATTCCAACCCCTGCTGGCGTCTGCAGATCGTGACGCCGGATCCGCGCCAGCGTGCCGGAGCGGCCGAGGAGCTGGCAGCGATCATCGCCGGGGCGCAGGCGCTCGGGCTGCCCGGCATGGAACTGGCGATCCGCCTGGCGATCTACCAGGGCCAGCGGCAGACCGACATTCGGGCCGTCACCCGTGGCGCCTTCGCCCTGGTGCCGCGCCTGTTCCCGGGCGAGACGCGGGTGCGCAAGGTCTGGGTCTGGACCTTCGTCCGGTCGAAGAAGAAGAACGCCGGCGGCATGATCGTTCATCCGGACGTGGTGCCGCAGCTGCGCGCGCTCCTGGCCGATGCCGGCACGGCCGACAAGCCTCAGCGTCCCGAGGATCCGCTGATCCTCGATCCGGTCACCGGCCGGGCCTACGACGAGTTCCTGTTCAACAAGCGCTGGCACGCGATCCTTGCCTGGGCTGCGAAGCCCGAGGGTGGCGATTGCCCGGGCATCTCCGGCCTGCAGTTCCGCGATTTGCGCCGCACCTTCGGCGTGCTCGCCCGGGCAGGCGGGGCCAGCAAGGACGATGTGGGCGACGTCCTGGGCAACTCGGCCGCGGTCAACCCACTGCTGGGCGAGACCTACATGCCCGCCAGTTTCGACACCGCCAGCCGCGCCGTCGCGGCGGTGAAATCCAAGACGCCCCGTCGCGGGCGCGGTTCCTGAAAGAAGGGAGAAGGACAGTGAGCAAGAGCCAGATTGATTTTCTGGACGACCCGGAGGTGGATCGCCTCTCCGAGGCATTGGCCGATGCCATGACGGCCGCCGCCAAACGGCTGGGCCTGAGCAAGGTGAAATCCTTTGCCGTCATCGCGCTGACCGATGAAACCGGCGGGGTGTTGCATCAGGGCTGCGCCTGCGAAGTGTGCCAGATGGGCATGATACAGGTCTTCGCCGAAGCCCATGGCGCAAAGGCTGAACTGAAGATCGTCAAGGGCACCCCCCCCTCCGGCAAGCGGCGTGAGGTGCACTGATGTCCCTCCCCCTCGACATCCGCGGCTCGGGCCGGGCCTTCTTCGTCCTGCACCAGGGCGTGAAGGTGGGAGGCCCCTACAGCAGCCATGACAATGCGATCACCGCACTCGGTGGGATCGAGCGCCGGCTGAAGCCGGACACGGCGAAGTTCCGCAGCTGCTCGGGCTGTAGGCGCGGGTTCCTTTCCACGGGCGACACGCATTGCCCCAGCTGCAAGGAGGGCGGCAGATGAGCGTCGTCACCCACCTTCTGGCTTATATCGCCGGCGGCATATCTGTCGGCATTCCGATCCTCTGGCTGGCCATCGTCATGCGCATCAATGTGAGGGTCGACGATGACCAAGCCTGACAATCCCCCGATCGAGGATCTGTTCCGCCCGCTGTCGGCCAAGGCCGAGAAGCCGAAATACACCAGCGGCGGGCGGCTGATGTCGCAGGGCCATCTGCGCATGGCCCAGGCCAAGAGCTTCGCGGCCGCCGTGGAGCGGCGGAAGGTGGATGCGGCAAGACGGAAGGCCGGGACGCTATGAGCAAGGGGGAAACCATCAACGCCGTCTTCTTCGCCCTGATGACGGCCGGGCTGGACGATGGCACCCAGGAAACCGATGGAGATCTCGTCTTCATGTCGCAATGGGTCGATGAGCTCGAGCGGTTTCACCGCCGCACGATCGAGGCCTCGAAGGCGAGGGGGGAGAGGCAGTGAGCATCAGCCAGCGCGACAAGCCCCCCCACGGAGCGGCCTGCAACTCCTGCGGACTATGCTGCATCTTTGTGCCCTGCCCGCTTTCGCAACACGTGTTCCGGCAAACGGGCACCGCATGTCCCGCTCTTCGCGTGGGGGATGATGCCGCCTTGGTCTGCGGGCTGATCACTGCTCCCCAGTCAATCGTTCCCGATCTGGTCATCCGTTTCGGCGCGGACATGGTATCCCGGGCGGCCGCAACCCTGGTCGGCGCCGGCATCGGCTGCGACGCTGCGCTGGAGGGGGAGCCGGTCGACCAAGCGTTTCGCAACCGGATCCATTCGACGCCCGTCGGGATCGAGGTGGTCAGTGCCCGCGCCATCTTTGGCATTACCAGAGGCAGGACATGAGCCCCGCACGCATCGTTGCGGTCGCGCGCCTGGCGCTGGACGTGGTCGAGGACCTGGACCAGGCGCGGATCTCGGGCAAGGGTATCGACTGGGGCTCGGCCGAGGGGGCGCTCTACCAATTCCTCAACCGTCACCAGCTGGAGCTGCAGGCCATCCATGCCGCGGCCCTGAAGGAAATGAAGGCGCTGGCGCCGCGGGTGCTGGCGGAGGAATGGGGTTGCCCGACAAGGAAGTGAACAACCCGCAACAAGTTGGCGCGCGGGCCGCGTCGATCCCGTTGCAGAGCCTATTGGCTATCGGGGCGCACGAACTACGGCTCTATTCAGTTGGTCCGTCAACGCTTAGTGCCATGATATGAATTTCCGCCGGCTGATATCCGTTCGAGGTCAACTTCTCAACCACCACAATGTCAGCCTTCACTCGGTCGCGTTGCCACAGGTCGGAGGGCTTAACCGGGTCAAGCACTCTCACCTTGAGCCTCTCGGGTGAGATTGACGGCGCTACAGCCGCCCATCCGGTCGCGGCCTTGTCGCGGTCCTGCGCGTGGAGCTCAAGATCGATACCGCACTGCGGACGATATCGGCTGAAGTCTTGCTTAGCTTCCTCGCCAGACTTTGAATAGGGGATCTCTCGGACCGTTTCGGTTGGTATCAAGTCGCGGTCGAACTGAACCGGCGCGTTCTTCGATTTTTGGCTCGGTAGGAAGAACTGCCCAACCTGGTGAAGTAGCCGGGTAGTTGCCGCTGGCTTTTCAAAGCGCGCCTCGATTATGGCCCTGATATCCTGCGCAGGTCTCCCTGTTTCGACGGCCAGCACGCTAATTAGATCATCTAGCTTGGCCCGTGGCAGGCTCTTTGTGAAGGCCTTCTTGACGCCATCGATTGCTATGCTGGCACCATAGAAGACAACGATCATGAAGATGACCGTGACAAGGGTGTCGTAGTCGTCGCTGATGTGGACGTTGAAAAGGTCCTCGATCATGGGCGGCACCTCTGCCTTCAAGCCATCTTGAAAGGCGACTATCAGGGCCAGCAGGAAGTATTCCCGAAGCGGGCTCTCTTGCGTAAGAGAGCGAACATTTAAAGAACTCGCCTCGATTTTCAAGCCTTCGATGAAGCTTGGCAGCAGAGACACAACGTCTTTGGACACTTCGTTGGCTGCCTGCAACGCAGCGATAATGTCCGAAACGGGCGTAACCCCTTCTGTTTCGTATACAATCGAAAGAGGTAAGCGAATCTCTGCCATGCACGGAGAGTTGCATGACCGTTACCACTGCGGGAGTCATTTCTTCGGCCTCCTCAGGCTTGATGAGTTTGCTGCATAAAGCTGGAATCTCGTCTGGGAGGGGGCTAAGTCCTTGTCCGCGTCCGCCGCGGACGAGCGCGGACGCGCGGACGCATACCGCGGTATGCCGGGATTAGTCTAACGATTTCATGGGTTTGTGGCTCCGGCGGTAGGGATCGAACCTACGACCAATTGATTAACAGTCAACTGCTC
>CAYLSD010000006.1:0-156473 GCA_964386345.1 uncultured Fuscovulum sp.
GAGCTTTCGGCCGGCCTGCCGAGACTAGGCGAGCCGGGAAGACGGGTCAACATGGTGCAGAGCGACCCTTGCGGAGTGCCTGCCTTCTGGCCGAGGTCTTGCGCAGACCCGCGAGGAAGGTCAGGGGCTTCCAGCGCTCGTGCGGGACATGGGCGGTGAGCTTCTGGCCCTTCGCGGCCCAGCCACGGGTGCGGGTCATGTTGGTCTTGATCAAGGTCCCGTCGATGAAGATCAACCGCCCGGGATCGAGACGGTGCTGGTGCGCCCTCCAGCCGGCCCGGGACCGCGCCACCTTCGGGCGCAACTTCTCACTGGCCATCAGGGTCCTCTTGACCGTCAGGCCCGCGCGCGCCGCACGAACCGCCAGACCGTGTCGTGCGCCACATGGACGCCATGCGCCGCCAGTTCCGCCGTCAGCGCCCGCATCGTGAGATCCGGCGTCCCGGCCAGCCGTGCAAGAAGCCAGTCCCCCGTCCGGCCTGCCAGAACAGCTTGGCGATGCCCGCCGATCCTGGACGGAACCTGCCCGCGACCTGCGCGCTGCGGTTGACCGATCCGCACCGCAGAGGCCCCCGAAATCCCGAACCGCCTTGCCACGGACCGAACCGTCGCTCCCTCATGCCACCAGTCATTCCGAGCGACCGGCCTGAACAGATGTGATGTCACAGTCAAACCATGCCACCGCGCTCACCGAACGTTACCTGTAGCCCACGAGTTTTCCGAAGTGCCGACCGAGCTGCTGCATCCGCCGTCTTGCCCCCTCGTCGCGGCTACATAACACCGCAGTGGGGAAGCCCGCATAAAGTCGGATGATATGTTGCATAATAACAACTTACTCGACGCGAAAGAAAGCTTGGGAACATAGTGCCCCCATGCTGGTCACCCGGCCCCAGTTGACAGGGAAGCAAGTTTTGTCACGCGACGAAAACACCATCACCGCGCCTGGAATCGACATTTTTACGATGGTCATTCTACGGCGCCGCTTCGAGGCCATCATCGGCGAAATGATCAACGCCCTGTTCAAATCGGGCCGATCAGGCGTTCTCAACACAGCAATGGACTTCTCCTGCAGCCTGACCGACGCCAATTTCCAGTCGATCAGCCTGGCGCAGGGACTTCCCGTTCATGTCGGCGCGATCGATCTCATCCCGCGTGCAATCGTCGCCAAGTTCGGCGAGGACATTCGGCCCGGTGATTGCTTCGTTAACAACAGCGGCTATCTCGGCAACACCCATTGCGCCGACTTCACCGTCTGCGCGCCGGTCTTCGTCGAGGACAGGATCGCCTTCTACGTCATCGCCCGCGCCCATCTGGGCGATATCGGTTTCCCCACGCCCACCACCTACAGCCCGCGGTCGCGCGATGTTTACGAGGAAGGGCTGATGCTGCCCTGTGTGCGGATCCAGAAGGACTACCGCGACGTTCCCGAGGTGATCGACATCTGCAAGGCCAATATCCGCGTGCCGGAGCAATTTTACGGCGACTATCTCGCCGTCCTTGCGGCGGTGCGCACGGGGGAGAGCCGGCTGAAGGCGGTATGCGAGAAGTATGGCACCGGGACGGTGCGGCAGTTCGTGGACGAATTCCAGAACTATGCCGAGCGGATGGCGCGCCGCGCCATCGCGGCCCTGCCGAAGGGGCGGGTGTCGAAGGAGATGCTCTACGATTCCGAGACCGATCTCTACCCCGGCGGGATTCCGATCCGCGCCACCATTGAGGTCGACCCGGAGGAGGAACTGATCACCGTCGATCTGCGCGACAACGTGGACAACCTCCCGCTCGGTATCAACATGACCGAAAGCACCACGACGGCCGCAACGATGACGGCGGTCCTGAACGTGCTCGGGGCTGACGTGCCGCGCTGCACAGGGTCGTTCCGCAGGGTGAAGCTACTGATGCGCGAGGGTGCCGCGATCGGCAAGCCGCGTTTCCCCGCGGCGACCTCGTCGGCCACGACGAACCTGTGTCATGCGCTGATCCCGCATCTGCAATCCATGTTCGCCGACCTGCGGAACGATCTGGGCACCGCATATGGCACCATCGGGATGCCCGGCTCCTGCGCCGTGGTCAGCGGCACCGACACGCGGCACGGCCGGCCCTTCGTGAACCAGTTGATCATGGGATACTGGGGCGGCCCGGCGATGCACGGTCATGACGGCTGGCTGACCTATGGCAGCGGTGCGAGCCAGGGTATCCTGTGGCAGTCGAGCGTCGAGGTGGTGGAGCAGCAGCAGCCCATCATCATCGAGCGATTGGAGGTCCGGATCGATTCCGGCGGCGCTGGCGAATGGGAAGGGGCGCCGGGCGCCGATTGCGTGATCCGGCCGCGCGAGGGCGACGTGCGCTTCATGGTCAATTCCGCCTCGCGCGCCAATCCTCCGGCGGGGGTCGGCGGCGGGCGTCCCGGGGCGGCGATGATGATCGCCCGGTTGGCCGACGATGGCCAGCGCGAGGAACTGCCGATCTCGGTCGATACGGTGATCCGTCCGGGCGAGAAGCTGCTGTCGCTCGGCTGCGGCGGTGGCGGCTTCGGCGACCCGCTGCAGAGGGCACCGCAGAAGGTTCTGGCCGCACTGAAGGCGGGGCGGATCTCGGTGGAGCGCGCTGCTTCGGTCTATGGGGTGATCATCGACACCAGCGGCCCCGAACCTGTGCTGAGCGAAGCGGCGACGCTTGCGCGACGTGGAACCATGCGCCAGGGAGCCATGCAATGAGCCTGAAAATCGCCGTCGACGTCGGCGGCACCTTCACCGACCTCGTGCTCGAGACCGAGACCGGTTTGGTCAAGACCTACAAGGCCCCCACGACACCCGAGCGCATCGTCGATGGTATCCTAGATGGCATCGCACTGATCGCCACCGACCTGTCGCTGACGACGCGGGAACTGCTGGCCAGCTGCGCGCGGTTCTCCTGCGGCACCACGGCGGCGACCAACGCGATCCTGGAAAAGACCTATGCGCGCACCGGGCTGATCTGCACCGACGGATTCCGCGATACGCTGACCATCCGCGAGGGTGGCAAGGCCGACACCTATACCCTCGCCATCGACTATCCCGAGCCCTACATCCCCCGCCATTTGACGCTAGGCCTGCGCGAGCGGATGAACAGCGAGGGTGGCGTGGAGATGCCACTGGATGAGGCGCAGGCCATCGAGGTTCTGCGCGAGATGAGCCGCCTCGAGGTGCAGTCGATCGCGGTCTCGTTCCTGTGGTCGATCGCCAATCCCGCACATGAGATCCGCATGGGCGAGCTGATCGCCGAACACCTGCCCGGCATTCCCTACAGCCTCAGCCACCAGACCAGCCCGACGATCCGGGAATACCGGCGCACTTCGGCGACGGCCATCGATGCCTCGCTGAAGCCTCTGGTCGGGCGGACGATCAAGGAACTGGAAAGCCGGCTGCGCGCGGCCGGACTTGAGGGGGTGCTGACACTCATGACCTCTTCGGGCGGTCAGACCGCAGTGGACGAGGTGCTGGCCCGGCCGATCAACCTTTGTCTGTCCGGCCCCTCGGCGGCACCTGAATCCGCACGCAGCACGATCCGCGCCGAGGGCGAGCAGACCTGCAACGCCATAGTGGTCGACATGGGCGGCACCAGTTTCGACATCTCCATCGTCGACAACTGGCAAGTTCCGATGCACCGCGAGGGCGTGATCGACGGCAACGTGTTCGGCGTTGCCTCGGTCGAGGTCAAGACCATCGGCGCAGGCGGCGGCTCGATCGCGCGGGTGGATGCCGGAGGCTTCATCCATGTCGGCCCGGAAAGCGCGAAGTCGGTGCCCGGCCCCGCCTGCTACAAACGCGGCGGAACGCGCCCCACGGTGACGGATGCCAACCTTGCCAGAGGCTTCCTTGATCCGGCGAATTTTGCCGGCGGCACGATGACGCTTTCCGAAGAGAATGCCGCGACTGCGATCCGTTCCCATATCGCCGAGCCCCTGGGAATGGATGTCGATCAGGCGGCCAGCCTGATCGGCCTGACGGTCGAGCAGAACATGGTCGCCGCCATCGAGGAGATCACGATCAAACGCGGCGTCGACCCGCGCGAATACGTGATGGTGGCCGGGGGAGCAGCCGCAGGGCTGCATGCAGTTCCCATCGCGCGGGAGCTGGGCATCAAGCGGGTTTTCGTGCCGCCGGTGGCGGGAGTGCTGAGCGCATTCGGTATCCTGGTCAGTGACATGAAGACAACGTTCTCGCGCAGCGTCCCAACCTCGAGCGACGCCTTCGACTATGCCCGGATCAATGCTGTCCTGGCCGATCTGGGCGCAGAGGGCGAAGCCTATCTCGACCGCATGGGGATTCCGTCGGAGGATCGCGAGATCGTCTTCTCTGTCGAGGCCCGCTATCGCGGGCAGGTCTGGCAGCTCTCGGTGGGATTCGAGACGCGGCAGATTACCGGCCCGGAACAACTGGCGGCTTTGACCGAGGCCTTCCACCAGGTGCATGAACGGCTTTATTTCGTGCGCTCCATCGACCCCGTCGAATTCACCGAGTGGAGCGTGCTGGCCACCGGACGGGCGCCGCGCCGTGCTCTGGATCACGGCGTAGCTGGACTGCCGGGAGCCGCGCCGGTCCACAAGGGTGCGCGCTCGATCTACCTGCGCGAACTGGGCGGCCGGCAGGAGGTTCAGGTGATCGACGGCGCGAAGCTGGGTGCCGATGCCTCGATCGCCGGCCCGGCGCTGGTCGACCAGCCGCTGACCACCATCGTGCTCTATCCCGGAACCACGGCCCGGTCGACCGCCAACGGCGGCCTCTGGATCGACCTTCACTGACTCAAGGATCGCCCCGAAAAATGGCAAACCCATCCCCCAGGATCTATCTCAACGGCCGTTTCCTCAGCGAGGACGAGGCGAAGGTGTCGGTCTTCGACCGCTGCTTCCTCTACGGTGACGGCATCTTCGAAGGCGTTGCGGTCTGGGACCGCGCACCGTTCCGGCTGCAACCGCATCTCGACCGGATGCGTGATGGTCTGGACTATCTGCGCATTCCCAACCCGTTCGATGATGCGGGATGGGAGGATCTGATCGAACGGACCATCGTCGAGAACGAGATGGAGGACGGCTACCTGCGCATCCAGATCAGCCGCGGCGAGGGCATCTCCTCGATCAAATGGGAGCCGCGGCTGCTGAAGAAAGCCGAACCGAACGTGACCGTGATCCCGATCCGGGGCTTCAAGGACTATTACAAGGGCCTTATCGCCGAGAAGATGGAGGCGGGCTTGCGCGCCATCTTCCTTTCGCGGCCGCGGGTTTCGACCGCCGCATTGCCCTCGGGGACGAAGCACTGCAACTACCTCAACAGCGTGCTGGGAGCCATCGAGGTCTCGTCTTCCGGTCACGACATCGGCATTGCCGTGGACCGGGAGGGCTTCGTCTCCGAGGGGATCGCCTACAACGTCTTCGCGCTGAAGGGGAACCGATTGATGACGGCCCCCATCAACCGCGACATTCTGCCGGGGATCACCCGCGCCGTGGTGATCGAACTGGCACGGGCCGAGGGAATCCAGGTCGACGAATGCCTGTTCGACGCCTTCACCCTATCCTCGGCGGACGAGGTGTTCATCTGCTCCACGCTCGAACTGGCGGTTCCCGTGGTCGAAGTCGATGGCCGGAAGATCGGCACCGGAAAGCCCGGCCCGGTCAGTCGCAGGCTGGGCGGCCTGCTGACCGAAACCATGGCGCGCGAGGCGGCTGCCTGGCATGCCAGACGCAAGAACAAGGGATAATGCGATGACCAACTTCACCGACCTGATCGGCAAGACCATCCTCGTGACCGGCGCATCGCGTGGTATCGGCGAGGGTATCCTTCGCGGCCTTGTAGCCCAGGGCGCCGCAGTGGTGCTGAACTACACCAGCAGCAAGGAGCGCGCCGAGGCCATCGCCGACGAACTGGGCCGGGACAAGGTGCTGCCGGTACAGGCGAGCATGGACAGCGTCGAGGATCTGGAACGGCTGTGGCAGACCGCCGTGGCCTGGAAGGGCCGGATCGACGTGCTGGTCAACAATGCGGCGGTCCGCCAGCCGATCGCGATGACCGCAGATGCCAAGGACTGGGACGCGCACTGGCTCTACACGCTGAAGGTCAATCTGATCGCCACCGCGCATCTGTCGCGGCTTGCCGTCCTGCATTTCGAGCAGACCGGGGGCGGCAGCATCATCGGAATCTCGGCCCGGATCGCCGTGCGCGGCGACCGGCCCGACTTCTTCCACGACGGCGCCTCGAAGGGCGGAATGAACTCGCTTCTGCGTGGCATCGCCCGCTTCTACGCCAAGAAGAACATCCAGACCTATATCCTCTGCGTCGGCGTGATCAGCACCCGCCAGGGCGAGGACATGCTGTCGATCTACGGCGCGGACGAGATGCTGAACGAAATTCCCGCCGGCCATTTCGGGACGCCCGAGGATGTGGCCAACGTGGTGGTTTTCTGCGCCAGCGGGAAAGCCAAATACTCCAGCGGGACCACGATCGACGTGACCGGGGCATCGTTCATCCACTGAGCGGGCGAAACAAATCACAAGCGGCACCAGCCGCCACCAACCAACGGGAAGCGGAACCAAATGACCCTGCCGGCACAGGTAAGCGTCGTCATCATCGGTGGCGGCATCATCGGATGCTCCATCGCCTATCATCTGACCAAACTCGGTATCCGGGATGTGCTGCTGCTGGAACGGCGGCAACTCTGCTGCGGCACGACCTGGCATTCGGTGGGGTCGGTCGCGGAGCTGCGCGGCACGCGCCGCATGACCGAACTGACGCGCTACACTGCCGAGCTTTACCGCAATCTCGAAGCCGAGACAGGGCAAGCTACGGGCTACAAGAAGTCGGGCTCGATCATGCTGGCGCTGAACCGCGAAAGGCTGATGGAAATGGAGCGCGCGGCAGCCCTCGCTCGGCAGTTCGGCCATGACGCCGAAATGATCTCGCTGTCCGACATCCGCGACCGCTGTCCGCAGGTGGTGATCGACGATGCACTGGCCGGCTTCTACATCTCCAGCGATGGCCGCACCAATCCGGTCGACACCACCCAGGCGTTGGCCAAGGGCGCGCGGATGGGCGGGGCAAAGATCGTCGAGAATGTCGAGGTCACTGGTCTTCAGGTCGTAGAGGGTGAGGTCCGCGGCGTCCTCACCAGCGAGGGGCCGGTGCAGGCGGATGCCGTGGTGCTGGCCGCCGGGATGTGGGGCCGCGAGTTCGGCGCCGCGCATGGCGTGAGCCTGCCCTTGCAGGCAGCCGAGCATTTCTATGCCGTGACCGAACCTATCCCTGGCCTGCAACCCTCGATGCCCTTCATCCGGGTCCCGGACGAAAGCACCTACTACAAGGAGGATGCCGGCAAGCTTCTGTTCGGCTGCCTCGAAAAGCGTGCCAAGCCCTGGGCGCTTGACGGGATCCCCAAGGATTTCTGCTTCGACTCCCTGCCCGAGGATTTCGACCATTTCGAGCCGATCCTGACCGCCGCGCTGAAGCGGTTTCCCCTGCTGGAAACGGCGGGGATCCAGCTGTTCTTCAACGGACCAGAGAGCTTCACCCCCGACGGCAACGCGCTGATGGGCGAAACGCCGGAACTGCGCAACCTGTTCGTCGCCTGCGGCCTGAACACCGTCGGCGTGATGACCGGCGGGGCCATGGGGCTGATGATGGCCGAATGGATTTCCACCCATCGCCGTCCCGAGGGCTTTGCCGAATACGACGTGGCGCGGTTTTCGCCGTTCCAGTCTCGCCGCAGCTACATGCGCGACCGCACGGTCGAGGCGTTGGGCGTGCTTTACGATGTCGCCTGGCCGAACCGCGAACACGTCTCGGCGCGGGGCGGCAGGCGCCTGCCGTTGCACGGGCAGCACCAGGCGGCTCATGCGATCTTCGGCAGCCGTGCCGGTTGGGAGATTCCTCTGGTCTTCGCCCCTGATGCGGAGCGCGCGGTGTTGCGGCCCAGCTATGGCCGGCAGAACTGGGTCGATTGGGCGGCGGAAGAAGCCAAGGCCGCGGACGATGACGCCATTCTGTTCGATCTTTCCGCCGATGCGAAGCTTCGGGTCACGGGGGCCGAGGCGGTCGCCGCTCTGCACCGCTTGGGCGGGCAGGGCGCCGCACAGCGCGGATTGACGACTGCGGTATGGCTGACCGCGAAGGGCAAGATCGAGGCCGCGGTCCGCATCCTGACGCTGGGCGAGGGTGAAGCCTATGTGCTGTCGGCGCCCGGGACCGAGCGGCTGCATCGCAAATGGCTGATCGGGCAGGGAATCGCCCCCGACGCGATCCAGATCGTCACCTCGGCCCATGCGCTGTTCCTGCTGCTCGGCTCGAAGGTGGATGGATGCCTCGCCAGCGCGGGCGCAGGGCAGGGCGTTGCCGCGCTGCGGGAGGCCGAGATCGGCTATGCCCCGGCGGTGATCGCGCCAGCTTCGGCTGGTGGCGCGCGGGGGGTGCTGGTGCTTCTGGACAGCGAGTTTGCGGCCCATGCCGCCGAGACGCTCCATGCTGCGGGCCTTGTGCGGCTGGGCGGGATCTACGCGCTCGAGGCCCTGCGTATCTCGGCAGGAGAGCCGATCTGGCCGAACGAACTCGGCGACACGGTGACTCCGCGAGAGGCGGGGCTCGCCCGGGGCGATACGCCGCGGACCACGGCCCTGGTTGGCATCGCGCTCGCCACGGATAGCGGCGCGCTCTATGGAGCGGAGGGAATTCTCTGCAACGGCCGCCCGGTGGGCCTGACCAGTTCGGGTGCCTGGTGCCACCGCCGCGGCGTCCCCGTCGCATTGGGCTTCGTGAGCAATGCAGACGGAGTCGATGCCGCATGGCTCGAACGTTCGGAATTCGCCATCGACATGCCGGGCGGCCCGGTGAAGGCAAGTCTTCGCCTGATCGGCGATTGAAGCTGCATATGTTTCCGGCGGCGTGAGCGCCGGAAATCAAGCCAAAATCATGGAGCAAGCACATGAAGGTTCTTGTGCCTGTCAAGAGAGTGATCGACTACAACATGAAGGTTCGTGTTCGTGCGGACGGGAACGCCGCTGTCGGCGCGTCGCGTGCGGCGGTGGATTCGGGCTTTGCGCCGAACGACTGGCAGGTGGGCCAGACCGGCAAGGTGGTGGCGCCGCAGCTCTACATCGCCTGCGGCATCTCGGGCGCGATCCAGCATCTGGCGGGGATGAAGGACAGCAAGGTCATCGTCGCCATCAACAAGGACGAAGAGGCCCCGATCTTCCAGGTCGCAGACTATGGCCTCGTCGCTGACCTCTTCCAGGCCGTGCCGGAACTCACAGGGAAACTCTGAGCCGGGAAGGAACTTACCCGCTTTGTTTTTCGTAAGGACGATCGCGCCTGCTGGTCGGCATATGATTGTCGACCGACGTCTTCCTGACGAACGGAAGCGATAATGCGGAACGCTTCATGGAGGCCGAGGCGGCGCATTATGCGGACTGATAGCAAGCATCAACAATCGCTAATTGCCGATCCGCCACAAACTGGAAAGACTGGTTTGTGCCGGGATCATAAAGAAAACCGGGCCGATAGCCCGAACAAGAGCAACACAGGGTGGCAGACTTGAGTTCGATCCGTATCGAAAACCTGAACATGTTCTATGGGGCTTATCAAGCGCTGTCCGACATATCCATGTCGGTACGCTCCGGCACCCTGACGGCGGTGCTGGGCCCCAGCGGATCGGGCAAAAGCACGATGCTTTCCATCCTGGCAGGGATCAACTTTCCGTCGTCCGGTCGTATCCTGGTCGACGACCGCGACGTAACCTTCCTGCCCTCGGCCGAGCGCAATGTCGGGCTGGTGTTCCAAAGCTATGCGCTGTTTCCACATCTCTCGGTCTACGAGAACGTCGCCTTCCCGCTGCGTGTCCGGCGTTTCCCCGAAGCCGAGATACGGCCCCGGGTCATGGAGGCGCTGGAAAAGGTGCGCATCACCGATTTCGCGCGCCGCAAGCCGGCGCAGCTTTCGGGCGGGCAGCAACAGCGTGTGGCCATCGCTCGTGCCATCGTCTTCCAGCCGAGCGTCCTTCTGCTGGACGAACCGCTTGCCGCATTGGATCGCAAGCTGCGCGAGGAAGTGCGGCTGGAACTGCGCCATCTACAGCGCGAGTTGGGCATCACCACGCTGCTGGTCACGCACGACCAGGACGAGGCGATGTCGATGGCCGACGAGGTGGTGATCATGTCGGAAGGGCGCATTCAACAGATCGCAGAGCCGCGCCAAGCCTATCACGAACCCGCCAATGAGTTCGTGGCGGGCTTCCTTGGTGTCGCCAACGTGTTCCGTGGCGCGCTGCGCTCTGCCTCGGAAGGGGTGTTCATCGAGCTTCCGGGCGGCGAACGGATCAGCGCGCACCATGCCGGCAATGGTATCGGCGCTGCCGGCTCGGCGGTGGGAATCCTGCGTCCCGAACAGATCGCAATCGTCGAGCCCGGCACGAACGGCTCTGTCGCGGCCACCGTGCGCGAAACCGTTTTCCTGGGCGAGGGCGTCCGGGTGCATCTGCAAAGCGAGGGCGGGTTCGCATTCGTCGTCCAGACCGCCCAGACCAAACGAGACTTCCCGGCGGGTAGCCGGGTAGGGCTGGCATGGAACCCGGAGGATCTCTGGCTGCTGGCGAGCTGACAACAACAAAACCCGGGTCTACCGGGATTGATCAACATGGAGAGATGACATGAAAAACAACCTCGCGGTTGGCTGGCTTGCTATTGCCGCCGCTTCCCTTTCGTCCGCAGCCACGGCCGAACCGGCCAAGGTTCTGCGTATTCTCACTGCCGGTGGGGAATGGACCGATGCGGTGCAGAAATGCGTTGATGCGCCCTTCACCGAAAAATACGGCATCAGGATCGAACTCGAGACCCCCGCGGGCTTCGCCAAGCTAGCCGGCAAGAACCAGGCTGGCGCTGTCGATGTCGCGCTGATGGATCTCGAGACCACCGAACTGGAGCGCGCGCAAGCGTCGGGCATGCTCGACCCCATCAACTGGGAGGCGGTGGTGCCGTTCGAGATGTTCCCCGACGCGCAGAAACCGTATGGTTTCGCCCATACCTACTTCTCGACGATCATGGCCTGGCGGCCGGACGCGAAGGCGCCCGCAAACTGGCAGGAGTTCTTCGACACCGAGAACTTCCCCGGCAAACGCGCCCTGCCGGATTACCCAGGCTACGTGCTGGCTTTCGCGGCCCTTGCCGATGGCGTGCCGCCGGAAGAACTGTTCCCGCTGGATCTCGACCGCGCCTTCAATACGCTCGAACGGGTCAAGGGCGACGTAATCTGGTGGTCGGCCGGAGGACAGGTTGCGCAGCTGCTCGAGGATAACGAAGCGCAGTATGCGATCGGCTGGTCCGGGCGGATCGTCAACAAAGATACCCTCGCCCATTCCTTCGCGGGCGGGATGCTCGAAACCTCGTGGTGGGGGGTGCCGAAAGGCTCCGATCCCGCGATGCAGGAAGCCGCGATGCTGTATCTGCATGAATACTCCGATCCCGAGAAGCAGGCCTGCGTCGCCCAATACATCAGCTACACCGGCCCCAGCCCGGCGCTGGATCCGCTGCTTCCCCAAGATCGTCTCGCCCAGTTCCCCAACTACAAGGCGAACCGGGATGTCCAGTTCGTGACGAACGGCAAGTGGTGGTACGACAACGCCGACGAGGTCGAGCGTCGCTGGCAGGAATTCAAACTGGCGCAATAAGCGCTATTCGCGGGCCAGCCTTGCAAGGCTGGCCCGCGATTCCCTGAACGACTGGGCTATCACGGAGACTACATGACCAATCAAACCCAGACCGACAGGGATGCATCGCGCCGATACTTGGCCGGTGCCATCCCTGCGACGCCGAGATTTTCCAAACGCCTGCCAAGCGGCTTCGTCTGGGTGCTGCCGCTGCTTCTGCTGGTTGGTTGCGTCTTCAACCTGCCGTTGCTGATGACGGCTGCGTCCAGCCTGATCGACCAGAAGACGGGCGCATTCACGATCGGCAATTTCCAGGAAGTTGCCGCCTCCAAGGTCTATCTTCCCGTTGTCTGGCGCACCATCCGCATCGCGCTCGTGGTTTCTTTCGCCTGCGCGCTGATCGGATATCCGCTGGCCTACTGGATGACCCATTTGTCCCGCCGCGGCCAGACCATCGCGCTGGCGATCATCGTGACGTCGTTCTGGGTCTCGATCCTGGTTCGTACCTATGCCTGGATCGTGGTTCTCGGCAACTCCGGCATCGTCAACCGCTTCCTGATGGCATCGGGCCTGACCGAGAAGCCAGTCGAGTTTCTTTACAATGAACTCGGTGTGGCCATCGGCATGATCAACGTGCTGCTGCCTTTCATGCTGCTGCCGTTGTTCGCGGCGATGCTCCAAGTCGATCCGCGCCTGCGCCAGATCGCTTTCACGATGGGCGCCTCGTCCTTCCAGTTCTTCTGGCGCGTGTTCTTTCCGCTGACGCTACCCGCGTTGGGTGCGACCTTCATCCTGATCTCGATTCTCAGCCTCGGCTTCTACATCACGCCGGCCATTCTCGGGGGCGGCAAGGTACCGCTGATCGCCAACATGCTTGACATCCTGATCAATCAGTTCCCGCGCTGGAACCTCGCCTCGGCGATCTCGCTGGTGCTGCTGGTGCTGACCGTCGGGCTTTTCGTCGTTTACCAGCGGCTGCGGAGGGTGGAATGAACGCGCATCTCGTTGCAGCACAGCGCCGGGAGCGGTTGCGGCGTCTGCCTCTGGCGGTTGTGGGCATCCTCGTGCTGCTGTTCCTGGCTTTGCCGATCGTCGTCGTCGTGCCGATGTCGTTCTCAAGCGCGGAATCGCTGCGCTTCCCGCCGCCGGGCTTGTCGTTGCGCTGGTATGAGGCGTTCTTCAGCGATCCGCTCTGGCTGGAGGCCGCGCTGAATTCGCTAATCATCGGGGTCAGCTCGAGCACTCTTGCCCTCGGCTTCGGCACACTGGCAGCCTATGGGATCGTCCGCGGCACCTTTCGCGGCCGCGGCGCGTTGGAAACTAACTTTATCTCGCCGATGATCCTGCCGCCGGTGATCATCGCCGTGGCGCTTTACATCTTCTATGCCCGGATCGGCATCCTGGGGAACTATCTCGCGCTGATCGCAGCGCATGCGGTGATCGCGGCGCCCTATGTGGTCCTGCTGATGACGCTGGCGATCCGGTCCTTCGATGTGCGGGTCGAGCAGGTGGCGCTTACGCTGGGGGCGAGCCACTGGCAGATGATGACGCGGATCCTGATGCCCAATCTTCTGCCGAACGCTGCCGCCGCCTGGCTGTTCGCCTTCGTGATCAGCTTCGACGAGGTGGTGGTGACGCTGTTTGTCTCGGGCACCCATCTCACCATTCCGAAGCGGATGTTCAATCAACTGGTGTTGCAGATCAACCCGACCATCACCGCCATCGCCACCATCCTCATCGTCTTCAGCCTAGTCGCAGTCACGCTGGCGGCATGGCTGAACCGGGGGAGCGGACTGGTTCCCAAGGTGGACAGCGACGGGCATTGAAACGCCCGACGACCAACGATTTCTTGACTGATCCAGGGAGAACATCATGTCACAGAGTGAAAACCCGATCGCCTTCATCACCGGAGGCAGGAGCGGTATCGGCCGCGGCATTGCCTGGGGGCTTGCCGAGAACGGTTTCGATGTGGTCATCAACGACATCGCCGAGGACGCAGAAGCCACCGCCGCCATCGAAGGCGTGAAAGAGCGCGGCCGGCGTGCGGCCTTCGTGAAGGGCGACGTGGCAGATCTGGACGCGCAGGAGGCCATCGTCGAGGCAGCTTGGAACACCTTCGGCCGCGTCGACACGCTGGTGAACAATGCCGGCGTCGGGGCGATGGTGAGGGGCGACCTCCTGGAAGTCTCGGTCGAAAGCTACAACCGCTGCCTGAACGTCAACCTGCGTTCGCACTTCTTCATGACGCAGAAAATCGCCAAGCGGATGATCGCTGCCCCGTCGAACCACTATCGCAGTGTCATCTGCATCTCGTCCAGCGGCGCGAAAATCGCCAGCATCCTGCGCGGCGAATACTGCATCTCGAAGGCCGGCATGACCATGCTGTCGCAACTTTTCGCCACGCGGCTGGCGGAAGAGGGCATCGCCGTCCACGAAATCCGCCCCGGCCTGATCCGCACCGGCATGACCTCGGCCCCGGCCGTGGTGGCGCGCTATGACGACATGATGGCCAAGGGCTTCACGCCCATCAACCGCTGGGGCACACCCGAGGATGTGGGCCGCGGCGTCGCCACGCTGGCGAAAGGCACCTTCGGCTTCTCGACCGGCGGGCATTTCGACATCGACGGCGGCATGCACATGCACCTGCTCTGAGGGTCGTCATGGCCGAGATCAGGACTTTCTCCCCCGGCCCGACCGGAGGATATGCGCAGGCGGTGGAAGTGTCGGGTGCCTCCCGAATGGTGTTCGTCAGCGGCCAGACCGCCGAGACGGCCGACGGCTCGGTGCCTGAGGGTTTCGCTGTGCAATGCCGTGTCGCCTGGGCCAATGTCGAGGCGCGGCTCGGCGCGGCCGGACTGACGCTCGATCATCTGGTGAACGTCACGGTCTACCTGGCCGATCCGGCTTTTGCAGCCGAGAACCGGGTGGTGCGCGGCGAAGTGCTGGGCAAGCGGACGCCGGCGCTGACCGTGGTTTCCGCCCGGCTGCTCGATCCCGCCTGGCTGGTCGAGATCAACGCAGTGGCGATGGCCTGACCTGCGTGGAACAAAAAAGGGGCGCCCGATCCGGGCGCCCCTTTTCCATTCGTTGCTGCCAGTCTCAGAATGCCACCGATGGCTCGAAGGTGCCGTAGGCCCGACGCCAACGTTCGCAGATCTCGCCCACGGTCGCGTAGGCCCGCACCGCCTCCAGCACGGCGGGCATCTGATTTTCACCCCGTTCGCAGGCCTGGTCGATTGCCGCAAGCGCGCGTTCCACCCGCGCATTGTCACGGGTGCGGCGGACCTCGGCGGTGCGGGCATGCTGGCGTTCGGTGGTCGAAGGGTCCATGCGGAAGGCGGTGTTCGGTACGTTGGGCTTTTCGGGATACATGTTCACCGTGACCCAGGGCCGCTGGCCGCTGTCCAGCCGCTTCTGCCGGAGCTGCGCACCGCGGTTCATGATCTCGCGCCCGAAACCACTGTCGATGACCCTGAGCGCGCCGCCGATCTCATCGATGCGGGCGACCTGCGCCCACATGTCGTCGGCAGTTGTCTTGGTCAGCGTCTCGACGAAATACGACCCGCCCAGCGGGTCGATGGTATCGGTGAAACCATGCTCCTGCGCGAGGATCTGCTGGGTGCGGATGGCGACGCGGACGGTTTCCTCGGTCGGCGTGCTGACCGCCTCGTCGTAGGAGGCGATGTAGACATAGCTTGCCCCGCCCAGCACATAGGCCAGGGTGCCGAAGCCGATGCGGACGGTGTTGTTCAGCGGTTCCTGAAGGGTTTCCTGACCGTGACCGTAGACCGTGGTTTTCAAAGCCAGGGATTCCGTCGCCTGGGCGCCATAGCGTTCGCGCAGGAGCCGCGCCCAAGTCCGGCGCAGCGCCCGCAGATTGGCGACCGAGACGAAGAAATCGTGCCGCTCGTCGGGGAACATGTGGAACAGAGGCGCCACCTTGTCGATGGGCATGCCACGCGCGACCAGAAGGTCGAGGTAGTGGATCGCATTGGCCAGCGCCAGCGAAGCGCCCCAGGTCGATCCCGCACCGCCGGCGTTCAGATGGTTGTAGCAGACCGTGATGGGCGACCAGTGCGGCGCATGTTCAGCGCACCAGACCACCGGGTCCACGGCGAGCCGCGCGGCCGGTTCCGCCGGGATGATCTGGGTGCCGCGCGCCAGATATTCCTTCAGCGGATCGTTCTGGAGGTTGACTGTATACTGACCGTAGTCCAGCCCCTGTTTCTCGCCCAGGGCGGCGTAGAGCGCCGCTACGATCGGCCCGATGGCATTGCCAAGCGTGCCGACCCGCTTGACGGAATTGAGCGGGATGCCGTCGAACAGGAGTTCCATATCGGCCAGAGTGTCGATCGAGACGCCGACCTTGCCGACCTCTCCCGCCGACATCAGGTCGTCGGAATCATAGCCGCATTGCGTGGGCAGGTCGAAAGCGACGAGAATCTGTTCGACTCCAAGCTCGATCAGCTTCTTGAACCGCTTGTTGCATTCGACTGCCTCACCGTAGCCCGAATAGGCCGAGATCACGAAAGGTTCGGTCCGATACATCGTCGGGGAGTCCCCGCGGGTGAAGGGATACTGCCCGGGGAACCCCAGGTCGTGAGCATAGTCGAAGCCGATCTTCTCCAACGAGGCGGGGGAATAGAGCGGCTCGATCGTCTTGCCGATATCCACCTCGAAGGTTCGACGTTCTGGCGTTTCGGCGGTGGCCGGGGCATAGAGCCGCTCCAGCCAATCCTGATGCGCCTTCTGGTTTTCGGAAGAGGAGGGGGGGGGCCTGTCATCGGGCATGGGGCGGGCCTTTGTCCTGCAAAATCTGATCGGTGGCGGAGTGAACATCCAGCGCACCGGAAAGAACCTGGTCGATCCATTCCGACAGTGCGGTGGCCGGATCGTCGCCGTGCCGGCTTTGCAGGCTGTCGAAAAGCCGCTGCTTCAGCAGCGCCACAAGCTGCAATCGCACTCTCTCGCGCCGACGGCGATCACCGGCCGGGCTTTGCTGCAGCCAGGTGCCGAAGGTGGAAAGCCATTCGGTCAGTTCGCCGACCGACTGGCCGTTCAGGGCCGAGACCCCCATCACCGGCGGGTGCCAAGCGCCGCCCGGATCCTCGGGCGCGCCGTAGCGGGCGGACAGCAGCTTGCGCGTGGCTCCCGGGATCGAGACAACCATCGAACGGTCGGCCTGCGGCCCGCTTGCGCCGGGCGGGCCAGGAAACACCAGCGCCAGCATGGTGGAGAGATCGCGCGCCACGTTGGCCGCTCCCGGCAAGTCGGCCTTGTTGACGACATAGATGTCGCCCACCTCCAGCAGACCCGCCTTGGCGGCCTGGACGGAATCGCCCAGGCCCGGGACCGAGACGACCAGGGTGCAATCGGCGACGAAAGCGACCTCCACCTCGTTCTGCCCCACGCCCACCGTCTCGATCAGGATGCGGCTGGCGCCATGGCCCGCCATCACCGCGCAGAGATCGAGCGCCGCAGCGTTGAGCCCGCCGGAATGGCCGCGCGCCGACATCGAGCGGATGAAGATCCGGTCGTTTCCTTCGCTGCGGGTCATCCGCACCCGGTCGCCCAGAACGGCGCCGCCCGAGAACGGGCTGGCCGGGTCGATGGCCAGTACGGCCACCGTCTCGCCCTCCGCCGCCCAGTGGGCGGCGAGCGCATCAACCAGCGTGGACTTTCCCGCGCCCGGTGGGCCGGTCACGCCGATCACCAGCGCATCGCCGGTGCGCCTGTTGCAGTCGTGCAGGATGTCGCGCCAGTCGCCGCTCTGGTTCTCGACCCGCGTCAGGGCCGTGGCAAGCTGGCGGCGCACAAGCAGATCCATGCTCAGGCCACCTTCAGAAGCAGCGCGTCGCCCTGACCGAAACCGCCGCAAATCGAGGCAATGCCAAGTCCGCCCCCCGAACGGCGCAGCCCCATCGCAAGGGTCATTACGATCCGCGCCCCACTGGAACCGAGGGGATGACCGATCGCCACCGCGCCGCCCGCGAGGTTGGTGCGCGCCTGAAGCGCCTCGGCCGCCGCCCGATCGCGCTCGGTCAGGAACAGGGTGCTGACCAGCGGCGTTGCGGCGAAAGCCTCGTTGATCTCGAACCGGGACACGTCGGCGAGCGTCCTGCCGGCACGTTCCAGCAGTTTCGCAATTGCCACCGCGGGCATGTAGGAGCCTGAAGTCGGGCCGCCCGCCACCTGCACATGCCCCAGGACCTGCGCCAGCGGCTCCAACCCATGCGCCTGCGCGAAACCGCGGGTTGCCAGGATCATAAACGCCGCGCCATCGTTCAGGCCCGGAGCATTGCCGGGCGTGACGGTGGGGCTGTCGTAGACCGTCTTCAGCTTCGCCAGGCGCTCGGGTGTCAGGTCGGATCGCGGCGATTCATCCTGGGCGAGCTGGGCCTCGGGCAGGTCGATGGCGAACCTTTCGGCATCGAAGTGGCCCTCTGCTTCGGCGGCCAGCGCCAGGCGGTGGCTGCGCAGCGCCCAATCATCCTGCGCCTGCCGGCCCACGCCCATGGCGACCGCTTCCTCGCCGGTATAGCGGGCAATCGCCTTGTCGAGGAAGTCAGCGCGCAGCGTCAGGGGATCGGACACATCGACGGCGCCGGGCCGGATACCGCGCTGCCGGGGCCAGAGGAACGGCGTGTTGCTGAGGCTTTCGAACCCGCCGCACATCACAGCGCCAGCCTGGCCCGTCAACAGTTCGCGCCAGCCGAGACCGATGGCAGTCATGCCCGAACAGCATGCCCTGTCCACCCCGAGCGACGGCAGGGTCTCGGGCAGACCCGAATATCCCAGCAGTGCTTGGCGCGTTGCGGTCAGCCGGTTCGCGCCGATCATTCCGAGGCCGGCGAACAGCGCGTCGATTTCCTCGCCCGGCAACCCGCTGCGGCGCAGGGCCTCGACCATGGCAAGTCCGCCGAGCTGCGGAGCCGGAACGGATTTCAATGCGCCGCCGAACCGGCCAAAAGGTGTGCGTGCCACCGAAAGGATGACGATTTCGTTGTCGGTGCTCATGCTTCGGCTGCCACTTGCTGATTGACCCAGTCGCGGATCGAGGCCTTGTCGACCTTGCCGTTTCCCGTGCGGGGCAGGGCGGGCATTGCCAGCCAGCGTCGCGGCGTCCGTATCCCGAGCAGCGGCTTGCAATGGGCCTCGCAAGCTTTCATCGAAAGCTCGGTGCCGGGGTCCGCCACCACGACCGCCACGGCGATTTCGCCGAAGTCGGCGTCGGGAAGCCCGATCACTGCCGCCTCGCGAACTCCGGCGAGGCCTGAAAGGCAGGCTTCGACCTCTGCCGGATAGATATTGAAGCCGCCGGAGATCAGCATCTCCTTCGACCGGCCGACGATGTAAATGAAACCCTCGTCGTCCCGCCGCGCCAAGTCGCCCGACCAAAGCCAGCCATCCCGCAGCACCTTGGCGGTCTCTTCCGGGCGGTTCCAGTAGCCCTGCATCACATGCTCGGCCTGGATGGTGATCTCGCCGATCTCGCCGGAGGGAACGGGGCTGCCGTCCGGCGCGCGCAGCACGATGTCGACAAAAGTGTAGGGCCGGCCGATGCAGCCCAGCCGGGGCTTGCCCGCCTCGGGCCCCGCAGCAATCAGATGGTCCTCGGCCGTCAGGAAGGCACAGGTCATCATCGCCTCGGTCAGGCCGTAGTTGTGGGTCAGCACCTTGCCCCAGCGGGCTAGGGCCTTTTCCAGCGTGTTGCCCTGGATGGCCTCGGCGCCGTAGCCGACCCAACGCAGCGAAGAGAGGTCGTAGCTGTCGATCGCCGGATCGTTCAGGATGCGGGTCAGCACGGTCGGAACGCAGCTGAAAGCAGTGATCCTCTCGGCCTCGATGGTCGGCAGCAGCGCCTCCAGCGCGCCGCCGGGGACGATCACGTTCGTGGCGCCCCGCAGCAGGAACGGCGTGGCATAGGTGCCGCTGGCATGGGTCAGCGGGCCGACATGCGCCAGCCGATCGGTGCCCCGGATGTCGCGGTCGATCAGCATGTTGCGATAGACGGTCTGCCAGTTGCGGTGACTGAGCATGACGCCCTTCGGCACCCCCGACGAGCCCGAGGTGTAGCTGATGCCGCACAGCGCATCGCGATCCTCGTCTGGCCGGGCCTCGGGGCCGTCGTGGCGGCACAGCGCCTGCCAGTCCGGTCCGCCCTCGGTATCGCCGTCCACCTGGCAGATCCAGATCCCGCTGCCCGCCAATCCGGTTGTGCGGGCAACCGTTGCGCTGTCGCAGAAGACTGCCCGGGCACCGCAATCGCCAACCACGCGCTCCGCCTCTAAGGCGGTGTAGCGCATGTTCAGCGGCACCCGCACCAGTCCCGCGCGCTCCAGCGCCAGCTGGAGGATCAGATATTCCGCCCGGTTCTGCATGAAGAGGCCGACCCGGCTGCCCGGTGGCAGCCGTTCGGCGAGTCCCCCGGCGATCCGTGCGATCGCGGCATCGAGTTCGCCGAACGCCCAACGCCGCTCACCCTCTATCAAGGCAATGCGGTCACGAAATTTGGAAAGTGCGTTTCGAATATGGGAATCAACGCCCATCAGAAGTCTCTTGGGTTTCTTCGGTGAAGGAGATGGCTGACTGGATGTATTCCGCGATTTCACCGACACTGGTGCCGGAAAGAAATACACGCGAAACACCGATACCTTCGAGTTCGGGAATATCCTCCTGAGGAATGACTCCACCGACGACCATCAGAACAGACGGGTCCAGCAACGATCGAACCTTCGGAACGAGCGCCATATGTGCGCCGGACAGAATGCTGATGCCGACGACATCCACATCTTCTTCCATGGCAATGCGGGCAATCTGCTCAGGCGTGCGGCGTATCCCGGTGTAGATGACCTCCATGCCGGCTTCGAGAAGGCCCCGCGCGACCACCCGCGCGCCCACGTCATGACCGTCAAGGCCGACCTTGGCCATGAGAATCCGTATTTTTCGCGCCATGCCAGGTTCGACCATTTGAGCTTCAGGTCGTTTCGACTCTGAAAGATTCACTGCCGGATGGCCAATAAAGTCTTCTGATGCGGTGCATAAACCCGAGTGAAGCCGACCGGCCACCCTGCGAACAGAAGTCGCACACCCGCAAAGTCGTTGCGACAGACATGGTTTTCTCTATGATGCCGCACATGATGACACACATCGGGCAGACGGGCACAATTGCAACGCCTTGCGAGGCTTGCTGCAGGGCATCGCGAAAGGTCGGGCTCGAAATGCCCGCCGGCAGGAAATAATGGACTTCCGTCAGATACAGTACTTCGTGGCTCTCTACGAAGAAAAGAGCATTACCAAGGCTGCAAAACGCCTCCATGTGGTTCAGCCGGCCGTTTCCATGCAGATCCGTCGGATTGAAGAGGAGTGCAGTACCGTTTTATTTGAGCGGACCTCAGGGGGTGTCTTGCCGAATGAAAAGGCGGCTGAAATCTATCCGCTTTGTCTTGAGGTTCTTGAAGGAGCTGCCGAAATAAGACGACGGTTGCGCAGCCAGCCGGGCAAGGTATCCGGTGCTCTCTCGGTGGGGGTTCCGCCGTCTATTGCGCGTGGCATACTGGTGGATATTCTTGCGCATTTTCAAAGAAAACATCCGGACGTTCAGCTTTCCGTCTCGGAGGGATACAGCGTCCATCTCGTCGATTGGCTGCTGAACGGTGGGCTGGATCTTGCGATTCTTGGCGCTTCGGAGAGCGATCCCCGGCTGCATTCCGATCCGATTTTGACCGAAGAGATGCGAGTCTTGGTCGGGCCTGAGTCGGATATTCCAGGGGACGAGATCACCGGGCAAAGTCTGGTGGGAATGAGTTTGATCCTTCCTTCGGCAAAGAACCTTATTCGTATTCTTATCGAGACGGAATTCAGGAAAGCCAAACTCACTATAGCACCAGAAATGGAAATCGATTCTCTTTCGACTGTATTTGCGCTGGTTCGAGGCTCTGGTCGTGCCACGATCATTCCCGCTTCATCTATTCGCGAAACGGATTTGCGCGAGGGTATGCGCAGCCTGCGCCTGGTCGAGCCATCGATCAACAGAACGCTCGTTGCAACATTTCCTGTGCTTCGACCGCCTTCCGCCGCGGCGAAGGAATTCATAAAGGAATTTCAGCTGACACCCTTGCTCGACGGCGAGCTTTGATGCCCCCTAAACGCCATTATCCGATGAACAAACCTGTGTTTCTCAAGGCTCTGTGAGTTCATTTCCTGGGAGCGACTTTCCCGCAATATATCCGAAAACCATTGCCGGGCCAATTGTTGCTTCGCCACCCAGGCAAGTGCCCGAGAAAACATTCGCGGCATCGTTTCCAGCGGCGAACAGGCGTGGGATGGGACGGTCCTGAGCATCCAGGACCTGCGCGTCTGAATTGGTCCGCAGCTCTATGAAAGGGCCGAAATCGCTGGCATGAACCCGGACCGCATAGAAGGGCGGGGTGGCAAGCGGTGCCAGGCAAGGTTCGGCCTCGAGCCGACCAGCATTCCCGGAAACGTCTGCTGTTTCAACGGGGCGCGCAGGTCCTTCAAGCGATCGCCAAGCATCCTGCCGTCGAATGGAGCCGCGACGGGGGAGCGTCTGCCCTTCGATGCCCCGGGATCATCGGGAACGTAGTCGGCAAAGGCATGATCCGCCAGGAACTGCACCCGGTTTCGTTCTGCAGGAACCGGACCATTTCCGGCCCGTTCGCCAGGTAGGCCCGCAGCCGGGGCGCGGGAAATTCCAGCATCGAGGGATAGTCCAGGATTTCGGCTCCGGGCTCCGTCGTGTCGCCAAAGCCGATGTCGGTCGACAGGGCGACGTGTGCCCTGCTGATCGTCGCAGTAGTCTTACGGTGGCAGCGGTCACGCCCGCCCCGCGCAGTTCCACCAGACGCATGATGCCATGCGCAGTTCAGCGCCAGTTTCTGCTGCCTGATTTCTGTCCCCTCGCCGTGATTTTACCGACCAGTGGGCCACTGGCCCTGAGAATCCGACAATTCCTCCTCGAAGAGCGAGAGGAATTGCCGTGCGGCGATGGAGAGCGGGATCTCGGGTGAGGCGACCACGCAGATCTCGAAGGGAATGTCGATGGCAAGCGGTTTGATGGCAAGACCCATCGGCTGCCATGTCCGGGCGGTGAAAGGGTCCACGATGGCGATGCCGGCATTTTCCGCGACCAGGGCGCAAGCGGAAATGGATTGCTGCACCTGGATATACATCCGCGATGCGAGGTTATCGTAAAGGGCCGCACCCTGACGGTAGCGCGACAGAAACTCGCGGCCGAGACCGATGATCGTCTCATTGCGCAGATCCTCCATGCCGATGCACCGGTATTCCGCAAGCGGATGCGCCTTCGGCACGACGCAGACGCAGGGAAACCGCCAGCGTTTCTCGATCCGCACCGAGTCCGACACTGCCATCGGGTCGGCGATGCCGAGATCGGCGAAACGGGCGGCGACAAGATCGACGACTTGGCGCGACTGGCCCGTGGTGGCGGAGATACGCATGTCGGGATTGATCTGGCAGAAGCGCTTTATCGCGCCCGGCATCACTGCGATCGAAAGGGCGGCGAAGGCGGCAAGGCGCAAATGTCCGCGCGAAAGGTTGCGGATGTCGACGGCGGTCTGGGCAAGCGTCTGGAGACTGCGGAAATATTTCTGCACCTCCTCATAGAGCAGCAGTGCCTCGGGGGTCGCCACCAGCCGCCCATTGCGCCGCTCGAACAGCAAAAAGCCGAGATTTCCTTCCAGCGTCTTCAGAAGCCGGCTGAGGCTTGGCTGCGAGACGTGCAGCAGGTTCGCCGCCGCCGTCACCGAACCGCCGTCGACGATGGCCTTGAAGGCCTCCACCTGCCGGAGACTGATCGCGGGCAGGGCGGCTTTCGGTTTCATGGCTCCCTCC
Organism: uncultured Fuscovulum sp.; assembly: GCA_964386345.1. Lineage (GTDB taxonomy): Bacteria > Pseudomonadota > Alphaproteobacteria > Rhodobacterales > Rhodobacteraceae > Pseudogemmobacter. The sequence continues at coordinate 23,533 of CAYLSD010000006.1, forward strand.
TTGGTATAGCTTCTAGGCATGGGTTTCGAAATTAATGATATTTGATGTTATGAAGACCCCTTTCAATACTGGTTGCAACCAACAAGGGAGAATCGGAAATGCTTTCATTCAAGCCTTCGTCCCGTCTGAATGCGCTGGCCCGCGCCGCCGTCCTTGCCGGGGGCCTTGCGGCAGTCTCTTTCCCCGTCCGCGCCGAGGAGCTCACCGTCTACAGCGCGCTTGCCAAAGAGCATTTCGCCGAGCTGATCGCGGCGTTTCAGGCGAAACATCCCGAGATCACGATCAACCAACTCATCGATTCCAACGGGCCGGTGATCGCCCGCCTGCTGGCGGAAAAGGCCAATCCCCGCGCCGACGTGCTGCTCGGCGCCTCGGTGCCCGGCCTGGTCATGCTGGAGCAGCAGGGAATGCTGATGCCCTATGCGCCGGCCGAGCTTTCCGAGATCAAGGACCGCTTCCGCGACACGCGCAGCGACCCGCCGAACTGGGTCGGCACCGATGCCTGGGCCTCGGCGCTGTGCTTCAACACGGCGGAAGGTGAGGCGAAGGACGTTGCCGTGCCGACAAGCTGGCAGGATCTGGTCAAGCCCGAATACAATGGCATGATCGTCATGCCGAACCCTAATTCCTCGGCCACCGGCCTTCTGGCGATTGCCGGATGGATCAGGCTCTTCGGCGAGGAGGAAGCCTGGACCTATATGGATGCGCTGCACGAGAACATCGCGCAATACGTCCATTCAGGCAGCAAGCCCTGCCGGATGGCCGCGACCGGCGAGGCGGTGATCGGCATCGCCTATGCCGCGCCGGGCGTGAAGGCGATCAACGACGGCGCGCCGCTCAGCGTGGTCATCCCCAGCGAAGGCGTCGGCTCGGAAGTGGAGGGTGTCGCCATCCTCGCCGGTGCACATAACCTTGAGGCCGCGAAGAAGTTGGCCGATTTCGCCGCCAGCCAGGAAGCCAACGAAATCCACAACAAATATTACGCGCTGGTTGCCCGCAAGGGCGTGTCCAACCCGGTGCCGAACTATCCCGAGGGCGAAGAGGCGGCACTGGTGGAGATGGACTTCTACTGGGTTGCCGAGAACCGCGACCGCATCCTTGCAGAATGGCAGAAGCGCTACGGCGCCAAGGACGAGCCGAAGTAGGGGTGAAGCCTGGTCCCCTGTCCGGCGGCTCGGCTGCCGGACAGCGAGCCGCCCGCAGCCGGGCATCGTGCAGCGCGCCTTGCCCCGTCCTTCCGCCGATCCCCGGAGAACGGACCGATGAACAGCCTTTCCCCATTCGCGCCCGGACCGGCCGGCCGGAAGCCCCGCTCCGCCCCGCGCCATCTGCCGGAAACGCTGTGCCTCGCCGCGCTTGCCCTGTTCCTGACTGTGGCGATCCTCTTGCCGGTCGGCACGCTGCTCGCAAAGGGCCTGCAGGATGCAGGGGGCAATTTCGTCGGCCTTGCCAACTTCCAGCGCTACTTCGCCGAGCCCGGCGTGTCCGTCGTCTTCTGGAACAGCCTCCGCATCGCCTTCGTCTCGACCTGCCTGACGCTGTTGCTGGCCAGCCTCTACGCCTTTGCGCTGACCCATTCGCGGATGCGGGGACGGGCACTGTTCCGCGGCATCGCGCTGGTGCCGCTGCTGACCCCCTCTTTGCTGCCCGGCATCGCGCTGATCTACCTTTTCGGCAACCAGGGTTTCCTGAAATCCGCGCTGATGGGCCACAGCCTCTACGGGCCGATCGGCATCGTCATCGGCGAGGTGTTCTTCACCTTTCCCATCGCTCTGATGATCATCTCCACTGCGCTGTCCACCATCGACCGGCGGCTCTATGAGGCATCGACCGCCCTTGGTGCCGGTCCGCTGCGCCGCTTCTGGACCGTCACCTTTCCGGCCATGCGCTTCGGCCTGGGCGCGGCCTTCTTCGCCACATTCACCAAGGTCTTCACCGATTTCGGCGTGCCGATGGTGGTGGGTGGCTCATACCCCGTGCTGGCGACCGACCTCTACCAGAAGGTGATCGGCGGCTTCGATTTCCAGATGGGCGCGGTCGTCGGCATTCTGCTGTTCATTCCGGCCGCGCTCGCCTTCCTGGCCACCCATATCATCCAGCGCAGCCGGGACGAGGGCCTGGGCAGTCGCGCCGTCGTGCATGTCCCCGAGCCGCACGGCCCGCGCGATACCGCCTGCCTGGCCTTCTGCGGTCTTGTCGCCCTTGCCATCCTTGCCATCCTGGTGATGGCGGTCTGCGGCTCGCTGTTCAGGTTCTGGCCCTACAACCTGGCCTTCTCGCTGGGCAACTACCGTTTCGCGGAATACGAGCCGAGCGGCTGGGGTGCCTATCTCAACAGCCTGAAACTCGCCTCCGCCACCGCGCTTGCCGGTACGGCGATCACCTTCTGCGGGGCCTATGTGCTGGAGCGGACCAAGGGGGCAGACGGCCTGCGCGGGTTGATCCATTTCCTCTGCATCGTGCCGCTGGCGATGCCCGGCATGGTGCTGGGCCTGTCCTACATCTTCTTCTTCAACAGTCCCGGCAATCCTCTGGGCGGCATCTACGGTACCATGGCGATCCTGGTGCTGAGCACGGTGGTCCACCTCTACACCGTCCCCCACCTCACGGCGCTGACCGCGCTGAAGCAGGTCGACCCGGGGCTTGAGGCGGTCGGCCAGTCGCTGAAGGTGCCGCAGCCGGTCACCTTCCTGCGCGTCATCCTGCCGGTCTGCCTGCCGACGATCCTGCGGATCGCCAGCTACTTTTTCATGAACGCCATGACGACGATCTCGGCGCTGGTCTTCCTTTATTCCGCCAATACCAAGGTTGCCACGGTCAGCGTCGTCCTGCTGAACGACAACGCCATGCTCGGCCCCGCCGCGGCGATGAGCGTGCTGATCGTCGCCACCTCCGCCGCCGTGGTCGCGCTGCAATGGCTCGCCTCCCGCGGACTTCTGCGGCGCACCCAGGGCTGGCGGGGCGGCAGCGCTTGAGCCACCCGATCCCTCCTCGCAGCATCAAGGTTTCCCATGAGAATGCCCGCCTCCTACACCACTCCGGCCGAGTTCCTGCAGTTTGCCAAAGAGCTGACCGATGCCAGCCGGTCGCTGATCCGCGCCCGCTTCCGCGCGCGCGGCGAGATCGAGATGAAGCCGGACGATACCCCCGTCACGCCGACCGACCTTGAGGTCGAAAGCCTGATCCGCCGCATGATCGCCGAGCGCTACCCCGGCCATGGCCTGATCGGCGAAGAGCATCCGGCACAGGATGCGTCGGCAAGCCATGTCTGGGTCATCGACCCGATCGACGGCACCCGCTCCTTCATCGCGGGGCGGCCGGTCTTCGGCACACTGATCGCGCTGGCGGTCGATGGCGTGCCGGTCATGGGCGTAGTAGACATTCCGGTCATGGGCGAACGCTGGCTGGGGGCGTCGGGCCATGCCACCACGCTGAACGGCGTGGAAGCCCGCACGCGCGCGTGCCCCGCGCTTTCGGACGCCATCCTGCTTGCCACCTCGCCGGACTATCTCGGCGGCGATGCCGCCGCGCCGTTCCGGGCGGTGGCGGATGCGGCGAAGTTCACCATCTATGATGCCGGCACCCAGGGCTATGGCCTGGTCGCCAGCGGTCATGCCGACATCATGATCGCCGCGCGCTATGGCATCGTCGACTACCTCGCCGCCGTGCCGGTGGTCGAGGGGGCCGGCGGCGTCATGCGCGACTGGTCCGGCGCCCCGCTGACCACTGCCTCGGGTGACCGCTTCGTCATGCTGGGCAATCCGGCGCGGCTGCCGGAAACGCTCGAGCTTCTGGCCTGCGGCCGTATGGAAGGAGAACGCCATGCCGTCTCTGGCTAACCACGGGGCAGGCGCGAAGGCGCTGGAAATCCGCAACCTCACCAAATCCTTCGGCACCTTCAGGGCATTGCGCGACATCGACCTCGACGTGGAGGCGGGAGAGTTCGTCTGCTTCCTCGGCCCATCCGGCTGCGGCAAGACCACGCTCTTGCGGGCCATAGCCGGGCTTGACCGGCAGGATGGCGGCAGCATCTTCCAGAACGGCCGGGACATCTCGGCTCTGCCGGTGGTGGCGCGGGACTTCGGCATCGTGTTCCAGTCCTACGCCCTCTTCCCGAACCTGACGGCCAGCGACAACATCGGCTATGGCCTTGCCCGGCTGGCAAAGACCGAGCGCCGCCGGAGGGTGCAGGAGTTGGTTGATCTCGTTGGCCTCGGCGACCATGCCCACAAGTATCCAGCCGCGCTTTCCGGCGGCCAGCAGCAGCGTGTCGCGTTAGCCCGTGCGCTTGCGCCCTCGCCGGGGCTTCTCCTGCTGGACGAGCCGCTGAGCGCGCTGGACGCCCAGGTGCGGCTCTACCTCCGCGACCAGCTTCGCGACCTGCAGATCCGGTTGGGCGTGACGACGATCATGGTGACCCACGACCAGGAAGAAGCGATCGCGGTTGCCGATCGCATCGTCGTGATGAACCGCGGCGCCATCGAGCAGGTCGGTCGGCCGGAAGAGATCTACGCCCGTCCCGCCAACCGTTTCGTTGCGGAGTTCCTGGGCGACACCAATGTGCTGGACGGTCTCGTCCTGCCTGACGGCGGCGTACGCATCGGGCGGGCGGAGCTTGCCGTCGGCCGGTCCGGTTCTGCCGTTCCCGGCGACCGCGTGGTCCTCTGCATCCGCCCCTCCGATCTGGTGCTGTCCCCCGCCGGGGTCGATGGAATGGAGGGAACCGTGCAGATGGTGGAGTTCCGGGGCGGGCAGTTCAGGGCGACGGTCTTCGCGGACAGTCTGGAAACCGCGCTTCGCGCCGAAATCAGCCGGGCGCAGCGCGATGCGCTTGGCCTGGCGCCCGGCAGCCGCGTCAGCCTGTCCTTTCCGGAAGAAAGCGCCTCGCTTTTCCCGGCTTCCTAGGCGCGTCCAAAACGCGATGGGCCGATGCCGAGAGCATCAGGATCTCCGAAGAGGCCGCCGAGCATCAGTTTGAAGGGGGCGTTGAGGTTCCATACCCAGCCCGCTGGTTCCCTGCCGGGTCGTCCAGATCCGCTCGTAGACAGGCAGCGAATTGCGGTCTGGTGTGGCCGATTCGACAATTCTTGCTTGACTAAATTCCGAATCGGAAAAAAGATCACCTACTGTATACGGAAACGGCACCTCTCATGTCACAGCGCTACATCATCGACGACCTCGACCGGCAGATCATCGGCTATCTGACCGAGGACGGGCGCCTGTCCGCGGCCGAGATTGCCGGCCGGATCGGCACGGTTTCGGAACGCACGATCCGCAACCGGATCGCGGGGCTGCTGCAGGCCAAGATGATCGTGATCGGCGCCATTCCCGACCCGGTCGCCCTGGGCCGCGACGTGCAGGTCGAACTGATCATCGAGGTGGAACCGGGGCGGCTGGACGAGGTGGCCATCATCCTCGCCGAATATGACGAGATCGGCTACCTCGCCGCGATCAGCGGCAATTCCGCCCTCAGCGCCTCGCTTTTCGCCGAGGACCATGCGGCGGTGCTGGAATTCGTCGATCAGGAACTGGGCCGGCTGCCCGGTGTCCTGCGCGTCAGCAGCTCGATCGTGCTGCGGCTCTACAAGGTGTTCGGCACCAGGACGACCGCGCTCAGCCGCGGGTCGGACCCTGCCGGCAGGAAGAAGGGATAGCGAATGCTGCGCATCGGGGTGGATGTGGGCGGAACCAATACCGATGCCGCGCTTCTGCGCGGGACCGAGGTGCTGGCGACGGTGAAATCCTCGACCACGGCGGATGTGACCTCGGGCGTCGGCGCGGCGATCCGCGCGGTGCTGGATGCGGCGGGCGAGAAGGCCGCGGCGGTGGACGGGGTGATGATCGGCACCACGCATTTCCTGAATGCCGCGGTCGAGGGGCGGCATCTTGAAAAGGTCGGCGCGTTGCGGCTCTGCGGTTCGGCCACCCGCTCGCTGCCGCCGATGATCGACTGGCCCGACAGGTTGCGCGGCATCGTCGACGGCGGGGCGGTGCTGGTCGGCGGCGGGGTGAACTACGACGGGTCCGAGATCGCGCCGCTGGACGGCGAGGCGATCCGCGCCGCCTGCCGCGACTGGCAGGCGAGGGGCGTCGGCGCCATCGCCATCTGCTCGGTCTTCGCACTGGTCGATCCGCGGATGGAGAACGAGGCGGCGGAGATCGTGGCGGAGGAGATGCCCGGCGCCTCGATCAGCCTGTCGCACCGCGTCGGCCGCACCGGCCTCCTGCCGCGTGAGAATGCGACGATCCTGAACGCCAGCCTGCACCGGCTGGGGCGCGAGACGGTGGATGCCTTCCGCGCCGCCTTCGCCGCCCTGGGGCTGGATTGCCCGCTTTACCTGACGCAGAACGACGGCACGCTGATGACCGCCGATTTCGCCGAACGCTATCCGGTCTTCACCATGGCCTCGGGTCCGACCAACTCGATGCGCGGGGCGGCCTTCCTGACCGGGCTGTCCGACGCGGCGGTGATCGACATCGGCGGGACGACGACCGACGTGGGCATGCTGGTCGGGGGCTTCCCCCGCACCCGCAGCGAAGGCGCCACCATCGGCGGCGTGCTGACGAATTTCCGCGTGCCGGATGTCTATTCCTTCGGGCTGGGGGGCGGCAGCATCGTCCGGCCGGGCGAAAGCCTGACCATTGGCCCGGATTCCGTGGGTTTCCGTCTGCCGGAAAAGGCTCTGTGCTTCGGCGGCGACACCCTGACCGCGACCGACATTGCGGTGGCGGCCGGGCTGGCCGATCTGGGCGACCGCAGCCGGCTGTCGCAGGTCACGCCCGATCTGGCCCGCACCGCGCTGGCGCAGATGAAGGCCAGCATCGAGGCGGTGCTGGACCGCATGAAGCCAAGCGCCGATCCGATCCCGGCCATCCTGGTCGGCGGCGGCTCGGTGCTGGTCGAGGGGTTGCTGGAGGGAACCTCGACCTCGCTCAAGCCAGACCATTTCGGCTCGGCCAATGCCATCGGGGCGGCAATCGCGCAGGTCTCGGGCGAGGTGGACAGCGTGGTCTCGCTGGAAGGCAGCAGCCGCGAGAAGGCGCTGGAGGGCGTGGTGGCCGAGGCGCGGGCGCGCGCGGTCGAGGCCGGCGCGGACGAGGCCACGATCACCCTGGCCGAGGTGGAAGAGACGCCGCTGGCCTATCTGCCCGGCAATGCCATCCGTATCGCGGCCAAAGTCATCGGGGAGCTGCGGGCATGAAATACTGGACCCTGACCGAGGACGACATCGACCGCATCGCCATCGGCTGCGGCATCCTGGGCACCGGCGGCGGCGGCAGCACCTATCACGGTTCGCTGCGGGCCAAGGCGCTGCTGCGCGAGGGCAGGCGCATCCGCATGGTGCGCCCCGGCGACATGGCGCCCGATGCGCAGATCCTTGGCATCGGCGGCATCGGCGCGCCCACCGTGGGCATCGAGAAGATAGCCGAGGGCGGCGAGGGCGTGCGCCTTCTGAAGGCGGTCGAGCAGCATCTGGCCCGCCCGGTCGATGCCCTGCTGGGCGACGAGGTCGGCGGCGGCAACGGCATCGCGCCGATGCTGACGGCGGCGATGGCCGACCTGCCGGTGGTGGACGCCGACGGCATGGGCCGTGCCTTCCCCGAAGTGCAGATGACCTCGTTCTTCATCCATGGCCAGGACGTGAAGCCCGCCGCGCTGGCCGATGCCGACGGCAACGTGCTGATCGTGACCGAGGCGACCTCGCCGAAGATGCTGGAAAAGTTGCTGCGCGCCGGGACCATCGCCATGGGCTGCACCGCGCTGATGACCACCGCGCCGATGTCGGGCGATTTCGTCCGCCGCTTCGGCATCCCGCATACCACCAGCCAGGCCTGGACGCTGGGCAATGCGGTGCTGGAGGCGCGGGCGGCCAAGGCCGATCCGGTCGAGGCGATCCTGAAGACCTCGGGCGGCATCCGGCTGATGCGCGGCAAGGTCACCGACATCGGCCGCCGCGTCATGGCGGGCTTCACCCGCGGCAGGCTGACCGTGGCCGGGCTGGACGCCGACCAGGGCCGGGTGCTGACCGTGGACATCCAGAACGAATACCTGATCGCGCGCGAGGGCGAGGTGCCGCTGACCATGGTGCCCGACCTGATCTGCATCGTCGATTCCGAGACCGGCCGCGCCATCGGCACCGAGGAACTGCGCTACGGGCTGCGCATCGACATCCTGTCGGTGCCCGCGCCGGTGCTGCTGCGCAGCGAGATCGCGCTGGCCTCGGTGGGGCCACGCGCCTTCGGCTACGATTTCGATTTCATTCCCACGGGCGTCTCGGCCGATGCGCCCGCCGTGCCCCGATACGATCAAGCAGGCTGACAGGACGAAACAGGACATTCCGGATCATATCCCAGGGAGGATGCCATGAAACGCCGCGACTTTCTGAAGACCTCAGCGCTGACCGCGCTGGCGACCGCCGCCGCTTCGCACTGGAACCTTGCCATGGCGCAGGGCAGCGGCATCTTCACCCTGGCCTATCCGACCAGCTTCCCCGACCTCGACCCCGCCACCTCGTTCTCGAACGACGGGGCGGTGCTGGCCAATGTCTACGAGGGGCTGACCCGCTACATCCCCGGCAGCGAAACGGAAGAGGCCCGGATCGAGCCGCTGCTGGCCGAAAGCTGGGAGGTTTCCGAGGATGGCCTGACCTGGACCTTCACGCTGCGCGACGGGGTGAAGTTCCATGACGGCAGCCCGCTGACCTCGGAAGCCGTCAAGGGCTCGATCGAGCGCACGCGGACCATCGGCGGCGGCGCTGCCTTCATCTGGGCGCCCGTCGCCTCGATCGAGACGCCCGAGCCGCTGAAGGTGGTCTTCGTCCTGTCCGAGCCGCAGCCGCTGGACCTGATCGCCTCGGCCGGCTTCGCGGCATGGATCCAGGCGCCTTCGTCGCTGGAGCAGGACAATGCCTGGTTCAACGCCGGCAACGACGCCGGAACCGGCCCCTTCCGCATCACGCGCTACGAACCCGGCCAGCGCGCCGTGCTGGAGCGGGTGGCCGACTACTGGGGCCCCGTGCCCGAGGGCGCCTTCCAGACCATCTCCTTCGAGATCGTCGAGGACACGACGCTGATCCAGAACATGATCGAAAGCGGACAGGCCGACTGGACCTATTCCATCCCCTTCGAGAACCTTGAGCTTCTGCAGGCCAACCCCGACCTGCGGGTGGTGGTGAACCCCTCGTTCGAGACGCTGTTCGGCCTTTACAACACCCGCCGCGCGCCGCTGGACCGGCCGAAGGTGCGGCAGGCCCTTTCGATGGCCTTCCCCTATGACGACGTGATCATGGCCGGCACCGCCGATCTGGGCACCCGGGCCAAGGGTGTCGTGCCTGCGGGCATCTGGGGCCATGATGCCGAGGCGCCGATCCCGCAGACCGACCTGGAGGCCGCCGCGGCCCTGCTGGCCGAAGAGGGCGTGGAGGGGCTGGAACTGGTGATGACCTATTCCACCTCGCAATCGCTGTCGGCCATCGCCGGGGAACTGTGGAAGGCCAATCTCGAAACGATCGGCGTGACGCTGACCCTGCAGCCGATGGCCTGGGAGGCGCAGTGGCAGATGGCCAAGTCCAGCCCGGAAACCGCACAGGACATCTTCGTCATGTTCTGGTGGCCGACTTTCGTCACGCCCTACGACTATCTGTTCAACCTGTTCCACAGCGAGGACGAGCCGCTCTTCAACCTCGGCTACTATTCCAACCCCGAGTTCGATGCGATGATAGACGAGGCCGCGCGGCTTTCGGGGGTGGACCGCCCCCGCGCCGAGCAGATGTTCATCGACGCGCAGCGGCTGGTGATTGACGATGCGGCGGCGGTCTTCATGCTGGACCGGCCGAACGTCCATATCATCCGGTCCGACATCAAGGGCTATGCCGACAACCCCGCCTACGGCCATGTCACCTTCGTCAACGACATGAGCCGCTAGCGCATCCCGAAGGGGGCAGGGATGGACATCATCCGCTACATCCTGCGCCGCATGGTGCTTTCCGCCTTCGTGGTGGTGGGCGTGACCTTCCTGGTCTTCACCGTGGCGCAGGTGGTTCCTTCCGATCCCGCGGCCCTTTACGCGGGCCCCCGCCCCACGGCCGAGCAGATCGACAAGGCGCGTCAGGACCTGAACCTCGACGCGCCGCTTCCCGCCCGTTTCGTGACCTTCGCCAAGGCGATGGCGTCGGGCGATTTCGGCGTTTCCTATAAGTCGCGGCGGTTGATCGCCGAGGATCTGAAGGCCTATCTGCCCGCCACGCTGGAGCTTGCGGTCTTCTCGACCGGGATGGCGCTGCTGTTCGGGGTGCCGCTCGGCGTGATGGCGGCGGCGCGGCAGGGGCGGTGGCCGGACCGGCTGGGCAGCCTGGGCGCCATCGCCTCGGTCGCCATGCCGACCTTCTTCCTGGCCATGCTGCTGCAACTGGTCTTCGCGCAATGGCTGGGGATCATGCCGCTGTCGGGCCGCATCTCGCGCGAGATCGCCATCGCGGCGCCAGTGGCGCCGGTCACGGGCTTCCTCCTGCTCGACAGCCTGCTGGCCTGGCGCCTCGATGCCTTCGGCGATGCGGTTCGGCATCTGATCCTGCCGGCACTGACGCTGGCCTCCTATCCCGCCGGGGTGGCAATGCGGCTGACGCGGTCTGCCATGATCGAGATCCTGGAGCGCCGCCACATCGCCGCCGCCCGCGCGCTGGGCCTGCCTTCGGGGCGCATCCTCTTCGGCCATGCGCTGCCCAATGCCATGGGGCCGGCGCTGACGGTGATCGGCCTGTCCTTCGCCTATGCGCTGACCGGCGCGGTGCTGGTCGAGATCATCTTCGCCTGGCCCGGCCTTGGCCGCTATGTCTCCGAGGCGATCCTGGCCAAGGACTTTCCCGTCATCGCCGCCGTCACCATGGTGGTGACGATCTGCTATGTGATCATGAACCTGATCATCGACATCGCGCAGGCGCTGGTCGACCCGCGGGTGGCGCTGACATGAAGCGGCTGATCCATCGCCTCGGCTGGCCCGGCACCATCGCGCTTGCCTGCATCCTGGGCTTCGTCGCCGTGGGCATCTTCGCCCCCTGGATCGCGCCCTATCCGGCGCAGGGGGCGGGGGCGCCGAACGTGGCGGCCAAGCTGTCGGGGCCCTCGGCCGACTACTGGCTGGGGACCGATCACCTTGGCCGCGACATCCTCAGCCGCCTGATCTATGCCACGAGGATATCGCTGTCGAACGGGATCCTGATCGTGGCCTTCTCGCTGCTGATCGGCCTGCCGGTGGGACTGGCCGCGGGCTATTTCGGCGGCTGGATCGACGAGGCGCTGATGCGGGTGACCGATGTCTTCCTTGCCTTTCCGGCGCTTCTGCTGGCGGTGCTGATGGCGGCGGCCCTGGGGCCGGGCTTCCTGAACAGCATCATCGCGGTCTCGGTGACATGGTGGCCCTGGTATGCGCGGCTGGCCCGGGCCGAGGGGTTGGTCCTGCGCGGCCAGCCCTATGTCGAGGCGGCGCAACTGGCGGGCGTCTCGCATCCGCGGATCATCCTGCGCCATATCCTGCCCGCCACCGCCCGGCCGCTGACGGTGCAGGCGGCGCTGGACGTGGGCCCGGCGCTTCTGACCGCCGCGGCGCTGTCGTTCCTGGGCCTCGGCGTGCTGCCGCCCACCGCCGACTGGGGCCAGATGGTCGATGCGGGCCGCAAGTTCTTTCCCGACCGCTGGTGGTATTCGGCGATGCCGGGCGTCACCATCTTCATCGTCGCGCTGGCGTTCAGCGTGCTGGGCGATGCGCTGCGCGACCGCAGGAAGGGGGCCGCCCGTGCCCCTGCTTGAGATCCGCGGCCTTTCCGTCACCATCCCCACGCCGGAAGGCGATGTCCATGCCGTGCGCGCCGTGGACCTTGAGATCGGGCGTGGCGGCATCCATGGCGTCATCGGCGAATCCGGCAGTGGCAAGACCATGACCGGCATGGCGATGCTGGGACTGGTGCCGAAAGGCGCCCGCATCGGGGCCGAGCGTTTCCACTTCGACGGACTGGACCTGCGCCAGCAGGCCGGCCAGTTGCGCGGACGCCGGATCGGCATGGTCTCGCAGGACCCGGCGGCGGCGCTGAACCCGGTGCTGAGCATCCGGCGGCAGATGGACGATGTGCTGCGCACCCATGGCGGCCTGCCGCGCCGCGCCCGCCGGGCCGAGGCGGCGGCCCTGCTTGCCGCGACCGGCCTGCCCGACCCGGAAAAGGTGCTGCGCAGCTATCCGCACCAATTGTCGGGCGGGATGCAGCAGCGCGTGGTCATCGCCCAGGCGCTGGCGACCGGCGCGGATTTCCTGATCGCCGACGAGCCGACGACGGCGCTGGACGTCTCGGTTGCCATGCAGGTGCTGGCGCTTCTGCGCAAGCTGGCGGCCGAGCGGAACCTGACCGTGCTGATGATCACCCATGACATGGATGTCATCGCCGAGATCTGCGACCGCGTGACCGTCCTCTATGCCGGCCGTTCGGTCGAGACCGGGCCGGTGGAGGAAGTGCTGCAACGCCCGGCCCATCCCTATACCCGCGCGCTGCTGGCGGCGCTGCCCGATGCCGCGCCGCGGGGCGCGCGGCTGGCGGTGGTGGAGGGCAACTTCCTCGACCCGGAACCCGGAGGCGCGGCATGACCGATGCCCCCATCCTCGAAGTGAAGGACCTGCTGATCCGCTATCGCGCGGGCCTGTTCGCACCGCGCCCGAGACCTGCCGTCAACGGCGCCAGCTTCCGGCTGGACCGCGGCGCCACGCTGGGGATCGTCGGCGAAAGCGGCTCGGGCAAGACCAGCCTCCTGCGCGCCATCCTGCGGCTTCTGCCGGTCGAAGGCGGCTCGATCAGGCTGGACGGACAGGACTGGCTTGCCCTGCGGGGCAGGGAGTTGCGGCAGGCGCGGCAGCGGATCGGCGTGGTGTCGCAGAACCCGTTCCTGTCGCTCAGCCCGCGGCTGACGGTCACGGAAATCCTCGCCGAGCCGATGCTGGCCGCGGGCCGTCGCCCCGGCCCGCAGATGCGCGACCGGATCGCCGCGCTGCTGTCGGACTGCGGCCTGCCCGCGGCCTTCCTCGACCGCCGCGCGCGGGAACTGTCGGGCGGGCAGGCACAGCGCGTCGCCATCGCCCGGGCGCTGGCACTGGAGCCGCGGCTTCTGGTGCTGGACGAGCCGACCTCGGCGCTGGATGTCTCGGTGCAGGCGCAGATCCTGAACCTGCTGTCGGACCTGAAGGAACGGCACGACCTGTCGATGCTGTTCGTCACCCACAACCTGAAGGTCGTCGCCCATGTCGCCGACAGTCTGCTGGTGATGCGGCGCGGCGATGTCGTCGAATTCGGCCCGACAGAGCAGGTCGTCCACGCCCCCGCGCAGCCCTACACGCGCGAGTTGCTGTCCTTCGGCGTCCACGCCCGCACTGCAAGAGAGGGAACGCCCTGATGCCCAGGATCCGCATCCTCTCCGCCACCACCGGCACCACCGAAATGCCCGCCGCCGTGAAGGGTCTGTCCGGCGGGGGTCTGGAGCTGAGCTTCGACCGCATCCGTCGCGGTCCGGCTTCGATCGAAAGCCTCTGGGAAGAGGTGGCCTGCGTCGAGGAACTGGTGCGCTGCGGCCAGGTCGCCCAGCAGGAGGGCGTCGAGGGGCTGGTGGTCAACTGCATGGGCGATCCCGGCGTCGATGTGATGCGCGAAATCCTGACGATCCCGGTCTTCGGCCCGGCGCAGACCGCGATGGGGGTGGCCGCCATGCTGGGGCGCAAATTCTGTGTCCTGACCGTGCTGGACCGGTCCCGTCCGCTGGTGGATGACCAAGTGCGCAAGTTCGGGCTGGAGTCGCGCTATGCCGGCTGCGAGGTGATCGAGATTCCGGTCCTCGACTTCGGCAACGACCCGGCCGGAACGCTGCGCCACTTGCAGGAGGCGGCCCGGGCCGCGGTCGATATCCGCAAGGCCGATGTGCTGGTGCTGGGATGCACCGGCTGGACTGGGCTGGGTGAGAAGATCAGGACGTTCCTGGCCGGATTCGGCCACGACGTTCCGGTGATCGACCCGCTGCCGGTGACGATCCGAACCCTCGGCGCGCTGCTGGATGCGGGGCTGGCCCATTCCAAGGCCGCCTATCCCTTCCCGAAGTCCATCCCCCGGGTCTGACGACGCAGATCACCCTTCAAACGGGGGTTGTTCGGTCCAGCCCAAGCCTTTCCCGGTCCAACCAGCCTCCCTGATGCAAAGGCAAGAATTTCTGGAACCGCGCGCCCGCAACCAGAAAACAACCAGAACCGCTCCCACATCAACAGAATCGACAACTTGCACCCGCAAGTGCAAATCAGGGGATCCCAAACCAACCAGTTGCGTTTCAAATGTAAGGGCGAATGGCCGGTGCCATCTGGCGGATTTGCCGCGCGGGATGTGTCATCCGATTTCGATGCCGAGTCTCTCGATCATCCTGTCGCGTTCGCGCAGCGCCTTGCGTGAGGTGTCGGGGTCGGCGGCGGCGCAGGCGTTGATCAGACATTCCACCGCGACGATGAAGGCGCCGATGCTGTTCGACAGAAAGCTTGTCTCATGGCCGACCAGCAGCGTGGCGCACGCGCCCTGCGCCAGCGGCGAATGGGCGTGGTCGGTGATGGCAACAGTGTCGATCCCGATACGCCGGGCCTCGGCGGCGACTTCGACCACCTGGACGGAATAGGGGGCGCAACTGGTCGAGATCAGCAATCCGCCTTCGCCCATCAGCGCCAGCCCTTCGGCGATGCCGAGGCCATTGGCATCCAGCAGCGCCACGTCCGAGCGGATCATCCTGAGCCCGTAGACCAGAAAGCTGGCCACCGAATGAAACTGGCGTATGCCGTGGATGACCACCCTTGGCGCGGCCATGATCATCGCCGCCAGGGCCTCGAACCCCGCCTCGTCGAAACCTTCGACGAAACGGTCGATATTGTCCTGGTTCTCGCGGCAAAGCTGCGCCACACGGGCGCGGGTCGAACTGCCGGTGCCAAGCGCGGCACGGGCCTGACGCGAATAGAACTCGCCCGTCAGGCCAAGCGAGGCCGAAAGCAGCACCCGCTGAAAAGCCGGAAAACCCGAATAGCCCAGTGCAGTCGCCAGCCGCGTCAGGGTCGAGGGATTGACCGCAAGTCGCTCGGCAAGGGTGGTGATCGACAGCACCGCCGGATCGCCGCTCATGCCGATCGCTCCGTCCAGCGCGGCACGCGCCTTGGCGCCAAGCGTGACGGCGCTTCTGCCCAGGGCGATCGCCCGCGCCAGGGTGCGCAGCTCCGCCAGCGTTTCAGGCGGTGCCGCTGTAGGCGGGGTCTCCGGTGGCGCGGTCATGGATACTCCAGTGCAGGCCGGTGGCGCAAAGACGCAGGACGGCCGTGCCGAGTGTGTTCTCTTCGTCGGAATCGTCCGCGGCATCGCGCCGGATCGGCAGGCCCGGCCCGACTGTATCGCGCAGGATCGCAAGTGGCGCAACCCCGGCGGCGGCGAGCGCATCGCCCCGCGCCTGACGGTCGCGCGAGGACTCGGTGACGATCTGCGCCGCCATCCCGCCCGGCAGATGCAAGGCGTGATTGGCATGGACCGTGGGCGCGCCGATCTCTTGCACCGAATGCTCTCCGCCGCCGAACTCGACCGAGAGAATGCGCGGATCGCCACGCTGCATCAGCGCGAAATGGAACCCGCCCGAAGGCGCGTCGCGCAAGAGATCCAACGCGGTGTCGAGCGTATCGGCCGCCAGTAGCGCCCGGCCCAGCACCATGCGCGGGATTTCCGGCTCGACCCCGGTCAGGCGCAGGTTGTTTACCGTCTGCGCCAGCCCGGCGGCGGTGAAGGCGAAAGTATGCCCGGGGATCGAGCCGGGATAACAGAAGGCGTGAAAGCCCGGCCGCCCCTCGGGCCGCCCCTCGGCGATGAAGCACGATCCGCGGAAGAACGGCAGCCCGTCCTCGTTATGGGCGAGCATCGGCTCGGGGCCGGGCAGCATGACGGTGGTGCAGCCGTCGGGCACCGAGGCCAGCAGATCGCCGCGGCAGTTCCAGGCAAACACCTGTTCCACGGGCAGGCCGAGTCCTTCGGCCAGCCCCTCGACCTCGGCCCATATCCAGGGGAAGCGGGCGCGGGTGGCCCTGGCCATGCGCGCCACGCGGGCGGCATGGGCGGGGGATGTCACCGTCTGCCACAAGGGATGCCCCGCCAGATGCTTCGCCACCGCTTCGCGGCCAGCTTCCCCGAGCGCGAGGCCGAGGTCGCGCGGGCTGCCCGCCAGCCTCAGCCAGCCCAGACCGCGGGTGACGGTTTCATTCGACATGTTGCAGAAAGTCCCTCAGACGGTCGCTGGGCGGGTTGGCGATCACCTCGGCGGGGTGGCCGTCGACCGAGATCTTGCCATGTTCCATGAAGATCAGCCGCGAGCCGACCTGGCGCGCGAACGACATCTCATGGGTGACGACCACCATGGTCATCCCCTCCTGCGCAAGCTGGCGCATGACGTTCAGCACCTCCTGCTTCAGCTCGGGGTCCAGCGCCGAGGTCGGCTCGTCGAACAGCATCACCTTGGGCCGCACCGCCAGCGCGCGGGCGATGGCGACGCGCTGCTGCTGGCCGCCAGACAGCGCCGACGGCACATGATGCGCGCGCTCTTTCAGCCCGACCTTCTCCAGCAGTTGCAGGGCCTGGGCCTGGGCCTCGGCGCGCGACAGGCCGCGCACCTTGCGCGGACCGAAGGCCACGTTCTGCAGCGCGGTCATCTGCGGGAACAGGTTGAACTGCTGGAACACCATCCCGGCCTCCTGCCGGATCTGGCGCAGCTTGCGCCCGCCCGCGCGCACGGAGATGCCGTCGACGATCAGGTCGCCGCCGGTGATCTGCTCCAGCCCGTTGATGCAGCGCAGAAGTGTGGATTTCCCCGAGCCCGAAGGCCCGATCAGCACGACGACCTCACCCTCTTCGATGGCCAGATCCACCTCGTCCAGCACTTTCAGATCGCCGAAATGCTTCGAGGTCTTGTGGAATTCGATGATGCTCACAGGATCCTCATGCGTTTTTCGATCACCCGCAGCGCGAAGGTCAGCGTTCCGGTCATGATCAGGTAAAGCACCGCCACCGCGGTCCAGATCTCGACCGCGCGGAAGTTCGAGGCCATGATCTCCTGCCCGGTGCGGGTCAGCTCGCCCACCCCGATCACGATGAACAAGGACGTGTCCTTGAGCGAGACGATGAACTGGTTGCCCAGGGGCGGGATCAGCCGACGGAAGGCCAAAGGCCCGACGATATGGGTCAGCACCTTCCATTGCGGCAGGCCCATGGCGAGGCCCGCCTCGGTCAGCCCGCGCGGGATCGACAGGAACGCGCCGCGCACGATCTCGGCGATATAGGCGCCGGCATTGACCACGATGGCCAGAACGGCGGCCGACATCGGGTCGATGCGGATGCCGACGAGGATCGGCATCGCGAAATAGAGAAACATCACCTGGACCACGATCGGGGTGCCGCGGATCAGTTCGATATAGACGAAGGCGATGGCGTTCAGCACCCGCCCGCCATAGGCGCGCATCAGCCCTGCGATCAGGCCGAGGACGGTGCCGCCGATCAGCCCGGCAAGGGCGATGAAGATGGTGACACGGGCCCCCGCCGCAAGCTGCGGCAGGAAACCCGGAATGACGGACCAGTCAACTTCCAAGGGAAGCCCTCCGTGACGCGGGACAGGGGGACGGGACGGCCGCGGCCGCCCCGCCGGGGCTCAGAAGGTCAGTTGGCCGGTTTGGTGCCGAACCACTTCTCGTAGATCGCGTCGTAGCGGCCATCGGCCTTCAGCTTCGCCAGTGCCTCGTTGACCTTCGGGGTCAATTCGCTGCCTTTGGGGAAGCCGATGCCGTATTCATGCGCCATCATCTGCTCGCCCACGGCCTTGACCGCGCCGTCGCCGGCGGTGGCGATGTAGTAGAGCACGTTGGGCGTGTCGTGCATCGCCGCATCCACGCCGCCGGTGCGCAGTTCCAGATAGGCGTTGTCGATATTGGGGAACTTGCGCAGGGTGGTGTCCTTGAAGTTCTCTTCGGCGTAGTCCGACGAGGAGGTGCCGGTCTTCACCGAAAGCGTCTTGCCGGCGAGATCGGCATAACCGGTGATGTCGCTGTCGGCCGGCACCATCAGCAGAAGGCCGCTGTCATAATAGCCGTCCGAGAAGTCGATCACTTCCTGACGCTCGGGCTTGATGGTGATCCCGGCCAGTGCCACATCGACCTGCCCGGTCTGCAGCGCGGGAATGATGCCGGCGAAATCCATCGGCCGCAGTTCGTAGGTCACGCCGATCTCCTGGGCGATGGCGTCCCAGAGGTCGATGTCGAAGCCGACGTATTTGTCGCCTTCCTTGAACTCGAAGGGCACGAAGGCGGTGTCGGTGGCGACCACCAGATCGTCGGCTTGCGCCGTGCCGATCCCGAGCGCGAGGGTCGCGGCGGTGGCGAGGGTGAGAAGTCTTTTCATGTCTTTCGGCTCCCTGTGTTGCGGTGCCTGTCTGTCGCTGTCGGCACCCTTGATGCAAAATAGTTTGCACGAATGAAATTATAGTGCAATTAAATTTGCGAACCCTTGACCCCAGAAAAGGATCGAAGACGCCATGCCCGGCCATGTTTTCGGACGTTCGACCAAAGGCACGCTGCCGGTGGCGGTGCGCGGAGACGGCTGTTACATCATCGATTCGACCGGCAAGCGTTATCTCGACGGCTCGGGCGGGGCTGCGGTCTCGTGCCTCGGCCATTCCGATGCCGATGTGCGCGCGGCGCTGCACGGGCAACTCGACTCGCTCGCCTTCGCCCATACCGGATTCTTCACCTCGGAGCCGGCCGAGGCGCTGGCCGACACGCTGGCGGCACATGCGCCCGGGGGGATCGACCGGGTCTATCTGGTCTCCGGCGGGTCCGAAGCGGTCGAGGCCGCGATCAAGCTCGCGCGGCAGTATTTCACCGAGACCGGCCAGCCGCAGCGCCATCGCGTCATCGCCCGGCGGCAGAGCTATCACGGCAACACGCTCGGCGCGCTGGCGGCGGGGGGCAACGAATGGCGCCGCGCGCAATTCGCGCCCTTGCTGGTCGAGACCTCGCATATCGCGCCCTGCTACGAATACCGCGACCGCCGGGACGGCGAGACGCCCGAAGCCTACGGCCTGCGCGTCGCCGATGAGCTTGAGGCGGAAATCCAACGCCTCGGCCCGGAAACCGTGATGGCCTTCATCGCCGAGCCTGTGGTGGGCGCGACCTCGGGCGCGGTGCCCGCGGTGCCGGGCTACCTGAAGCGCATCCGCGAGATCTGCGACCGCCACGGCGTGTTGCTGATCCTTGACGAGGTGATGTGCGGCATGGGGCGAACCGGCCATCTCTTCGCCTGTGAAGAGGATGGCGTCGCGCCCGACATGATCACCATCGCCAAGGGACTCGGCGCGGGCTACCAGCCGATCGGGGCTCTGCTGACCTCGGGGCGCATCTACGATGCCATCGCGGCGGGCTCGGGCTTCTTCCAGCACGGCCACACCTATATGGGCCATCCGATGGCGGCGGCGGCGGCGAATGCGGTGCTGGAACGCATCCTGAACCAGGGCCTGCTGACCCGCGTGCGCGACCAGGGCGCGAAGCTGGACGCGGCGTTGCGGGCGGAACTGGGCCAGCATCCCCATGTCGGCGACATCCGCGGCCGGGGCCTGTTCCGCGGCGTGGAACTGGTGGCCGACCGCGCGACGAAAGCCTCCTTCGATCCGGCGCGCAAACTGCACGCCCGGGTCAAGGCGCTGGCGTTCGAGGCCGGTCTGATCTGCTATCCGATGGGCGGCACCATCGACGGCCAGCGCGGCGACCACATCCTGCTTGCGCCGCCCTTCATCATCGAAGACGCCCAGATCGACGAACTGGCCGGCAAGCTCTCGGGCGCGATCCGGGGGGCGCTCGCGTGAGCCTGCCGCGCATCATGGTCGCCCCCAACGGTGCGCGGCGCGGCAAGGCCGACCACCCCGCCCTGCCGGTGACCATCCCCGAGATCGTGGCCTGCGCCGCCGAATGCTACGCTGCGGGCGCGGGGGGCATCCATGCCCATGTGCGCGATGCGGAGGGGGCGCATGTGCTGGATGCCGGACTTTACGCCGAACTGATGGCGGAGCTGGCGCGGGCCGTCCCCGGAATGGCGGTGCAGATCACCACCGAGGCGGTTGGCCGCTACAGCCCGTCCGAGCAGCGCGCCCTGGTGGCGCGGTTGCGGCCCGCTTCGGTCTCGGTCGCCCTGCGCGAGATCACGGCCGAGCCCGATGCCCGTCTGACGCGCAGCTTCTTCCACGACTGCGCGGCACAGGGCCTGGCGGTGCAGCATATCCTCTATACCGCGGAGGAGGTGGACCTGCTGGCCGCGCTGGTGGCGGACGGCACGATCCCGGAGGGGCCCTTGCAGATCCTGCATGTGCTGGGCCGCTATGCGGCGGGGCAGACCTCCTCTCCCGCCGACCTGGCTGCGCCGCTCGCGCGCCAGCGCGCCGCGGGGCTGGCGGCCGACTGGGCGGTCTGCGCCTTCGGCCCGGCCGAGACCGACTGCCTGCTGGCCGCGATTGCACAGGGAGGCAAGGCCCGGATCGGCTTCGAGAACAATCTTCTGATGGCGGACGGCAGCCTCGCCGCCTCGAACGCTGCCCGCGTTTCTGAACTGGTTTCGCGATTGGCGGATCCGCAGCCCCATGAGAGGTGAGGTCGAGGGCCCGGGCGAGAAGCGGCCGGTGCGAAGGTGAACTGCTGACGGGATGCAAAGGTGATATGAGGGGCCCAAGCTTCGGGGCAGTATGACCTTACGCGGCGGGGAGATTTCCTTCTGTCCGGGTTTCCTGGTGAAAAGGCGAGAATTTCCGGAATCTCGCCCTCCACGACAAGCATGATCGCGCCGGTGGGTGTCTGGCTGGTTAAGGCATTGAAGACCCAGCATCCGGATGTCCGCATCTTGCCATGGGCGATGTCCATGCGCCCGGACTTGTAGTGAAGCTCGCCCGGCATCATTGCCTCGGCGACCTCCAGCACCCCGCTGCTGGGAGTGTTGATTTTCATGCGCTCGGGATCCGCAGACCCGCGGTCATTCGCGGTTCGGATATCACCACAGGCAGGTGCGCGGGGGCAAACTGATCCAGGTTTGCCCCCGCGCACCTAGCGATGGCCCGGCCCGCCGGGGCAACGGCTTTTCGAGGGACGCTAACACCGATCAGCTTCGGATATTGATGACTGTCGTATGGTTTTCCAAGGATATGGCGACGCCATCGCCTTGGGGCAATTGGCCAAGCACGGCATCCGCGCCGACGCGGAAAGCACCTAGCAGGGGAAGCAGAGATGAACATCCGGTCATCCAGGAAACAGGTGACGTTTTCCCATGCGTTCACCCTGTCCGGCTATTCCGACGAGCTTCCCGCCGGCGACTATGAAATCCTCGTCGAGGAAGAGCTGCTGCAAGGGTTGAGCTTCGAGGCCTATCGCCGGACCTCGACCTATATGATGGTCGAAGGAAAGGGCAGCCATGCCGGGCGGACCGAGATGCGTCCGGTCACCGAAAAGGATCTGGAAGCGGCACTTGACCGCGACCTGGCGTTTTCAACCGAAACAAGAACGAGCGGCGCGGCGCTTTCTCCGCTGGAGAACCTGAAATGAACACTCCCGAATGGCTGAAACCCGGCATCTACGGTGCCCTGATCGGAGCGGTCGTCGTCAGCATCGCAGGATTTTCCTGGGGCGGATGGATGACCGGGGGCGGCGCGACAAAGATGGCAAGCACAATGGCCCACAACGATGTGATCGCGGCACTGGTCCCGATCTGCCTCGACAGATCGCGCGCCGACCCCGATCGCATCGCCAAGCTTGCGACGATCCAGACCGCATCGACCTACCAGCGCCGGGACGAGCTGATGAAGACGGGCTGGGCGACGATGCCCGGCAGCGATGCACCGAACCGCGATCTGGCGCAGGCCTGCGTGGGCGGGCTTGAACTCGAAGGATCGTGAGGGCGTGTTCTGCCATGACCGATGATCCGGTGGACCTTGACGCCCGGCGCAGCACCGAAGGCCGGATGGCGACCGATTTCCGCCGCCATTCCCTGAAGGAATTCGAAGCGGATCAGGAAGCCCTGCGCAGGCGGCAGGACGAGCTTGAAGCGCAGCTTCTGGCCGAACCTGCGATGACGTGGCAGGAGGTTGCGATCAAGGCGCAATACCTGATCCGCCGATATTCGGAAACCGGGGAAGCCCAGGATGCCCGCAGACGGAAACTGATCCAGCGCGCGCTTGGCGACCTGGCCCGGTTGATCGAGGACGAGCCGAAAAATCCATGAGCAAGACCCTTCCGGAAGAAACCGTTCCGCAACGTGCTGCGGCCGACGCCCCGCGAGAACGGAATTGCCTGCGGTGCAAGGCGGTGTTCCGGAGCGACGGGTTTGGCGAGCGGATCTGCCGCCGCTGCAAGGGTTCGGGGGCCTGGAGAAATGCCGCACCCGTCAGCCACGGATCGCCCCGGCGGTCCTGAGGCGACCTGCGGCGCCGACGCCCCTCTGACCGGAACAGGATGTCCCTTGACCTCTCTCGAAACAGTGCACACCACCACCTACCGATACCGGCACGAGGTCTCCCTCGGGCCGCACAGGCTGATGCTGCGGCCGCGCGAGTCTCCGGACTTGCGCCTTCTCTCCCATGCCGTTTCCGTCAAGCCCGAAGCCGTGGTGACATGGGCGCATGACGTCTTCGGCAATGCGGTCGCAACGGCCGTGTTCGGGGAACCGGCCGCGCATCTGGTGATCGAAAGCCGCGCGCGGATCGAACTGACGGCGCCGGTCTGGCCGGTGTTCTCCATCGCCGCCTCGGCCGCGAGTTGGCCGTTTCTCTATTCGGACGACGACTGGACCGATCTGGGTGCGCTTGCCGCGCCGCAATACCCGGACGGCGAAGGCCACTTTTCGCGTTGGGTCGAGGGCTTCGTTTTCAGCCGGCCGACCGACACCCTGTCCTTGCTCAGGGATGTCAGCGAAGGCGTGTCCGACCGGATTTCCTACCAGAGCCGCGAAACCGAAGGCACCCAGTCGCCGCTCGAAACCCTCCGCCGGGGCTGGGGATCGTGCCGGGATTTCGCGGTGCTGCTGGCGGAAGCCGCCCGGACCCTGGGCTTCGGGGCGCGCATCGTGTCGGGCTACCTGTTCGATCCACAGAACAGTCTTTTCGGCTCCGCCGGGCCGGGATCGACCCATGCCTGGGTGGAGATCCATGTCCCCGGCGCGGGGTGGATCACCTTCGATCCGACCAACCGCAGCGTCGGCTCGAAGAACCTGATCCCGGTGGCGGTGGCCCGCGACGTTCGCCAGATCGTCCCGGTCACGGGCAGCTTCATCGGCGGTGGAGATGCGCTTGCCGGGATGTCCGTCGAGGTCACTGTTCAGGCCGACACCTCCCGCTGAAGGCCCGTCAAGATGGCGGCAGATGGAGGCTCAGCACATGCCTGCCGCCGTCCAGCGGAATCCGCGTGTCGCAACGGCTCTCCGCCCGCGCATCGCTTCCTTGCGTCACCCTCACGTCGATGACGGTGCCTGCGACCCGCAGCCTTGCCGAGAAGCCCGGCCAGTGGCGCGGCAGGCAAGGGGCGATCCGCAGATGGCCGCCCTCGCGCCGGATACCCAGAATGCCCTCGACCGCGGCGCGATACATCCAGGCCGCCGATCCGGTATACCATGTCCAGCCGCCCCGGCCCTCATGGGGGCTGACCGAATAGACATCGGCGGCCACGACATAGGGCTCGACCCTGTAGCGCTGGGCGTCTTCCGGCGTCAGGGCATGGTTGATCGGGTTCAGCATGGCAAAAAGGCGCGCGGCCCCGTCGCCGTCGCGCAGCTTCGCCCGCGCCAGCACCGCCCACATCGCCGCATGGCTGTATTGGCCGCCATTCTCGCGCAGGCCGGGGGGATAGCCCGCGATATAGCCCGGATCGGGGCCGAAGCCGGGGGCCGCATTGTCGAAAGGCGGCGTGAACAGCAGCGCAAGGCCCGCCCCGGGGCGGATCAGGTGCCGGTCGACCGAGGCCATCGCTGTTGCGGCACGGGCGGGATCGGCCTGTCCTGACAGCACCGCCCAGCTTTGCGCGATGGAGTCGATCCGGCAGGCCGTTCCCGCCGCCGAACCCAGCCAGCTCCCGTCGTCGAATGTGGCGCGGCGATACCATTCGCCGTCCCAGCCCTCGCGCTCCAGCGCCGCCCGCAGGTTGGCCGCATGGGCCTGCCAGTGCTTGGCGCGTGCCGGATCGCGGGCCTTGGCCAGCGGGATGAAGCGCGCCAGAGTGTCGAGCAGCAGCCAGCCGAGCCAGACGCTTTCGCCCCGCCCGTCTTCGCCCACCCGGTTCATCCCGTCGTTCCAGTCGCCCGTCCCGATCAGCGGCAGGCCAAGCGCGCCGGTCAGCGCGATGGCCCGGTCAAGGCCAAGGGCGCAGTGGTAGAAAAGCGTCGCCTCCGTGCCCGAGTCCTCGGGCAGGTAGAAGGCGTCATGCTGGCCCGGCGCCAGTGGCGGGCCGTCAAGGAAGGGCACCGCCTCATCCAGCACGGCGGCATCCCCGGTCACCGCCACATAGTCCGCGGCGGCATAGGCCAGCCAGACGCAATCGTCCGAGATCCTCGTGCGGACCCCTTGCCCCGAATGCGGCAGCCACCAGTGCTGCACATCGCCTTCGGGAAACTGCCGCCCGGCGGCGCGCAGCAGATGGGCGCGCACCCTGTCGGGCTCCGCCAGGGTCAGCGCCATGCCATCCTGCAACTGGTCGCGGAAACCATAGGCGCCGCTGGCCTGATAGAACGCGGTCCGCGCCTGCACCCGGCAGGCGAGTGTCTGATAGAGCAGCCAGCCGTTCACCATGATGTCCATCGCGCGGTCGGGCGTCTCGATCTGCAGGGTGCCGAGCACGGTTTCCCAATGCGCCTCGACCTCTGCCAGCAGCGCCGATAGGTCGGTGGTGCGCAGGCGGACGATCAGGGTGCGGGCGGCCTCGGGCGAACTGGTCTGACCGAGGAAATGGTCGATCTCGATGCTGGCGCCGGGGGCCAGATCCACGCTACGCGCCAGTGCCAGGCAGGGATCCAGCCCGGCCCCGACTGCTGCCGACAGCGGCCTGCCGGTCAACGCCAGCGGCGCGGCCGGATCGCCGCCCCGGCCCAGAAACCCGGTCCGGTCGGCGGTGAACCCGGTCTGCGCCCCGCCCAGATCGGCGAACATCACGCGGTCGGGAAAGGCCGTGTTCCACGGGTTGCGGGCCAGAAGCGCGCCGGTCTCCGCATCGCGTTCGGTGGTGATGAAGGGGGCGGAGGCGGCGCGCGAGGTGCCCATCACCGGCTCGGCATAGCTGACCACCGTCAGCCGCCGCGGTCGGTCGGTCAGGTTGCGCAGGGTCAGCCGCGAGATCTTCACCGGGTCGGCCAGCGGCACGAATTGCAGCAGGCCGATGCCGATCCCGCCCGCCTCGTGCTGGAACCGGCTGTAGCCGAAGCCGTGCCGCGCGATGTGCTGGCCGGGGCGGCGCAGGGGGCTGCCCGTGGGCGAAAAGACCTCGCCCGTCGCCTCGTCGCGGATATAGAAGGCCTCGCCGGTCGGGTCGGACACGGGGTCGTTCGACCAGGGCGTCAGCCGGTTCTCGCGGCTGTTCCCGGCCCAGGTGCTGCCGCTGCCGGTGGCCGAGACATGGAAGCCGAAACCGTCATTGGCGATGACATTGATCCACGGCGCCGGTGTCGGGAGGCCGTCCTGAAGGACGGTGACATATTCCCGGCCATCACGGGAGAAGCCGCCGACGCCGTTGAAGAACTCCAGATCCTGCACGGGGAAGGCGGCGGCCGGAGGCGCGGCGGGGGCGGGCAGGGGCCTTGTCACCGATGGCACCTCGGCCTCCCCCTCATCGGACAGGATCGCCGTGACCTGTTCCGCCAGCGTGCCGCGCCGCGCCACCAGAACCACCCGTGCCACGGCCATCAACAGCGCCCGCGCCTCGGGCGGGATCAGATCGGCGCGCAGGGCATGGGCCTTTCCTCGCCCCGCGCCTGCATCCGGGGTGCGGCTGCCGCGCAGCGCCGCCTCGATCCCGGATTGCAGGCCCTGCACGTATGAGGCCGGATGTTCGTTCAGGATCACAAGATCCACCGCCAGCCGCTTGCCGCGCCAATATTCCTGCGCCAGCAACGCCTCATGCACCCGCGCCATATCGGCAGGATCGTCGATGCGCAGCAGCACGATGGGCAGATCGCCCGAGAGCCCCATCGGCCACAGCGCCGATTGCCTGCCCGCGCCCTGCGCGATCAGGTCGGGACGGGCGCGGAAACGCCGGTCGGGGTAAAGGATCGGCGCGGTCAGCCGCTGGAACCCAGCCGCCTGCGAAGGCGCGATGCCCAGATGGCGCAACTGCACCTGCGCCTGCGTCCAGGCCAGCGTCCTGGCGCGGTCGAAGGCGTTGCGGTCGTGGTGGCGGTCGATCAGGTCCAGGAGCGCGTCGCGCGTCGGCGCAACCACGGTCCAGAAGGCCAGCCGCACCGTGCCGCCCGCAGGGATCCTGACCCGCTGGCGCAGCGCGAAGACCGGGTCGAGGACGGTGCCGATGCTGCCCGCCAGCCTGCCGCCCGCGACCAAAGCCTGCGCCGAGGACAGGCTGTTGTCGCGCCCGATGAAGGCGGCGCGGTCGGTCTCATGTTCCAATGCCGCCGAAAGCTCGCCCTCCGTCACCACGAAATGCGCGGCCCAGATTGCCGGGTCGTCGGGCGAACGCGGCCTGCGGGTGGCGATGACCGCGCCGTATTCCGGCAGGTATTCGGTCTGCACGAACATCTTGGCAAAGGCCGGATGGGCCTCGTCCGCCGCAGGCGTGGTCAGGACCAGTTCGGCACAGGAGGTCAGTTCCACCTCGCGCGGGCGGCGGGAGGTGGAACTGACCGAGACCCGGCGCACCTCGGCATCGTCCTCGCCCGAAACCAGCACATCCATCACCGTGGAGAGGGTGCCGTGCCCGCAGGAGAATGCGGCGCGGTCCTCGAAGAACTGCACCTCGCGCCGGTCGGCGGCGCCCGACCCGGCAAGGGAATGCAGCCGCCCGTCCTGCATGTCGCGCAGCCAGATCTGCGTGCCGCCGGTATCGCGCGTGGCATCGGCCTGCCAGCGCGTCAGCGCGATGTCGCCCCAACGGCTGTATCCGCCGCCCGCCGCCGTCAGCATCACCGAATAGCGCCCGTTCGATAGGATATGGCTGACCGGCGGACCCTGCGGGGCGCCCTCGATCAGCGCCAGGCGCTGCATGTCCAGCGCGGTCGGCCTGTCCGGCACCGCCACCGCCTCGGGAAGCGGCGTCACGGCGGGAATATCGCGCGGAATGCGTTCCTGCAGCAGAAGTTCGGTGGCGCGGATCATCGGCTCGGCATGGAAATGCCCCCGCATCCGGCCCGCCTGCAAGACGTTGGCGATGGCGACGATGGTCATGCCCTGATGATGCGCCATGTAGCTGCGCACCACGGCCACCGTTTCCCCTGCGGGCAGCCGCGCGGGCGTGAAGTCCAGCGCCTCGTAAAAGCCGTAGCGGCCGCGGCTTCCCGCGGCCTCCAGCGCGGCATAATTGCGATACGCCTCGGTGGGCGCGAACATCGCCGCCAGCCCGGTGGCATAGGGCGCCACCACCAGATCGGTCGCCAGCCCGCGCTTCAGCCCCATGCCGGGGATGCCGAAGGTGGAATACTGGTAATTCATCTCCAGATCGCGGGCATTGAAGCCGGATTCCGAGACGCCCCATGGAATCCCGCGCCTGCGGCCATAGGCGCGCTGTCCGGCCACGACCTGCCGGCTGGTCTGGTCCAGCAGGCTGCCTGCGGGCTCTTCCATCACCAGTGCGGGCATCAGGTATTCGAACATCGACCCCGACCAGGACACCAGCACCGATCCGCCGCGCGCGGGCGTGGCGGACCGGCCCAGCCGGAACCAGTGGCGTACCGGCACATCGCCCTTGGCGATGGCGAAGAGGCTGGCCAGCCGCGCCTCGGAGGCCAGAAGGTCGTAGCAGCTTTCATCGAGGGCGTTGTCATTGGCGGACCAGCCGATCGACAGGAGCTTGCGGTCGGGATCGAACAGGAAGGCGAAGTCCATCGCCAGCGCCATGTCCCGCGCCTGCGCGCCCAGGGCCAGCAGGCGGGGCGGCAGCGCCTCCGGGTCGGAGGGGTGGGCGTTGCGGGCGCATTTATCGCAAAGCGCCTGCAACCATTCGCGCAGGTCGCCGGTCGCCGGATCGTCTGTCAGCGTCGCCTTCGCCCTGACGGCCAGTCGCAGGATGGCAGTCCAGCCGATATGCGCGCCGGGGGCAAGGATCGCGGCCTCGACCTCGTCCAGCAGGGGGGCCATCCGGGCGCCGTCGCCGCCCGGGGCCTGCCGGGCAAGGTTCAGCGTGTCCATCAGGCCCGTCCGCTGGGTGCCGGTGTCGGGAAAGCCGCCCTCCAGCGCCCAGCTTTCGCAGGCATTCGCCAGTGCGATCAGATGCCCCGCCAGATTGCCGCTGTCGACCGAGGAGACATAGGCCGGGTTCAGCACCGTGCCCTCCGCCGTTCCATACCAGTTGTAGAAATGCCCGCGGTGCTTCGGCAGGGCCTGCATCGTGGCCAGCGTCGCCTCCATCCGCTCGGTGGCCTCGACCGTGCCGATCCAGCCGAAATCGCGGGCGGCGACGCAGGACAGCAGGTAAAGCCCCATATTGGTGGGCGAGGTGCGCGCGGCGGTCAGCGGCAGCGGGATCTCCTGATGGTTGTCGGGCGGAAGATGGCTGTGGTCCGCCGTCACGAAGATCTCGAAATAACGCCAGGTCGCCCGGGCGATCAGCCGCAGGCCGTGCGCGGCATCGGGGGAGAGGCCGGCATGGTGCGAGGAGGCAGGCGGGCGGCCGATCCGCAGCGCGACGAGGGGAGCGCAGACCCACAGGAGCGCGAAAGGCAGTACCAGCGGGGCCGCGCCCGGGGCCAGCGCCACGGCACCCGCCGCCAGCCCGGTCCCCAGCCCGATCCCCCCGGCCATGAAGCGCGACAGACCCAGGATCCCGGGCCGCCGCCCGCCCGAGGCCTGCGCCGCCGTCGTCCATTCCAGCAGGTGGCGATGCGACACCGTTGTCCGCCAGAGGCTGCGCGTCATCGCATCCATCATCCGCCAGGCGGTATCGGCAAGGAAGGTTACGGCAAGCCCGGCCCGAAACCCCGCCATGCCAAGATCGCCCGCCGACTGGCGCAACTGGCTGGACAGGTCCAGCCCCGCCCGGCGCGGGATCAGCCCGAGGATCACCGGCCAGACCACCGGCAGCGCCAGCGCGGCCAGCAGCAGCACCGTCGCATTCAGCGCCGCCGCGCCCGGCAGCAGCCATCCCAGCACCAGCGCCACCAGCATGGAGGGCGCCATCAGCGAACGGCGCAATGTATCGGCCATCTTGACCCGGCCCAGCAGCGGGACTCCGGCTGCGAACAGCCAGCGCAGCAACTGCCAGTCCCCCCGCGTCCAGCGGTGCTGGCGGCGGGCGGCGATATCGAGGCGGCCCGGAAAGGCCTCGACCAGTTCCACGTCGGAGGCCAGACCGGCGCGGGCGAAGATGCCTTCCAGAAGGTCATGGCTGAGCAGGGTGTTGTCGGGCACACGGCCCCGCATCGCCCCCTCGAAAGCGTCGATGTCGTAGATGCCCTTGCCGGTGAAGGACCCCTCGCCGAACAGATCCTGCCACAGATCCGAGGCCGCCGCGGCATAGGGATCCATCCCGCCCGGCCCCGCGGTGGCCTTGTGGTAAAGCGTTGCGGGGCCGTCCGGCTCCAGCGCCGAGGTGACACGGGGTTGCAGGATGCCGTATCCGCTGGTGACGCGGCCCGGACCCGGATCGAAGACCGGGCGGTTCAGCGGATGGGCGATCTTGCCGATCAGCCGCGCCGCCGTGTCGCGCGGCATCCGCGTGTCGGCATCCAGTGTGATGACATATCGGACATCAGGGGGGACGACCGGCACCTGACCATCCGCGTCCCGAAACCCGGTATCGGTCGCGCCGCGCAACAGGCGGTTCAATTCGTGCAGCTTGCCGCGCTTGCGTTCCCACCCCATCCAGACACCCTCGGCGGCGTTGAAGCGCCGGGGGCGGTGCAGATGCAGGAACCGCGGTCCCGCCGGGCCGGGCGGATGCCGCCGGTTCAGTGCGGCGATGCCTTCGGCCGCCTGGGACAGCAGCTCCGCGTCGCCGGGCATCACCTCGGCCGGGGCGTCGGCGCCGTCGGTCAGCAGCACGAAGGTCAGGTCGCCCCCGGCCCCCGACAGGTGATGCACTTCCAGCGCCTCGATCTGCGCGCGCAGCTCTTCCGCACCAGACACCAGCACAGGCACGGCGATGACCGTGCGCAGCGCGGAAGGCACGCCGGCCCGCAGGTCGAGACCCGGCAGCAATGTCGCCCCCACACCGGCGCCGACGATGCGGTCCACCAGCATGACCGCAACGCCGCTTAGCGGCAGCACCATCGCCAGCAGCCAGAACGGTTCGGCCCCGCCGCCCGAAATCCACATCGCGCAGAGCGCCAGCAGCGCCAGAGTCAGCACCGCAATCGCGCCGAGATAGCCGCGCAAACCGGCGGCGATCCCCCATCGGCGGCAGCGCAGGCGGACAGGCGCCCGGAAGCCGATCCTGCGCTCGAAGGCCGGTCGGCCCGCGGCGATCAGCGACCAGCCCGGATCGGCCCGCGCGTTCCCTGACGGATGCCCCTCCGCCTCTGCACAGGCCAGCGCCACGATGGCGGTCTCGCTCAGCGCGCTGCCGCGCGACAGATCCTCGACCGCGCTGCGATAGAGATTCCGGCTGGGAAAATCCATCGCGGCATGGCCGGGATGGCTGCGCAGTCCCGTCTCGACCAGACTGACGCTTTCGAAGAGATCGGCCCAATCGGTGGCGGAAATGCTGCGCATCGCGGTGACGATATTGCGCAGCGTGACGTTCGAGGCGCCCTGCCGTTCCTGCGCGTGGCGCACCACGGTGTCGATGGTGGTCCCCTGCGCCGCCAGCCGCTCCTCCAGCCAGCCGAGCGCCGGATTCGTGCGCGGATCGCGGTCGCGCAGGCGCTTGGCAAGCTGCGCGGCGAACACCTCGGACAGGGGGCCGCGCGCGCGGCGGGCCGCCTCGGGCAGAAGGGCGGCATGGGCCTGGCCCGGGGCGCATATGCGGTCTGCAAGGCCGTCGGCCTCCAGCCGGTCGGCGCGGCCCAGTGTCATCTGGTCGGCCAGCCGGCGCAGGTTCTCGACCAGCACGATGCGCAGGGTGATGGCGACGGCCCAAAGCTCGCCGATCGTCAGCGGCTGGACGGTCTGATAGGCGACAAGGTAGCGTCGCAGCACTTCGGGATCGAAATGGCTGTCGGTATGCGCGATGAACGCCCAGGCAACCCCGAAAACGCGGGGATAGCCCGCGAAGGGACCAGCGGCCAGCTTCGGCAACAGGCGGTAATATCCATCCGGCAGATCGGTGCGGATTTCGCGGATCTGCGCCTCGACCAGGTGGTAGTTGTCCAGAAGCCAGGTTGCGGCGGGAACGACCTCGCGCCCGGCGGCGACCTCTCCGGCGCTGGCCCGCCATGCCGCCAGCAACACCTTTGCATTGTCATCCAGCCTGCGGCGCAGCGGCGGGACCTTGCGTGTCCGGGCCGCGACCGGCTGCGCGGCAGCAAGCGTTGCCGCATGCTGTTCCAGCCGCTCGACGCTGAAGAGTTCCGCGCGGACGGGCGAGGTATCGGCCCAGGGATGGGCGGAGGGTTCTTCATCACCGCCGCGGGCGGCATCACCCGTCTTTCGCCCCTTGTCAGCGGTTGTCCGCACCATGGGAGCGAAAGCGGACCGGAGGCGGCGATTCAACCCTTTTTCTTCTTCGGCAGAGGTGCTGGCGAAAATGCCCCTTTTTCGAACAACGGCACCGCTACGGGGGCGACCTTGATCTGTTTGGGTTTCTTCGCCTCTCGATTTCCGCGTTTGTTTCCCTTGGCCATGAAAAAATCCTTTGATTGTCCTGCCGCGAGGCGCGGAGGTAGAAATGCGTTCGCAGCAGGCTGCGAAGACGCGGAAACGAGATTCGATCAGTCATCGCCCCGGCAGGGGGCGGCGCTGATTTCCGGGTAGAAAGGCAAGAAGGGTCTGACGGAGTTCTCTCGACGCCGGACCGGGTGCTGTCATATGAAGATGGGCCGGAAGGGGCCGGATGACAATCCCCCCATCGAAAATGAGCGATCTGGAGAATCTGGCCGGGGGACGGGGTGGTTTTGAGGAATTTTCACAAAGGTTGAAACCCTTCTGGCGGCCCTTGTCTTTCTGCCTTCAGTGCCCTATATGGAAAACAGGTAGAATTCGTCCGGCTGCCGGCTGGCCGATCGCGTGGTTTCTCTCCGCTTGAGAGGTCTCCGTAAAATCCTGTTAATTTTCCGGTCAGCTTTCGCTGCCGCGAAGAATGCTGTTTCCGTTCTGCGGGAGTGGCGCGGAATGGAAAAGATTTTGGCAGCGAAGAACAAGGTGAAGGATATCTTCCGGGTGGCGATCCGGGAAAATCCGATGGATCGCACGACGTCCAATGCCCGTGAAATCGTGGCGGCGGAAGCCAGGAAGCGCCACGAACTGACGGCATCGCTTCGTGCCGCACGTCTGGCGAAGGAAGAACTGCCTTCTCCCGCCCCGTCGCCCAAGCCCAAGGCCAGCCGTTGAGCGGTATCCGGCCGCCACATTCTACCCTGTATCTGTCTGCGCAATTGTTTCAGGAATGAAAAATCCGCCCCTCATCAGGCGGAACGGGTTCCCGTACGAATTGGTGAGACAAGACGATGCTGATTTGCAGGTCGTCCGCTCCCGCCAAAAAGAGTAGACGGGAAGGTGAAGCGGCGGAGCCTGCTCTGCCGCTTTGCTTTGAAAAAAAGGAACGTGAAATGGGATATTCTACACCGAAGACGCCGTTCGATCTGACGGAATTCCTTGGCCAGAAGGCCACCTCGAAATCCTATCGCAGGCCGGTATGGGGCAGGAAACCGGCGATCAAGCCGAAGGCCGAGAATGACGCGGGCGCCGCCGATGGGACCGGGGAAGATGCGGAAGCGCAGTCGGACAAGTGAGAGACGGGCGATATTCTGCATCGTATTCAAAAGGATATGGCTTTTTTCAGGATATTTTCGCCAAGCACTCGCAATTCGAAGGTTTCTGAGCTATATAGAAGAGGCATATCTATTTCGGACCTGTTCCTTTCGGCTCAGCTTTCGATCTTCAGCTTTGCCAGGCTGCTACGTCCTGTGAGCAGCACCCATGAAAGGGAATATCACGATGGCCAATGGCACCGTGAAATGGTTCAACTCGACCAAGGGCTTCGGCTTCATCGCGCCCGAGGGTGGCTCCAAGGACGTCTTCGTCCATGTGACCGCCCTGGAGCGCGCTGGCTTGCGCGGCCTCGATGACGGGCAGGCCGTCTCGTTCGACATCGAGCGCGACAACAATGGCCGCGAATCCGCGACGAACCTTGTGCTCGCCTGAGTGCTTGCCTGAATCCCGGGCTCACTGAACATGGGCGGGGCCGGCACCAGTCCGGCCTCGCCCTGATTTTTGGACTGCAGCCTGCATCCCTGATGCGGCCGGTCCGTTCTCCATGAAGGAAATGACTTGATCGAAATCCACTGGGGAGATCCCCTGTCCTTTGTCATGTCGCCCGAAGGCGATGTGCAGAAATTTAGCACCATCGAACAGGCGAGATACTGGCTGCGCAGAAAGTGGCCGGTTTCGGACGAGGCCCGCGAAAGGGCGCTTCACCACCTTGATGCGGCCATGACCTGCATGGGCTCGGTCGGAACTGCGCGCCGCGCGTTCATCGCCGCCGCGCGCTGCGCGGGCTTTGTCCCCGAAGACCTGATCGCGCAATCACGCCGCCAGACCGCCTGACAGGCGGCAACCGCGCAGCGATCCACCCCGGGTATGGGCGTCAGATCCGCCCATACCTCGCGCGTGCCTCCGAGAAGGACATCAGCCGGCCCCGCGCCTCATCCCAAAGATGCAGCCGCACCGTGGCAAGGCTTTCGCGGATGGTCAGGCGTTGCGACTCCGCCAGTTCGCGGTGATCCCGCAGCACTTCGGGCAGCCGGTAGAACGGTATTCTGGAATAGAGATGATGCACATGGTGGATGCCGATATTGCCGGACAGCCAGCGAAGCGGTTGCGGCAGAACATAGTGTGAGCTGCCCTCCAGCGCCGCGGTGTGGAGTTGCCAGTCTTCGCCCCGCGACCAGTGGGTCTCCTCGAACTGGTGCTGGACGTAGAACAGCCAGACACCGATTGTCGCCCCCACGACCGAGGTGGGAAGGAAGATCAGCAGCACCGGCATCAGTCCGCCGAACCAGACGACCAGTGCCAGGGCGATACCGATCATCGCATTGGTTCCCATGGCCGATGTCCAATAGCGCCAGCCGGACTTCATCAGCCCGAGCGGCAACCGGTTCTGCAGGATGAACAGATAGCTTGGTCCCAGAACGAACAGGACCAGCGGATGGCGATAGAGCCGGTACAGCAAGCGGCCCAGGACAGGGCGCGCCCGGTATTCCTCGATCGTCAGGGTGAGGACATCGCCGATCCCCCGCTGATCCAGATCGCCGTGATGGGCATGGTGGATCGAATGGGTGCGCCGCCAGACGGCATAGGGCGTCAGGGTCAGGACGCCGAGGCTGCGGCCGATCCAGTCCTGCGCCGTTCGGTTGCCGAGGAAAGAGCCATGCCCGCAGTCATGCTGGATCACGAAGATCCTGACCAGGAATGCACCGTTGAGCAGCGCCACCGCAAGCGCCAGCCAGGCGCTGACCGAAAGCGCCAGCCAGGCCAGCGCCCACAGCGCGAAAAACGGCACCAGCGTCACCGCCAGTTCGAAAAGGCTGCGCGCCGTCGCCGGTTCTCGATACCGCGCCAGGATGCCGAGCCAGGCGCGCGCGTTGCGGGGAGGCGCGGAATCGGGCCGGCTGGTGTGATCTGTCATCTGCGCCTGTTCATCTTCTCTCCGGCGAATTGCCGGGGAGTTCCACAGCCCTGGCAAAAAGCCATCAAGTCAGCGGTTTGTTCAGGCTTCTTGCGGTTAGCGGGCTTGCGGCATGTTTTCAACCACTATCGGACCGCCCTGCGACATCGCGTTCCGACGAAGGCAGGGCGCGACGACGTTTGTCCCGGGGGTGGTGCGTGGCCGCGAACGGACGGTTCATTCGAAACAGGCGATCGAAAGTGCATGTCATACTCTGCAGGCGGGGTGATTTCCGGGACGAGGTGAGGCGATTGACCGGCGGCAAGGGGAGCATGGCGTCCGGTGGCCCGGTTGATCGCATGGAAGGCGATCCGCTCCGAGGTCGAGGCCGCGGTCTAAAGCCCGACGGCGCAGGCGGCCTCGTCCACCCGCCACGTGCCCTTCCAGATCGTCCGCGGCGCCATGATGCCAGCCTTTGTTACCCAGTGGATGCCCCCGATAATCCGCAAGGCGGATCGTTCCGGGTCCCGCCGCAGAACCCGCGGCAGTTCAGCCGTGGTGCCAGGCATCGCGGGGCGCCGGGCGAAAAGGAAACCTGACGCCGCCCGTCGGCACCCGTTCCCGTCAGAGTTGATCATCCGGTCATAGAGCATCGAGAGAGGATCGACGCGCGCATCATCAGGAGCGTGCGGCTGGCCGATTGCGCAAGGCTGTCTGCCGTTCCAGAATAAATGAATTGCCGGGGCCGATGCATCGTGCATTGATCATGGCCAAGATCGTTCGACATGGACCTTGCTCGGGGACCGCATGTTTCCTTATCGACGCTCTTTGCGCCTTCTTTTCCGAGGTCTTGTTCTTTTCCTTGCCCTGGTTTCCGCCGCCCGTGCCGAGGAGGAGTTGCGGGGTGTGGCGCTTGTCATCGGCGAGTCGGATTATGCTGCGTTGACCCCGCTTCCCAATCCCGGGAACGATGCCGGTGTCGTGGCCGGCATGCTCGACCGGCTCGGCTTCGAGGTGACGGAGCGTACGAACCGGAACGCTGCACAGCTTCGCCGCGATCTCGAACGCTTTGTCGAGGATGCAGCCGAAGCGGATGTCGCGGTTGTCTACTATTCCGGCCATGGGATCGAGGCCGGGGGCGAGAACTGGCTGGTGCCGGTGGACGCCGACCCGTCCTCGCTGGAAGCCGGCGAGAAGTTGGTCGCGCTGTCGCCCGTGATGGACCGGCTGGCCGCAGCGGTGCCGCTGACCCTGTTCTTCCTCGACGCATGCCGGACAAGCCCTTTCGCCGAAGGGGCGGCGCTGAAGCTGGATGGCGGAGACTTTCCTGTGGCAGCGGCGGGGCTGTACCTGTCGCGGGGCGCCGTTGCCCTGCCCGAAGGCAAGGAGGAAGGGCGCCAGGCCGTCGGGACCATCATCGGCTTTGCCGCCGAACCGGGTGCCGTCGCCTTCGACGGCCCCGCAGGCGGAACCAGCTACTACGCGGCTGCGCTATCCAGGCATCTCGGCGCCTCTGGCGCGCTTGAATTGGGCGCGGTGATGCGTCTGGTCACCGAGGAAGTCTATCTGAAGTCCCGCGGCCGACAGCGCCCCTGGGTGAACGAAAGCCTGGTCCGGCTTCTGTATTTTGGCGGCAGTGATGCCGCGCTGTCCGAGGACGAGGAACTGATCCTGGGCGAACGGCGGCAGTTGCTGCTGACCATCGCAGAGCTTGATCCGGCGATCCGCAAGCAGGTTGAGGCAACGGCGGGGGCCGAAGGCGTAGCGATGGACGCGCTTTACCGCCTTCTTGGGACGCTCGGCGCAGATACACCGCGCGATCCGGAGCAACTGGCCGATGTCCTGAAGGCACAGGTCGAGACCCTGCAGCGACAACTTGAGGAAGCGATGGACTGGCGGGCAGAGGACCCCGAGGTGGCGCGATTCCTGGCCTTGGCCGACGAGGCCATCGCCGAGGGGGCGTTGAAGGCCGCCCGGCACTTTGCCGATGCGGCGCTGGACCGGGTACGCGACCGCCGCGCCGCACGCGAGACGACCCGCGAAGACCTGAAGGCTGCCGATCTGAAAGATGCGCGGGTCACCGCCGCGGCTGCCGACACATACGCACTCGACGGCGATCGCCTTGGCGCGGCCGGGCTCTACGCCGAGGCCTTCGGTCTGGCGGAACCCTGGGATGCGGCTGTTGCCGCGGAACTTAAGCTCGCCGAAGCCCGTGTGCTTTATGAACATGGCCGGTTCAAAGGCGACAATGCCGCACTGATACGAGCCATCGACATCTATCGGATCGTCCTGACTATGGCGGACCGGCCCGCTGATCCAGAGAAGTGGGTCGAAATGCAGAACAGCCTCGGCATTGCGCTCTGGACCCTCGGGGAGCGCGAGGGAGACACGGCACGGCTGGAGGAGGCGATCGCCGCCTATCGCGCTGCATTGGAAGAACAGCCCCGCGACCGCAGGCCGCTTGATTGGGCGATGACGCAGAACAGCCTCGGCAATGCGCTCTGGACCCTCGGGAAGCGGGAGGGAGACCCGGCACGGCTGGAGGAGGCGATTGCCGCCTATCGCGCCGCGCTGGAGGAGTGGACCCGCGACCGCGTACCGCTCGACTGGGCGAGGGCGCAGAACAACCTCGGTAATGCGCTCTGGACCCTCGGGGAGCGCGAGGCAGACACGGCGCGGCTGGGGGAGGCGGTCGCGGCCTATCGTGCTGCATTGGAAGAACAGACCCGCGACCGTGTACCGCTCGACTGGGCGGTGACACAGAGCAATCTCGGCAATGCGCTCCAGATCCTCGGGAAGTGGGAGGGAGACACGGCACGGCTGGAGGAGGCGATCGCGGCCTATCGCGCTGCATTGGAAGAGCAGACCCGCGACCGCGTGCCGCTCGACTGGGCGATGACGCAGAACAATCTGGGCAATGCGCTCTCGACCCTTGGAGAATGGGAGGGTGACGCGGCACGGCTGGAGGAGGCGATCGCCGTCTACCACGCTGCGCTGGAGGAACAGACCCGCGACCGCGTACCGCTCGACTGGGCGATGACACAATACAACCTGGGATTTGCCCTGGATATTCTGGCAAAACTGCAGCCGTATCCCGACCGGATCGTCTCTTGGCGCGATGCCATGGACGCCTGGCGCAACGCCCAGTCTGTCCACAGCCGGGAAGCGGACCCCGCAATCTGGGCCAGCCTTCAGAATTCGATCAGCTACGCGCTTGTCCTGATCGGCGAGACGACGGGAGAGGAAGGCGCCTTCACCGAGGCGGTGGAGGGCTTGCGCATCGCCGCGGCGGTGCAGGCAGAATTGGCCGTTCCCGAACTCTCCGATACCCAGGACAGCCTGTGCCGCGCGCTTCTCGACCTGGGGCGTGCCCGGTCGGATCGGGCTTTGCTGGCCGAGGCGCGGGACCTGTGCCTGGCCGCTCTGGATGGCGGGGTGGCACTGGGGGCAGCCTGGCCGGCCGACGGGACAAGGGAGAATCTGGAAGCCATCGACCGCGCCCTGTCGGAACTGGAATGATCGCCGCGCAGCCTGTTACGGGCCAGTGCAATCCGTTCCGTCCCGCCGTCAGGATGGCGGGGGCCTCGATCATGTTCAGGGTATATGACCTGAAGAACGAACCCTAAACGCACTTGGGCAAGACTATGGACAGGCGCGCATATATCCCTAAGCTTGCAATCCGAAAACCAATGAGAACAGCCATGCGCCTCACCGTTGTCGCCTCTCTGGCGATTTTGGCCATACCCGGGATCGCGGCGGCACAAGATGAGGGCCATGCCGTCCCCGCGGGCGGCACGGTGAGCGAGGGCTTCGACCCCACAGCGCGCGTGGCAGGCAGCCGCATTGTCGGTGTGGGGTTCCGGGCAGCGACGGGCCTTGCCTTCAATCCCGCGCAGGTCAGGATAGCGGGCGCATCCGAGGTCTCCACCATCTGCGTCCGGGCCATCAGCCGCGACGGCCTCTATTGGATGCGAACTCCCTATGAATCGGCAGTCGGCAAGACCCTTCTCCTGTCGCCCTTCACCCTGTTGCCCGACAGGTTGCGGTCATATGCCACCGAGGAAATAGCCATCTATGCCTTTGAAATACCGGCCAGCACTCCCGAACCTACGGCCGAATCCCGCGCAGCCGACTGTCTTGCCGCCAAAGATGATGCAGTGACCGTCCTGCCGTTTCTTCCCGCAGCGGATGGATCGGACGAGCTTCTGGTGCTGGTCAACTCCGGCAATCGCCGGGTTCAGGGGCGGCTGAAAGGCGTCGACGAGATTGAATTGCGATGCGCCGCGCCCGAGTCGACCGAACGCATCGCCTATGACCGCATCTGCTCGGCCAGGATCGAAACGCTGGCTGCCGCTCCTCATGTCGCGGAGCTTGAGCTGACCTTCGATGACGGGTTAACGAAAGTGACGATGACACACAGGGTTCGCCTGCCCGGCGGCAGGCCGTGACGGAGCGACGCCTGCGCTTCTGGCTGATCCTGGGCGGCACCATGATCCTGCCGTTGGCAGCGGGCATCCTGATGCTTGGCGGGATGCTGCTTCTGGCTGCGGGCAAGCCACCGCTTGTGCTGATCGAGGCGGAGACCGGCTTCCTCAGTTATCGTGTCCAGCGCGAGGATTTGTCCGGCATCGCCCTTGACGGTGCCGAGGTGAGGGAGATCGGCTCCTTCTGTCCCGCGGGGCTGGACGAGGCGGGGAAGGTCCGCGCGCTTGTCCGGCCCGTCTATGGCACGACAGTCGAATATCATTGGCTGCCCGGAATGGTGATGATCCGCTTCCTGTCCGAAAGCGGCACCCCCGCACTGGTCGAGAACGCCAGCGGAGAGCAGTGCCAGGCCGCGGAGGCCGATCTGACCTTTCTGGTCACCGCCGAGGCCCTGCAACGGGTGCCTCCATTGCCCGTATTGGGCCGTGGGCAGATCGGTGCCGAACTGGGCGTGCCGACACTGCCCAGCCTTGTTCCTTCCTGCGAGGGGGCTGCGCTGGCCGGGTACCAGTGCATCTACAACGGGCTTTATGAAATTCCCCTCACGGTCACCAGTGACCGCACCCTGCATCGCGCCACCGCGCGACTGTTCGGGCGGACCTCGGCTCCGTTCTCGGGCGGGCAACTGTATCCTGTCGACAGCGGTGAAATTCCCATTCCCGGCGGTAGCCGGCTTGAGGCGAACCGCGACGATGCGCCTTTCATCGGCAGTGTCGGCCTTTCGGGCGACGGAAGGTCGCTGCTGGTGCAGGTGACTGTGGAGGCCGAGAACCTGAAGGTCTACCGCGTCGGCCAGACCGAGCAGGCCGAGGTTCTGGCGACCGGCATCATCGCGCGCGCGATCGGCGATCCCAGCCTGTGGCCGCTGCTGATCCTGGCCGCGATCATAGCCTACCTTCTGCAACTGGCGATCAACGTGCGGGGCATCTACAAGGATGCGGCAGGCGAAGAATGAAGCCGGTCCTTTTCGTGCTCTTCCTCGCCCTGCTGCCCGCACCCGTCCGGGCCGAGGCGGTCTTTGTCGATGCAGGTTTCGGCGAGGTCGGCAACGGCTGGCTTTTCGGATCGCGCAGTGACCAGTCCTGCTGGGTCGCATTGCCTTGGCATGTCGTGGGGACGATGGAGGCGCAGTCGGCGCCACCGTTCTTCTTCATCGACCAGGGGGGACGAGTCGGCGAGGCCGCCGAGCCGGTGAGAGTGACGAAAAGCGACCTTGCGCTTGCGGCAGCCGGCGGCAATGACGACCTTGCCTTTGCGCGGGTGACGGCAGGCCTGCGGCCGGGAAGCTGCACCTCGCGGCTCGGCCTGCCGGGCGCAGGTTTCGCCCTGGCTCTTGCGACGACCGAGCGGCTTCAGTTCTCGGCAATGCAGGAACGCACCCGTATCGGCTTTCCCGGCGAGCTTCTCCGGGCCGTGGCGGACGCCGGCCGCGGCGGCACCTTCCTCGTCCGGCCGGTGAATGAAGCAGACCGCGCCTTCATGCAGGGCGGGCTGAGCGGAGCAACGGTGCTGATGGAATGGGAGGGCCGGCTGCATCCCGCCGGAATGGTGCTGAGTGTCCTGGATGATCAGAGCGCCGCCGTCGTGCTGCGCTTCGACAAGTTGCGCGAAGCGTTCGAGATCATCGAAGCGGAGGTTGGCGGCCAGGCCCCCGGTGCGCCGGAAGCGGTGAGCACGGGAACGCCGGTGATCGCGGTCATCGGGGCCCGGGGTATCGTCGACGAGGCCTCGACACCGTTGACGGCCATTGTCGACAAGGGCGGGTGCTGGCGCGCGGCCCCGGCCGCAGGCGAACGCTCGGTCGAACTTCTGCTTTCCGTGACGGGTCTTGCCGACGGCATCGGCCACAGCCTCACGCTTGTGGCCGATCCGGCTTGCGGCCCACCGGAAAACTATGTGGTGGAGCTGCGCGACGAAAGTGGTGGATGGGTGACCATCTCGGGCATGTGCCCCGGCGGGCCCGAGGGCGGCAAGTCCTGCCGCCTGCCGCCGGGTGGAGAGATGGAACTGCGGCTGCGGGCGGCCCCCCGGCAGGGCTGGCTTGGCCTGTCGCGCATCGAGATCCGCTGATCAGTCGAACGGGTTGGCCTCGACCGGGATCGACACGCTGGATTCGCAGGCAAAGATGCCCGCAAGACGCTTCCCCTCCACCAGCGAGGCCGTCAGGGTGCAGGGGTAGGTCTTGCCATAATATGCTGCCGTTCCCGCCCAATGCACATCGCTGCCGAAGACGGTCATCGTGCCGGCCGCGTCCGCTCCCGGTTGCGGCGTGTCGATCGCGGGCCTCCAGATTGCCGTTCCCGCCTGGGCGTTGCCGTCGGAGACCTGGAACAGAAGCCCGGTCTTCAAGCTCGCCACCAGATGCGCGATCCGGCTGTTGCCGGGCCTGACCTCCTCGGTCATCCGGAAACGGATCACGGGAAGCGAGGTTATCAGGACCCGCAGCGCCGAATTCTGCAGATCGGCATTGTCGGACAGCAGAACCTGGCGCAAGCAGGCTTTCCGTACATCGACCGACCCTGTTGCCACTGCATCCATCAGATAACCAAGCGCCAGATCCGGGTTTGGATCAGAACAGGCATCCCGCCAGCTCTGGAGCGAGGCGGCAATGGTCTCGGCATTCGACTGTGCAAGGGCCGGAGCGGTCGGCAGGATCATCATCGGCAGACAGACGGCGAGAAAGGCGTTTCGTATCATAGTGACCAATCTCCTGTTTTCATGCCGTAACCGGCGTCCAGATTGCCACCCCGAACCGAAGATGTCGACCTGCCTGACGATGAAGGTGCTGACGCAGATGGTGCGGCTGGCGGGTGAGGCGGCGGCGCGCGACGACATCGGCCGCGGCAGCGCCGCCTTGTGCCGGATGCATGGCGAGATCGAACGGGCAGGGGGCGTGTCGCAGCTTGCCGAGGCGGCATGTTCCGATCGGCTTTCCTCGACCGGTCAAATATGCCGGCAAGCCGATATGAGACCCACTTGACAGCAGCCTATGATAGAATGCGTGGGCATTCTTGCCGCGGCAGTTGCAACTCATGTCGAGAACCTGTCTGCCTCACCCGGAGACAGTTGTGGCATGGTCGGGGTATCTGCGATGTCGAACCGCCCGGCCATCCGGCCCAGGAAAAGCCGGGGATAGTAACGGCGATGCCGCCTGCCACCCCGCCGTTCAATCCGGGTTTCAGCCATTCGGGGTGTTCATGATGTATCCTTTCAGGACTTGGGGCCGCGCGGAACGGCGCAACCTGACCTGTCCCGGCCGGACCCGCAAATCCGTGACGGTTTCGGACCAACTCCCGTCGGCCAGCATCGGGGCTGCCTGCCAGTCGGGCGGAGCGGGGCCGCCGAAAAGGCCCGGACGGCGAAGAATGACGCCGATTGCGTGAAGTCGCTGAACGCGGCCACCCAAGGGATGGCGTAAGCCTTGGTCGCCCTTCCGGGCTTCCCGGAGGGGCGCCCCCCCTGCCTCAGGTCAGCAGCGGCCCCTCGTGATCCAGATAGGCGCGGTCGAAGCTTGCCAGATCGACCAGCGCCTCGTAGTCGTCAAAGATCACCCGGCCCTTCTGGAAGGTCAGCAACCCGTCTTCGCGCAGTTCGCGCAAGACCCGGTTGACATGGACCGCGCTCAGCCCCAGGGCATCGGCCAGGATATATTGCGACAGCGGGCAGGCATAGCCCGCCCTGTCGCCAAGCCCGACCAGCCGCAGCCGCGCCCCCAGTTCCAGCAGGAAATGCGCCATCCGTTCCGTGGCACTGCGCCGGCCCAGATCCACCAGGCGTTCGACCACCATCGCCTCGTCCCGCGACGCGGCCCAGAGCACGGCGGTCGCCAGCCGTGGGGTTTCGGTAAAGGCGGTCAGCAGATCCTGCTGGCGCACGACCGAGGCCTCAACCGGCGTGATCGGTTCGACATTGTGGTCCGAGGTGCGGAACAGCACCGACCGCAGGCCGAGGAAATCGCCCGGGATCTGCACCCCCACGATCTGGCGGCTGCCGCTGCGCAGGATCTTGTAGGACGAGGCCCAGCCCGAGGCCAGGACATAGGCGCTCTGGTCGGTCTGGCCCTGATGGATCATGTCCACGCCCACGGCGAACTTGCGGCGCAGGCGGTAGAGATCCGACATCACCGCCAGATCGCCCGGCGACAGCCGGACAAAGGCGGAAAGCTTGCGGGCAAACGGGCTGTCCTGAAGCGACAGTGCGCTGCCTGTCTCTGTCACGGGGCACCTCTCTTCGCTGGGCGGGGCATGTCTGGCGTTCGGCTTCCCGCACAAGGCCGCAAATTCAGCCGGGCCATGCTGATGCAGATCAGCCCGGCGCCGTATTTTCCTGCGACGATCCCGCGCAGGTCGCAGGATCGGGCGGGTCTGCCGTTCAGTGTGACGCAAACTTCGCAGAAAGTCGAAACACGATGACCGCTTTGCCCGATGTCCCAGGACTTGCCGCGCTTGCGATCTGCGAGTCGCTTCTGCTGGCGCTGAACGATCGCAATGTCCTGCCCGAGCGCGAGATCGTCGGCATCCTGAAGGATGCCGCGGGCGCCCATGCCCACGCGCCCCCCCGGGATGGCGACGCGGCGGTGCATCAGGCGGTGGCCGGGCTGATCAACAAGATCATCGACAGCGGAAACTCCGTCCGCCGCCGCTAGACGCGCGCGCCGGGGCCGGTCTGCCGTGAAATCGGTCCCGGACCCAACACGGATCAGCCCGCCGCCCGGGAAGATGTGCCACACCTTCAGCGTGATGCGGCAACCGGGCGCGACGCGAAGGGGAGCACTCCTCTGGCCCGCCATCCGGATCCTGTCCCGCATCTCTGCGCTTTTCCACGAAAAGGACCATGGCCTTGGACCAGATGGATCCCCTTCTCCGCGATCAGATCCTGTCGCACCTGCCGGCGCTGCGGGCCTTTGCGACGGGGCTTACCGGCAATCCCGACCGAGCCGCCGATCTGGTGCAGGATACGATGGTCAAGGTCTGGAGCCGCATCGACAGCTTCCGCCCCGGTACCAGCCTGCGCGGCTGGCTGTTCACCATCCTGCGCAACACCTGGTTCTCGGAACTGCGCAAGCGGCGGCGCGAGGTGGCGGACCCCGAAGGCCTCTTCGCCGCCCGGCTGATCGTGCTGCCTGCCCATGACGGCGTGCTGGCCCTGCGCGAATTCCACGCGGCCTTCGCCCGGCTTTCGGCCGAGCATCGGCAGGCGTTGACATTGGTCGGCGCCCTGGGCCTGTCCTACCAGGAGGCGGCAGAATGTTCGGCCCTGGCCGTCGGCACGGTGAAAAGCCGGGTCAGCCGGGCGC
This sequence comes from uncultured Fuscovulum sp., assembly GCA_964386345.1. Classification (GTDB taxonomy): domain Bacteria; phylum Pseudomonadota; class Alphaproteobacteria; order Rhodobacterales; family Rhodobacteraceae; genus Pseudogemmobacter. The sequence continues at coordinate 68,331 of CAYLSD010000006.1, forward strand.
GAAGCGACCTTCTCGGCCAGATGGGCATCTCAAGGGGCGAAAGCCCGATCCCCAGCCCCGACCGCAGCTTCCATCTCGCCGTGGCGCAGGCCTGATCGTGCATCAGGCGCAACATTCGACACCTAAACTGATCTGAAGCAGCATGGCGCTGCCGGAACAGGTCCATCACGGGACAAGCGCCTGAGTTGGCGTCATGCTTCTTGAAAGGCACATCCCATGAAACTCGGATTCTTGCTTGCGGGCACGGCCGCCGCCTCCCTGGCCCTTGGTGCCGGAGCCGGCTTCGCTCAGGACACATTGACCGGCATCGCCCCGATCGAAGACCGGATCGACGACATCGACCGTGCCGCGCGCATCGACCTTGATCGCGGCAACGATCCTTTCCGCCACGGCAATCCGGAATATCGGGACGGCCTGTCGGGCAGCGCCTCGCTTGGCTACTCGGGCAAGACCGGGGCCACCGATTCCAGCGAATTCAGCCTTGGTGCCCGCCTGCGCGCGGCCAATGGCCCCTTCGTCCAGAACATCGGCGTGGTGATGGATTTCGCCGAATCCGGCTCGGTCAAGACCAAGGAGGACGTCTTCGCGATCTATGACGCGAACTACTATCTGACCGATTCCTTCTACGCCTTCGCGCTGGGCCGGGTGAAATCCGACGGGCTGGCCGCCACGGCGGACGATGTGAAGACCGATGCCTTCATGGGCATCGGCCCCGGCTACCGGATCATCAACACCCCCGACCTCAGCTGGCGCGTGCAGGCGGGCATCGGCATCAGCTATCTGGAGGACGGGCTTGAGGATTCGGTGACCGAGACCGGCTACATCGCGTCGTCGCGGCTTTACTGGCGCATCAACGACATGCTGTTCGCCACGAATGACACCGATGTGCTGGACTCCGACAGCGCGACGCGCGTGAACAACGATCTGGGCCTGAACGTCAAGATGTCGGAGATGTTCGCAACCCGCATCAGCTATCTGACCGAATACAACGACTCGCGTGCCGTGAAGACGGAAAACAAACTGGGCGTCTCTCTCGTCTATTCCTTCTGACAGAAGACGGCCAGGACAGGGGCGGGGCGGGGGAAATCCGCCCCGTTTCCCTGTCGACCGGTGCAGGGGATATGGCACCCTGCGCGAATGGGGACCGCATCGCTGCCGGAATCTCGACATTGAAAAGCCCGTCCGCAGCGTCGTAGGCCGGTGAGCCGTCATGCGCGACCGCCTCGGCCATCCCTGCAAGCAATGTCGCCACCGCGATCTGTTCGTCATCAAGCCCGCTTGCGGCAAAGGGATTTCGCCAAGCAACCGGCCCGGCCCGGCTGTCGACGGACAGTTCAGGCAGATGCCCATGCACCCATATGCGTCCAGTGGGCGTCCTGGATGCCTCGGCGGCCATTCCATCACGCCGGTCTTGCCACCCGCCGGTCACGGCCCGCCGGGGGCCGGTGCATCATCTTGCCGTTCCGCAGGCCGCTCCAGCGGGCCGAGGAAGGATTCGAAGAAGGTGTAGCAGGCATCCCGCGCCGCATCGCGCGACAGCATCGTCTTGTCGATCCCCTGCTCCAGCCACAGCCCGTCGGACAGCGCGACGAACAGCACTGCCACGGCGCGGGCCTCTAGCCTTAGGCCGCGCGCGGCGGCTTCGGCGGCGACGGCGCGTTCGACGGTGGCCAGAAGGTCCAGATAGCGCTGGCGGTGCACCTCCCGCAGCGCGGGCGTGTTGGCAATCTCGCCCCAGAGCGCCAGCCAGATGCGCAAGGAGTCGGGGTTGAAGACAGACGGGGCGAAATTCGCCTCGACCAGTGTCACCAGATCGGGTGCGGGCTGGCCTTCGGGCGCGACGGCGGCGGTGAAGCGGTCATACATCGTGGAATAGACCGCGGCCAGCAGACCGTTCTTCGAGCCGAAATGATGGGTGATCAGCCCGCGCGAGGCATTGGCCTCGCGGCAGATGTTGTCCACCGTGAAGGCGGTGATGCCGCCGCGGGCAAGGCAGGCGAGACCCGCCTCGACCAGCATGGCGCCTCGGGTCTCGCTGGAATAGCGGCGGTAGCGGGGGCCTTCGGATTTCGTCATGCGGGGCCTTCTTCGAAGGGCGCGGGGAAAATGCCCGCGCCCCGGTTCGATCAGCTTGCGATGAAGCGCGTCGGGTCGGGGTGGCCGTCGGGCAGGATCACCGGCGTCAGGTTTGCGTCGTGAATCGCAAGATAAGGCTCGAAGCAGATGAAGATGAAGCCCCCCGAGTCCTCCATCAGGTCCTCCATGCGGTGGAACATGTCCGCCCGCGCCGCATCGTCCTGTTCCGTCAGGGATTTCTGGTAGAGTTCCTCATATTCCGCACTGTCGAAGAAGGACCAGTTGTAGACGCCGATCTGGTCGGGGCGGAACCAGACCAGGTTCTCGGTCGGGTCCACGCCGCCGGCGAAGTTCATCAGCACCAGTTCGATCGACTTGTAGCCCTCGCCCTGAGTCTTGTCGCCAAGCGCCCAGTAGGCGGCATCCTCGGTCGGCTGGATCTCGATGGTGATCCCCGCCTCGGCAAGGCTGGCCTGGATGATCTGCGCCGTGGCCAGCGAGACCGAATCCGGGGTGCAGTAGAGGTTCAGCACCAGCCCCTCGGCCCCCGCCTCGGCCAGCAGGTCCTGCGCCCTGGCCACGTCGCGGGCGGCGATATTGTTCGCCGGGCGGGAGTAGGGCGTGCCGGGCTGGATCACCCCGGTCGACCGTTCGGTCAGCCCGCCATAGGCGCCCTGCAGCACAGCCTCGCCGTCATAGGCATACTGGATCGCCTGCCGGACCCGGAGGTCCTGCAGCGGCTCGGCGTTCATGTTGATGGTCAGCCAGACATAGCGGGTGGAAGGGGCCTCGATCAGCGCGGCGCCGGCGGGCGGATTGGCCTGCAGGTCGGCGGCCGAGGCGACGGCGACGCGGGTGAAGTCGAAGGCGTCGGCCTCATAGGCCAGAAGCGCCGCCTGGTCGTCTGTGACGATGTAGATCTCCACCCTGTCGAACTGCGGCTGCTCCAGCGGCCAGTCGGGGTTGCGCTTCAGCGTGACCCGGGCGTTCTGTTCCCATGTGTCGAACAGATAGGGGCCGCATTGCGCCGGCATCTCGGTGGTGAAGCTGCCGCCCGCCGCCTCGGTCGCCGCCTTGCAGACGAGATGGCCGCCGTAATACGGCAGCGCGATCACCTCGAAGGGCTTGAAGGCTTCGGTCAGGTGCAGGATGCCGCTCTTCTCGCCCGTCACCTCCACATGGTCCAGCTTCTCGAACTGATAGGCCCAGGCGGAGTCGGAATCCTTGATCCGTTCGAAGGAATATTTCACGTCCTCGGCGGTGACCGGGCCGAAATCGCCGGTCCAGTTCAGCCCGTCGTGCAGGGTGAAGGCCAGCGTGGTGGGGCTGGTCCATTCATAGGTCTTCGCCGCATAGGGAATGACCGTGTGCCCCTCGCGCATGTCGGGCAGGCGGCAGAGGGTGACGGTGCACATCCGCGGGATGATGTCGTCCAGCTCGCCGATCTCGCCGAAGGGATCGAGGACCTGGAAGTCCGAGGTGACGCGGATGCGCAACGTGCCGCCATCCGCGGCCCAGGCGAGTTTCGGCGCGCTGGCCAGCGTGGCAAGGAAGGCGCCCCCGGCTGCAAGGAAGCCGCGGCGGTCGGTGCTCCAGTTCATGTCGGTGTCCTCTCTGTTGTGTCTTGCCCGGCAAGGTGGCAGCGCACGGACCGGCCGGGGGCGATCCCGCGCAAGAGGGGTGTTTCGCTGCGGCAGCGGGCCTCGGCCAGCGGGCAGCGGGTGTGGAAGACGCAGCCCGTAGGGCGGCGCAGGAGGCTGGGGATCTCTCCCCGGATCGCCAGGTCGGCGCGGCGGCGGCGCGGGTCGGGATCGGGTTCCGAGGCGATCAGGCTGGCGGTATAGGGGTGCAGCGGCCGGGCGAAGACCTGCGCGGTCGGCCCGGTCTCGACCAGGCGGCCGAGGTAGAGAACGGCGATGCGGTCGGCGGTGTGGCGGATGACCGAAAGGTTGTGGGTGATGATCAGGAAGGCGATGCCCCGGTCGCGCTTCAGGTCCGCCATCAGGTTCAGGATATCGCCCTGGATCGAGACATCGAGGCCTGCCGTCGGTTCGTCGGCGATCACCAGCGCCGGGTTCAGCGCCAGCGCGCGGGCGGTGCAGACCCGCCGCGCCTGCCCGCCGGACAGTTCGTGCGGATAGCGCGCGGCCAGCGCGGGCGGCAGGCCGACGCCGGACAGCAGTTCCCCGGCGCTGGCCCGCTCGGCCCGGGGGATGCGGTGGATGGCATAGGGCTCGGTGATCAGCGCCCCCACCTGCATCCGCGGCGAAAGCGAGGCGACGGGGTCCTGGAACATCATCGCCGTGCCGCGGCGCAGGCTGGCCTCTTCGAGTGGCGCGCCGCGGAACCGCAGCGTGCCGGTGGCGGGCACCAGCCCCAGCATGGCGCGGGCCAGCGTGGTCTTGCCCGATCCGCTTTCGCCGACCAGACCGAAGGCCTCGCCCGGGTTCAGGTTCAGCGAGATGCCGTCGAGGATGTTCAGCCGGGGCGGCTTGCCGAAGGGGATCAGGCCGCCCGGAAGCTGCATGTCCACCCGCAGGTCATCTACCCGGTAAAGCTCGGTCATGGCCGCACCCGGTGGCACAGCACGGCATGGCTGGCGCCAAGGCGCACCCTCGGCGGCGGGGTGGCGCAATCCGGCCCGGCCTGCGGGCAGCGGGCGGCGAAGGCGCAGCCCGGCGGCGGGGTGGTGAGGTCGGGCAGCCGCCCGGCGATGGTGGGCAGCCGCTCCACCTGGCCGGCGATATGCGCCGGGTCGCAGGCGATCAGGGCCTGCGTGTAGGGATGGCGGGGCGCGTGGTAGATCTCGTCGGTGGTGCCCTCTTCCACCACCTCGCCCGCATACATGACGTAAACCCGGTCGCAGAGTTCCCCCACCACGCCGAGGTGATGGGTGACGATGACGATGGCGCCGTGGTGGTCCTGCCGCAACTCGCGCAGGAGGTGAATGATCTGCGCTTCCATCGTCACGTCCAGCGCCGTGGTCGGCTCATCCGCGACCAGCAGGGCAGGGCGCATCAGCAGGGCGGCGGCGATGGCGGCGCGCTGGCGCATCCCGCCCGAAAGCTCGTGCATGTAGCGCCGCAGCGCCAGTTCGGGATCGGGCAGGCCGACGCGGGCCAGCATGGCGGCGGCCCGGGCGCGCTTTTCGGCCCGGGGCGCGGCAAGGCGATGCTGGAAGTCGACCAGTTGCTCGCCCAGCGTCAGCACAGGGTTGAAGGCGGTCATCGGGTCCTGGAACACCATCGCCACCCGGTCGCCGCGCATCGCCCGCCGCTGCGCTTCGGGCAGGGCGACCAGATCGCGGCCCTCCACCACCACCTTGCCGGAGACCCGGGCCTCCGGCGCGGGCAGGCCGATCAGCGCCGAGGCGAGGGTGGACTTGCCGCAGCCGGATTCGCCGACGATGCCCACCACCTCGCCTGCCGCCGCCGTCAGGCTGGCCCCGCGCAGGGCCTGCAACGGGCCATAGGAAATGCGCAGGTCATGGACGGCCAGAACGGGGGGTGGTGCCGGGGTCATCGCGGGCGCACCTTCAGCCGCGGGTCCAGCGCGTCGCGCAACCCCTCGCCAAGGAAGGTGAAGCCGATGGTGGACAGCACCAGCGGAACGCCCGCCGCGGCCACCAGCACGGGCTGCTGACGCAGCGAGGTATAGCCGTCGTAAAGGATATTGCCCCAACTGGGCGTGGGCGGCTTGACGCCCAGGTTCAGGTAGGAAAGCCCCGCTTCAAGCATGATCACCACCGGCACGTCCATCGACAGCACGATGACCAGCGGGCCGGCCACGTTGGGCAGCAGGTGCCGCAAGAGGATGCGGGCGGGGCGGGCGCCCATCGTCCGTTCGGCCTGGATGAAGTCGGCGGCCTTCAGCGTCAGGGTCTGGGCGCGGATCAGCCGCGCATAGCCGGGGATCGAGATCAGCACGATCACAAGGATCAGCGTCGCCGTGCCGGGGCCGAGCACGGTGATCACCGCCAGCGCGAACATGATCATCGGCAGCGAGGACAGCGAGTCCAGGACAAGCACGAGGATGCCGTCCAGCCAGCGCGGCCCGTAGCCCGCGATCAGGCCGAGGACCAGCCCGATCGCCCCGGCCAGCCCGGTCGAGGTCAGCGCGATGCCAAGCGCGGTGCGCGCGCCCCAGATCAGCCGGGACAGCGTGTCGCGGCCCAACTGGTCGGTCCCCGCCCAATGGGCAAGCGAGGGGTCCTGCAGCTTGTTCATCACGTCCAGCTTCAGCGGGTCGTAGGGCGCGATCCATGGGGCGAAAAGCGCCATCAGCAGGAAGGCGGCGACCAGAACGGCGCCGGTGGTGCCCATCGGCCCCAGCCGGGGCAGGCGCTGCGGGCGGCGGAGGGGGGCGTCAGCCGCGGAAGACATCGCGCACCCTCGGGTCCAGCCGGGCGATGATCAGGTCGGCGGCGGTGACGACGAAAAGGTAGAAGGCGGTCATGAAGAGCGTTGTGCCCATCACCACCGGATAGTTCCGCTTGGCCACCGCCGAGGTGATCAGCGTGCCGATCCCCGGCCGCGAGAACACCGTCTCGACGAAGACCGCCGAAGAGAGGATCGCGCCGAAGCCCACGGCAAGGATCGCCACCGTGGGAATGATCGCCAGCCGCAGCGCATAGCGGGTGACGATCCGCATCTCGGACAGGCCGAAGGCGCGGGCGGTGCGGATGTGGTTCGCCCCCATCACCTCCAGCATCGAGGCGCGGACGAGCCGGGCCAGATAGCCGACCCAGGTGATGCCGATGGCGAAGGCGGGCAGGATCACCGCGCGGGCCTGCGAGCCCCAGTCGCCCGGCGTCCCCGCGCCCACGGCGGGCAGCCAGTTCAGCCAGACGGCGAAGACCAGCAGCGAGTAAAGCGCGATCACGAAGCTGGGCACCGCGATCATCGACACCGACAGGATGCCGAGCGCGGTATCGACCAGCGTGCCGCGCCAGACCACCGCAAGGCAGCCGAGCGCCACGCCAAGGGCCAGCGCCCAGCCAAGCGCGACGACGCCGAGGATCAGGGTATTGGGGAAAACCTCCAAGATCTGGTCCAGCACGGGCTTCTTCGACCAGACGTCATAGCCGAGGTTCCCCTGCAGGGCGTTGGCGAAGAAGTTCCAGACCTGCACATGCACCGGCTGGTCCAGCCCCATGCGGGTGATCAGTTCCGCCTTCAGCGCCGGGGTGGCACGGGGGCCGAGCGCCAGCGAGGCCGGGTCGCCGGGAACCAGGAAGACCATCGCATACATCGCCAGCATGACGGTGAAGAGGATCACCACCGCAAGGCCGATGCGCTTGACGGCATAGGTCAGCACCTCGGTCGGGCCTCCTTGCCAGGGGCTGGGTCAGATGTGGTCACGCGGTATCCTCTCGTCCCAGCTGCGGGTGAAGATCACCTTGCCGTTCTCCTTCGCGGTCAGCGTCATCTCCACCCGGAAATGGGTGGCGTCGCAGGTCAGGCGGCCTTCGGAGAAATGCTCGCAGGTGGCGTCCTGCCGCTCGATCTCCACCCGAAAGCGGGTGATCGTGGTGGCCGACAGCGGGTCGCCGTCGGTGATCTCGTAGCGCGACAGCCCCTCGGCGCGATGGATGTGGCCGATGTCGGGCATCTCGGTGATGCCGGTCCAGCGCGGGAAATCCACCGTCATCTTGCCCGACAGCAGGTCGCGCGTCACCCGGCGCAGCGCGGCGCCTTCAACGGGATGGTGCGCCTGTGGCGTCTGGTCGGCGGATTCCGGCGGGTCGAAGGGGCGCAGCGCGGCGTCCCCGGCCCGCGGCGGACGGACGGGCAGGACCAGTTCGCCCGCCTTCAGCGTCAGCGTCGCCAGCTCCGGCGAAGGCCAGGCGATCGGCCAGTAGGTGTTCGACAGCGACAGGGCGATCCGGTGCCCGGCGGGGAAGGCGTAGGCGGTATCCTCCATTTCCACGACCGCCTCGGCCGCTTCGCCCGGCACCAGCGGCTCGGGGTGCTCGTGGCTTTTGCGGTGGGCGAGGTTCAGGAGGCCGATGCCGACCCGGGTCGAGGCACCGTCCGGGGCCACGTCGTTCAGCCGGGCCGAAACCAGCGCCAGCGGCTTGTCCGAGGAAAACCGCAGCGCCACCCGCGCGGCACCTAGGATTTCCAGCCGCTCGGGCAGCGGGTCCGACAGGAAGACCAGCGAGCCGCCGTCGTCCTCGCGCTGGTCGCCGGGCCAGTCGGCATCTTCGCCATAGCGCCCGACCTCGCCCGCCGTCAGTCCGACCCAGAGCGGCGCGTTCAGCCGCAGGTCCAGTGCCGCCCCTTCGCCGCCCAGCCGTCCGGGAGAGAGGGGCAGCCGGCGCTCTTCGATCCGGGGCGAGGGCCAGGAGGGTTCGCCCACCCAGCGGCCGGGGCGTTCGAGGTAGCAGGTCTTCGGCGGCACGGGTTCCTGCATCCAGACGCGATACATCGGCTCGTCCATGATGCCGGTGTCGCGGCCCTTCATCCAGTGGTCGCACCAGCGCAGCACCTCTTGCAGCCAGCCGATGGCCGGGCCGACCGCCACGTCATGCGGATAGGAATGCGCCCAGGGTCCGACAAGACCGAGGCGGGGGCTGGACAGCCCTTCCAGCAGCCGCGGCACCGCCTCGGAATAGTTGTCGGCCCAGCCGGAGACGGCATAGACCGGGATGGCGATCCGGCTGAAATCCTCGCAGACCGAGCCCTGCTTCCAGTATCCGTCGCGGCGCTGGTGGCGCAGCCAGGTCAGGATCCAGGGGGTATTGGCCTCCAGCCGCTCCAGCCAGATCTCGCGCCAGCGGCTGCCCACGATGGCGGGATCGGGCGGCAGGTCGTTGTGGGCGAACATGGTCGAGGACCAGTCGAAATTGTCCTTCGACAGGCAGCCGCCGACCCAGTGGATGTCGGTCGCGTAGCGGTCGTCGGTGGAGCCGACGGTGATGATCGTCTTCAGCGCGGGCGGCTGGAGGGCGGCGATCTGCAAGCCGTTGAACCCGCCCCAGCTGATGCCGATCATGGCGACCTGCCCGTCACACCAGTCCTGTTCCGCGATCCAGCCGATCACGTCGCAGCCGTCCGCCTGTTCCTGCGGGGTGTATTCGTCGGTGATGATCCCGTCGCTTTCGCCGGTGCCGCGGATGTCCACCCGGATGCAGGCATAGCCGTGCCCGGCAAGGTATTCGTGCAGCCCGTTGTCGCGGGTTCGGGTGCCGTCGTGCTTCCTGTAGGGCAGGTATTCCAGAATCGCGGGAACCGGCCCCGCGCCTTCGGGCAGCCACAGCTTAGCGGCCAGCCGCGTTCCGTCCGGCAGGGTCAGGAACAGGTTCTCGGTGATGGTTACCCGATGCGGGAACTGGCTGCGGATCGTCATGCTGGCTCCTTCTTGTTGAACAACAATGCAACAAGGATCGGAGTCGGGCAAATGTTTTTTCCGGATTGACCGGTGGCCCGATCCGTTCTTATGATACAACCGTTCAACAGTGGAGGGCGGCATGTCCCGCAACCCCCGTTACGACGTGCTGTTCCAGCCGGTCCGCATCGGGCCGAAGACCGCAAGGAACCGGTTCTTCCAGGTGCCCCATGCCAGCGGCATGACCAATGCCGCGCCCCATGTCCGCGCCGCCTTCCGCGCCATGAAGGCCGAGGGCGGCTGGGGCGTGGTCTCGACCGGCGCCTGCTCGATCCACCCCACATCGGACGACAGCCCCTTTCCCTTCGCCTCGCTCTGGGACGAGGCCGATATCCGCTCCCACGCGGTGATGACCGAGGCGGTCCATGCCCATGGCGCGCTGGCGGCGGTGGAACTGTGGCACGGCGGGGCTGCGGCGGTGAACCGCACCACGCGCTATGCGCCGCTGTCGCCTTCCGGCGTGCCATGGATGGCGACGCATGTGGGTTTCATGTCCGCGGCCCGTCCGAAGGCGATGGATGCCGCCGATATCCGCGAGTTCATCCGCTGGCATGCCGAGGCGGCGGTGCGGGCGGAACGGGCGGGGTTCGACATCCTCTACGTCTATGCCGGGATGGGCTATCTGCCCTACCAGTTCCTGCTTTCGGACTACAACCGCCGGACGGATGCCTATGGCGGTTCGGTCCGCAACCGGGTGCGGCTGGTCGAGGAACTGATCGACGCCACCCGCGAGGCCACGCATGGCCGCTGCGCCGTCGCCCTGCGCCTGTCGATGCAGGAGCTGCGCGCACGTCCCTCGGAAGTGGCGGAAAGCGAGGGGCATGAGGTGATCGGCCTGCTGAAGGACGCCCCCGATCTGTTCGACATCAAGATGGACTATTCCGCCACCGACTGCGCCGCCAGCCGCTACACGCCGGAAGGCAGCCATGAGCCGGTGGTGGATTTCGTCAAGCGCTGCACCGACCGGCCGGTGGTGGGGGTGGGGCGCTTCACCTCGCCCGACACCATGGTCTCGATGGTGAAGCGGGGGGTGCTGGATTTCATCGGCGGCGCGCGGCCTTCCATCGCCGACCCGTTCCTGCCCGCCAAGATCGACGCCGGGCGCGAGGACGAGATCCGCGAATGCATCGGCTGCAACATCTGCATCTCAAGCTGGCACGATGGCGTCTGGGTCCGCTGCACCCAGAACCCGACGGCGGGCGAGGAATGGCGGCGCGGCTGGCACCCCGAGATCGTCAAGCGCGATGCGGAGGGCGAAGTGCTGGTGGTCGGCGGTGGTCCGGCGGGGCTGGAGGCGGCGCTGACCCTCGGCCGCCGCGGCTGGCGCGTGGCGCTGGCCGAGGCCGCGCGCGATTTCGGCGGGCGGCTGCGCTTCGAAAGCCGCTTGCCGGGGCTGTCGGAATGGCATCGGGTGGTGGACTACCGGCTGGGGCAGTTGCGGCGGATGGAGAATGTCTCGCTCTACCCCGAAAGCCGGCTTTCCGCGGCGGATGTGGCCGAATTCGGCGCTGGCCATGTGGTGGTGGCGACCGGGGCGGCATGGCAGCCGGTGCTGTGCAATCCCAATGAACTGCCGGGGCAGCGGCTCGACGCCCCCCGCGTCCATACCCCCGACGACCTGGCCGCGGGAGTGGAGATCGAGGGGCCGGTGGCCGTCTTCGACTACGACAACTACTACATGGGTTCCGCCGTGGCCGAGGCGCTGGCGGCGCAGGGCAAGGCGGTCACCTATATCACCACGGCGGGCGCGGCGGCGGCCTGGGGCTTCATGACCAACGAGCAGCCGCTGGTCCATGCCTCCTTCGCCGCCAAGGGCATCGCCTATCGCACGCTTGAGGTCGTGACCGGCTTCGACGGCGAAACCCTGCGGCTGGCACAGATCTTCAGCGGCGAGGCGCGGGAGATCCCCGCCCGTTCGCTGGTGATCGTCGGGCTGCGGCAGGGCGGATCGGCGCTTTACGAGGCGCTGATCGGCGAAGGGGGACCGCAGCGGGTGCATCTGACCGGCGACGCCAATGCGCCGGGCGCGATCGCCCATGCGGTCTATCAGGGCCACAGGACGGCGCGGGAACTGGGGCTCTCCCATGTCGCCGTGGGCCGCGATGCCCCCTTCGCCCCCCGCGATTTCCTGCCCGAGGCCGCGGAATGAGCCGCCGTCCCCGCCCCGGGCGGACGGCAGGGGCGATCCGGCAGGCGCCTTTCGGACAGGTGGAACGGCGCTATGCGCCGGCACAGGTGATCTCGGCCGACGAGGTGGAGGCGATCCACCTGTCCGCCCTGAAGCTGCTGGCCACCACGGGAATGCGCGTGCTGGAGCCCGCGGCCCGCGCCGCCTATCGCGGGGCAGGGGCCTCGGTCGACGGGGAGACAGTCGCCTTTCCTCCGGGCATGATCGAGGACCTGCTGCGCAGCGTCCCCGCCAGCTTCACCCTGCGCGCCCGCGACCCGGCGAAATCCCTGCGCCTTGGCGGCGGGCACCATGTCTTCGCCTCGGTCGGCGGCCCCGCCTATGTGATGGACAACGACCGCGGCCGCCGCGACGGCACCTTCGCCGAGATGTGCGATTTCCTGCGGCTGGTGCAGCAGATCAACGTCCTCCACCAGGAAGGCGGCGGCCCGTTCGAGCCGATGGACCTGCCCGCCCACACGCGGCATCTCGACATCTACCTTGCCCAGATCACGCTGCTGGACAAGAACTGGCAGACCCAGACGCTGGGCCGCCTGCGGACGATGGACGGGATCGAGATGGGCGCCATGGCGCTGGGCCTGACGCCCGACACGATGCGCGACACGCCCGCGCTTCTGGGCATCATCAACACCAACTCGCCCCTGCAACTGGACGTGCCGATGGCCGAGGGGCTGATGACCATGGCCGCCCACGGGCAGGTCAACGTCATCACCCCCTTCACGCTGGCGGGCGCGATGAGCCCGGTCACGCTGGCCGGGGCGCTGGTCCAGCAGCACGCCGAGGCGATGGCGGGCATCGCCCTGACCCAGATCGTGCGGCCGGGCGTGCCGGTGATGTATGGCGGCTTCACCTCGAACGTCGACATGCGCTCGGGCGCACCCGCCTTCGGCACGCCGGAATACACCAAGGCGGCGCAGGCCAGCGGCCAGCTGGCGCGGCACATAGGGGTGCCGTTCCGGTCCTCGAACGTCTGCGCCGCGAACGAGGTGGACGCGCAGGCGGCCTATGAATCGCAGATGGCGCTCTGGGGCGCGCTGATGGGCGGGGCGCATCTGGTGGAACATGCCGCGGGCTGGCTGCACGGCGGGCTGACGGCGAGTTTCGAGAAGCTGATCCTCGATGCCGAGATGCTGCAGATGATGGAGGAATATTTCCGCCCCATCGAGGTGTCGCCCGCGACGATGGCGCTGGAGGCCATCGCCGAGGTCGGCCCCGGCGGGCATTTCTTCGGCGCGGCGCATACGATGGAACGCTACGAGACCGCCTTCTACAGCCCGATCCTGTCGAACTGGGACAACCATCCGCAGTGGCTGGAGCGAGGCGCCGTGCAGGCGCGGGAACGGGCGAATGCGGTGTGGAAGCAGATGCTGGCCGAATATGAACAGCCCCCGCTGGACCCCGGCATCGCCGAGGCGCTGGAGGATTTCGTCACCCGCCGGCGTGCCGAAGGGGGCGCCCCGATGAACTGACGGGCGGCGCGAAGGGGCGCGCGGATTACGCTTCCTTTCGGGACCGAAGGCGGTTAACAATAGTTGAAATACCGGCAATCGCGCCCCGTTCCGATCGCGTCCTCGACGTGGATCGGTGCGGGGTTTTCTCGTTTCGGGGCCAGATGAAACGGATCATCGACATCGGAATCCTGCAATCGCAGAGCGGCAACTACGCCACCCTGTCGCAGACCAGCCGCGCCGGGGTGCTGCGGGGGGTGGCCGAGGTCAATGCCGATCCGGCCTTCGACCTGGCCTTCCGCACCATCGAGCGCGACCCCGAGGGCCGCAACGACCGCTACGCCCCCCTCTGCCGCGAGATCCTGCGCGAGACGGGCGCGCGCCACATCTTCGGCTGCGTCACCTCGGCCAGCCGCAAGGAGGTGATCCCGGAGCTGGAGCGCTTCGACGGGGTGCTGTGGTATCCGGTGCCCTACGAAGGCTTCGAGGCCTCGGAGCGCGTGGCCTACATGCATTCCTGCCCGAACCAGCACCTGCTGCCGCTGCTGGAATGGGCGCTGCCCACGCTGGGGCCGCGCGGCTATCTGGTGGGGTCGAACTACATCTGGGGATGGGAAATCGCGCAGATCGCGCGCGAGCGGATCCTTGCGGCGGGCGGCCGGGTGACGGGGGACCGCTACCTCTCGCTGGGCGATACCGAGGCCGACCATATCATCGAGGAGATCGCGGCGCTGAAGCCGGATTTCATCGTGAACTCTCTGGTGGGCGACAGTTCCTATGCCTTCCTGCGCCGGTTGCATGAATTGCGCGGCCGTCAGGACCTGCGCTTGCCGGTGCTGTCCTGCAACTTCACCGAATGCGAGATTGCGGCCTGCGGCGTGGCGGCCGAGGGGCTGGTCTCGGCCGGTCCATGGTTCGAGCCGGGGACGGACAGCGGCGGATCGCTGGCCGAGATGGCCCGGCAATCGGTGCATGAACTGGCGCGGCTGCTGCACGGCCGGCCGGGGGCCGAGCGGCTGGGGCTGGCCGAGCTTTTGCGCCTTGCCGCGGCAGGGGGCCATGCGCCGCGGCCCGACCCGACGCATTTCCACGCCCGCCAGCAGGTGGTGATCGCCCGCATCCAGGGCGGGCGCTTCCACGAGGTCCTGCGCCTGCCCGCCCGCGCCGCCGATCCCTATCTGACCGGCCACGAACGCGCCCTGCGCAGCCCGCCGCCGCTTCGGGTGGTGTCATGACCCGGATCCGCACCGAGAACCTCGGCAATGCGCTGGCCTGGGTGCTGCACCGCCCGCATCCGGCGATCCAGGGCCTGATGCGCCAGCTTGCGGTGATCGGGCTGGAGGTGCGCGAGGCCTGGCCCGACCTGCCCGTCGAGGCGATCTCGGCCGATTTCATTTTCTACGACGCCGATCCGGGCCATGACGCGCAATTCCCCTGGGCGCCCGGCCAGTCGCCGATGCCGATGGTGGCACTGATCGGGTCCGAGGCGCCGGGGCGGCTGAAATGGGCGCTGACCATGGGGGCCCATGCGCAGTTGCTGAAACCCGTCAGCGACAAGGGGGTCTATGCGGCGCTGCTGGTGGCGCGGGCGAATTTCGACCGGGCCCGCGCCTCGGTCGCGCAGATCGCCGATCTGGAGAACCGGCTTTCGGCGCGGCAGACCGTGGTGCAGGCGGTGATGATCTTCGTCCTGCGCGGCAAGACCGAGGCCGAGGCCTACGAGCTTCTGCGCCAGACCGCGATGGCCTGGCGCGTCACCATCGAGACCGCCGCCGAGCGGCTGGTCGCCACCCATGCAACGGAAAGGGCCGGGGATGACCGCAGACGCTTCGACCCTTCCTGAGCCGGGCATGGCGCCGGAGACCGGCCCCTCGGTCCTGCGCAGGCTGGCCGGACGCAAGCTGGCGGTCTTCGGCTTCCTGATCATCCTGACCTGCGTCTGCGGCGCGGTCTTCGCCGGCTGGCTGGCGCCCTTCGACCCCAACGAGCAGTTCTTCGACGGGCTGACCATCGAGGGCGCGCCGCTGGGGCCGGGGCCGGTCTACTGGTTCGGCACCGATCTTCTGGGCCGCGACCTGCTGTCCCGGCTGCTTTACGGCGCGCAGACCTCGCTGGTCATCGGGCTGGTCGCCAATGGCGCGGCACTGCTGATCGGCACGCTGGTCGGCGTCACCGCCGGATATTTCCGCGGCGTCGTCGGCGGGGTGCTGATGCGCTTCACCGACCTGATGATGGCCTTTCCCGCGCTTTTGCTGGCGATCTGCCTGGCCGCGATCTTCCAGCCGTCGCTGTGGATCGTCGCCATGGTGATCGCCTTCGTGAACTGGGTGCAGACGGCGCGGGTGATCTATACCCAGACCTCCTCGCTGGCCGAGCGCGACTTCATCGCCGCCGAAAAGACGCTGGGGGCGGGACATGGGCGGATCCTCTTCCGCCATATCCTGCCGCACCTCCTGCCGACGCTGATCGTCTGGGGGACGCTGGGGATTTCGACAACGGTGCTTCTGGAGGCGACGCTTTCCTTTCTTGGCGTGGGGGTGCAACCGCCGACCCCGTCCTGGGGCAACATCATCTTCGAGAACCAGACCTGGTTCCAGGCCGCGCCCTGGCTGGTGTTCATCCCCGGCGCCGCGATCCTGCTTCTGGCGCTGGCCTTCAACCTGGTGGGGGACGCGCTGCGCGACATCCTCGACCCGACGCAGCAGGGGCGCGACTGATGCTGGCCTATATCCTGCGCCGCCTGATCCAGTCCGCGCTGATCCTCGTCGGGGTCTCGTTCATCACCTTCGTGCTGCTCTACGTGCTGCCCGCAGACCCGGTGCGCCAGATCGCCGGGCGCTCGGCCACGCCCGAAACGGTCGAGAGCATCCGCCGCCAGCTTGGCCTCGACCAGCCCTTCATCGTGCAATACGGCCGCTATCTCTGGGGCCTGGTGCAGGGCGATTTCGGCCGGTCCTATCTGCAGAAGACCGAGGTGGCGGCGCTGATCGCCTCGCGCCTGCCCGCCACGCTGCTGCTGATGGCCGCCGCGATCTTCTGCGAACTGCTGATCGGGCTGACCCTTGGCGTGATCGCCGCGCTTTACCGGGGCCGCGGCATCGACAACGCGCTGATGCTGTCCAGCTTCGTCACCGTCTCGGCGCCGCAATTCGTGGTGGCGCTGCTGCTGCTTTACGTCTTTTCCGTCAGGCTGGGCTGGTTCCCGATCGGCGGCTACGGCACGGCCGCCCATCTGGTGCTGCCCGCGCTGACGCTCGGCATACTCGGCTCGGGCTGGTATGCGCGGATCATGCGGTCGTCGATGCTGGACGTGCTGCGCGCCGATTTCATCCGCACCGCCCGGGCCAAGGGGCTGGGGCGGGCGCGGGTCATCCTTGGCCATGCCTTGCCCAATGCGATCCTGCCGATCATCGCCATGATCGGGATCGACATCGGCATCTTCATGTCGGGCATCGTCGTGGTGGAAAGCGTCTTCGGCTGGCCCGGCATCGGGCAACTGGCCTGGCAGGCGATCCAGCGCGTCGACATCCCGATCATCATGGGCGTCACCCTTGTCTCGGCCCTTGCCATCGTGACCGGCAACCTGATCGCCGACCTGATCTCGCCCCTTGTCGACCCGCGCATCCGTCTGCGCTGAACCCTAACCAACAGGAGAGAAAGCAATGAAAAGACTGATCCTTTCCACCGCCCTTGCCACCATGGCGGCGATGAGCCCGGCGCTGGCCGAAGAGCCGCAGCACGGCGGCAACATGATCGTCACCTACAAGGACGACGTGGCCACGCTGGACCCGGCCATCGGCTACGATTGGCAGAACTGGTCGATGATCAAGTCGGTCTTCGACGGGCTGATGGATTACGAGCCGGGCACCACCACCCTGCGCCCCGGCCTTGCCGAAAGCTACGACATCTCCGAGGACGGGCTGACCTATACCTTCCACCTGCGCCCCGGCGTGAAGTTCCACAACGGCCGCGAGATGACGGCCGAGGATGTGGTCTGGTCGATCAACCGCGTGGTGAACCCGGTGACGCAATCGCCCGGCCAGGGCTTCTTCGCCATGATCGAGGGCTTCGACGCCGCCGCCGCGGGCGAGGCCGAGGGCCTGTCGGGCATCAGCGCGCCGGATGCCGCGACCGTGGTGTTCAAGCTGTCGCGCCCGGACGCCACCTTCCTGCATGTCATGGCGCTGAACTTCTCCTACGTCGTGCCGCAGGAGGCGGTCGAGGCGGCAGGGGCCGATTTCGGCAAGAAGCCCGTGGGCACCGGCGCCTTCAGGCTGACGGAATGGACGCTGGGCCAGCGGCTGGTGTTCGAGAAGAACCCCGACTACTGGATCTCCGGCGTGCCCTATCTGGACAGTTTCACCGTCGAAGTGGGGCAGGAGCCGGTGGTGGCGCTGCTGCGCGCCCAGAACGGCGAGGTGGACGTTCCCGGCGACGGCATTCCCCCGGCGAAATTCGTCGAGGTGATGTCCGATCCGGCGCAGGCCGCGCTGGTGGTCGAGGGCGGCCAGCTTCACACCGGCTATGTCACGATGAACGTCACCGCCGCGCCCTTCGACAAGGTCGAGGTGCGCCGCGCCGTCAACATGGCGATCAACAAGGAGCGGATCGTCCAGGTGATCAACGGCCGCGCCGTTCCGGCCACCCAGCCGCTGCCGCCCTCGATGCCGGGCTATACGGCGGATTACGCGGGCTATCCCTATGACGTGGAAGGCGCGAAGGCGCTTCTGGCCGAGGCGGGCTATGCCGACGGCTTCGAGACCGATCTCTACGTGATGAACACCGACCCGAACCCGCGCATCGCGCAGGCGATCCAGCAGGACCTGAAGGCGATCGGCATCACCGCCAACATCCGCTCGCTGGCGCAGGCCAACGTGATCGAGGCGGGCGGCGCGGGCACCGCGCCGATGATCTGGTCCGGCGGCATGGCCTGGATCGCCGACTTCCCCGATCCGTCGAACTTCTACGGCCCGATCCTGGGCTGCGGCGGAGCGGTCGAAGGTGGCTGGAACTGGGCGAAATACTGCAACGCCGATCTCGATACGCTGGCGGCGCAGGCGGATTCCACCGTCGATCCGGCCAAGGCCGACGAGCGGCTGAAGCTCTGGTCCGATGTCTACATGGGCGTGATGGAAGACGCCCCCTGGGCGCCGGTGTTCAACGAGCAGCGCTTCACCCTAAAATCGGCCCGGATGGGCGGCGCGGACGAGCTTTACGTCGATCCGGTGTCCATCCCGGTCAATTACGACTACGTCTACATCAAGGAGTGAGGCACATCATGTGCAAGCACTGCAACCATACGATCCACGCCCGTCAGTATCACTTCGGCTGGGACAATTCCTTTGCCCCGGCGCTGAAGGCTGCCCCGGGCGAGACGATCCTGTTCCAGTGCCTCGACAGTTCCGGGGGCCAGCTTGGCCCCCGTTCCACCGTCGGGGACGTGGGCGCGCTGGACTTCGGCCAGATCAATCCGGTCTCGGGGCCGATCTTCGTCGATGGCGCCAAGCCGGGCGATGTGCTGAAAGTGACCATCGAAGGCTTCACCCCGCAAGAGCGCGAGGGCGCGGGCTTCGGATGGACGGCGAATATCCCGGGCTTCGGCCTTCTGACCGACCAGTTCCCCGAACCGGCGCTGAACGTCTGGAAATTCGACGCCGCCAGCCTTGGACCCGCGCTTTACGGCAAATCGGCCAAGGTGCCGCTGAAGCCCTTCGCCGGGACCATCGGCAATGCTCCGGCGGAGGCCGGGCATCATTCCGTGGTGCCGCCGCGCCGGATGGGCGGCAATCTCGACATCCGCGATCTGGCGGCGGGAACCACGCTCTACCTGCCGGTAGAGGTGGAGGGGGCGTTGTTCTCGGTCGGCGATACCCATGCCGCGCAGGGCGACGGCGAGGTTTGCGGCACGGCGATCGAAAGCCCGTTCGACGTGGTGCTGACGCTGGATCTGGTGAAGGACCAGCCGCTGAGATTCCCGCGCTTCACCACGCCCGGCCCGGTCACCCGCCATCTGGACGCCAAGGGCTACGAGGTGACCACCGGCGTCGGCCCCGACCTGTGGACGGCGGCGAAGGATGCGGTGTCGGGCATGATCGACCTGCTCTGCGCCACGCAGAAGATGGCGCCGGTCGAGGCCTACATGCTGGCTTCGGTCTGCGGCGACCTGCGGATTTCCGAGATCGTCGACATGCCGAACGTGGTGGTCGGCTTCTACTTCCCGCGGGCCGTCTTCGAATGAGCCAGCCCGCGCCGCTTTCCCCCGCAGCCTTGGCCGAGGTGGTGCTTTCGGTGCGTGGCCTGAAGGTTTCGGCACGCTCTGACCGGGGCCTCGTGCCCTTGGTCGAGGGGCTGGACTTCGACCTGCACCGGGGCGAGACGCTGGCCATTGCCGGGGAAAGCGGCTCGGGCAAGTCGATCACCTCGCTGGCGATCATGGGCCTTCTGCCTGTGCCCGCCGTGCGGGTGACGGGCGGCTCGATCCGGCTGGGCGGCACCGAACTGACCACGCTGCCCGAGGCAAGGATGCAGGCGCTGCGCGGCGCCCGCATCGCCATGATCTTCCAGGAGCCGATGACGGCGCTGAACCCGGTGATGTCGATCGGCCGCCAGTTGACCGAGGCGATCCGCACCCACGATCCGGTGCCGATGCGCGAGGCCCGCGCCCGCGCGCTGGCGGCGCTGAAGGCGGTGCGGCTGTCGCAGCCGGAACGGCGGCTGGAGCAATATCCCCATGAACTCTCGGGCGGGATGCGGCAGCGGGTGATGATCGCCATGGCCATCGCGCTGCGCCCCGACGTGCTGATCGCCGACGAGCCGACCACCGCGCTGGACGTGACCGTGCAGCGCGAGGTGCTGGACCTGCTGCGCGACCTGCAGCGCGAACTGGGCACCGCCGTGATCCTGATCACCCACGACATGGGCGTGGTGGCGGAAATGGCCGACCGGGTGATCGTCATGCAGAAGGGCAGGGTGGTGGAGACCGCCGGAACCGTCGATCTGTTCGAGGCCCCGCGCGAGGATTACACCCGCGAATTGCTGGCCGCCGTGCCCCGGATCGGCGGCGGCAGGCCCCGGCCCGAGCCCGCGGCCCGCGAGCCGCTGGTGCGTTACGACGACGTGTCCGTGCGCTTCCCGATCCGTCAGGGCCTGTTGGGCCGCGTCTCGGCGCGGGTCCATGCCGTCGAACATGTCTCGCTGGAGATCTTCCGCGGCGAGACCCTGTCGCTGGTCGGCGAATCCGGTTGCGGCAAGTCCACCATGGCCCGCGCGCTTGTCGGCCTTGTCCCGCATGAGGGGCGGATCGAGGTGGGCGGCAAGGCTTTGGCGCAGATGGACGGGCCGGGGCGCAAGGCGCTGCGGCGCGATCTGCAGATCGTCTTCCAGGACCCGATGGCGGCGCTGGATGCCCGCATGACGGTGGGAGAACTGATCCGGGAGCCGCTGGTGATCCACGGCATCGGGACGTCCGCGGAACAGAAGGCCCGCGTCCGCGACCTGCTGGAGCGGGTGGGCCTTCCGGCCTCGGTCTACAACCGCTATCCGCACCAGTTCTCGGGCGGGCAGCGGCAGCGCATCTGCATCGCCCGTGCCTTGGCGCTGAAGCCGAAGCTGATCGTCTGCGATGAAAGCGTGGCGGCGCTGGATGTCTCGATCCAGGCCAGGGTGCTGGACCTGCTGCGCGACCTGCAGAAGGAGATGGGGGTGACCTATCTCTTCATCAGCCACGACATGGCGGTGGTCGAGAACATCTCGGACCGGGTGGCTGTCATGTATCTGGGGCAGATCGTCGAGATGGGCAGCCGTGCGCAGCTTTTCGGCAATCCGCAGCACCCCTATACCCGGCGGCTGCTGGCGGCGGTTCCGGTGCCCGACCCGCGCCGCCCGCGTCAGGCCGGGGTGCGGATGACCGGCGAAATCCCCAGCCCGGTCTGGCCCGTCGGCCAGGGGCCGGAGCGGGTGCGGCTGACCGATATCGGCGGCGGCCATCTGGTCGCGGCGGGCTGAGGACTGGTCAGCCCCCGTCCTTCACCGCCTCCATCGCCACATAGGTCGAGGTCGAGGCGACATGCGGCAGCGCGCTGATCCGTTCGGCCAGCACGCGGCGGTAGTCGGAGATGTCGGCGGTGCGCACCTTCAGCAGATAGTCGAAGCGGCTGGCGATCATGTGGCACTGCTCGACCTCGGGGATCGCCAGCACCGCCTTGTTGAAGGCCCGCAACGCCGCCTCGCGCGTGTCGGAGAGCCGCACCTCGACGAAGGCGACATGGGCCTGCCCCATCCTCACCGGGTCGAGGATGGCGCGGTAGCCGGCGATCACGCCCTCTTCCTCAAGCCGCTTCATCCGCGCCTGGGTGGGGCTTTTCGACAGGCCGATGCGGCGGGCCAGTTCGGTGGCGCTGATCCGCCCCTCGGCGGCCAGGACCGCCAGAATGGCCCGGTCGAAACGGTCGAGCATCTGCGGGCCATTTGCCATGCCATTCTCCGGAAATTCGGTCCTTCCGGCTGCATATCACGCCCATTCCGGGAAAACAGCCCGCAGCTTCGCATGTATCCTGCCGCTGCGAGCCGAGGAGAGCGCCATGACCGACCTTACCCCCTGGGACATCATTTCCAACCAGTCCCTGAGGGATGAGGATACGCTGGTCCGCCGCCTGCTCGATCAGGCAGCACTTGCGCCCGGGGACCGCGCCGCGATCACCGCCGCCGGGGCCGATCTGGTCCGCCGCATCCGGGGCGCGACGAAGCCGGGGCTGATGGAGGTCTTCCTGGCGGAATACGGCCTGTCCACGGACGAGGGCATCGCCCTGATGTGCCTGGCCGAGGCGCTGTTGCGCGTGCCGGATGCCGAGACGATGGATGCACTGATCGAGGACAAGATCGCCCCTTCGGACTGGGGGCGGCATCTGGGCCATTCGGCCTCAAGCCTTGTCAATGCCTCCACCTGGGCCTTGATGCTGACCGGCAAGGTGCTGGACGACCGCGAGCCGGGAGTGGCGGGCCACCTGCGCGCCGCAGTGAAACGGCTGGGCGAGCCGGTGATCCGCACCGCCGTCTCCCGCGCGATGAAGGAGATGGGGCGCCAGTTCGTGCTGGGCGAGACCATCGAGAAGGCCATGGCCCGCGCCAGGGAGATGGAGGCCAAGGGCTATACCTACAGCTACGACATGCTGGGAGAGGCCGCCCGGACCGAAGCCGATGCCCGGCGCTATCACCTGTCCTATTCCAAGGCGATCACCGCCATCGCCGCGGCCGCCAAGGGGGATGATATCGGCGCCAATCCCGGGATTTCGGTGAAGCTTTCCGCCCTGCACCCGCGCTATGAGGTGGCGAAGGAAGCGCGGGTGATGGAGGAACTGGTCCCGCGCGTCCGGGCGCTGGCGGGGCTGGCGCGGGCGGCGGGCCTTGGCTTCAACATCGATGCGGAAGAGGCCGACCGGCTGGCGCTGTCCTTGAAGGTGATCGAGGCGGTTCTGGCCGATCCGGCGCTGAAGGGCTGGGACGGCTTCGGCGTGGTGGTGCAGGCCTATGGCCGCCGCTGCGGCGCGGTGATCGACTGGCTTTACGCGCTGGCGCAGCGGCTGGACCGCCGCATCATGGTCCGCCTGGTCAAGGGCGCCTATTGGGATGCCGAGGTGAAGCGGGCGCAGGTGCTGGGGCTGGAGAGCTTCCCGGTCTTCACCCGCAAGCAGGCCACCGATGTTTCCTATATCGCCAATGCCCGCAAGCTTCTGGGGATGACCGACCGGATCTACCCGCAATTCGCCACCCACAACGCCCATACCGTCGCCGCCATCCTGCACATGGCGAAGGACCTGCCGGACGGGGTGCCGGCTTATGAATTCCAGCGCCTGCACGGCATGGGCGAAAGGCTGCACGACATCGTGCATACCGGCCAATCCACCCGCTGCCGCATCTATGCCCCCGTCGGCGCGCACCGCGACCTCTTGGCCTATCTGGTCCGCCGCCTGCTGGAGAACGGTGCCAACTCCAGCTTCGTCAACCAGATCGTCGACGAGGACGTGCCCGCCGAGCGCGTCGCCGCCTGCCCGCTGACCCGGATCGAGGAGATGGCGGCGATCCCCTCCGCTGCCGTGACGCCGCCGCCCGACCTGTTCCCCGGCCGCCGCAACTCGGCCGGGCTGGACCTGACCTCCGCCGCCGATCTGGCCGCGGTCGAGGTTGCCCGCGCGCCGTTCCGCGAAACGCTTTTCGAGGCATCGCCGCTTCTCGTTGGCCGCCCGGCGGGAGGGGAGCGGACCGAGGTCCTCAACCCTGCCACCGGCGCCCTTGTCGGCCATGTCCTCGCCGCCAGCGCCGCCGATGTGGACACCGCCCTGCGGTTGGCCGAGCCTTGGGCCGCGGCCCCTGCGGAACGCGCCGAAGTGCTGAACCGCGCCGCCGATCTGTATGAGGAAAACCTCGGCGAGATCTTCGCCCTTCTGGCGCGCGAGGCGGGCAAGACGCTGGCCGACGCGCTGTCCGAATTGCGCGAGGCGGTGGATTTCCTGCGCTACTACGCCGCGGGAATCGAAGGACTGGCCCATCCGGCCCATGGCACCTTCGCCTGCATCAGCCCGTGGAACTTCCCGCTGGCCATCTTCACCGGCCAGATCGCCGCGGCGCTTGCCGCCGGGAATGCCGTGCTGGCCAAGCCCGCGCCGCAGACCCCGTTGGTCGCCGCGCTGGCGGTGCGGCTGCTGCACCGGGCCGGGGTGCCCGAGACCGCCCTGCAACTCTTGCCCGGCGGCGGCGAGGTGGGGGCGATGCTGACCTCGGATCCGCGTGTCCATGGCGTCTGCTTCACCGGTTCGACCGCCACCGCGCAGAAGATCCGCCGCGCCATGGCCGGGAACCTGTCGCCCGATGCGCCGCTGATCGCCGAGACCGGCGGGCTGAACGCGATGGTGGTCGATTCCACCGCCCTGCCGGAACAGGCGGTGCGCGACATCATCGCATCAAGCTTCCAGTCGGCGGGCCAGCGCTGCTCGGCCCTGCGCTGCCTTTACGTGCAGGAGGACGTGGCGGAGACCATCACCGGCATGCTGTTCGGCGCCATGGAGGAACTGGCGCTGGGCGATCCCTGGGACCTTGCCACCGACATCGGCCCGCTGATCGACGCGCAGGCGCAGGCCGCCATCCGCGCCCATGTCGAGGCCGCCCGCGCCGATGGCCGTCTGTTGAAGACGCTCGCCGCGCCGTCCACCGGCCATTTCCTCGCCCCCGCCGTGATCTCCGTCCCGGGGATCGAGGCGATGGGGCGCGAGATCTTCGGCCCGGTCCTGCACCTTGCCACCTTCAAGGCGGGCGAGGTGGCGGCGCTGGTCGACCGCATCAACGCCACCGGCTACGGGCTGACCTTCGGCCTGCACACCCGGATCGACGACCGGGTGCAGGAAATGACCGAGCGGCTTGCGGTCGGCAACGCCTATGTCAACCGCAACCAGATCGGCGCGGTGGTGGGCAGCCAGCCCTTCGGCGGCGAGGGCATGTCCGGCACCGGTCCCAAGGCGGGAGGCCCGGACTACCTGCACCGCTTCACCCGCGCGGCACCGCCCGAGGCTGGCCCCCCCGGCACTCCTGCGGATGAAGCCGAGACCGCGCAGCGCCTTGCCACTCCTGTCGCCGCGAAACCGGTGGAGCCGCTGGATCTGCCCGGCCCCACCGGCGAATCGAACCGTCTGCGGTTCGAGCCGCGTGCGGCCCTGCTTTGCCTTGGCCCCGGCGCGGAAACGGCGCTGGCGCAGGCGCAGGCCGTCCGCAAGCTCGGCGGCCATGCGGTCGAGGCCCCGGACCTGCCGCCCGCCGCGCTGGCGCGGCTGCAAGGCTTTTCCGGCGCGCTGTGGTGGGGAGAGGCCGGAACCGCCCGCGCCTGTGCGCAGGCGCTGGCCGGGCGCGAGGGCCCGATCCTGCCGCTGATCGGCGGCCTGCCGGACCGCGCCCATGTCGCCCATGAGCGCCATATCTGCATCGACACCACCGCCTCGGGCGGCAACGCCCGCCTGCTGGCCGCAGTCTCCGAGGATTGATGGGGCATCCCGTTGCGCGGCGCAAAGCCCCGCGGCTGCTGGCCCCGGCTTGCGGCCGCCGGGGATTGACCGCCCGCCGCGGATGGGAAAGTCTCGCACATGTTTCCGATCCGCGACCACAACCCCTCGGGCGGCACGCCCTATGTCACGCTGGCGCTGATCGCCGCCAACGTGCTGGTCTTCCTTGGCTATTACACCACGCTGTCGGACTGGCCGCTGATGCGGTTCTTCATGGAATGGGGGCTGGTGCCGGTGCGGGTGACGCATGGAGAGGGCTACCCGACCCTGATCACCCACATGTTCCTGCACGGCGGCTGGATGCATCTGATCGGCAACATGCTGTTCCTGTGGATCTTTGGCGACAATCTGGAAGAGGAGATGGGCCGTATCGGCTTTCTCCTTTTCTACCTTGTCAGCGGACTGGCCGCCGCTGCCCTGCAGATCGCCGCCGATCCGGCTTCGCCCGTGCCGATGGTCGGGGCCTCGGGCGCGGTGGCGGGGGTGATGGGGGGCTACCTGCTGCTTTATCCCAAGGCGCGGGTCGATGTGCTGCTGTTCTTCGTCATCTTCTTCCGGGTCTTCGCGCTGCGGGCCTGGATCGTCCTTGGCCTGTGGTTCGGGCTGCAACTCTTCTCGGGCTTCTCGACGCCCACCGACGGCGGCGATGTGGCCTATTGGGCGCATATCGGCGGCTTCGTCGCCGGGCTGGTGCTGGTGCTGCCGGTCTGGCTGCGGCGCGGCGGGTCCGGCTACTGGCAGCGGACCCACGGCGAGCCGCCGCATCCCGAGGCGAAATATCCCTTGCAGCAGAGCCGCATTCCCCGCGTGCCCCGGCGCTGAACCCGGTTTTCCGCCGAAAAATCGTGAGAACGATCCTTTGTCGAAGGATCGGGGCTCAGCCGCGGATCACCTTGCGGAAGGGCTCGAACAGCGCCTCGTTGCCGAGGATGACGGAACCGGATTCCATCGGGTCCTGTCCCTCGCGGATGCCCGAGACCATGCCGCCCGCCTCCTTGACCAGCAAGAGCCCCGCCGCCATGTCCCAGGCGCCCAGTTCGCGTTCCCAGAACCCCTCGAACCGTCCCGCCGCGACATAGGCCATGTCCAGCGAGGCCGCGCCCCAGCGGCGCATCCCGGCGCAGACCGGCATCAGCGCAGCCAGATCCTTCAGCGTCGCGGGCAGCGTCTTCTTGGCGCCGAAGGGCACGCCGGTGGCGAAGACCGCCTCGTGCATGTTGCGCCGGGCCGAGACCCGCAGGCGGCGGTTGTCGTTCAGCCAGCAGCCCGCGCCCTTTTCGGCCCAGAACATCTCGTCCTTCGCCGGGTCGTAGACCACGGCCGAGACGATCTCGCCCTTGTGTTCCAGCGCGATCGAGATCGCCCAATGCGGCATCCCGTGCAGGAAGTTCGTCGTTCCGTCCAGCGGATCGACGATCCAGCGCCGGGTCGGGTCCTGGCCCGCGGTCTCGCCGGTTTCCTCGCCCAGCCAGCCATAGGTCGGGCGGCCGCCCAGCAGGTCTTCCTTGATGATCCGTTCGGCCTCGCGGTCGGCCCTGGTGACGAAATCGCCCGGACCCTTGGCCGAGACCTGGAGGTTCTCGACCTCGCGGAAATCCTTCACCAGGCTGCGGGCAGCGCGGCGGGCGGCCTTGATCATCAGGTTCAGGTTGGCGCTGCCTTGCATGGGCGGACTCCTCGGATGCAGCCCCGGCGTCTAGCGGCAAAATCGCCCGTTGAAAAGCCCGGGGAGCGGGCGATGCGCTACAGATGGCGCTGCAGTTTCACCGGCTCGGCCCGTGCCAGCCGCAGGAAATGCGCGACATAGGGTTTCGCCACGTCCTCCTCCCGCGTCGCACCGTACATGCGCTTGGTCACCGGCTCCGGCCCCAGCGGCCGGGTGACGTAGTCCGCATTGCTCTTCACCTCGCGCATCACCCAGTCCGGCAGCACCGCCACCCCGCGGCCCGATCCGACCAGCATCAGGATCACCGCCGTCAGTTCCGCCGTCCTTTGCGCCCGCGGCTCCACCTTGGCCGGGGTCAGCAGTTCGCTGAAGACATCCAGCTTGTCGCGGCCCACAGGATAGGTGATCAGCACCTGGTCGCGGAAATCCTCGGCGGTGATGAAATCCTTCGTGGCCAATGGGTTCTGGGCCGAGGCGACGAAGGTCGGATGATAGTCGAAAAGGGGATTGAAGGCCACGCCCGGCATCGGACCGGATTCCGAGGCGATCACCAGATCCACCTCTTCCCGGTGCAGCGCCGGGAAGGCGTCGAAGGCGAAACCGGCGCGGATGTCCACGTCCACCTCGGGCCAGGCGTGGCGGAACAGTTCCAGCACCGGAAAGAGCCAGTCGAAACAGGCGTGGCATTCGATGGCGATGTGCAGCCGCCCGGTCTTGCCTGCCCGCAGCGCGCGGAATTCCTCTTCCATCGCGTCGATCTCGGGCAGGATGCGTTCCGCCGCCCGCAGCATCCGGTGCCCGGCTGCCGAAAGCCGCATCGGCTTGGACCGCCGGACGAACAGCTCCATTCCCGCCTGCGCCTCAAGCCCCGCGACCTGATGGCTCAGCGCCGACTGGGTCATGTTCAGAAGGTCCGCCGCCTTCGCCAACCCCCCGGCCTGATGGATCGCCCGGATGGTCCGCAGGTGGCGCAACTCGATATACATGAGGTGAACCTCATAATGATGCTGAAAACTATGAATTGGTCTCACATTTGTGAATCTGCCACAAGGGGCGTTGAAGGAGCCAGACAATGACCCACACGCCCCGCATCAGCTTTGAATTCTTCCCGCCGCAGACGCTGGACGCCTCGTTCCGGCTTTGGGAAACGGTTCAGGCTCTGGCGCCGATGCAGCCGGAATTCGTCTCGGTCACCTATGGCGCGGGCGGCACCACCCGCAAGCTGACGCATGAGGCCGTGGCGACGATCCACCGCAACTACGGGCTGAACGTCGCGGCGCATCTGACCTGCGTCGATGCGACCAAGGCCGAAACGCTTGAGATCGCAGAGGCTTATGCCGAGGCGGGCGTGACCGAGATCGTGGCGCTGCGTGGCGACGCACCGAAGGACGCGGCCCGGTTCACGCCCCATCCCGAAGGCTTTGCCTCCTCGGTGGAACTGGTCGGGGCGCTGGCGAAGACCGGCAAGTTCCGCATTCGCGTCGGAGCCTATCCCGAGCGGCACCCCGATGCGGCCGATACCGCGGCGGATGTGGACTGGCTGAAGCGCAAGATCGACGCAGGCGCGACCAGCGCGGTGACCCAGTTCTTCTTCGAGGCCGACACCTTCTTCCGCTTCCGCGATGCCTGCGCGACAGCGGGCATCAATGCCCCGATCATTCCCGGCATCCTGCCGATCGTCAGTTGGGAAGGCGCGCGGAAATTCGCCCTGCGTTGCGGTGCTGCGGTGCCGAAGAAGCTGGACGAGACCTTCACCCGCGCCATCGCCGACGACCGGGAAGAGCTTTACGCGCTGGCCCATGCCACCCAGCTTTGCGACCGGCTGATCGAGGGCGGGGTTCAGGACCTGCATTTCTACACCCTCAACCGCCCGCAGATGACGCGCGAAGTGGTGCGGGCGCTTGGCATCCAGCCGCCGGTGACGCTGGAGAAAGTTGCCTGAGACCCGGCATCGCGTTTACCCTGTCTCCCTGAACGGCCCTTTCGCCTTGGCGGAGGGCCGTCTTTTTCTGGCGCCGCCCTTGCCCCCCGGATGCGATTCGCTAAGGTCGTGCCAGTGCCGCAAGGAAAGCCCCGGTGATGACCCAGATCCTGCTGTTGAACGGCCCGAACCTGAACCTTCTGGGCCTGCGCCAGCCCGAGATCTACGGGCGTGAGACGCTGGCCGACGTGGTTGCCGCCTGCACTGCGCTGGGGGCGGAACTGGGGCTGACGGTGGTGGCAGAGCAATCCAACCACGAAGGCGCGCTGGTCGATTGCATCCATGCGGCGCGCGAGACGGCGGCGGGGATCGTCATCAACCCCGGCGCCTATTCGCACACCTCCATCGCCATTCTGGACGCGCTGAACGCCTTCGACGGCCCGGTGCTGGAAGTGCATATTTCCAACATCCACAAGCGCGAGGCGTTCCGCCATCACTCCCACGTCTCGTCGCGGGCAGAAGGGGTGATCGCCGGTTTCGGCACCGAGGGCTATCTTCTGGCGCTGCGGCGCATGGCGACGCTGGTGAAGAAATGACCTTGCCCGTCAATACCTTCAAGCGCGCGCTTCAGGCGGGACAGCAGCAGGTCGGGATCTGGAACACCATCCCCGGTCCGGTGGTGGCCGAGCTTCTGGCGGGTGCGGGCTTCGACTGGATGGTTCTGGATACCGAACATTCGCTGACCGACATTCCCGACTTGATGGGAATGCTGCAGGCCGTCGCGCCCTATCCGGTGGCGCCGGTCGTCCGCCCGCAGGCCAATGACACCGTGCTGATCAAGCGGGTGCTGGACCTTGGCGCGCAGACGCTGCTGCTGCCCTATGTGCAGACACAGGCCGAGGCCGAGGCCGCCGTCCGTGCCATGCGCTACGCCCCGCGCGGCATCCGTGGGGTTTCCGGCATGACGCGCGCCAGCCGCTTCGGTGCGGTGAAGGATTACGTCAAGCGTGCCGAGGAAGAGTTGTGCCTGATCGTGCAGGTCGAAACCGGCGAGGCAGTGGCGCGGATCGAGGAGATCGCCACCGTCGACGGGGTGGATGCGGTCTTCATCGGGCCGTCCGACCTTGCGGCCAGCCTTGGGCATCCGGGCAATGCCGGGCATCCCGATGTGGTGTCCAAAGTGGAAGAGGCGATCCTGCGGCTGAAGGCGGTGGGCGTGCCCTCGGGGATTCTGACGCTGGATCAGGGCTTTGCCCGGCGCTGCATGGAGTTGGGCACCAGCTTCACCGCCGTTGGCGTGGACATGGCGCTGCTGCGCGGCGCGGCGGCCGGGCTGGCCCGCGGTTTCGGCCGGGGCGATGGCTGAAGCTTTCCGGCTGCATCCCGCTGCGCGGATCTTCGGCCCGGACGGGGTAAGGGCAGTCGGGGGGCAGGCGGCGGCGGTGATCCCGCCCGATCCTGCCGGGGCCGCGCTTCTGGCCGTGCTGGCGAAAGGAGCGGGCTTCCGCATAGGGGCGGTGGACGCGCCGCCGCCCGCGGCGGAGGGGTTCGAGACGCTGACCTCCGGCTCCACCGGTGCCCCGCGGCGGATCAGGCGCAACGTGGCCAGTTGGACGGCCTCTTTCGCGGTGAATGCCGGGCTGTTCGGGATCGGGCGGGGTGCCCGGGTGGCCGTCCTTGGATCATTGGTCCATTCGCTGTCGCTATATGGCGCGCTGGAGGGGGCCTGCCTCGGGGCCGAGGTGCATCTGCTGGCCGGGCTGCGGCCGGACCGGCAGGCGGCGGCGCTGGCGGCGCGGGACGTGGGGGTGCTCTATGCCACCCCGGCGCAGTTGCGGGGGCTGAACGCGCCGATGCCCGGGCTGCGGCTGGTGCTGGTGGGCGGGTCGAAGCTGGATGGCGCCTTGCGGGCGCGGTTCGCGGCTCTGGCCCCGGGTGCGGACGTGCGCGAGTTCTATGGCGCGGCGGAGGCGTCTTTCGTGACGCTGGCGGATGCGGATACTTCTGCGGCATCGGTGGGCAGGCCCTATCCGGGGGTGGAACTGGATATCCGCGACGGTGAGGTCTGGGTGAAAAGCCCTTATCTGTTCGAGGGCTACGCCTCGGACCCCGGTTCCGCCCGCTGGCAAGGCGGCTGGCTGACGGTGGGAGAGATGGGGCGGCTGGAGAATGGTTTCCTCTATCTCGACGGCCGCAAGGGGCGGATGGTGACGGTGGCCGACCAGAACGTCTTTCCCGAAGAGATCGAGGCGCTGATGGAGACCCTGCCGGGGGTGGAGCGCGCCGCGGTTCTGGCTATGCCGGATGCCGCGCGGGGGCATGTGCTGCATGCGGTGGCGATGGGGGACCCGGGGGCGGAGGCTTCGGTGATGGCCGCCTTGCGGGCGGCGCTTGGCCCGATGAAGGCGCCCCGGTCGATCCGCTGGCGGGCGGACTGGCCGGTGACGGCCTCGGGCAAGACCGACCTTGCCGCCCTGCGGGGAGAGGGATGAACGCCCGGATCATCGCGGCGCGGCGGACGGCGGTGGCGCCGCATGGCGGAGCATTCCGGCACTTGCGGATCGAGGATATGGCCGCCCCGGTGGTGCGGGAGGCGCTGGCGGATGCGGGGCTGGAGCCCGGCGATGTGGACGAACTGATCTGCTCCAACGCGCTGGGGGCGGGCGGCAATCCGGGGCGCCGGGTGGCGCTGGCCTCGGGCCTGCCGGAGCGGGTGGCGGGGCTGACGCTCGACCGGCAATGCGCGGGCGGGCTGGATGCGATTGCGCTGGCGGCGGCCTTGGTCGGTTCGGGGCAGGCGCGGGTGGTGGTGGCCGGTGGCGTCGAGAGCCATTCGCTGCGGCCGGTGCGGGCGATGCGGAATCCGACAGGCGGGCCGCCGGTGCCTTACGATCAGGCGCCATTTACGCCCTGGCCCGACCGCGACCCGGAGATGACGCAGGCGGCGGCGGAACTGGCGGCGCGGCTGGGGATTTCGCGGACCGAGGCGGATGCCTATGCCGTGGAAAGCCATCGCCGGGCCCTGGGCGCCGATTTCCGCGCGGAAATCCTGCCCCTTGCCGGGCTGGAGCACGACGCCTTCGCCCGCGCGCTGACCCCCATGCTGGCGGCACGGGCGAAGGTTCTGGCCGGGCCTGTAACGGCGGCCAATGCGGCGGTGGCGGCGGATGCGGCGGGTTTCGCGGTCGTTGTGTCAGAGAAAATGGTGCGGGGCAGGGGGCTACGGATTGCGGCCTCGGCCACCCTCGGCGCGGACCCGGAGCAGCCGGGGCTGGCCCCGATCCCGGCCATCGCGGCGGCCTTGGCGCGGGCGGGGCTGACCCCCGCCGATCTGGCGCAGGCCGAGGTGATGGAGGCTTATGCGGTGCAGGCCATCGCCTGCATCCGCGGGGCGGGGCTGGACCCCGCAATCGTCAACCCGAAGGGCGGAGCGCTGGCCCGGGGGCATCCGATCGGCGCCTCCGGCACCATCCTTGCGGTGCGGCTGTTCCACGACCTGAAGGCCGGGCAGGGGCTGGCCGCCATCGCCTCCGCCGGGGGGATCGGCGCGGCGATGGTGCTGGCGGCGGATTAGGCCCGCGACAAGAGCGAGCCGGGGCGCATCCGGGCGATGCCCTGGGTGACGAAACCTGCCAGAACCGCCTTCAGGATGTCGCCGGGCAGGAAGGCCATGCCCAGCATCGCGGCTTCGGGCAGGGTCTTGTCCAGCACGATGGCCATGCCGGGGATGCCGAAGGCGTAAAGCACCGCGATGCCGCCGATGACCGAGGCCGCTCCGGCGGCAAGGCCCGCGGGCAGCGAGGTCCGCTCCATGATCCAGCCGGCGACGAAGGCGGCGACGGGGAAGCCGACCAGATAGCCGACCGAGGGCCCGGCGAAGACGCCGATGCCGCCGCGCCCGCCGGAGAGAAGCGGCAGGCCCGCCGCGACCAGTGCAAGGAACAGGAGGACCGCCAAGGCGCCCCGTTTCGCGCCGAGGACGGTGCCGCAGAGCATGATCCCCAGCGATTGCGCGGTGATCGGCACCCCCGCGGCCAGCGTGATCTGCGGCACGAAGCCAAGGATCGCCACCAGCGCGGCGAACAGGGCGATATGGGTCAGGTTGCGTTCCATGCAGGGCTCTCCTTTGGCATCGGTCTAGTCGGTTCCGCCGCGGGCGCGCAAGGCCTCGGCCGCCTGATCGGCTCCATCGAGGGCGGCCAAGGTGGCAGGGACCGCCAGCCGCCAGCCGGGGCGGCGGGGGCTGCGGGCGCGGAAGGCTTCGGCCAGAAGCGCCATGCGCTCGCCCAGCGTGGGGATGAAGCGGATCACCAGCGCGAAGGCCAGCGCAAGGCGGCGCGGCGGCAGGATCGGCGACAGCGGACGGGCAAGGGTCTCGAACACCGCCAGCATGTCGGAAAGCCGCGTGGTCATGGTGAGAAGGTTGGCGGCGGCGACGGCGGTCACCATGCGCAGCAGGATCACCGCTCCGCCGTTCAGGTCCCGCGTCCAGAGGTGCCAGAGCGCGACGACCAGCACGAAGGGCCAGAGCGGCCGCAGCATCCGCGCCGCATGGGTGGCGAAGGCCCGCCCCCAGGGCAGGTGCAGCGCGACGACCAGCACCGCCGCCCCGGCCAGCGGCAGCGGCGAGGACAGGCGGAACAGCGCCAGCGTGAAGACGGCCAGCGCCGCCAGCTTCATCCCGGCGGGCAGGCGGTGCAGCGGCGTCTCAACCGGCGAGGTCAGCGTCAGCATCGGCCTCTCCGATCCGGGCCATCTCGGCGGTGAAGCCGGGCAGCACCTGCGCTGGCGGGCCGTCGGCGCGGACTTGCCCGGCCTCAAGCCAGATCACCCGGTCGGCCCCGGCGACGGCTGCGGTGTCATGAGAGATCGTCACCAGCCGCTGCGGCAGCGCCGCCAGACGGCGCTGGACGCGGGCGATGCTGGGCAGGTCCAGCCCGGCGAAGGGCTCGTCCAGCAGGATGGTCGCGGGGCGCATCAGCAGCACCGCCTGCAGGCAGAGCCAGTGCTTCTGCCCGCCCGAGAGGGTGGAGACCGGCGCCTTGGCCCAATGAGCCCGGCCCTCGGCGGCAAGGGTGGCGCGGGCGGCTTCCAGCGCCTGTGCCTGGCGCATACCCTGCTGGTGCAGGCCGAAGGCCAGTTCCTCCTCGACCGTGGGGAAAAGGATCTGGTGCTCGGGGTTCTGGAACAGGATGCCGAGACGGGCCAAAGCGCCCTTGCGGTCGGCGAAAGGGTCTATGCCGTCCACCCGGACCGAGCCGGAAGAAGGCGCGACCAGCCCGGCGATCAGGCGCAGGAGCGTGGTCTTGCCGCTGCCGTTGCGGCCGACGATGCCGATGCGGGGCTCGTCCATATGCAGCGACAGGCCGGAGAGGATCACCTTCCCGCCCGTGGAATAGCCCGCGTCCTGAAGGGTGATGCCGCCCATGCCGCCCCCGTCTACCGGCGGGGTGATACAGGGCGCTTTCCGGGGGGGCAATGCGAAAGGGGCGGGTCCTGCCCGCCCCCCTTGTCTGTCAACCGTCGATCAGCAGTTGGCGATGAAGCGGTTGCCGTTCGCGTCGCGGTAATAGCATTTGCCGGGCTGGTTGGTCTGGCCCAGATAGGTGCCCGCGATGGCGCCCACGGCGGCGCCGGTCAGCGCGCCCTGGACCTTGTCGCCCTTGCCCGAGACGGCTGTCCCGATGGCGGCCCCGGTCAGCGCGCCGACGGCGGTGTTCTGTTCCGGCGTGGCGACGCAGGCGGCAAGGCCAAGGGCCGCGATCGGTATGATCAGGCTACGGAGTTTCATTGATTCTTCCCTTCGGTGCGAGTCTCGACAACAGAAGATACTCTGAAGCGGGCGGATTGGTTCCCTGCGGCAGGGAAGCCTGCCGAGGGTGGGCGGAAAATCGCGGATCAACCCGCGCGCGCGGCGGCGACCGAAGCTTCCAGGATGCCGAGCGCCTCGGTGAAATGCGCCTCGGGGATGGTGATCGGGGCGAGGAAGCGCACCACGTTGCCATAGATGCCGCAGGTCAGCAGGATCAGCCCGCGCTTCTGCGCCTCAAGCCTCACGCGGTTGGTGAAGGCCGCGTCGGGTTCCTTGGTGGACGGATTGGCGAATTCGGCGGCGACCATGAAGCCCGGACCGCGGATGTCGACGATCTCGGGCGTGGAGGCGCGGATTTCCTCGAGCTTCTGCTTCAGGCGGGAGCCGAGTTCATTGGCCCGGGCACAAAGCTGCTCTTCCTCGATCACGTCCAGAACGGCATGCGCGGCGGCGATGCCCAGCGGGTTGCCCGCATAGGTGCCGCCAAGGCCGCCGGGGTTGGCGGCGTCCATCAGGTCGGCCCGGCCGGTGACGGCGGCCAGCGGCAGCCCGCCCGCCAGACCCTTGGCCATGGTGGTCAGGTCGGCGGCGACGCCATGCGCCTCCATGGCGAACAGGTGCCCGGTGCGGGCAAAGCCGGTCTGCACCTCGTCGGCGATCATCACGATGCCATGCTGGTCGCAAAGCGCCCGGATCGCCTTCACCAGATCGGTCGGCGCCGGGTTGAAGCCGCCTTCGCCCTGCACGGGCTCGAAGATGATGGCGGCGACGCGGGCGGGGTCGAGGTCGGCCTTGAACAGCTTTTCGATGCCTGCCATGGCGTCCCTGGTGGAAATCCCCTGCGGTCCCATCGGGAAGGGCACGTGGAAGACGCCGGGCATCATGGAGCCGAAGCCCTTCTTGTAGGGCTCGACCTTGCCGGTCAGCGCCATGCCCATGAAGGTGCGGCCGTGGAAGCCGCCGCCGAAGGCGATGACGGCATCGCGGCCCGTGGCGATGCGGGCGATCTTCACCGCATTCTCGCAAGCCTCGGCCCCGGTGGTGACGAAGATGGTCTTCTTGGCGAAATCGCCGGGGACGGCGGCGTTCAGCCGCTCGGCCAGCGCGATATAGGGTTCATAGGGCATCACCTGATGGCAGGTGTGGGTGAATTTCTCAAGCTGCGCCTGCACCGCGGCCATCACCTTGGGGTGGCGGTGGCCGGTGTTCACCACCGCGATCCCGGCGGCGAAGTCGATGTAGCGGTTGCCCTCGATATCCCAGACCTCGGCGTTCAGGGCGCGGTCGGCATAGATCTGGGTCTGCATCCCCACGCCGCGGGAAATGGCCTCGTCCCGGCGCTTGGCGACATCTGCGTTCTTCATGGCATTGCTCCCTTGGGGCGGGCCTGCCCCGATCTGGCGCTATTTGATCAAGTTTCACCCCTGCTATCAATCGAGGAGATAGGGCCAGATCGGGGTGTTGGATCGGGCCAGCGGGGGAGGCTGCGGATTTCCGGTTTCGATTCAGCATTCGTTAACCCTGGGTGGTCCATGGTGCGACTCGCGGATGAGGCGAGGATGGGAATGGCGGACGGCTTCTTTTCGAACCCCACACACCCCACACCACCCCGATCGGAGGACGAGCGCCTTGACTGGCTTCGCCTCATCCGTTCCCGCAGGGTGGGGGCGGTCACCTTCCACCGGATGCTGGCCGAACACGGCACTGCCGCCGTGGCGCTGGAGGCGCTGCCCGCGGTGGCCCGGGCGGCAGGGGTGCAGGATTATCGGGCTTGCCCGGTCGAGGTCGCGCGCGCCGAACTGGCCGAAGCCCGGGTTGTCGGTGCCGTGCCGCTGTTTTTCGGCGACAGACACTATCCTGCGGCCTTGATGGAATTGAACGACGCCCCACCGGTGATCTGGGCGCAGGGCGACCTTGCCCTGCTGGATCGTCCGATGGTGGCGATGGTGGGCGCACGCAATGCCTCGTCCCTTGGCATACGCATGGCGACCCGGCTGGCCGAGGGGCTGGGGCAGGCGGGTTTCGCCGTGGTTTCCGGCCTTGCCCGCGGTATCGACCGCGCCGCGCATCTTGCGGCGCTGGCCACCGGCACGGTGGCGGTGCAGGCGGGCGGGGTGGACGTGATCTACCCCGAGGAAAACGCCGCCCTGGCCGAGGATATCCGCACCCGCGGGCTGCGCCTGTCGGAACAGCCGATGGGAGCCACGCCGCAGACCCGGCATTTCCCGCTGCGCAACCGGCTGATCGCGGGCCTGTCGCGCGCGGTGATCGTGGTGGAGGCGGCGGCGCGCTCGGGCAGCCTGATCACCGCCCGCAATGCCGCCGATCAGGGGCGCGAGGTGATGGCGGTGCCCGGCCATCCGTTCGACGCCCGCGCCTCGGGTTGCAACATGCTGATCCGCGACGGCGCCACGCTGGTCCGCGGCCCCTCGGATGTGCTGGAGGCGCTGGGGGAACCTGCCCGCCGTTCCGCCGATGCGGTCGCCGATGCCGCATTGGCCGAGGAGCCGCCGCTGCCCGGTCCGGTGCCTGCCTCCCGCCCGCTGAAGGAAATGGCGGACCTGCATTCCCGCATCCTGTCTCGCCTTGGCCCGAGTCCCCTGGCCGAAGACCAGTTGATCCGCGACCTTGCCCTGCCGCCCGCGCATCTGGCCCCGGCGCTGCTGACGCTGGAGCTGGAGGGGCGGATCCTGCGCCAGCCGGGCGGCCTGCTCAGCCGCAACTGAGACGGGTTTCGCAGCGCAGGCGGCCGGGTCGGGACCGCTGCGGTTGACAACCCCCCCCTTTGGACCACATCTAGCCCCGCCTGCGTGCCGTTGGACCAAAAGGGGATTCCATGCCAGTCGTCGTCGTCGAATCTCCGGCCAAGGCCAAGACGATCAACAAATATCTCGGCCCGGACTTCACGGTCCTCGCCTCATACGGCCATGTCCGCGACCTGCCGGCCAAGGACGGCTCGGTCGATCCCGAGCACGATTTCGGCATGAAATGGGAGGTTGCGCCCGAAAGCCGCAAGCATGTGAAGGCCATCGCCGAGGCGCTGAAATCCGACGACACGCTGATCCTCGCCACCGACCCCGACCGTGAGGGAGAGGCGATTTCGTGGCACCTGAAGGAGGCGCTGCAAAGCAGCCTGAAGAAGGGCAAGACGGTGGCCCGTGTCACCTTCAACGCCATCACCAAGGATGCGGTGACCCGGGCGATGAAGGAACCGCGCGAGGTCGACCAGGCGCTGGTCGAGGCCTATCTCGCCCGCCGCGCGCTGGACTATCTGGTGGGCTTCACTCTTTCGCCGGTGCTGTGGCGCAAGCTGCCGGGCGCGCGCAGCGCGGGCCGGGTGCAGTCGGTCTGCCTGCGGCTGATCGTCGAACGCGAGATGGAGATCGAGGCGTTCAAGGCGCAGGAATACTGGACCGTGAAGGCTGTGCTGCGCACCCCGCGCGGGCAGGAATTCGAGGCCGGGCTTGTCACCCTTGGCGGCAAGAAATTGCAGAAGTTCGACATTCCGACTGCCACGGCGGCGGAGCTGGCGGTTCATGCTGTCACTTCCCGCACATTCTCCGTTTCGGCCGTTGAATCAAAGCCCGCCACCCGCAACCCTTGGCCGCCCTTCATGACCTCGACCCTCCAGCAGGAGGCCAGCCGCAAATACGGCATGGGTGCGAAGCAATGCATGAACGCGGCACAGCGGCTCTATGAGGCGGGCTACATCACCTATATGCGGACCGACGGCATCGACATGGCGCCCGAGGCGGTGATGGCCACGCGGGCAGAAATCGAGCGGCGCTTCGGCAAGCCCTATGTCCCGGACAGTCCCCGGATGTACAAGAACAAGGCCAAGAACGCGCAGGAAGCGCATGAATGCATCCGGCCGACCGACATGGGCCTTGGCCCCGAGAAGATCCGGGTCGAGGAAGACCAGCGCCGCCTTTACGACCTGATCTGGAAGCGCACCATCGCCAGCCAGATGGCCGCGGCGCGGATGGAGCGGACCACGGTCGATGTCACCAGCCCGGACGGGCAGGTCGGCCTGCGCGCCAACGGGCAGGTGGTGCTGTTCGATGGTTACCTGAAGGTCTACGATCAGGGCCGCGACGACGGCGATGACGAGGATGGCGGCCGCCTGCCGCAGGTGATGCAGGGGGAAAGGGTCGAGAAGGGCGCGATCACGCCGGACCAGCATTTCACCCAGCCGCCGCCGCGCTATACCGAGGCGACACTGGTCAAGCGTATGGAGGAACTGGGGATCGGGCGCCCGTCGACCTATGCGTCGATCCTGACGACGATCGTCGACCGGGAATATGTGCGCAAGGACAAGAACCGGCTGTTCCCCGAGGACAAGGGGCGGCTGGTGACGGCCTTCCTTGCGAACTTCTTCCACCGCTACGTCGAATACGATTTCACCGCC
The DNA here is from genome assembly GCA_964386345.1 of uncultured Fuscovulum sp. Classification (GTDB taxonomy): domain Bacteria; phylum Pseudomonadota; class Alphaproteobacteria; order Rhodobacterales; family Rhodobacteraceae; genus Pseudogemmobacter. The sequence continues at coordinate 107,283 of CAYLSD010000006.1, forward strand.
GACCTCGAGACGGAACTGGACGATGTCTCGGCGGGCGAGAGGGATTACAAGGAAGTCCTCTCCCGCTTCTGGCGCGATTTCAGTGCGGCGGTGGCGGAAACCGCCGATCTGCGGATCGGAGAAGTGCTTGAGAAGATAGACGATTTCCTCAGCCCTCACCTTTACCCGCCCCGGGCCGATGGCGGCGATCCGCGCGCCTGCCCGACCTGCGGTTCCGGGCGGCTGCATCTGAAGACGGCGCGTTCGGGCGGGGCCTTCATCGGCTGCGGCAACTATCCCGAATGCCGCTATACGCGGCCCCTGGCGGGGGATGCGGAAAGCATCGCCTCGGACGGGCGGGTGCTGGGGCAGGACGAGAACGGGTTGGAAATCTCGCTCCGCGCCGGCCGCTTCGGGCCTTACGTCCAGCGCGGCGAGGCGACGGCGGAGCAGCCGAAACCCGACCGCGCCAGCCTGCCGAAGGGCTGGTCGCCTGACAGCATCACGCTGGAACGCGCGCTGGACCTGCTGTCGCTGCCCCGTCTGATCGGCCCGCACCCCGAGGATACCGTACCGGTCGAGGCCGGGATCGGCCGCTTCGGCCCCTACGTCAAGCATGGCACGGTCTATGCCAATATCCCCGATGTCGAGGAGGTCTTCACCATCGGCATGAACCGCGCGATGGAGGTTCTGGCGCAGAAGGCCGCGCGCGGCGGCCGGGGCGGCTCTGCCCCCGCGGGCCCGCTGAAGGTGCTGGGTGCCCACCCGGACGGCGGCGAGGTGCAGGTGATGCCGGGCCGCTACGGGCCCTACGTCAAATGGGAAAAGGTGAACGCCACCCTGCCGAAGGAGATGCCGCCCGAAGAGGTGACGCTGGAACAGGCGCTGGAACTGATCGCCGAGAAGGCCGCGAAGGGCGGCAAGGGCAAGAAGACCGCTGCCCGCAAGGCCCCGGCAAAGGCTCCGGCGAAGAAGGCCGCCGCCAAACCTGCGGCGAAGAAGGCGCCCGCGAAGAAAGCCGCGAAAACGGCCTGATCTTCATCTTGGTGAAAATACTCCGGGGGCGCGGGGGGCTGGCCCCCCGCCGCAGGCTGCTATCCCCGCGGGTCCAGCAGCTTGCCCATCACATCGGCCGAGCGGATCACCCCCACCCTTTGCCCGCCTTCCACCACCGCCAGTGCCTCGGCCCCGCCGCGCAGTGCCTCCATCACCTGTTTCACCGGGGTCTCGGACGAAATCTCGCGGCTGCCGCCTTCGCCCGGCGCCATCACGTCCCGCGCCGTCAGCACGCCCAGCGGGTTCATGTGGGCGACGAAATCGGCGACGTAATCGCTGACCGGATTGGCGATGATCTCGCGCGCCGTGCCGCATTGGACGATCCGCCCGCCCTCCATCAGGGCGATGCGGTTACCGATCTTGAAGGCCTCGTCCAGGTCGTGGGAAACGAAGACGATGGTGCGCTTCAGCTTGGCCTGCAGGTCCAGGAGTTCGTCCTGCAGCTTGGCGCGGATCAGCGGGTCGAGCGCCGAGAAGGGTTCGTCCATCAGCAGGATCGGCGCCTCGGTGACGAAGGCGCGGGCCAGGCCGACGCGCTGCTGCATCCCGCCCGACAGCTCACCCACCTTGCGGTCGGCCCATTGCGACAGGTTGACCAGCGCCAGTTGCCGGTCGACCCGCGGCAACCGCTCGGCCGCGGAGATTCCGGCCAACTCCAGCCCCAGGCCTACGTTTTCCCGCACCGTCCGCCAGGGCAGCAGGCCGAATTGCTGGAACACCATGGCGACCCGGGTGGCGCGCAGCCGGCGCAGCGTGGCGGCATCGGCCTTGGTGACCGAGACCATGCGGTCGCCATCCAGCACCCGCACCTCGCCCCGAACCACAGGATTCAGCGCGTTCACCCCGCGCAGCAGGGTGGACTTGCCGCTGCCCGAAAGGCCCATCAGGACAAGGATCTCGCCCTCGGCCACGGTCAGGCTGCAATCGTGGACGCCTAGGATCTGGCCGGTCGCGGCCTGCACCTCGGCCCGGCTCTGGCCCTGATCCATCAATGGCAGGGCGCGTTCGGGCGCCTCGCCGAAGACGATGCTCACCCGGTCGAATTCGACGGCATTGGTCATTTGCGGACCACCCTCAACATGCGGTCAAGCATGATCGCCACCACCACGATCACCATCCCCGATTCGAAGCCGAGGGCCGAGTTGTTCTGCCCAAGCGCCCGGACCACCGGGATGCCCAACCCGTTCGCCCCGACCATGGCGGCGATCACCACCATCGACAGCGACAGCATGATGGTCTGGTTCAGCCCGGCCATGATCTGCGGCAGGGCATAGGGCAGTTCCACCTTCCACAGCTTCTGCCGCGGGGTGGCGCCGAAGGCGGTGGCCGCCTCGACCAGCGATTGCGGCGTGGCCGAGATGCCAAGGTAGGTCAGCCGGATCGGCGCGGGGACGACGAAGATCACCGTCGCCAGAAGGCCCGGCACCATGCCGAGGCCGAAGAACACCACCGCCGGAATCAGGTAGACGAAGGTCGGCAGGGTTTGCATCAGGTCCAGCACCGGCGACATCGCGGCGTAAAGCCGGGGCCTGTGCGCGGCGGCGATGCCGACCGGCACCCCGATCGCCATGCAGAGAAGGCAGGAATAGAACAGCAGCACCAGGCTTTCCGTCGTCGCCTTCCAATAACCCTGGTTCAGGATGAACAGGAACCCCAGCAGCACCAGCAGGCAGATCTTCCACGATCGTTGCAGCACCCAGGTCAACGCCACGAACAGCGCCACCACCACCAGCGGATGCGGCCACTGGATCAGCGCCAGCGTGCTGTTGATCAGCCAGCCGAAGGCGTCGCTGATGCCGTCGAACAGCGGGCGCGCATTGGCCTTCAGCCAGTCGACGACCTGCTTCGCGGCCCATCCGACCGGGATCTTCTCGAAAAGCCATGGAAAAGTGGATTGCAACCAGTCCAAACCTGACCCCCCTGGTGCCTAAGCCGGCGGGGATGCAGGTGCATCCCCGCGCGTCCGGATCACTGCAGCGCGGCAGTCACCGCGGCCTTGGCGTCGCCCCCATCCTTGGCGGTCACGCCGTCCAGCCAGGGTTCCCACGCCGCGGGGTTGGCGGCCAGCCAGGCCTTGGCGGCGTCGCGCGGATCGGCGCCGTCGTTCAGGATCGCGCCCATGATCTCGTTCTCCATCGGCAGGGAGAAGACGAGGTTCTGCAGGAACTTGCCCTGATTCGGGCATTCCTCGACATAGCCCTTGCGGGTGTTGGTGTTGACCACGGCGCCGCCGAAATCGGGGCCGAACACGTCATCGCCGCCCGCCAGGTAGGTCAGCGCGAAGTTGGCGTTCATCGGATGCGGTTCCCAGCCCAGGAAGACGATGGGCTGGCCCGTGCCGGTCTTGCGGTCCACCTCGGCCAGCATCCCCTGTTCCGAGCTTTCGACCAGTTCGAAGCTGGACAGGCCGAACTGGTCGGCCTCGATCATGTCGAGGATCAGGCGGTTGCCGTCATTGCCGGCCTCGATGCCGTAGATCTTGGAGTCCAGCGCATCGGCATGGTCCTTGATGTTGGCGAAATCGGTGATGCCAAGTGCTGCGCCGGGCTCGTTGGTGGCAAGGGTGTATTTCGCCCCTTCGAGGTTGGTGCGCACCGTGTCCACCGTGCCTGCCTCGCGGTAGCTGGCGATGTCGCCTTCCATCGTGGGCATCCAGTTGCCCAGGAACACGTCGATGTCGCCGTTCGCCAGCCCGGCATAGGTGACGGGCACCGAAAGGACGCTGGTCTCGGTCTGGTAGCCAAGCGCCTCCAGCACCAGCGTCGTGGCGGCGGTGGTGGCGGTGATGTCGGTCCAGCCGACATCCGAGAACAGGATCTTGTCGCAGCCCGCGGCAAAGGTGCTGCCCGCCATGGCGAAGGTGACGGCGGTGGTCAGAAGCGTGGTGCGGATGGTCATGGTTGCTCCCTGGCGCTTTTTGTTGATTGACGAGTCAATAAACTTCGTGCTTCGTCGGTTTGGCAAGAGTTTTGTTGAGCCGCCGAGATGCCGAAGCTTGGAATGGAGCCTATCCGCAAGGAAGCCCTGGTGAAAGCCACGATTGTCGAGATCGGGCGCACCGGGTCCTTGGACGTGACGGTCAGCCAGATCGCCCGGCGTGCGGGGATGTCGCCTGCGCTGGCGCATCACTACTTCGGTTCCAAGGAAGAGATGTTCCTTGCGGCGATGCGCCATATCCTGACGCTTTACGGTGCCGAGGTGCGCGGCGCGCTGGCGGCGGCGGAAGGGGACATGGGCCGCATCCGGGCGATCCTGCGGGCCAGCTTCAGCCCCGGCAACTTCCGGCGCGAGGCGGTGGGGGCCTGGCTGAACTTCTGGGTGCTGGCCCAATCGGTGCCCGAGGCGCGGCGGCTGCTGGCGGTCTATCAGGGGCGGCTCAGGTCGAACATCGCCTCGGCGCTGCGCCCGCTGGCGGGGGACCGTGCGCCGGCGCTGGCCGATGGGCTGGGGGCGCTGATCGACGGGCTTTACCTGCGCGAGGTGCTGAAGACCGGCGCGCCGGACGGCAAGACGGCGGTCGCCATGGCGCTGGCCTATCTGGATGCGGCGCTGGCGGAGATGGCGCCGAAGGACGGCCTGTGATGGTTCCGGCTTCCGGGGATCTGGCTGCGGCCCATGCCGCGGCGCGGGCGGTGGCGCGCGAGACACCGCTTCTGGAAAGCGAGGCGCTGACCCGGGCCACCGGCGCAGCGCGGCTTTGCGTCAAGGCGGAAAGCCTGCAACGGGCGGGGTCGTTCAAGCTGCGGGGGGCGTATTGGCGGCTTTGCGGGCTGAATGCGGAAGAACGCAAGCGTGGCGTGGTGGCCTATTCCTCGGGCAATTTCGCGCAAGGTCTGGCCTTGGCCGGGCGCGAGATGGGCGTGCCGGTGACCATCGTCATGCCCGCGGACGCGCCCGCGATGAAGCGGCAGGCGACCGAGGGCTTCGGCGCGCGGGTTGTGCTGTCGCACCATGGCGACAGGCCGCGGGAAGAGGCGGCTTCCGAACTGGCGACGGAACTGGCGGCGCAGGAGGGCATGACCCTGCTGCACCCGTTCGACGATCCGCGCATCGTGGCGGGGCAGGGCGGCGCGGCGCTTGAGGCGATGGCCCAGATGGGGTGCGCGCCGGATGTGGCGGTCTCGCCGGTTGGCGGCGGCGGGCTGATGGGCGGCACCGCGCTGGCGGTGCGCGCGGCCAATCCGGCGGCGGTCATCCGCGCGGCCGAGCCGGTGGGGTATGACGGCATGGGGCAATCCCTCGCCGCCGGCGAACGCCGCAAGGTTCCGGGCGGTGCCACGATCTGCGACGCGCTTCAGGCCACCATGCCGGGCGAGGCGCCCTTCGCCGCCTGTCTGGCGGCGGGTGTCGAAGGCGTGGCGGTGACGGATGCCGAGACAGCCCGGGCAATGCGTGTCGCCTTCGAGGAATTGAAGCTGGTGCTGGAACCCTCGGGTGCGGTGGCATTGGCCGCCGTGCTGTCGGGCCGGGTTCCGGTGGCGGGCAAGGTGGTGCTGGTGATGGCGAGCGGGGGCAACATCCCCTTCGCCCGTTTTGCGGAGATCGTCGGGGAAGCGAAGGGACTGCGGGAATGAACGCCGATTATGTCATCGTGGGCGCTGGATCGGCGGGTTGCGCCATCGCCTACCGGCTGGCCGAGGCCGGGCGGCGGGTGATCGTGATCGAACACGGCGGCAGCGATGCAGGCCCGTTCATCCAGATGCCCGGCGCGCTGTCCTATCCGATGAACATGGGCATCTACGACTGGGGCTTCCAGTCGGAACCGGAACCGCATCTCGGCGGCCGCCGCCTTGCCACCCCCCGCGGCAAGGTGATCGGCGGGTCCTCCAGCATCAACGGCATGGTCTATGTCCGCGGCCACGCCCGCGACTACGACACATGGGCCGAGATGGGCGCCGACGGCTGGCGCTATGCCGATGTGCTGCCCTATTTCAAGCGGATGGAGCACAGCCACGGCGGGCAGGGGCCGGAGTGGCGCGGCTCGGACGGGCCTTTGCACATCACCCGGGGGCCTCGGTCCAACCCGCTGTTCGATGCCTTCATCGAAAGCGGACGGCAGGCGGGCTATCCGGTGACTGCCGATTACAATGGCCAGCAGCAGGAGGGCTTCGGCCCGATGGAGGCGACGATCTGGAAAGGCCGCCGCTGGTCCGCCGCCAACGCCTATCTGAAACCGGCGATGGCGGGCGGCAATGTCCATGTCACCCGCGGCTTCGCCCGCCGGGTGGTGATGGAGGGCAAGCGCGCCGTGGGGGTGGAGGTCGACACCAATGCCGGGCGGCAGGTGATCCGCGCCGGGCGCGAGGTGATCATCGCGGCCTCGTCGATCAACTCGCCGAAGCTCTTGATGCTGTCGGGTATCGGCCCTGCCGAACACCTGCGCGAACACGGCGTCGAGGTGGTGGCCGACCGGCCCGGCGTGGGGGCGAACCTGCAGGATCACCTTGAAATCTACATGCAATTCGCCGCCGCAAAGCCGGTGACCCTGTATAAATACTGGAACCTGTTCGGCAAGGCCTGGGTCGGGGCGCAATGGCTGCTGACCGGGGGGGGACTGGGGGCCTCGAACCAGTTCGAGGCCTGTGCCTTCATCCGCACCAGGGCGGGCGTGGAATATCCCGACATCCAGTATCATTTCCTGCCGATCGCCGTGCGCTATGACGGCAAGGCGGCGGCGGGCGGGCATGGTTTCCAGGCCCATGTCGGCCCGATGCGGTCGAAATCCCGCGGTTCGGTCATGCTGCGCTCGGGCAAGCCCGAGGACGCGCCGGTGATCCGATTCAACTATATGTCGACGCCGGAGGACTGGGAGGATTTCCGCGCCTGTATCCGCCTGACGCGCGAGATCTTCGGACAGGAGGCGATGAAGCCTTTCGTGAAATCGGAAATCCAGCCGGGGCCGGGCCATGAGACCGATGCCCAACTGGACGATTTCCTGCGGCAGCATGTCGAAAGCGCCTATCACCCATGCGGCACCTGCAAGATGGGCCGTGCCAGTGATCCGATGGCGGTGGTGGACCCGGAATGCCGGGTGATCGGGGTGGACGGGCTGCGGGTCGCCGACAGCTCGATCTTCCCGCAGGTGACGAACGGCAACCTGAACGGTCCCTCGATCATGACCGGCGAGAAGGCGGCGGATCATATCCTTGGCCGCACGCCGCTGCCCGCGCTGAACGCAGAGCCCTGGATCAATCCCGACTGGCGGACCTCGCAGCGTTGATCGGGCAGCTCTGATTGATCAGTGTCAAAGGCAGGTTTTCTTTCCTCGCCTAGAATCGGTGAGGAAAGAAGGAGATAGCCATGTCCAATACCCCGCACACCTTGCAGGAAGAATTCCCCGGCGAGGGGCAGAAGATGACCGAGTTGAAGGTCGCCAACGCTCATTTCGCCCGGCTGCTGCAGGATTATGACGAGGTGAACGACAAGGTGCACCGCGCGGAGACCCGGTTGGACCTGATCACCGAGGAAGAGGAAGAGGGCCTGCGCCGCCAGCGCTCGCGCCTGAAGGACGAGATCGCGCGGATGCTGCGCGCAACCGCCTAGTCGGCGATTTCATAGGGCAGAAGGCCGCGCCTGTCGGGATCGACCTTCAGCCGACGCTCAAGCGGCGGGACGGACCTTTGATGGCAGTCCCGCCGTTCGCATATCCGGCAGGAAATCCCGATCGGCTCGAACCGCCCCTTCAGGTCCAGCCCGTCGGAATAGACCAGTTCGTGCGCATGCCGCACCTCGCAGCCAAGGCAGATCGCATAGCGGCGGACCGGGGCGAGGAAGGCCCCCGCCGGTTTCGACACGTCGCGCGCAAGGCAAAGATAACGCACCCCGTCCGGCGTTTCCGCCAGTTGCCGCAGGAACTTGCCCGGCGTCTCGAAGGCGGCGTGGACGTTCCACAGCGGGCAGGCGCCGCCGAAGCGGGCGAATTGCAGCCGCGTGGCCGAATGGCGCTTCGTGATCGTGCCCGCCTGATCGACGCGGACGAAGAAGAAGGGGATGCCCTTGGCCCCCGGCCTTTGCAGGGTGGACAGGCGGTGCGCCACCTGCTCGACGCTGGCGCCGAAGATGTCGGCCAGCCGTTCCAGATCGTAGCGCACTTCCTTCGCCGCTTCCTGAAAGGTGCGGTAGGGCAGCAGGGCGGCCCCGGCGAAATAATTGGCCAGCCCGATCTTGGCGATGTCCCGCGCCTCGGGGGTGGAGAAGCGGGCAAGGTCCAGCGTCGCCTCCAGAAGGTCGTTCTGGGTGATCAGCGCCACCTGATAGAGAAGCTGGAACCGCCGCGTCGCCCCCTGCGCGCGGGCGCTGATCTCCAGCCGTTTCATGGTCGGATCATAGCGGCGCATCTCGGGGTTGTCGGAATAGTGCAAGGAGATCCCCTGCCGCCGCAACAGCTCCTCGGCCAGGATTCCGATGTCACGATGCGGACCTGCGGGCGTTGCGAAATGTTCCGCCGCCCGGTCCACCGCATCGATGTAATTGTCGCAATAGTGAAAGAAATCGCGGACTTCCTCCCAGGGACTGGGCCGCAGCGCCGCATCCTCGCGCCCCAGAGCCTCGTCCAGAGAAGCAAGCCGTTCATGGCTTTGCCGATAGGCGCGGTGCAGGTCGAGGAAGGCCCGCGCCAGCGCCGGGGCGTTGGACGCCGCCAGCCGCAGGTCGGCCAGTGGCGGGGCGGCGGCGGTGAAGACCGGATCGGCCAGCGCCTCGCGCATGTCGCTGACGAGGCGTTCGCTTTCGCCCACGGTCAGTTCGGTCACGTCCAGCCCGAATTCCTGCGCCAGCGCCAGCACCACCGCGGCGGAAACCGGGCGGTGATTGTTCTCCATCTGGTTCAGATAGGGCAGCGACACGCCCAGCTTGTCGGCGAAGGCCTTCTGCGTCAGCCCCAGCCGGGAACGGATCTCGCGCAGCTTGACGCCCGCGTAAAGCTTCTGGGCTGGCATCGGCTCGTTCCTTTTTGCAAAAGCCTTACGGGCTTTGCAAAGCCGCCGTCAACCCAGCCCGATCCGCCGGGCGCGCCGGATCACCAGCAGGATCGCCAGCACCGAGGCGATGGACGACCCCAGCATCAGCAGCACCAGCGGCATCTCGGTCGATCCCGGCTGCAGCAGCGCCCCGGCAACCGAGGCCAGCGCCGCGCCGCCGCCGATCGTCAGCGCGCCGCCAAGGCCCGAGGCCGCGCCCGCCAGTTCCGGCCGCACCGACAGGATGCCCGCATTGGCATTGGGCAGCGCGATGCCGTTCCCCAGCCCCATGAAGACGGTCAGCCCGAAGAAGACCACCGGCCCCGTCAGCCCCGCCCATGTCAGCAGCGCCAGAGCCGACAGTCCCAATGTCGTGACCATGCAGCCCGCCAGCACCATCCGGTTCAGCCCGACCCGGACCGAGAACCGCCCGGCAAGGAAGTTCCCTGCCCCGTAGCCCACCGCCGTCAGCGCGAAGAGGGCCCCCACATGGGACGAGGACAGGTGGTAGATCTCGGTCCCGACGAAGGGCGCGCCGCCCAGATAGGCGAAGAAGCAACCCGAGGAAAATGCCGCCGCCCCCGTATAGCCCCAGAACCGGGGCGAGGTCAGCAGGCGCGGATATTCCCGCAGCTGTTGCAGGATCGAGACCTCGCGCAGTTCCGCCGTCTCGCCCAGGTCGGCCCAGACCAGCGCCATCACCGCCAGCCCCAGGATCAGCAGCAGCGCGAAATTGGCCTGCCAGGCGAAAAGATCGTCCAGCCAGCCGCCGATGACCGGGCCGATCATCGGCACCAGGCTCATCCCCATGGTGACATAGCCGATCATGCTGGCGGCCTCGGCGTCCGAGGTGATGTCGCGGACGATGGCGCGGGACAGGACCATCCCGGCGGCGATCACCGCCTGCGCCATGCGGCAGATCAGGAACAGCGTGGCGGTGGGCGAGACCAGCGTCCCCACCGTGGCGATCAGGAACAGGACCAGCGACCACAGCAGCACCCGGCGGCGGCCGTAACGGTCGGACAGGGGGCCGATGACGACCTGCAGCACCGCCGACAGCGCCAGGTAAAGCGGCACCGATTGCTGCATCACGCCGTAGGGCACGCCGAACCATGTCGCCATCCCGGGCAGCGAGGGCAGGAAGATGTTCATCGCCAGCGCCGACAGCCCGGCCACAAGGACCAGTGTGGCCAGCACCGGCGGGGTGCGGCGATCAAGGAAGCGGGCTTTCGTCATTCCCCTTGGCTAGCCGCCGCCGGGGGCGAAGTCCATGGGGCTACTTGGTGAAGATGAACCAGGCGCCGACACCGATGAAGGCGAAGCCGATCATCGTCTTCGGCGTCACCGGCTCTTTCAGGTAGAACCACGAGAACAGGACGAAGACCGTCAGCGTGATCACCTCCTGTATCGTCTTCAACTGCGCGGCGTTGAAATGCCCGTGGCCGATGCGGTTCGCCGGCACCATCAGGACGTATTCGAAGAAGGCGATGGCCCAGCTGATCAGGATCACCGCGACCAGCGGCGCGGTCTTGAACTTCAGGTGGCCATACCAGGCGAAGGTCATGAAGACGTTCGAGGCCAGGAGAAGGCCGATCGTCATCACAGGAACGGGAATCTGCGGCATTGATGTTCTCTTGCGTGTTTGCCGCGGCATATCCTGTGTCCGGGGGGCGGGGCAGGGGATCGATGGGGGTATTTGCTAATATTCAATTAGCGCAAAGATGTCTGCCAACAGTTTGCAAATTTTCCCGATTCCGCTTTCCGCAGTGCGGCGTCGTCTATATGGTCCCGCAAAATCCTGCGGGAATCCTTGGGGGGAGAGCCGATGAAAGACATCCTGACCGAGCTTGAGGCCCGGCGCGACATCGCGCGGGCGGGTGGCGGTGCCCGCCGGGTCGAGGCGCAGCACGCCAAGGGCAAGCTGACCGCGCGCGAGCGGATCGACCTTCTTCTGGACGAAGGCTCGTTCGAGGAATTCGACATGTTCGTCCGTCATCTCTGCACCGATTTCGGGATGGAGGCCGACCGGCCCGCAGGCGACGGCGTGGTCACCGGCTGGGGCACGATCAACGGCCGCCTTGTCTATGTCTTCAGCCAGGATTTCACGGTCTTCGGCGGGTCCTTGTCGGAAACCCATGCGCAGAAGATCTGCAAGATCATGGACATGGCGATGCAGAACGGCGCGCCGGTGATCGGGCTGAACGATTCCGGCGGCGCGCGCATCCAGGAGGGCGTCGCCTCTCTGGCCGGTTACGCCGAGGTGTTCCAGCGCAACATCATGGCCTCGGGCGTCGTCCCGCAGATCTCGGTCATCATGGGGCCCTGCGCCGGGGGCGCGGTCTATTCCCCGGCCATGACCGATTTCATCTTCATGGTGAAGGATTCCTCCTACATGTTCGTCACCGGTCCCGATGTGGTGAAGACCGTGACGAACGAACAGGTCACGGCCGAGGAACTGGGCGGTGCCTCGACCCATACCCGCAAGTCTTCGGTCGCCGATGGCGCCTTCGAGAACGACGTGGAAGCGCTGGCCGAAATCCGGCGGCTGTTCGACTTCCTGCCGCTCTCCAACCGCGAGAAGGCCCCGGTCCGCCCGTTCTTCGACGATCCGGCGCGGCTGGAATCCAGCCTCGACACGCTGATCCCCGACAACCCGAACCAGCCCTACGACATGAAGGAGCTGATCGGGAAGGTCGCGGACGAGGGCGACTTCTACGAGATCCAGCGCGATTACGCCGGCAATATCATCACCGGCTTCATCCGCATCGAGGGCCAGACCACCGGCGTGGTGGCGAACCAGCCGATGGTGCTGGCGGGGTGCCTGGACATCGACGCCAGCCGCAAGGCCGCGCGTTTCGTGCGCTTCTGCGATGCCTTCGAAATCCCGATCCTGACCTTCGTCGACGTGCCCGGCTTCCTGCCCGGCACCAGCCAGGAATACGGCGGCGTCATCAAGCACGGCGCGAAGCTTCTGTTCGCCTATGGCGAGGCGACGGTGCCCAAGGTCACGGTGATCACCCGCAAGGCCTATGGCGGCGCCTATGACGTAATGGCCTCGAAACACCTGCGCGGCGACTTCAACTACGCCTGGCCCACCGCCGAGATCGCGGTGATGGGCGCCAAGGGCGCGACCGAGATCCTGTATCGCAGCGAACTGGGCGAACCCGGCAAGATCGCCGCCCGGACGAAGGATTACGAGGACCGTTTCGCCAATCCCTTCGTCGCGGCGGAACGCGGTTTCATTGACGAGGTGATCCAGCCGCATTCGACCCGCAAGCGGGTGGCCCGGGCCTTCGCCAGCCTCCGGGGCAAGAAACTGGCCAACCCCTGGAAGAAACACGACAACATCCCGCTTTGACCATGGCCGCCGCGTCCCGCCTCACCACTGTCCTTGCCGCCAGCCTGTTGCTGGCCGCGGGCGCCTGCGAGGAGGACGCCCCGCCCGCGGGCGGGGCCGTCGCGGTGCCCTCGGGGCGGGTGGTGCAGGCTCTGGACGTGATCACCGACCTGCATGGGCCTGCCGGAGCCACCGCGCGGTTCCGCTTCGTCGTGCCGGGGCTGAAACCGGATGAGGATGCCAGCGCCGACATGCAGGCGGTCTGCGATGCCTACGCGCTGCCGCGGACCGATGGCATGGTGCCCTCGCCGCAGCAGATCGTCATCACCTTCGCCGACCGTGCCGTGCCCTTCGGCGAGGCCGTCCCCGATGCCGTCCAGTTCTTCGAGGCCTATTCGCTGCAGGACGGCGCCTGCATCTGGGAGATGTTCTGATGCAGGTGCCTTGTCTCGATATCGCCGGTGGCGTTCTGGCTGCCGCTGATGTATGGGAGCCACAGCCGAACAACTTGGGATGGCCGGCGTGTCTTTCTCGCCGGTTCTCGGCTAAGGTGGCGGAAGGCCGGACCCAAGCGGCCTTCACCTCGCAATGGGGGCAGGCGGGCATGATGCCCAACTTCACCCCCCAAGAACTATGGAGTAGAGGATGCAAAAGAGCATGCGTATCGTCATGGCCCTGGCCCTTGTCGGCCTCGTGGCCGCCTGCGCGAAAAAAGAAGAAGCCGTCGTTTATGTGGACGACCCCGTTTCGGTCGAGCCGACCTACACCGGCAAGTACAAGTAATATCTTCCGCCAGGGCCGGCCGGCGTTTGCCACCGGCCCTGCCGACCCCGCTCCGGGCGGGATGGCCCCTTGGCGCGCGGGTCGGATTGCGCTGCCTTTCCAGACATTTGCGGCCTTGCGGCCCCTGACCCGGGGGATCGCCCCATGCTGAAGCATCGCGGCTTTCCCAGCCGTCTGACCGGCACCGACCTGCAGTTCACCATCCGCCGCGCCAACGTCAAGGAAGGCGCGACGAAGATCATCCGGCGCGAACGGTTCCGCGACCGCAAGCATGTGGACCGGCTGGCCGACCAGGCCTTCATGGCCGCGCTTTGGCAATATTTCGGCGAGGACCCGTTCGAGCGCGGCAACCTCGACGCGGGCCGCCTGTCCTGGCTTTTCGGCCGCGAGGTGGTGCCCGCCGAGGACCCGTTCGACCCGGCCTCCTATGACGCGCTGCTGCGCATCGACGTGAAGCGGGCCGAGGCCTCCTTCCCCGAGGTCTTCGCCCCCGGCGGGGATGCTGCCGGTTTCGACTGGGACGAGGGCGAGGATTAGGCATGTTTCCGCCCAAGCCCTTGGCAATCCGGCATTTCTCCGCGCACGGCCTTGGCGGGGCGCAGATCGGGTTTGCACCGACTCGGACGCCCCGGCAGTCTGGCGGCGTGGGTTCCTGCCTGCCCTGGCAGTGCCCGCATAGTCACACTTGTTACCCTTCCCCTTCCCTGCGATCCGGCCCGTCCCTGGCCGGATCGCATTCTTTTTCCGTCATTCGGCGGCCGGATGCCGATTCCGTGAATGGGGTGAAATTCCCCTTTGAATCCGCGTGGTTTGCGGTAGAATCTCACCCAATAAAAAACGCAACACGAGGCAGTATCACATGCGCAAACCGCTTATCGTCTTCGCTCTTCTCACGCTTCCGCTGTCGGCCTGCATGCAGGACCCGGCTTCGCGGGGCATCACCGGGGCCGCTGCCGGCGCCCTTGTCGCCGATGCGACCGGCGGCAAGATGCTCAAGGGTGCCGCAATCGGCGGTCTGGCCGGTGTCGCCTCCTGCTCGATCCCGGGCACCATGGGCTGCAGCAACGGTTACTGATCCGACGGCCGCGCGCGGCCCGTCCTTCACGTCATCAAGGGTCGTCCGGGCAAGCCGCCCGGGCGGCCCTTCTTCATTTCTCCGGGCCGTCTGAGGGGGAGCCATGTTCAAGAAGATCCTGATCGCCAACCGTGGCGAAATCGCCTGCCGTGTCATCAAGACCGCGCGCAAGATGGGCATCCAGACCGTCGCCGTCTATTCCGACGCCGACCGCAACGCGCTGCATGTCCAGATGGCGGACGAGGCGATCCACATCGGCCCGCCCCCCGCCGCGCAAAGCTATATCGTGATCGACCGGATCATGGATGCCGTCCGCCGCACCGGGGCCGAGGCCGTTCACCCCGGCTATGGCTTCCTGTCCGAACGCATGGATTTCGCCGCCGCGCTTGAGGCGGAAGGCGTGGTCTTCGTCGGCCCGCCCAGCCCCGCCATCGAGGCGATGGGCGACAAGATCACCTCGAAGAAGATCGCGCAGGAGGCGGGGGTTTCCACCGTTCCCGGCTACATGGGCCTGATTGCCGACGCCGAGGAGGCCGTTCGGATCAGCCGCGAGATCGGCTATCCGGTGATGATCAAGGCATCCGCAGGCGGCGGCGGCAAGGGGATGCGGATCGCCTGGAACGACGAGGAGGCGGCCGAGGGCTTCCAATCCTCGAAGAACGAGGCGGCGGCCAGCTTCGGCGACGACCGGATCTTCATCGAGAAATTCGTGACCCAGCCGCGCCATATCGAGATTCAGGTGCTGGCCGACAAGCACGGCAACTGCGTCTATCTGCACGAACGCGAGTGCAGTATCCAGCGGCGGAACCAGAAGGTCATCGAGGAAGCCCCCAGCCCCTTCCTGGATGAGGTGACGCGCAAGGCGATGGGCGAACAGGCCTGCGCGCTGGCCAAGGCGGTGGGCTATACCTCGGCGGGCACGGTGGAATTCATCGTCGACGGCAGCCGCAACTTCTATTTCCTGGAAATGAACACGCGGCTTCAGGTTGAACACCCCGTCACCGAACTGATCACTGGGGTCGACCTGGTGGAGCAGATGATCCGGGTGGCCAATGGCGAGAAACTGCCGTTCAGGCAGGAAGACCTGAAGATCGACGGCTGGGCGATGGAATCCCGCCTCTATGCCGAAGACCCGTATCGCAACTTCCTGCCCTCCATCGGCCGGCTGACCCGCTACCGGCCGCCGGCCGAGGGCAAGACCGCGGGCGGCGTGGTCCGCAACGATACCGGCGTCTACGAGGGCGGCGAGATCAGCATGTTCTACGACCCGATGATCGCCAAGCTCTGCACCTGGGCGCCGACGCGCGAAGCCGCCATCGAGGAGATGCGCCTCGCGCTCGACACGTTCGAGGTGGAAGGCATCGGCCACAACCTGCCCTTCGTCGGCGCGGTGATGGACCATCCCCGCTTCGTCAAGGGCGACATCACCACCGCCTTCATCGCCGAGGAATATCCCGATGGCTTCCAGGGGGCGACCCTGGACGAGGCCACGCTGCACCGCGTTGCCGCTGCTGCCGCCGCGATGAACCGCGTCGCCGAAATCCGCCGGACGCGGATTTCCGGCACCATGGACAACCACACCCGCCGGGTGGGCGACGACTGGGTGGTGACGCTGCAGGGCCGCGCCTTCGCGGTGAAGATCGACGCCGATCCCGAAGGATCGACCGTCGCCATCGAGGGCGGTCCTTCCCTGCGGGTGGAATCCGGCTGGGCCCCGGGCCAGCCGCTCGCCCGGCTGACGGTGGACGGCAAGCCGCTGGTGATCAAGGTCGGCAAGATCCCGATGGGCTTCCGCATGCGGCTGCGCGGGGCGGACCTGAAGGTCCATGTCCAGACTCCGCGGCAGAAGGAGCTGGCCGGGCTGATGCTGGAAAAGGCCCCGCCCGATACCTCGCGCTTCCTCCTCTGCCCGATGCCGGGGCTGGTGGTGAAGATTTCCGTCGAGGAAGGGCAGGAGGTGCAGGAAGGCCAGGCGCTGGCAACCGTCGAGGCGATGAAGATGGAGAACATCCTCAAGGCCGAGAAGAAGGGCGTGGTCAAGAAGATCAAGGCCGCCGCGGGCGCCAGCCTGAAGGTGGACGACGTGATCATGGAGTTCGAGTGATGGCCCCGGCCCCTGATTTTCGTCGAAAATCAGTTCCCTGCGGCTTCGGCGCCGACTGTCTGAAACCGGACGATGCGGTGATGGGAGGCGAATAGGGTGAACCTCTTGCCGGTCAGGCGCGCCGATTGCGGGGATGGACATTTGTTCCCTGTTTGTTCATATTTCTGGCAGCGGGTTGCCGGGAATGCGGGCAGGGAGTCGGAACGTCATGGAGCCTCGCGTCTCGATCCTGTTCTTCGACATGAACAGTTTCTACGCCTCGGTCGCGCAGGCGGAGGAGCCATCGCTGATGGCGCGGCCGGTGGGTGTGCTGACGACGGATGCGCCGAATGCCGCCTGCATCGCGGCCAGCATCGAGGCCAAGCGCTGCGGCGTCGGCATGGGCACCCGGCAGGACGAGGCGCGCAGGCTGTGTCCCGGCATCGTCTTCCGCCCGGTGAAGCACGATGTCTGCGTGCGCTACCATCATGCGATCCTTGCGGCGGTGGAAACCGTGCTGCCGGTGCACCGCGTCTGGTCGATCGACGAATGTTCCTGCCTTCTGACCGGATCGGAACAGGCGCTGCCCCGCGCGATAGAGATCGGCCGGGCCTTGCAGCAGGTGGTGCTGCGTCAGGTCCACCCGGCCTTGCGCTGCTCGGTGGGGCTGGCGCCGACACGGCTTCTGGCCAAGGTGGCGGCGGGGCTGGAAAAACCGGGCGGGCTGCACTGGCTCCTGCCCTCGGAACTGCCCGGCAAGATCGCGCATCTGGCGCTGGACGATCTGCCGGGGATTTCCTGGCGCATGAAGGCGCGGCTCGTGGCGGCGGGGATCGCGGATGTTCCCGCGCTCCATGCGCTCGACCCGCGGCGGGCGCGGGCGATCTGGCGCAATGTCGCGGGAGAGCGGTTCCTGCGGGAGCTTCGCGGCGAAACGGCGGTCTGGCCGGAAACGCGGCGCGGCATGATCGGCCATGGACAGGTGCTGGCCGCGGGAAACAAGACGGTCGAGGGGGCGCGGCTGGTGGCGCGGCGGCTTCTGGTGAAGGCTGCCGCCCGGCTGCGGCGCGAGGGGTTCTATGCCCGCAGCCTGCATGTCGGCGGCAAATGCGCTGCGTCCGGCCGGGTTTCGCATGGGGGCGAGATCCGGGCCACGCAGGACACGCTTTTCCTTCTGGAGACGCTGGACCGCTACTGGCTGCGGCTGGCGATGCGCAAGCCGCTTGCGGTGCATGTGACCCTGGGCGGCCTTCTGCCGCTGGCCGAGCATATACCCGATCTTTTCGATGCCGACCGGCCGGTGGCCCCGGGCAGCAGGGGACCGGGCGGGGCGGCGCTGTTCGGGGCGATAGATGCCCTGAACCAGCGCTTCGGCCAGGATACCATCCGCATCGGCCAGTTGCCGCCGCATCATGTGCCCTATACGGGCGCCAAGATCGCCTTCGGCCGCATTCCCATGGCCGAGGATTTCCGGGAATAGAACTACCGCCCCGCCGGGTTCTTCTCCAGCGACTCGGCCCGCGCGATGGGCATCTTGTCGATGGCGTTCACCACCTCGCGCCCGTCCCAGGGCAGGGGCTTGCGGATCATGGACGACCAGTCCTTGTCCATCAGCACCAGCGCGAAGCCGCGCGGC
This sequence comes from uncultured Fuscovulum sp., assembly GCA_964386345.1. Lineage (GTDB taxonomy): Bacteria > Pseudomonadota > Alphaproteobacteria > Rhodobacterales > Rhodobacteraceae > Pseudogemmobacter. The sequence goes on from CAYLSD010000006.1 coordinate 125,190, forward strand.
CGCAGGCGTTGGCGCAGGGCAGAACCGGCGGCCGGGTCGGTGTCGGTGATCAGGAGCACGTCGCGCACCGCCAGTTCGGCGGAATAGCGCACCAGCATCTCCATCTGCTGGACGAAGGCAGGATCGTTCGGGCTGTCGGCGAAGACGATCACCGGGCGGCGGAGGAACAGGAAATCGGCCTCGGCGACATCCGCCGCCGCGACCGGAAGGAAAGGATCGGCCCCTTCGGCCATCGCGGCCATGGGGACCAGCCCGGCGAGGAACAGAAAGTGACGGCGGTTCAGGTGCTTCATGCCCCAGATATAGGGCAGGGCGCGCCAAACCCCAAGCGGCACCGCAGCCTGCTGCGGCACCCGGAACGGAGAGAGAGATGACCGATCTGAAGGCATGGGAGGCGCTGGCCTCGAAAGAGTTGAAGGGCGCCGCGCCGGACAGCCTGAACTGGCAGACGCTGGAAGGCATCACGGTGAAGCCGCTCTACACCGCCGAGGACGTGGCGGGCCTGCCGCAGATGGGCGAGGTGCCGGGTGTCGGCCCCTTCACCCGCGGCGTGCGGGCGACGATGTATGCGGGCCGCCCGTGGACGATCCGGCAATATGCCGGGTTCTCCACCGCCGAGGAAAGCAATGCCTTCTACCGCAAGGCCCTTGCCGCCGGGCAGCAGGGTGTGTCGGTCGCCTTCGACCTTGCCACCCACCGGGGCTATGACAGCGACCATCCCCGCGTGGTGGGCGATGTGGGCAAGGCGGGGGTCGCCATCGATTCCGTCGAGGACATGAAGATCCTCTTCGACGGCATCCCGTTGGAAAAGATCAGCGTTTCCATGACGATGAACGGCGCGGTGATCCCGATCCTGGCGAATTTCATCGTGACGGGCGAGGAACAGGGCGTCAGCCGCGCCGATCTGTCGGGCACGATCCAGAACGACATCCTGAAAGAGTTCATGGTGCGGAACACCTATGTCTATCCGCCCGAACCCTCGATGCGGATCATCGCCGACATCATCGAATACACCTCGAAGGAGATGCCCAAGTTCAACTCGATCTCGATCTCCGGCTACCACATGCAGGAGGCGGGTGCGAACCTGGTGCAGGAGCTGGCCTATACCCTGGCCGACGGGCGCGAATATGTCCGCGCAGCGCTGGCGCGGGGGATGGATGTGGATGCCTTCGCCGGGCGGCTGAGCTTCTTTTTCGCCATCGGGATGAATTTCTTCATGGAGGCAGCGAAGCTGCGGGCGGCGCGGATGCTGTGGCATCGCATCATGTCGGAGTTCAATCCGAAGAAGACCGGCAGCCTGATGCTGCGGACCCATTGCCAGACCTCGGGCGTGTCCTTGCAGGAGCAGGACCCCTACAACAACGTCATCCGCACCGCCTATGAGGCGATGGCGGCGGCGCTTGGCGGGACGCAGAGCCTGCACACCAATGCGCTGGACGAGGCCATCGCCCTGCCGACCGAATTCTCCGCCCGGATTGCCCGGAACACCCAGTTGATCCTGCAGGAGGAAACCGGGATCACCCATGTCATCGACCCGCTGGCGGGCAGCTACTACGTCGAAAGCCTGACCCATCAGCTTGCCGAAGAGGCCTGGAAGCTGATCGAGGAGGTCGAGGCGATGGGCGGGATGACCAAGGCCGTCGCCTCCGGCATGCCCAAGCTGCGGATCGAGGAAACGGCGGCGCGGCGGCAGGCGATGATCGACCGCGGCGAGGAGGTGATCGTCGGGGTCAACAAATACAAGCTGGCGAAACAGGACCCGATCGACATCCTGGATATCGACAACGTGAAGGTGCGCGATGCCCAGATCGCCCGGCTGGACCGGATCAGGGCGGCGCGGGATCAGGCGAAATGCGATGCGGCGCTGCTGGAACTGGGGCGGCGCTGCGTGGAAGGCGGCAACCTGCTTGAGGCGGCGGTGGAATGCGCGCGCGCCCGGGCCACGGTGGGGGAGATTTCTCTGGCGATGGAAGGCACGTTCGGGCGGCATCGGGCCGAGGTGAAGACTTTGGCCGGGGTCTATGGATCGGCCTATGAGGGCGACGAGGGCTTCGCGCAGATCCAGAAGGACGTGGAGGCCTTTGCCGAAGCGGAAGGGCGGCGGCCGCGGATGCTGGTGGTGAAGATGGGGCAGGACGGCCACGACCGTGGTGCCAAGGTCATCGCCACGGCCTTCGCCGACATCGGCTTCGACGTGGACGTGGGGCCGTTGTTCCAGACCCCGGAAGAGGCGGCACAGGATGCCATCGACAACGACGTCCATGTGATCGGCATTTCATCGCAGGCGGCGGGGCACAAGACGCTGGCGCCGAAGCTGATCGAGGCGCTGCGGGCGCAGGGGGCGGGGGATATCCTCGTCATCTGCGGCGGCGTGATCCCGCAGCAGGACTACGATTTCCTGAAGGCTGCGGGGGTGAAGGCGATCTTCGGGCCGGGGACCAATATTCCCGAGGCGGCGAAGGATATCCTGGATCTGATCCGGGCCGCGAAGGGGTGAAGGCGGCCGGGGGGCCAGCCCCCCGGACCCCCCCGGGATATTTGCGTTCTGAAAGAGGGTCAGGGCGTCTTTCGGGAGGTGGATATCCCGCCAGGGGCGTCAGAGGTCGATCTCGCCGTTCGGCCCGGGAAGCTGCGGGCCATCGGGATGCAGCGGCGGGGCGTCGGGGCGGCGTCGGATCAGGATGTCGCCATTCGGCAGCACCACCGGCGCTTCGTAATTGCGGAAGTCGCCCATCAGCCGCACCAGTTCGGTGAGTTGCGGGCCGAGGTCCTCGAAATAGGGCCGCGCCTCTTCCAGAGCCTTGGCCATGTCGTCCAGCGCCGGCTCCATCTCGGCCATCAGCCCGCGCAGGAGAAGCTTCGCGCCTTCCTCCATCAGCGAGGTGCCTTTTCCGGGCTGTTCGGGTTTCGGAGGCTCTTCCGCAGCGGCGGCAAGCGGCGTGGCAAGGGCAAGCGCAAGGATCAGGCGTTTCATCGGCGGCAGCCTTTCGACGGAACCTGCCCCCTATATGGGCGCGTGGCAGCGTGGGTGCAAATCACATGTCGCCGGGTGGGCGGCGGCTTGCCGGGCCTTCACGTCGGCAGGTCGATCGTCACCGGGAAGTGGTCGGAGGCCTGCAGCAATGCCTCGCGCAGTTCCGGCACCGCCATCACGCCGGGGTCGTTGAACGGGTGCCAGACGCGCCAGTCAGGCATCCGCACCGCCAGATTGGGCGAGACCATGATGAAATCCAGCAAAGCCTCGAAATAGCGCCGCTGCGGCTTCAGGTAGAAGCGTGCCGTGGTGGGCGAGATGCCGACCTTGGATTGCAGCGCCAGTTCGGCATGGGGTTCGCGCAGCCGGAAGGCCGCGGCCTTGTCGCAGCCCATCACGATCTCCACCCCGGAACGGCCGAAAAGCTTCTCGAATTCGTCCAGCCCGGGACCGTCGTTGAAATCGCCCATCACCAGCAGCCTGTCGCCGCGGGCGAGGTGTTCCTCGACCCTTGCGCGCAGCCAGATGCATTGCGCCAGTTGCTTGCGGCGGTTCTGGATCGACAGCCGCATGATCTCTTCGCGGGTCTCTGCGCCGTGCGGGGCCTTGGACTTGGCATGGACGCCGATCAGCCGCAGCGTCAGCCCGCGCCCGGTCAGCGCGATCTCGAGCGGCGGCTTGGAGAAGCGGATCAGTTCCGGCGCGGTGTCGGTGTCGAGGTCGTAGCGGAAGGTGCCGTCGAAGCGCGGTGCGAAGCGGCTGCCCTTCTTGCCCACCGGCGCGCCCTTCGGGTCATGGCGCGGGGTGATCACGTCCGGGTCGTAGAGGAAGCAGATTTCCTGCTCTGTCTCGGAGGCGAACCCCAGCAGCGCGCGGCGGGCACGCAGGCCGAAATGGCGGGCGAAATTCTCCAGCGCGGTGACGGTCGAGCGGCGGGAATTGGTGTCCGGCCCCTCGATGATCATCACCCCGTCGGCATCCATGGCGGAAAACACGATGCCGAGCGCGCCGACCTGTTCGCCCCGGCTGATGCCGTAGCGGGACGAGGGCTCGCCGTCCTCGTAAAGCCGGCCGCGGTCGTCGAAAAGCGCGTTGAACCATTCGACGTTGTAGCTGGCAAGGCGCAGCGGGCGGCGGGCGGGCGGCTCGGTCACGCGGCCTCCTTGGCCGAGATCTGCTTCCAGGCCTCGTTGATGGTCTGGAGCCGCCGCTCGGCCAGCTTCATCGCCTCGGGCGGCACGCCGCGGGCCTGCATCACATCGGGATGGGTGTCGCGGACCAGCACCTTCCACGCCTGCCGCGCCTGATCCTTCGAGGCGTCGCGGGGCAGGCCGAGCACGTCATAGGGATCGCGCGGCGCGCCTTCGACAAGGCGGGCGCGGACGGTGCGGAAGCAGGGCTCGTCCAGTCCGAATTCATCGGCGACATGGGCCAGGAAGGCATCCTCTCCCGGGTGGTAGCTGCCGTCGGCCAGCGCGATCTGGAACAGGGCTTCGAGGATGTCGACAAGGATGTGGTGGTCGTCGGCGCAGATGCGATGGCCATCGGGGTTGAACAGGCGCGCGATCTTGCGGGCATAGGCGTCGAAGCCCGCCACGTCCTGCCGGGCAAGGTCGAACACCTGCGCGGCGTGGCCTTCTTCCCCCGGAGGGAACTGGAAGATGCGGCGGAAGGCGGTGACTTCGGCACGGCTGACAGCCCCGTCGGCCTTGGCCATCTTGGCGCCGAGGGCAAGGACGGCGATGGTGAAGCCGACCGACTGTTCCGGCGGCGGCGCGCCGCGCAGGCGGTCGAATACCGAGGACAGCGGCTCGCCCTTGGCAAGGGCGGAAAGCGCGGCGGCGATGCGGGTCCAGATCGACATGATGGCGCGACCTTAGGGGGCGGTCCGGGTTCCGGCAAGCGGCGCGGCGGGGATCGCACGGGAATGTCAGAGGAATTTGGTCAGCAGCAACAGGTCGATGAAACGGCCGAACTTGAACCCGGCCTCGGGGATGGTGGCGGTCAGCCGATAGCCCATGCGTTCGTGGAAGGCGCGGCCGTCCGGGTTTTCGCCGGAGACGGCGGCGATCATCTGGTGCGCGCCGGCATTGCGGGCATGGTCCTCGATGGCGGTCAGCAGGCGCCGCCCGGTGCCGCGGCCGGACAGGCCGGGCAGAAGCGAGATCGAATGTTCCATGCAGGTGGCGTAGCCCACGCCGCTGCGGAACTGGCCGTAGCTGGCCTGCCCGACCAGCCGCTCTCCATCCATGGCGACAAGGAAGGCGTGGCCGAGCTGCGCCTTGGCGGCGATGGTGGAGGCGATCTCTTCCGGCGTCTTCGGCGTGGGCGAGAAGGTGACGGCGGTGTTCTCGATCCAGTGGTTCAAGAGCGCCGCGATGGCGGGCGCATCCTCGGGGCGGGCGGGGCGGATCATTCGAGGCGCCTTGTCCCGTGGGGCGTGGAGAAACTGGCGCGCATTGCTTTGGTCGAGCCCTGGGTGACCTGCACACGCGGGTCCGTGAAACCGGCAAGCGCCGCGCGCAGCGCATCGGCCTGCGGATGGGCGATTTCCAGCAGCGTCAGCCGGACCTCGGCTTCCGGCAGGGCGCGGGCGGGATGCAGGCTGCCCTGCCAGCGGATCAGCGCAGGGTAGCAGCCGTCGAAGGGCAGGCGGCCGTCGGCGGGGATCGCCATCTGCCAGCGGTAGTCGCCGCGCTGCAGGTCGACCGGGGTGCCGCTGCCGGGCGGGGCGGCGGCCAACGCCGCGGCAAGATCGTCGCAGGCGGCGATCCAGTTGGTCAGCCGGGGCGGGCCGCCGAACCGGTCGAGGTCGAACCAGCGCGGCCAGGCCGGGCGCGGGGCCGCGGGATCCGCCGCGATGACTTCGAGGTAGAGATCGCCAAGGCCAAGCAGCCGGTTGTGCGTCGCCATGTGCGGATGCTGGCCGCCGCCTGCCAGCGCGACGCCAAGCGCCGCTTCCACTGCCGCCACGCCCTCTTCCAGCGTCAGCGCCGAGACCGCGAGGTGATCGAGGCGCAGCGTCATTCCTCGGCCCGCAGCGTGACCTTCGCCTCCGCCTTCATCGCCTGCGCGAGCGAGGCGAAGCGGGTCTGCGCCACCTCGCCGAACAGGCCCGCGCCCTCTTCTGTCAGCGACAGCGTCAGCAGGCGTTTCTTCGGCTGCCAGCGCAGTTCCCCGGCTTCGGCCGGGTCGCCAAGCGCGAACATGGCGCCGAAGCGCATGGCCTTGCCGAGGATTTCGGCCTGGGCGATGTCTTCTTCCGGCAGCAGGCGGAACAGCGGTTCCATCCGGCTTCCGGCGCGGTTGTTCTTGTAGCGGTGCAGAAGCGCGAGGCCCAGGAAGACCCGTCCGGCATGGTCCAGCCCGCCGAGGTTGGCGCGGGTGGCATTGTCGAAGCAGGCTTCGGCCCGGTAGTCGGGATGGGCGCGCCATGTGGTGTCGTGCAGAAGGCAGGCGGCCTTGATCAGGCGCAGGCGGTTTTCGGGCACGCCCTTGAACAGCGGTTCCAGGAACAGGAACAGCTTCTTGCCGAAGCCGGGGATGCGGGCCTGCGTCAGTTCGGTCACCCGCGCGGCCTCGATCAGCGGATCGCGGGCGCGCAGGCGGGCGGGCATCTGTTCGTAGAGAAGCCCCTCGCGGATGCCGTAGGAAGAGACCTCGATCGCCGTGGGTTTCAACTCGCGCACGATCTCGCGCAGGACCTCGCAGGCCAGGGGCACCAGTTCCATCCGCTCGGCGCTGGTGCCGGTGCGGCCGCGCAGGGCGGCAAGGTCGGCGGTGGCCAGCCAGTCCAGCGTGTCCAGAAGGCCCTCGGGCGTCATGCGGTATTCGTGCAGCACGGTCAGCGGGTAGCTGCGGCGCTCCATGTCCAGCCGCGCGATCACCCGCCAGCTGCCGCCGACAAGGTAGATGCGGTCACCCGCTGGCTGGATCTCGCGGGCGGCTTCGGCGAGGATGGCGTCGATATGCGCCTTGCGCTTCTTCGGCCCGCCCTCGATCTGCTGCAGCCGGAACGGGCCGAGGGGGGTGGAGACGCGCTTGCCCACCCGGCCGTTGCCGATGCGGGCCAGTTCCATCGAGTTGCCGCCGATGTCGCAGACGATGCCCTGCGCGCCCGGCCAGCCCAGAAGCACGCCCTGCGCCGAAAGCCGCGCCTCTTCGGCGCCGTCGACGACGTGGATTTTCAACCCGGTCTCGCGCAGGACCTGCGCCTGGAACTCGGCCCCGTCGGCGGCCTCGCGCACGGCAGCGGTGGCGACCACGGTGAAGGGCGAGACGTTCATCCCCTTGGCCAGCAGGGAAAACCGCTTCAGCGCCGACAGCGCCCGAGCCTTGCCCTCGGGGTGCAGGCGGCCGGTCTGGGCGAGACCCTTGCCAAGGCCGCACATGATCTTTTCGTTGAAGAAATAGGCGGGGCTGCGGGCGGCGCCATCGAAGACCACCATCCGCACGGAGTTGGAGCCCACGTCCACGACGCCGACGCGCGACAGCGCCCGCGCGGAGGGATCGTCGAAGAGCGGGCGGCCGAAGGGGCCCCAGTCGCCGCCGTCCTCGTCGTCATCGCCGCGGGAGGGCGCCGTGCTGTCTGCATCCATGGCAGGGATTCCCCGTAAGTCAGCCCCTAGATGCCCGCCGCATCCGCGCGGGTCAACCTTTGCGGCAGAGAGCGGCAGCCGAAAGTCCGCGCGGTCAGGGAAGCGGATACCCCAGATCGGCGAAGTCGGTTTCATAGAAAGCCGCCAGCCTGCTGCGCAGGGTGGAGTCCAGCAGGTTTTTCCAGGTGTCGTGCGTCGTCCGCCGCCGATGCGGCAAGGCGCCGAGGCTGAGACCCATCCGCGCGGCAAGCCGGGCGATCTCATCCCCGAAACGCTCGAAACGATAGACCTCCTGCGCAAGGGACAGGCAGTTGAACGGATGGGTCTGCGGGATGGTGTGGTGCCGGATCCGCTCGGCCTGCGTCTTGCGGCGTTCGTCGTAGAGGATGCTGTCGTCCATGACGATATCGGCAAAATCGGCAAGGCTGCCGCGATAGGTCCCGATCTGGGTGAAATCGCTGTAGGCCGAGACGAACCGGTCGAGGGGATGGCGCACGAAGGCGAAGCGGAAGAGATCGGGCCAGTCGGCGGGGATATGGCCGAAGGCGGGGCTGTCGTAGCTTTTCCACAGGCCCCGGCGGATGGTGGAACCGCCTGTCTTCGGGATGTGGATGAAGATGCAGTCCGGGTCGTGCAGAAGGAAATTCGACATACTGGTCTCACTGGCAACATGAACACTGCCCGCCTTGCCGGGGCGGACAGGATATGGCTACACGGTCGGGGCCGGGGTTTCCAGCGGCGCGCTACGGGTCCTCGGGCGCGGTGGCGATGCGGGGCACGTCCTTGGCGCCCGCCGTGCCGCGGCCGGAAAGCGAGGGGTTCTCCATGAAGAAGCGGTGGCAGGAGAACAGCGCCCGGTCGCCGTCTTTCAGGTCGCGGCGATAGCTGCCGTCGGCCGAGAGAACCCAGCTCTGCGCCTCGTCCGCCAGATTGGCGGCCATGATCTGCCCCATGATCTGGCTTTTCACCGTGGGATTGTGCGCCTCGACCAGCGTCTCCACCCGGCGGCTGAGGTTGCGGCCCATCCAGTCGGCCGAGGAGAAGAACACCCGCGCGTTGCGCGAGGGCAGGGCGTGGCCATTGGCGAAGCAGACGATGCGGCTGTGTTCGAGGAACCGCCCGACGATGGACTTGACCCGGATGTTTTCCGACAGGCCCGTCACCCCCGGCCGCACCCCGCAGATGCCGCGCACCACCAGCGTGATCTTCACGCCCGCGTTCGAGGCGGCATAAAGCGCGTCGATCACCTCGGGCTCGATCAGGCTGTTCATCTTGGCCCAGATCGCAGCAGGCTTGCCCTCGCGGGCATTGTCGGCCTCGCGCGCGATCAGCTCCAGAAGGCGGGGTTTCAGGCTGATCGGGCTGATGGCAAGGTTCTCCAGCCCCTGCGGCTGGACATAGCCGGAGAGGTAGTTGAACACCTTGGTCGCATCGCGGCCCAAGGCGGCGTCGCAGGTGAAGAACGACAGGTCGGTGTAGATCCGCGCGGTGATCGGGTGGTAATTGCCGGTGCCGTAATGGGTGTAGGTGACAAGGCTGTCGCCCTCGCGCCGCACGACGGTGGAGATTTTCGCATGCGTTTTCAAGTGCATGAAGCCATAGACCACATGCGCCCCGGCCCGTTCCAGCCTTCGGCTCTGCCGGATGTTCGCCGCCTCGTCGAAGCGGGCCTTCAGTTCCACCAGCGCCGTCACCGACTTCCCTGCTTCCGCCGCCTCGCACAGCGCCGTCACCACCGGGCTGTCCCATGAAGTGCGATAGAGCGTCTGCTTGATCGCCAGCACGTTCGGATCACGCGCGGCCTGTTCGAGGAAGCGGATCACCAGGTCGAAGGTCTCGTAGGGATGATGCAGAAGCATGTCCTTCTGCTTGATCGCGGCGAACATGTCGCCCTCGTGGTCCTGCACCCGTTCCGGCACGCGGGGCGTGAATACCGGCCAGAGCAGGTCGGGGCGCGAGGACAGCACCAGTTCCTTCAGGTCGGCGATGCCCAGAAGGCCGCGCACCTCCACCGCCTCGGATTCGGTGACGTGCAGTTCCTCCATGATCAGGCTGCGCAGGTCGTCGGGGGCGCCGGCGGACATCTTCAGCCGGATCACCTCGCCCCGGCGGCGGCGCTTCAGGGCGACCTCGAATTCGCGCACAAGGTCCTCGGCCTCGTCCTCGACCTCAAGGTCGCTGTCGCGCAGCACGCGGAACAGGCAATGGCCGCGGTTGGTGTAGCCGGGGAACAGCATGTCGAGGTGAAGGAGCAGCAGTTCCTCCAGCGGCAGGAAGCGGTTCTCGCCGTCCTTGCCGGGCAGGCGGACGAAGCGGGCGATCTGCTGCGGGATCGGCAGAAGGGCCTTCAGGCTGCGCTTGTCGGCCATCCGTTCCAGCTCCAGCGCCAGCGAAAAGCCGGTGTTGGGGATGAAGGGGAAGGGGTGCGCGGGGTCGATGGCCAGCGGCGACAGCACCGGGAAGACATTGGTCAGGAAGTGCTGTTCCAGGAATTTCTGGTCGCGCACCGTCAGCTTCGAGCGGCTGACGAGGTCGATCCCCGCTGCCTCCATCTCGCGCCGCAGGGTCTTGTAGGTGGTCTGCTGGGTCTGCAGCAGCGCCCGTGCCTCGGCATGGATCAGCGCCAGTTGTTCGGCGGGGGAGCGGCCGTCCTCGGACAGGATGCGGTTGCCGGTGCGCACCAGCGCGCGCAGGCCCGCGACGCGAACGGTGTAGAATTCGTCCAGGTTGGTGGCCGAGATCGACAGGAAGCGCAGCCGTTCCAGAAGCGGCACGGCGGGGTTCGCCGCCTCGTCCAGCACGCGCCAGTTGAAGGCCAGCCAGCTGAGTTCGCGGTTGAAGAACCGGCGGGGGCCGGTGATCTCGGCCTCGGGCAGGGTGACGGGGGCGGGGAAGGCGGATTTCAGGAAGTCGGCGGTGGTCATGGCATCCCGGGAGGGCCGCCGGAATGGCGGGTTGCGGGCCAGTCTTTCACTCGCCGGGGCGGCTGTCCAGCGGGGCAGCGAGGTAGGCGGGGCGGGCGCTGGCCTCACAGGGTCTACAGCGGAACACGCCCGCGCCGACGGGGCGAGGCAATGCCCCGCCTTTTCCCGCCCGGCCGGGCCGATCACTCTTCCGACGGCAGCAGGCCCGCGGCAAGGGCGCGGGTGACCGGGCGGCCTTCCGCCAGCGCGGCGGCGTCCAGGGCGGCAACCAGCTCCCGGGCCGCGCCGACGGAACGGGGCATCCGGGCGACCAGATAGGGGATCAGGTTCGGTGCGACGGCAAGCTGACGGTCGGCGAACAGCTTGATGAGGACAGCAGAGAGAAGCGTGTCGTCGGGCGCCTCAAGCCGTGTGACCGGGGCGGCCTGCATCCGCGACAGAAGGTCGGGCAGGGTCAGGCCCCAGTCGCGGGGCGGGGTCTCCGCGGTCAGCAGCAGCGTGCCGCCGGTCTGGGACAGCAGGTTGTGCAGGTGAAAGAGCGCGGTTTCTGCCTGCGCGTCCCCGGCGACGGAGGCCGCATCCTCGACCGCCACCCGCCCGGCAGCAGCAAGGGCAGGGAGGTCGGCAGCCGCCAGATCGGCCCCGGTGACCAGCGCCGCCCCGGTTTCGGTGGTCCAGATCTGCGCCAGATGGGTCTTGCCCGCGCCGGGCGGCCCCAGAAGCAGCATCTTGCCGCCGGGCCATGCCTGCCAGCCGTCCAGGGCCGCCAAGGCTAGCGCATTGGCGGGCGAGACGAAAAACTCTGCCCGCGTCATTCCGTCCTTGACGGGCAGGTCGAAGGCAAGCTGGCGGCTCAAGCGTCGGTCCTTTTGGCGGACCTGCGCCGGGGCTTCGGGGCCTCGGGCGGGGCAGGCGGGGGGCGCCCCTCAAGCCCGCGGTAGAGAAGGCTCGCCTCATACTGCTCGACCCCGAAGCGGGTCAGCACGCCGATGGAGGCGGCGACCGGCACCGCGACCAGCATCCCGGCGAAGCCGAAGACCGTGCCGAAGGCCGACAGCGCCAGCAGCAGCCAGACCGGATGCAGGCCGACCGACTTGCCGACCAGCTTCGGCGTCAGGATGTTGCCCTCGATGAACTGCCCGGCGGCGAAGATCGCGGCGACGACGCCGATCGACACCCAGTCGCCCCAGAACTGAAAGAGCGCCAGTCCGATGGCCAGCATCCCGCCCACCAATGCGCCGACATAGGGGATGAAAGTGATCGTCCCGGCGATGGCGCCGACGATCAGCCCGAATTGCAGCCCGGCCAGCATCAGCGCGACCGAGTAATACCCCCCCAGCAGCAGGCAGACCGAGACCTGCCCGCGCACGAAGCCCGCCATCACCGTGTCGATCTCGCTCGCCAGCCGCCGAATGGTCGGCGCATGGTCGCGCGGCAGAAGGCTGTCGATGCGGGCGATCATGTGATCCCAGTCCAGCAGCAGGTAGAAGGCCACCACCGGCACCACGAGGATGAAGACCACCACCGACACCACGCCGAGCGCGGAATTGACCAGCCCGGCCACCAGCTCTCCGCCCCGCGACTGGATCGCGGCGCCGATGTCGGCCAGCGTCTGCCGGATGGTCGAGGTGGAATCGGAGAGCGCGGGGAAATGCTCCAGCAGGAAGCCCTGCAACCGGCGCGAGATGTCCGGCGCGGCATTCACCAGCGCGGCAAGCTGGCCGACCAGCGTCGGGATGATCGCCAGCACCAGCAGCACCACCAGCACCAGCGCGAGGATCGAGATCAGCGCGGTGGCGGCGGTGCGGGAAAGGCCGGCCCGCTGCAGCCGGTCGGCCACGGGGTCGAGGAAATAGGCGATGGCGCCGCCCACAAGGAAGGGCAGCAGCACATGGCCCATGGCCCAAAGCAGCAGCAGGAACACCGCAAATGCGATGCCCCAGTATTTCAGCTGCTGGCTGACGGGAAGTGCCATGGCCTCTCCTTTGCTCCCAGATGGCAGAGCGGGGATGGCCTTGCAAGCCCGCCGTCGGGCCGGGGGCTGCCCGCCGATCCCGTGCCACGAATCGCTTGACGGATTTGGACCGTTCCAATATTCCACATTTGGAACGGTCCAAATGGACTCGCAGCCTTGGGGGGGAAATGCGCTGGATATTGGTCGGGGCCAGCACGATTGCGGCCCAGCACATGATCGGGGCCTTCCGCGGCAATGGCGATACGGTGGCGCATGTGGTTTCGACCACACCCGCGCGGGCGGCTGAATTCGCCGCCGAACACGGCATCCCGAAACATGGCAGCGACCTTGACGCGGCCTTGGCCGATCCGGAAACCGATGCGGTCTACATCTCCTCGACCAATGAAAAGCACCGCGAGCAGGCGCTGGCGGCGATTGCCGCGGGCAAGCATGTGCTGTGCGAAAAACCGCTGGCGATGACGGTGGAAGAGGCGGCGGAGATGGTTCGCGCGGCGCAGGCCGCGGGCGTAACCTTCGCCACCAACCACCACCTGCGCTGCTCGGGCAGCCATCGGGCGGTGCGGGCGCTGATCGAAGGGGGCCGCATCGGCCGGGTGCTGTCCTTGCGCATCTTCCACGCCGTCCACCTGCCCGAATCCCTGCGCGGCTGGCGGATCGACAATCCCGGCGCGGGCGGGGGGGTGATCCCCGACATCACCGTCCACAATGCCGATGTGGCCCGCTTCCTGCTGGGCGAGGACCCGGCAACGGTGGTGGCACAGATGACGGCCTCGGGCATGGGGCAGGGGGTCGAGGATTCGGCGATGTCGGTCTGGACCATGCCCTCGGGCGCGATGGTCTTCGCCCATGAAAGCTTCACCCATCCTTTCGCCGGTTCGGGGCTTGAGGTCCACGGCACCGAAGGCTCGATCTTCGCGCGCGGGGTGATGACCCAACTGCCGTTGGGCGAGATCGAGCTGGTGACGGCGAAGGGCCGCGAGCCGGTACCGTTTTCGGACCACGGCCTCTACGCCCAAGGCGTGCGCGAGTTTTCCGAGGCCGTCGCGGGCCGTGGCCGTCCGGCGGCGGATGGCTGGGATGGGGTCGCCTCGCTGGCCGTGGCGATGACGGTGCGCGAGGCCGCAAGGACCGGCGCGCGGCAGGCGGTGAAGATCGGGGACGAGGCATGAGCAAGCTCGTCTCCGCCGCCGAGGCGGTTTCCCGCATTGCTGACGGGGCGGTGGTCACGGTGTCGTCCTCCTCGGCGCTGGGCTGCCCGGACCTAGTGCTGAAGGCGCTGGGCGAACGCTTCCGGGCCGAGGGGCATCCGCGCGGCCTGACCACCCTGCATCCGATTGCGGCAGGCGACATGTATGGCGTCAAGGGCATCGACTGGATCGCGCAGGATGGCCTTCTGTCGCGGGTGCTGGCGGGGTCCTATCCCTCGGGCTCGTCCAACCTGCCGATGCCGGAAATCTGGAAGATGATCGTCGAGGAGCGGGTGGAGGCCTACAACGTCCCCTCCGGCATCATGTTCGACATGCACCGCGAGGCGGCGGCGAAGCGGCCCGGTGTGCTGACGCGGGTGGGGTTGCAGACCTTCGTCGATCCGGTCCGCGAGGGCTGCGCGATGAACGCGAAGGCCGCCGCGCATCCCATTGTTTCCCGGGTGGAATTCGGCGGAGAGACCTGGCTGCACTTCCCCAACATCCAGCCCGATACCTGCATCCTGCGGGCGACCACGGCGGATGAATGGGGCAACCTGACCTATGAGCACGAGGGCGCCTATCTGGGCGGGATCGAGCAGGCCATCGCCACCCGCAACAACGGCGGGCTGGTGATCGCGCAGGTCAAGCGGGTGACGGCGCGCGGGTCCTTGCGCCCGCATGACGTGCGGGTGCCGGGGCATCTGGTCGACCTGATCGTGCTTGACCCCGACCAGAAGCAGACCACCGAGACGCCGCATGATCCCGCCATCTCGGGCGAGGTGATCCGGCCCTGGTCCAGCTTCACGCTGGCCGAACACGGGATCGAAAAGGTGATCGCCCGCCGTGCGGCGATGGAGTTGCGGGCCGGGATGACGGCCAATCTGGGCTTCGGCATTTCCGCCATGGTGCCGCGGGTGCTGCTGGAAGAGGGCCATCCGCAGGCCGTCACCTGGGCCATCGAGCAGGGCGCGGTGGGGGGCATGCCGCTGACCGGCTTCGCCTTCGGCTGCGCGTCGAACGCCGATGCCTATGTGCCCTCGCCCCAGCAGTTCATCTACTTCCAGGGCGCGGGCTTCGACATGTCCTTCCTCTCGTTCCTTGAGGTGGACGTGGAGGGCAACGTCAACGTCTCGAAACTGGGCAAGAAGCCCTACCTGACCGCCGGATGCGGGGGGTTCGTGGACATCACGGCCCATGCCAGGAAAATCGTCTTTTCCGGCTGGTTCGAGGCCGGGGCGCAGATCGACTTGGACAAATCTGGTATTTCTGTGCGCCAACCGGGTAAATTCACCAAGATGGTTGAACAAGTCGAACATGTCACCTTCTCCGGGGCGCGGGCGCGCGAACAGGGGCAGGAGGTGCTCTACATCACCGAACGCTGCGTGATGCGTCTGTCCGGCAAGGGGCTGGTGGCGACCGAGATCATGCCGGGCATCGACCCCGCGCGCGACATCGTGGCGGCGTCGCAGGGCCGGGTGGCGGTGGCGGAAAATGCCGTGACCATGCCGCTGAGCCTGCTTGCCGAAGGGCCGATGGGATGGGCGCCATGAGCGGGGTCCGCCTGCATATCCAGGGTGCCGTGGCCGAACTGCGGCTGGACAACCCGGCCAAGCTGAACTGCTTCACCGTCGAGATGCTGGGCCAGCTGGCCGCGCATCTGGAGGTGGTGGAGGGCCGGCCGGAAATCCGCGCCGTGGTGCTGGTGGGCGAGGGCGAGCGCGCCTTCTGCACCGGGGCCGACATCAACGCCTGGGGCGACCTGACCCCCGCCGAATTCGCCCGGAACTGGGTGCGTGGCGGCCATCGCATCTTCGACCGGCTGGCGCGGTTGGCGAAACCGACCATCGCGGCGCTGAACGGCCATGCCTTCGGCGGCGGGCTGGAACTGGCGGCGGCCTGCGACCTGCGGGTGATGGCGCCCAAGGCCACCATCGCCCTGCCCGAGGCGGGCGTCGGCATCGTGCCGGGCTGGTCGGGGACGCAAAGGCTGGCCCGGCTGATCCCCGAACCGATGCTGAAGGAAATGGCGCTTTTCGGCCGGCGGATCGGGGCCGACCGCGCCCATGCCTGCGGCTTCGCCGCCGAAGTGGCCGAGGATGCCCGCGCCGCCGCCTTCGCCGTTGCCGAACGCCTGACGACCCTTTCCCCCCGCGCTGTCGAGATCAACAAGGCGATGATCCATGCCGCCCGCGGCGAGGATCCTGCCGCCATGGTCGAGACGCTCGGCTCCGCCGCCATCGCGGCCTCTGCCGACCGCGACGAGGGCGTCGCCGCCTTCCGCGCCAAGCGCGCGCCAGAATTTCCGGGAACCTGACGATGACCGACCTGACGCTGATCCCCTCGACCGATGCCGCACTGCCTGCGCAGCCCTTCCATGCCCGCCACCTGATCGGCGGAGAATGGCGGGACAGCGCCGACGGCGCCGTGACCGAGCGTATCTCGCCCTCGCATGGCGTGCTGGTCAGCCGGGCGGCGAAGGGGGGCGGGGCCGAGACCGAAGCCGCCATCGCCGCCGCCTGCGCCGCCTTCGACGACGGGCGCTGGAGCCGGATTTCGGCCAAGGCCCGCGCCGCCGTCCTGCTGAAGGTGGCCGAGCTGATCGAGGCCAATGTCGAACGCCTCGCCCTGCTGGAAACGCTGGAATCCGGCAAGCCGATCAGCCAGTCGCGCGGCGAATGCGGCGGGGCGGCGGACCTCTGGCGCTATGCCGCCGCACTTGCCCGCACCTCGCATGGCGACAGCCACAACAGCCTTGGCGAGGACATGCTGGCGGTGGTGCTGAAAGAGCCGATCGGCGTCGTCTCCATCATCACGCCGTGGAATTTCCCGTTCTGGATCCTGTCGCAGAAACTGCCTTTCGCCTTGGCCGCGGGCTGCACCTGCGTGGTGAAGCCGTCGGAGATGACCCCCTCGACCACCGTCATGCTGGGCGAACTGCTGATCGAGGCCGGATTGCCCGCGGGCGTGGTCAACATCGTCCTCGGCCTCGGCCAGCCGGTCGGGGCGCTGATGGCTGCGCATGACGCCGTGGACATGGTGACCTTCACCGGATCGACCGGCGTCGGGCGCGGGATCGCGGCGGCGGCCAGCGGCACGCTGAAGAAGGTGGCGCTGGAACTGGGGGGCAAGAACCCGCAGGTGATCTTCCCCGACGCCGATCTGGACAGCGCCGCCGATGCCGTCACCTTCGGGGTCTATTTCAACGTGGGGCAGTGCTGCAATTCGGGCAGCCGGATCATCGTGCACGAGGATATCGCCGAAGCCTTCACCGCCCGGGTGGTGGAGCTTTCGCGCAAGGTGGCCTTCGGCGACCCGCTGGACCCGCGGACCCAGGTGGGGGCCATCGTCACCCCGGCCCATCAGCAGAAGATCGACGGCTATGTGCGGGCGGCGCAGGCAGAGGGCGCGACGGTTGCCCTTGGTGGCGGCACGCTGTCCATCCCGGGCCTGCCGGGCGAATTCTACCAGCCGACCATCGTCGCGAATGTCACCCCCGCCATGGCCATCGCGCGGGAAGAGGTGTTCGGCCCGGTCCTTTCGGTCCTGACCTTCCGCACGCTTGACGAAGCGCTGGCCTTGGCGAACGATGCGTCCTACGGTCTTTCGGCCGGAGTATGGAGCGAGAACGTCCACACCTGCCTTGAATTCGCGCGGGGGGCGCAGGCGGGCACGGTCTGGACCAACACCTGGATGGACGGCTTTCCCGAAGTGACCTTCGGCGGGATGAAGCAATCGGGCCTGGGCCGCGAGATCGGCCGCTACGGGATGGACGAGTTTCTTGAGGTGAAGTCGCTGGTGATGCGCATCGGCCGCAGCCGCGACCCTTGGGTGAAGGAGACCTGACCCCGCCGGGGCAGGAAAAAACGACGCAACGATGGGAGGAAAACCGTATGCGTGGGTTCTTTAGCGTGAAGATGACGGTGGCCGCGGCGCTTCTGGCCTCGACCGCCGGGATGGCTGCGGCCGAGGACGTGGAAGTCCTGCACTGGTGGACCAGCGGCGGCGAGGCCTCGGCGCTGAATGTGCTGAAGGAGGATCTGGCCGGCAAGGGCATCGGCTGGGTCGACATGCCGGTGGCGGGCGGCGGCGGCGAGGCCGCGATGACCGCGCTGCGCGCCCGCGTCACCGCAGGCGACCCGCCGACCGCGGTGCAGATGCTGGGCTTCGACATCCAGGACTGGGCGGCGGAAGGCGCGCTCGGCAACCTCGATGACGTCGCCGCGGCCGAGGGATGGGACGATGTGATCCCGGGCGCGCTGCAGGCCTTCTCGAAATACGATGGCCACTGGATCGCGGCTCCGGTCAACGTCCACTCGACCAACTGGGTCTGGATCTCGAAATCCGCGCTGGACGCCACCGGGCTGGGCGAGCCGGCCAGCTTCGACGAGCTGATCGCCGTGCTGGACGCGATGGCCGCCAACGGCATCACCCCCATCGCCCATGGCGGGCAGGCCTGGCAGGATGCGACGATCTTCGACGCGCTGGTGCTGGCCGAGGGCACCGATTTCTACAAGGCCGCCTTCATCGATCTCGACGCGGCGGCGCTTGGCGGCGAGCAGATGGCTGCGGCCTTCGACAAGCTGATCAAGCTGCGCAGCTACTTCGACTCCAACTTCTCGGGCCGCGACTGGAACCTGGCCTCGGCCATGGTGATCAACGGCGAGGCCGGGATGCAGTTCATGGGCGACTGGGCCAAGGGCGAGTTCCTGAACGCCGGCAAGGTTCCGGGGCAGGATTTCGTCTGCATCCGTTTCCCGGGTACCCAGGGGGCGGTGACCTTCAACTCCGACCAGTTCGCCATGTTCGGCGTCTCGGGCGAGGGCAAGCAGGCCGCGCAGGCCGCCATGGCCTCGGCCATCGAGAGCCCGGCCTTCCAGTCGGCGTTCAACGTGGTCAAGGGCTCGGTCCCCGCGCGCACCGACGTGCCGGACACCGACTTCGACGATTGCGGCAAGAAGGGCATGAAGGACCTGGCCGAGGCCAATACGGCCGGCACGCTCTTCGGCTCGATGGCGCATGGCCATGGCGCACCCGCTTCGGTGAAGAACGCCACCTATGACGTGATCACCGCGGTGGTGAACGGCGAATACAGCGACGGCGCCTCTGCCGCCGCCGCGCTGGCCGACGCGGTTGCCGCCGCGCAATAAGGCCCGGACTTCCCCGGGGGCGGGTCTTTCGCCCCCGGGATGCCGCAGGTTCCCTTGAAGGAATTTGCGAGAAATCCTCGAAGATACCGTCACCGCCCGCAGGGAAGGGGAGGACCGGCCATGGCCGAGCCCGCACAGGCTGATTTCCGCACGCGACTACAGGACTGGCTGCCGAAGATCGTGCTGGCGCCTTCCTTCGTCGTGACGCTGCTGTTCGTCTATGGCTTCATCCTTTTCACCATCGTCCTGTCCTTCACCGGCTCGAAGATGCTGCCCAAGTTCGACGCCTGGGTGGGGCTGGCCAATTACCGGCGGCTCTTCGCCCTGCCGGAATGGCAGATCGCGCTGAAGAACATCGCCATCTTCGCCAGCCTCTACATCGTCATCTGCACCCTGATCGGGCTGATGCTGGCGATCTTCCTCGACCAGAAGATCCGGGGCGAGGGGACGCTGCGGCCGATCTACCTTTACCCGATGGCGCTGAGCTTCATCGTCACCGGCACCGCCTGGAAATGGTTCCTCGACCCCGGCATCGGGCTTGAGAAGGTGATGCATCTCTGGGGTTGGGAAAGCTTTCACTTCACCTGGATCAAGTCGAACACCATGGCGATCTACACCATCGTCATCGCGGCGGTCTGGCAGACATCGGGCTTCGTGATGGCGATGTTCCTGGCGGGCCTGCGCGGCATCGACAACGAGATTCTGAAGGCCGCGCAGATCGACGGCGCCTCGAACTGGCAGCTTTACCGCCGGATCGTCATCCCGCTGCTGCGGCCCGCCTTCCTGTCGGCCTTCGTCATCCTGTCGCATCTGGCGATCAAGTCCTACGATCTGGTGATCGCGCTGACCAACGGCGGGCCGGGGCGGGCGACGGCGATGCCTGCGACCTTCATGTATTCCTACACCTTCACCCGCAACGAGATGGGGGTGGGCGCCTCTTCCGCCGTGATCATGCTGATGACCATCGCGGCGATCATGGTGCCCTACCTCTATGCCGAACTGAAGGAGAAGAAGTGATGTCCGCCGTCACCCAGGACAGCGCCGTTTCCACCGGCCGCATCACCCGCGCCTTCATCTACCTCGTGCTTCTGCTGTTCGCCCTGTTCTACCTGCTGCCGCTTTACGTCATGCTGGTGAATTCGGTGAAGCCGCTGTCCGAGATCACCGGCGGCAACATGATGGCGCTGCCGAAGGACTGGACCTTCGCCCCCTGGGGCAGCGCCTGGTCCACCGCGCAGATCGGCGTCTCGCCCACGGGCCTGAAGCCCTATTTCATGAACTCGATCCTGATGGTGGTGCCCGCGGTGGCGATCTCCACCGTGGTCGGCGCGATGAACGGCTATATCCTGACCAAGTGGCGGTTCCGCGGCGACACATGGGTGTTCGGGCTGATGCTGTTTTCCTGCTTCATCCCGTTCCAGATCGTGCTGATCCCGATGGCGCGGGTGCTGGGGATGCTGGGGATGGCGGGGTCGGTGCGCGGGCTGGTGCTGGTGCATGTGGTCTACGGCATCGGCTTCACCACGCTTTACTTCCGCAACTACTATGCCGCCTTCCCGACCGAGCTGATCCGGGCGGCCCAGATCGACGGCGCGGGCTTCTTCCGCATCTTCTGGCGCATTCTCCTGCCGGTCTCGGGTCCGATCGCGGTGGTGTCGATCATCTGGCAGTTCACCAACATCTGGAACGACTTCCTGTTCGGTGTCTCGTTCGGCGGGGTGAACCAGCCGATAACGGCGGCGCTGAACAACCTGGTGCAATCCTCGACCGGGGTGAAGGAATACAACGTCCATTTCGCCGGGGCGATCCTGGCGGCGCTTCCCACCCTCTTCGTCTACATCGTCGCAGGCCGCTACTTCGTGCGCGGACTGATGGCCGGTTCCGTGAAAGGCTGACCCATGGGTTTTCTGGACATTTCCAACGTCACCAAATCCTACGGCTCGGTCCAGGTGCTGCACCGTGTCGACATCTCGGTCGAGGAGGGCGAGTTCCTCGTCCTTGTCGGCCCCTCGGGCTGTGGCAAGTCCACGCTCCTGAACATGATCGCGGGGCTTGAGAACATCACCGGGGGCGAGATCTCGATCAAGGGCCGGGTGGTCAACGGCGTCCACCCGTCGAAGCGCAACATCGCCATGGTGTTCCAGAGCTACGCGCTTTACCCCAACATGACCGTCGGCCAGAACATGACCTTCGGGCTTGAGATGCACGGCGTCCCGAAGCCCGAGCGTGACAAGGCGCTGGCCGAGGTGGCGAAGCTTCTGCAGATCGACCACCTTCTGGACCGCAAGCCGGGCCAATTGTCCGGCGGCCAGCGCCAGCGCGTCGCCATGGGCCGGGCGCTGGTGCGCGACCCGGACGTGTTCCTGTTCGACGAGCCGCTGTCGAACCTCGATGCCAAGCTGCGCGTCGACATGCGGACCGAGATCAAGAAGCTGCACCAGAAGCTGAAGACGACCATCGTCTACGTCACCCACGACCAGATCGAGGCGATGACGCTTTCGACCCGGATCGCGGTGATGAACAAGGGCCATGTCCAGCAACTCGGCACGCCGAAGGAAATCTACGACGCGCCGGCGAACCTGTTCGTCGCCACCTTCATGGGCAGCCCGGCGATGAACATCGTGCCCGCGAAGGTGGTGGTGGAAGGGGGCCAGCCGCAGGCGCAGGTGACGGATGCCGAGGGCAAACCCCTCCTTCTGGCGCTGGAGCAGCGCAACCTGGCCGACTGGGCCGGGCGCGACATTCTTCTGGGCATCCGCCCCGAGGCGATCACCGACCCGGAAGGGGCGGACCGCAACTCGCAGTCGATCCGCAGCCTGCCGAACCTTGTCACCGTCACCGAACCGGCGGGGGCGGATACCTTCGTCACCATGACGCTGTCGGGCCGCGACGTGATCGCCCGGATGCGGGCGGATGCCTCCGTGGCCCCGGGCCAGCGTTTCGACTTCGCCGTGAACATGGAGAAGGCGGTGGCCTTCGACCCGGCCACCGAGGAACGGATCGCCCCCTGATGCAGCCCGAGGTCCTGATCATCGGCTCCGGCATGGGGGGCGCCACGCTGGCCGCGGCACTGGCGCCTTCGGGCCGCCGCATCGTGATCGTCGAGCGCGGCGAGCGGCTGGCGGATTGTCCCGAGGCGCGCGACCCCTCGGCCATCTTCCGCCGCGCCTTCTTCAAGCCGAAGGAGACATGGAAGGACGCGCAGGGCCGCAGCTTCGAGCCCGGCAACTACGCCTTCGTCGGCGGCAACACCAAGTTCTACGGCGCGGTCCTGCTGCGCTACCGGGCCGAGGATTTCCGGCCCTTGCGCCATATCGACGGCACCACCCCGGGCTGGCCGATCCCCTACGAGGCGCTGGAGCCGTTCTATTCCCGGGCCGAGACTTTGTATCGCGTCCGCGGCGATGCCGGGGCCGGCGATCCAACGGAGCCGCCGCATTCCGCGCCCTATCCCTTCCCGCCGATCCCGGACGAGCCCGACATCGCCGCCCTGCGCGCGGCCTTCGTCGCGCAGGGACTGCACCCGACGCCTCTGCCGATCGGGCTGGACATCGACGCCTGGCTGAAACGCGGGCCGACCACATGGGACGCCTTCCCCTGCACCACCGGCGCCAAGTCCGACGCCGAAAGCTGCGGGCTTGCCGAGGCCCTGAAACATCCGAACGTCACCCTGATGACCGGCACCCGCGTCACCCGCATCCTTGCCGAAGGCCGCCGCGTGACCGGGGTGGAGGTGGAACGCAACGGCAGCCGCGAGACCCTGGCCGCGCCCGTGGTCTGCCTGTCGGCGGGAGCCGTGATGTCCTCGGCCCTGCTCTTGGCCTCGGCCAATGCCGACCATCCGAACGGGCTGGCCAATGGCTCGGATCAGGTCGGGCGCAACTTCATGAACCACAACCTGACCGGCATGGTGGCCTGGAACCCGTTCCGGCGGAACCGGACGGTCTATGAAAAGACCATCCAGTTCAACGACTGGTATCTGACCGGCGGGCCTGGGGGCGAACCGCTGGGCAACATCCAGATGCTGGGCCGGATCACCGGGCCGATCCTTGCGGGAGAGGCCGGGCTGCCGCTCTGGCTGTCGCGCCATATCGCCGATCATTCCATCCACATCATGGCGATGTCCGAGGACCTGCCGGACCCGGAGTCGCGGGTGCTGTGGCGGGGTGGCGTGGTGCTGGACGGGCGGCGCACCAACACCCGCGCGCATGACCTGCTGGTGGCGCGGCTCAAGCGGGCGATGAAGCGGGCGGGCTGGCCCATCGTCATGTCGCGCGGTTTCCCTAAGTCGAAGCCCAGCCATCAATGCGGCACCGCGCGGATGGGGGCGGATCCGAAGACCTCGGTCGTGGATGTGAACCTCAAGGCGCATGACCTCGACAACCTTTACATCGTCGATGCCTCGGTCCTGCCGACCTCGGCCGCCGTCAACCCCTCGCTAACCATCGCCGCGCTGGCGCTGCGGGCGGGCGCGCATATCGGGGCGCTGGCATGACCGCGCCCGTCGCCCTGATCACCGGGGGGCAGCAGGGCATCGGCCTTGCGATTGCCGAGGCCTTGCAGGCGGCGGGATTCCGCATCGCCATCGCCTCGCTGCCCGCCGCCGATGCCCCCGCCGTGCGCGAGGGCATGTCGCGGTTGCAGGACGCGCGCTATTACCCGCATGACGTGGCCGATGCCGCAGCCGCGCCCGGGCTGATGGACCGGATCGAGGCCGATCTCGGCCCCGTCACCTGCTTCGTGTCGAATGCGGGGGTGCCCGCGAAGGTGCGCGGCGACCTGCTGGACCTGACGCCCGACTCTTGGGACCATGTGCTGGACATCAACCTGCGCGGCGCCTTCTTCCTTGCGCAGGAGGTGGCCCGCCGCATGGTCCGCCGCCAGTCGCCGCATTACCGGTCCATCTCCTTTGTCACCTCGGTCTCGGCGGAAATGGCCAGCATCGAGCGTGGCGAATATTGCGTGTCGAAATCCGGGGCGTCGATGGTGGCGAAGCTCTTCGCGCTGCGGCTGGCGCCGCTGAACATCGGCGTCTTCGAGCTGCGCCCCGGCATCGTCGCCACCGAGATGACGGCGGGCGTGCGCGACAAATACACCGCCCGCATCGAAGGGGGCCTCGTCCCCGCGCATCGCTGGGGCGAGCCCGCCGACATCGGCCGCGCCATCGTGCCGTTGGCCACCGGGCAGATGGGTTTTGCCACCGGAATGGTGATCCCGGTCGATGGCGGGCTGTCCATCGCAAGGCTGTAGGACATGGAAAAACACTACGATTTCATCATCATCGGTGGCGGCTCGGCAGGCTCCGTCCTGGCCGCAAGGCTGTCCGAGGATCCCGCGGCCCGCGTGCTGCTGCTGGAGGCTGGGGGCCGCGACAACCATCCCTTCTACCACCTGCCCGCGGGTTTCGCGAAGATGACCAAGGGCATCGGGTCGTGGGGCTGGCAGACCGTGCCGCAGCGCCACATGAAGGGGATGCAGATCCGCTACACGCAGGCCAAGGTGATCGGCGGCGGATCGTCGATCAATGCGCAGATCTACACCCGTGGCAATGCGCTGGACTATGACGAATGGCGGCAACTCGGCTGCCCCGGCTGGTCCTACGAGGACGTGCTGCCGTATTTCCGCAAGGCGGAGGACAACGACACCTACGACAACCGCTTTCACGGCAAGGGTGGACCCTTGGGCGTTTCCCAGCCCCGCGCGCCGCTGCCGATCTGCGAGGCGTGGTTCCGCGCCGCCGCCCAGATGGGCATCCCGCGCAACATGGACATGGCGGGGGAGGTGCAGGATGGCGTCGGCTACTACCAGCTGACGCAAAGGAATTATCGCCGGTCGTCGGCCTCCATCGCCTATCTGCGCCCCGCGCGCGGGCGGGCGAACCTGACGGTGCGCACCGATGCGCAGGTGCTGCGGATCGTGGTCGAGAAGGGCAGGGCGGTCGGGGTGGAAACGCCCGAAGGGGTGATACGGGCGTCGTCCGAGGTGATCCTGTCCTCGGGCGCCATCGGCTCGCCCCGGCTGCTGCAACTCTCGGGCATCGGCCCCGCCGACAACCTGCGCGGCCTTGGCATCCCGGTGGTGCTGGACCAGCCGCAGGTGGGGGCGAACCTTCAGGACCATCTCGACCTTTTCGTCATCGCCGAATGCACCGGCCCACATACCTATGACCGCTATGCGAAACCGCACTGGTCGGCGCTGGCCGGGCTGCAATATCTGCTGACGCGGCGCGGCCCCGTCGCCTCCAGCCTCTTCGAGACCGGCGGCTTCTGGTATGCGGAAGAGGGCGCCCGGTCCCCCGACATCCAGTTCCACCTCGGCCTCGGCTCGGGGATCGAGGCCGGGGTGGCGGCGATGCCGCAGGGCGGTGTCACGCTGAACTCGGCCTATCTGCGGCCCCGGTCGCGCGGGACGGTGCGGCTGGCCAGTGCCGACCCGCTGGCCGCGCCGCTGATCGACCCGAACTACTGGGAGGACCCGCATGACCGGGAAATGTCGATCCGGGGCCTGAAGCTTGCCCGCGAGATGATGGCGCAGGAGGCGCTGAAGCCCTTCGTGCTGGCCGAACGCCTGCCGGGGCCCGGGGTGCGGACGGATCAGGACTATTTCGACTATGCCTGCACCCATTCCAAGACCGACCATCACCCGGCGGGCACCTGCCGGATGGGCAGCGACGATCAGGCGGTGGTGGACCCGGAACTGCGGTTCAACGGGCTGGAAGGGCTGCGCGTGGTGGATGCTTCGATCATGCCGCGGGTGGTCTCGGCCAATACCAACGCCACCACGATCATGATTGCCGAGAAAGCCGCCGACATGATCAAGGCCGCGCATGGAGGCCGTGCATGATCCGCCACATCGTCCTTGTGAAAGTCCGCCCCGAAGTGACCGAGGCCGAAATCGCCGCGATCTTCGCCGATCTCGCCGCGATCAGGGCCAAGCTGCCCGGGGTGATCGACATCCGCTCGGGCCGCAGCGAAAGCCCCGAACGGATCGAGCGCGGCTACATGCACGGCTTCACCGTCGATTTCACCGACTGGGCGGCGCTGGCCGCCTATCAGGACCACCCCGACCACCGCCGCGTCGGTGCCGCCCTTGTCGCCGCCGCCGAAGGCGGCATCGACGGCATCCTCGTCTTCGATCTTGCCTGCTGAGGGCCCGCCCATGCTGATCCTGCCCACCGACGACGCCCGCCTCGAACCCTACCGCCTGTCCGGCACGCCGCTTGTCCCGCGTGCGCCGAGGGTGCCGCTGACCCGCACCGCCTTTGCCGCTGCCCATGTGGTCAGCGATCCCCTGCGCGAGCGCAGCCCGTGGGACGGCCGCCCGGCGGTGGATTGGGAGGGCACGCTGTCCTTCCGCCACTGGCTCTGGGATCAGGGCCTCGGGCTGGCCGAGGCGATGGACACCGCGCAACGCGGCATGGGGGTGGATTGGGAGACGGCGAAGGAGTTGGTCCAGCGGACCATGGTCGCCGCCAAGGCGCATCCCCTGCGCCCGCGCGTCTGCGTCGGGGCGGGGACGGACCACAAGACACTGGCCGAACTGACCACGCCCGGGGCGATCATCGCCGCCTATGAGCATCAGGCCGAGGCGATCGAGGCGGCGGGCGGGCAACTGATCCTGATGGCGACCCGCGCGCTGCCTGCCATCGGTGCGGCGCCGGAGGTTTACCGCAAGGTCTACCGCCGCCTGATCGACGGCGCGGCGCAGCCGGTGATCCTGCACTGGCTGGGCGATATGTTCGATCCGGCGCTGGCGGGCTACTGGGGCAGCCGCGATGTGGCGGAGGCGTCGGATTTCGTCATCTCCCTCATCGCCGAGAACCCGGCCAGGGTGGATGGCATCAAGATTTCCTTGCTGGACCAAGCGCATGAAGAAGCCTTCCGCGCCCGGCTGCCCGAGGGCGTCCGCCTCTACACTGGCGACGATTTCAACTATGCCGCCCTGATCGAGGGCGACGGGACGCATCATTCCCACGCGCTTCTCGGCGCCTTCGCCGCCATTGCCCCCGCCGCCGCGCAGGCGCTGGAGGCGCTGGCGCAGGACGACCGTGCCGCCTATCATCACCTGCTGGCCCCGACCGTGCCCTTGAGCCGCGAGATCTTCCGCGCGCCGACCCGGTTCTACAAGGCGGGCATCGCCTTCCTGTCCTGGCTGAACGGGCTGCAACCCGCATTCGTCATGCCCTCGGGCTTCCACTCCTCGCGCGATATCACCCATTACGCCACTGTCTACCGGCTGGCCGATGCCGCGGGCGTGCTGATCCGCCCCGATCTGGCCGAGGCGCGGATGCGGATGCTGCTGCAGCTCCACGGCGTCGATCAGGGCTAGGCGATGGAACGCCGCCCGACCATCGTCGATGTGGCAAAGGCCGCGGGCGTGTCGAAATCGACCGTCTCGCTGGTCTTGCAGAACTCGCCGCTGGTCCGGGCCGAGACCCGGGCCGATATCCGCCGGGTGATGGCCGAGATCGGCTATGTCTACAACCGCGCCGCCGCCACCCTGCGATCCGCCAATGCCGGGCTGATCGGGCTGGTGATCAATGACCTGCGCAACCCGTTCTTCACCGAATTCGCCACCTCGGTGCAGATGGCGCTGTCGGCGCGCGGCTATGCCACGGTGATGGCCAATACCGACGAGGACCCCGCGTTGCAGGCGCAGGTGGTGGGCGCGATGATCGAACACGGCGTTTCGGCGCTGATCCTGTCCTCGGCCTATGGCGAGGTGGCGCCCACCTTCGACCAGATCGCCCGCGCGGGGATCCCGGCCCTGCAGGTGCTGCGCCGGGCGCATCCCGACACCGGCCGCTTCCCCTTCGCCGCGCCCGACGGTCCGCGCGGCGGGCGGCTGGCGACGGAACACCTGCTGGAACGCGGCGCGAAACGCATTGCCTTTGTCGGCGGCCTGCCGGGCCGGTCGGTGACCGAGGCACGGCTGGCGGGCTATCTTCAGGCGCTGGAAGCGGCGGGCCTGCCGCCTTTGGTACTGGAGGGTCGCCCGGTCCGCGCCTTCGGGCGAGAGGCCGCCGCAAGGCTGGCCGCGGATCATCCGCAGGTGGACGGGGTGCTGTGCTTCAACGACCTCACCGCGCTTGGCGTGCTGTCGGGTTGCGCCGAGATCGGCCGCCGGGTCGGCCCGGACCTGAAGGTCGTCGGTTTCGACGATATCGAGGAATGCGCGCAGGTCTATCCCACCCTGACCTCGATCCGCAGCCATATCGCCGGTTTCGGACAGGCGATGGCGGGAACGGTGCTGGCCTGGCTGGAGGACGGTGTTAAACCTGCCCCGGAAACCTATTCCCCCGTGGAGCTGATCGCCCGTGCCTCGACCCTTTGACGACCGCCCCGCCTTCCTGCGCCGCCTGTTCGACCGGGCGGTGGAAGTGGCCGACCCGATGCGCGCGCTTGCCGCCCATCTGCCGCCGCGCCCGCCGGGCCGGGTGGTGGTGATCGGCGCGGGCAAGGCCAGCGCCCGGATGGCCGAGGCGGTGGAATCCGTCTGGGGCCCCTGCGAGGGGCTGGTGATCACCCGCTACGGCTATGGCCGCCCCTGCCGGGGGATCGAGATCGCGCTGGCCGCCCATCCGGTGCCGGATGAAGCCGGGGCCGCGGCGACGGCGCGGATGCTGGATCTGGTGGCCGGGCTGGGCGAAGGGGATTTCGTGCTGGCGCTGATCTCCGGCGGGGCCTCGGCGCTGCTTTGCGCGCCGGCCGAGGGGGTAAGCCTGGCCGAGAAGCAGGCGGTGAACGCGGCCCTTCTGGCCTCGGGCGCGCCGATTTCGGCGATGAACACGCTGCGCAAGCATCTGAGCCGGGTGAAGGGCGGGCAACTGGCGGCAGCCGCCCATCCGGCGCGGATGCTGTCGCTGATCATCTCGGACGTGCCGGGGGATGATCCGGCTTTCATCGGTTCGGGGCCGACGGTGGGGGATGTGACCACGCCGGGCGAGGCCGAGGCGATCCTCGACCGCTGGAAGATCGCGGTCCCGCCCCATGTCCGCGCGGCGCTGGCGCGGTCGGGCGTGGTGGCGCCCGGGGATGCGCGGCTGGCGCGGGTGGAGAACCGCATCTTCGCCGCCCCCGCGCAATCGCTTGAGGCAGCGGCGGAGATCGCCCGGGCCGAGGGGGTGGAGGTGCGCATCCTCGGCGACGCGCTGGAGGGTGAGGCGCGGGATGTGGCCGCCGCGCAGGCCCGCATGGCGCTGGAGATCGCCGCCGCCCGCAAGCCCGGCGACGCGCCGGTGCTGCTGCTGTCGGGCGGCGAATTGACGGTGACGCGGCGCGGCGACGGCGTCGGCGGGCCGAATGCCGAGTTCTGCCTTGCGCTGGCCCTTGCGCTGGACGGCGCGCCGGGCATCCATGCGCTGGCCTGCGATACCGATGGGGTGGACGGTGCCGCCGAGGTGGCGGGAGCGGCGGTGACGCCCGACACGCTGACGCTGGCCCGCGCGAAAGGCGTGGACCCCGCCGCGGCGCTGGCCGTCAACGATGCGCATGGCTTCTTCGGCAGGATCGGCGGGCAGGTCGTCACCGGGCCGACCCTGACCAATGTCAACGATTTCCGGGCGATCCTGATCGGCTGAGGGCATGGGCCGTTCCCTCTCGCCTTGCCTGCCCGCGGCCAAGCGGCTAGGAAACGCGGGACCCTTTCCCTTGCGAGGCCCCGATGCGTCTTAGCCGCTACTTCCTGCCCGTCCTCAAGGAAAATCCCGCCGAGGCGCAGATCGTCTCGCACCGCTACATGCTGCGCGCCGGCATGATCAAGCAGCAGGCTGCGGGGATCTATTCCTGGCTGCCGCTGGGCTACCGGGTGTTGAAGCGGATCGAGCAGATCGTGCATGAGGAGCAGATTCGTGCGGGCCATATCCCGCTCTTGATGCCGACGCTGCAGCCCGCCGATCTCTGGCGCGAATCCGGCCGCTATGACGACTACGGGCAGGAGATGCTGCGGATCAAGGACCGGCAGGACCGCGACATGCTTTACGGCCCTACCAACGAGGAGATGATCACCGACATCTTCCGCGCCCATGTCAGCAGTTACAAAGACTTGCCGCTGACGCTGTATCACATCCAGTGGAAGTTCCGCGACGAGATGCGGCCGCGCTTCGGCGTGATGCGGGGGCGCGAGTTCCTGATGAAGGACGGCTACAATTTCGACGTGGACCGCGACGCGGCGCTGCATGCCTACAACCGGCATATGGTGTCTTACCTAAGAACCTATGAACGGATGGGCCTGACCGCGATCCCGATGCGGGCGGCCTCGGGGCCTATCGGGGGCGACAACACGCATGAGTTCCTAGTGCTGGCCAATACCGGCGAGTCCGAGGTGTTCTACGACGACCGGGTGACGGCGTTGAAGCTGGGCAACCGCGAGGTGGACTACGACGACCGGGCCGAGGTGGAGGGCATCTGCAAGGAGTTCACCACGCTTTACGCCCGCACCGACGAGACCCACGATCCGGCGCTGTTCAGCCAGATTCCCGAGGAGCATCAGAAGGTTGGCCGGGGGATCGAGGTGGGGCAGATCTTCTATTTCGGCACCAAGTATTCCGAGGCCATGGGGGCGACCGTCGTCACCAAGGAGGGCAACCGGGTGCCGGTCGAGATGGGCTCGCACGGGATCGGGGTTTCCCGCCTTCTGGGCGCGATCATCGAGGCCAGCCATGACGACAAGGGCATCATCTGGCCGGAGGGCGTGACGCCCTTCCCGGTGGGCATCGTCAACCTGAAACAGGGCGACGCGGCGGCGGATACGGCCTGCGCGGGGCTGGAAAAGGCGTTGCTGGCCAAGGGGTTGGAGCCTTTGTATGACGACCGGGACGAAAGGGCCGGGGCGAAGTTCGCCACCATGGACCTGATCGGCCTGCCCTGGCGGATCACCGTCGGGCCGCGGGGGCTGGAGAAGGGCGTGGTCGAGCTGACCTCGCGCCGGACGGGCGAGTCCGAGGAGATGTCGCCCGAGGCGGCGGTGGAGCGGATTTCGCAGATTTACGCCGCGCATCGCTGAGGGGCGGCGAACGCTGGATTAATCCGCTGAAACGGTTGGGTTTTCCGGGGCTGGAAAGCGTCTGGCAATGGTATGGCAAACGTCTGGCATCTGTGGATGCCGGGCGTTTTGCATTTTGCGTTAATCTTCTGCTGCGAAGCGGGGATGGGGGCGCCGCTGATGCCCGCCATTGCCTTGGTGAAGGCCCCTGCCTTCGCCACGCGCTGCCGCATCAACCCAACCGGCCGGGACCATCAGTCCCGGCCAGCGCCCGACCCGCCCATGGCGGGCGCTTCTCGCCCGCCGGGTCGGGCGCTGGCCTCGCAGGGTTCAGGGCTGTCAGTGTCTCCGGGTGAACCGTCGCGCACGGGCGGGGGCGAGGCAGTGCCTCGCCTGTTCCCGCCCGGACGGGCCAAGGAAGCCCCCTGAGACATCGCCCCCTCTCGCCCCCCGTCCCCATCCGTGGCAGGATGGCGGAAAACGGAGGCGGGCATGAT
>CAYLSD010000007.1:0-15148 GCA_964386345.1 uncultured Fuscovulum sp.
CGGCCATCATCGTGTCGGTGGCGCGGCGGATGCCGTCGACCAGCGATTCCTTGCAGCCGTATTTGTTGTCGAATTTCGACTTGGTGACCGAGTCGTTCACGTTGATCGCCGGGAAGGGCAGCTGGCCCTTCTTGTGCAGGTCGTAAAGACGATGCACGCCGGTGGTGGTTTCTTCCGACACGCCCTTGATGGCGGCCTTGGTTCTGACGAACCAGCCCGGCGATTGCGCCATGCGCTTCTTGATCTGGGCCTTGATCACCTCTTCCTCTTCGGATTGCGGCACGGCCAGCACATCCTCGCCCGCCTCCATCCGCGCGCCCAGAAGGACGTAAAGCGTGGCGTCGCCGCCATCATCGAGGATCATGTTCGCGCCTTCGGGGAACATGAACGAACGGTCGAGGTAATCCCAATGCTCGGTCAGGGTCTGGCCCTTGACAGCGAAGACCGGAGTGCCGCCCGCGGCGATCGCGGCGGCGGCGTGGTCCTGGGTCGAGAAAATGTTGCAGGACGCCCAGCGCACATCGGCGCCAAGGGCCTTCAGCGTCTCGATCAGAACGGCGGTCTGGATGGTCATGTGTAGCGAGCCGACGATGCGGGCGCCTTTCAGCGGCTGCGACGGGCCGAATTCCTCGCGGCAGGCCATCAGGCCCGGCATTTCGGTTTCGGCGATGGTGAGTTCCTTGCGGCCGAAATCGGCCAGCGCAATGTCCTTCACGATGTAATCCGCAGCCATGCGGCGCACTCCTTGATCCTTGGATGCGCGGGCAGATAGCATTGATCCGGTGAACAGACAACAAATGCAGGCAATGCGATGAAACAGCCGCGGGCGTGGCAAAGGATGCTGTCGGGGCGGCGGCTGGACCTGCTGGACCCGACGCCGGTGGACATCGAGGTCGAGGATATCGCCCACGGTCTGGCCTTCGTGGCACGCTGGAACGGGCAGACGCGGGGCGACTGGCCCTATTCGGTGGCCGAGCATTCGCTGCTGGTGGAAGAGATCTTCACCCGGCAGAACGGCGGCATCGCGGCAAAATGGCGGCTGGCGGCGCTGCTGCACGACGCGCCGGAATATGTGATCGGCGACATGATCAGCCCGGTGAAGGCGGCGGTCGGCCCCGGCTACGGCGCGCTGGACGAAAGGCTGACGGCGGCGGTGCACCTGCGCTTCGGCCTTCCTGCGGCGCTGCCCGGGGCGATCAAGAAGCAGATCAAGGCGGCGGACAAGGTTTCCGCATGGCTGGAGGCGGTGCAGATCGCGGGATTTGCGGAAGCCGAGGCGAACCGCTTCTTCGGCCGTCCGGCCGATGCGGTGCTGCGCGGGCTGGAAATCCGGCTGCGCCCGCCTGCCGTGGTGCGGGCCGATTATGTGGCGCGGCACGCGGCGCTGCTGGCGGCTTGCGGCTAGAAGATTTGCGGCGGCCGTTTCAGGCCGCCGCATGGTCGATCAGACCGCCAGGTCTTCCGGTTTCTTCCCGGCTTTCAGCGCCTCTTCGAACCAGCGCGGCTTGCGCCCGCGACCGGTCCAGGTGTCGGCGGCATTGGCCGGGTTGCGGTATTTCGCTGCGGCAGGCGCACGCTTGCGGCCGGTGGAAATCCCGGTCAGCTCGGCCAGAGAAAAGCCCATCGCGCGGGCCTTTTCTTCCAGTTCGGCCAAAGCCTCTTTCTTCTTGCGGTCTTCAAATCCGGCAATGGCTTTTGCCACCTGGGACTGCAGGTCTTTCAACTCTCTAAGCGAAAGCGAGTGCAGGTCGACGTTCATTCGGGTTGTCCTTTCGCGTCTTGTGACGCCCGGATAACCCAATTGCGGAGTTTGCGCAATTCGTCAGTTTATTTCGGGCTTCTTTTCGCAAGAATACGCTGAAGCGTGCGGCGATGCATGTTCAACCGGCGCGCGGTTTCCGAGACATTCCGATCGCACAATTCGAACACCCGCTGGATATGTTCCCAACGCACCCGGTCGGCGGACATCGGGTTTTCCGGCGGTTCGGGCATGACATCGCCGCGCGCCAGAAGCGCATTGGTCACGTCATCGGCATCGGCGGGTTTCGACAGGTAATCTATGGCGCCGATCTTCACCGCGGCCACGGCGGTGGCAATGGCGCCATATCCGGTCAGCACGACGATCCGGCAATCCGGCCGCTTGTCACGCAGGGTTTCCACCACGTCCAGCCCGTTTCCATCCTCAAGCCGCAGGTCGACCACCGCATAGGCGGGCGGGCGGCTTTGGGCGATGATCTTGCCGGCTGCCACACTTTCGGCGGTTTCTGCGATGAAGCCGCGCTTTTCCATCGCGCGGGCCAGCCGTTTCACGAAAGGCTCGTCATCATCGACCAGCAGAAGTGAACGATCCGGCCCAAGCTGGGCAGACAGGTCGTCAGCCATTCGTATTCCTTTCCCCGTTTCGACCCGTTCTAAACCCTTGGGACGGCGGGGTCAATTTTGCCCGGACGCGATCTGCACATAGCATGAGACGCTTTTGGCCACCTCGTCCGCTGGGGCGGCATGCTTGTAGAAATCGGCAAACCCGGTGCCGGGCAGCATCAGATAGGTAAAGGCGGAATGGTCGACGAGGTAATAGTCGTCCCCGGGTTCGGCCTCATGCAGCTTGTAATAGGCGCGGTAGGCATTGACGGCGGTCTTGATCTGCTCGTCCGTCCCGGTCAGGCCGATGGCCTTGGGATGGATGTTCTGCGCGAATTCCGAAACCACCTGCGCGGTGTCGCGGGCGGGGTCCACGGTGACGAAGGCCAGCCGGACATCCTGCCCCTGCTCTTCCAGGATATCCGCCACCTCGGCATTGCGCGCCATGTCCAACGGGCAGACATCGGGGCAGAAGGTATAGCCGAAATAGACCAGCGTCGGGCGGTCGATCACCTCTTTCTCGGTGACGGCCTGACCCGAGGTGCCTTCGATCAGGGTGAACGGCCCGCCGATATCGGCCCCTGCCTGACCGGATCGGCACTGGGCGAAGGCATCGTCGCCGCCCCGGTTCAGCCCGATCCACAGCGCCGTGCCGCCCAGAAGCGCCACCACCGCGCCCGCCGCAACGATTGCCCAGGTCTTGTCCATCTGCCGTCCCCTTGTTCGCGCCCTGCGTGATCCCTAACAATGTCCCTCACCTTACAGCAACGGCAATCCGACAATGCAGCGCACCCCGGACCTCGAGTTCCTGGCCGCCCGCTCCGGCAGCACCGGGATGCGGCTGCGCACCCTGATCCTGCTGCGCTGGATGGCCATCGCCGGGCAGATCGCGGCAATCGCGGTGGCGGACAGGTATTTCGGCCTGATCCTGCCGCTTGGCCTTTGCTACATGGCGGTGGGCCTGTCGATCATCGCCAACCTCGTCTGCATGTTCATCCTGCCCGAAAACCGGCGGCTGAGCGAGGTCGAGTCGCTTCTGATGCTGCTGTTCGACATGGCGCAGCTGGCCTTCCTGATCTTCGTCTCGGGCGGGCTGACCAATCCCTTCGCGCTTCTGGTCATCGCGCCCGTCACCATCTCGGCCAGCGCGCTTGGCCTGCGGACGACGGTGATCCTGGGCACGGCGGCGATCTTCTTCACCACGGCTGCGGCGCTGGTGCATGTGCCGATCCGCTTTGCCGATGGCACGGTGCTGGCGATCCCGCCGCTGTTCGGCTTCGGCTTCTGGCTGTCGATCGTGGTGGGGGTGCTGTTCCTTGGCCTCTACGCCCATCGCGTGGCGACCGAGATCCGGGCGATGGCCGATGCGCTGCTGGCCACCCAGATGGCGCTGGCGCGGGAGCAGAAGCTGACCGATCTGGGCGGCGTGGTGGCCGCCGCGGCGCATGAGCTTGGCACGCCGCTGGCGACGATCAAGCTGGTCAGCAAGGAACTGCTGGACGAGCTGGAGGACCGGCCCGACCTTCTGGAGGATGTGACGCTGATCCGCCAGCAGGCCGACCGCTGCCGCGACATCCTGCGCGGCATGGGCCGGGCCGGAAAGGACGACCTGCAACTGCGGCAGGCCCCGCTGGAACAGGTGCTGCGCGAGGCGGCGGAACCCCATGCCCACCGCGGCAAGCCCCTGCACTTCCAGTTGACCCCGGGCCCGGGCGGAAGCGCCAAGCAACCCATGGTCCTGCGCCTGCCCGAGGTGATCCACGGTCTTCGCAACCTTGTGCAGAACGCGGTGGACTTCGCCGCCAGCACCGTCTGGGTCGAGGGCGAATGGACCGACAAGGCCATCGCCATCCGTATCACCGACAACGGCCCGGGCTATCCGCCCAACCTGATCGGCCGCATCGGCGACCCCTTCGTCCGTCCGCGGCGGGCCGAGCAGGACGCGGGCAGGCGGCCGGAATACGAAGGCATGGGGCTGGGGCTGTTCATCGCCAAGACCCTGCTGGAACGCTCGGGCGCCGAGATGACCTTCGCCAATGCCGCCGACCCGTTCCTGGCCCCCGAGGAACGCCCCGAACGCTGCGGCGCCGTGGTGCAGGCGGTCTGGCCGCTTGACGTGCTGCAGGCCCCGCCGGGCATGACCGGCAGCCCGAACCAGCCGTTTCAGGCCTGAGACATTCCCCAGGATTAACGCCCCGTTAACCCAGAGCGCCCTAGGATCGGCCATGAACC
Source organism: uncultured Fuscovulum sp. (assembly GCA_964386345.1). Lineage (GTDB taxonomy): Bacteria > Pseudomonadota > Alphaproteobacteria > Rhodobacterales > Rhodobacteraceae > Pseudogemmobacter. The sequence continues at coordinate 4,594 of CAYLSD010000007.1, forward strand.
CGCGCACTGGCCGGGGCATTGTTCGGGTAACGGTATGAATCTGGATGTGACATTCGCCTTCGGCCTGGTCGTGACGGCCGCGCTGATCGCCTTGTCCAGCCTGTTCGCCCTGACCGCCTTTGCCGCCCGCAGCCCCGCAGTCAGCCGCCGCGGCTCGATCTTCGCCGAATCCACCGGCTCCACCGTCTTTCTGTTCGACGGCCCCGCGCTGGTCGATGCCACCCCCGCCGCAAGGGCCATGGTCAGCAACGGGGCCGAAGGCTCCGGCCCGTGGTTCCGGGTGCTGACCCGGCTGGAGCCGATGTTCCCCGGCTTTTCCCTGCGGATCGAGGGATTGCAGCGCGAAGGCCGCTTCGTCATGTGCTCGCGCGAGGATCTTGAGCCGCCGCTGGTCCTGCGGGCCGAAAGCCTGGGCGGGCTTACCCGGCTGACGCTGATGGATGCCGATGCCGACCAGCGGCTGCCCGGGCGCGACGGTCCCGCGGACATCGCGCTTCAGCACGAATTGACGGCGATCCGCGAAGTGGTGGCGCAGGCCCCCGCGCTGGTCTGGCGGACGGGCGCCGACGGGCAGGTGATCTGGGCCAACAGCGCCTATCTTCTGGCCGCTGCAGGCACGCTGGAACCGGGGCAAGACCTGTCATGGCCCCTGCCCCGCATCTTCGAGATCGACGAACCGCCGAAATCGCAGCCGCTGCGCCGTTCGGTCCGCGTGGCCGGGGCGGTGCAATGGTATGAGATCTTTGCGGCCGACTCGGGCGGGGAAAGGCTGCTCTACGCCTTGCCCGCCGACAGGCTGGCGCAGGCCGAGGCGACGCTGCGCGACTTCATGCAGACCCTGACCAAGACTTTCGCCCAACTGCCCATCGGGCTGGCGATCTTCGACAACAGCCGCATCCTGCAACTGTTCAACCCCGCATTGCTGGACCTGACCGGCCTGCCGCCCGAATTCCTGATCGGCAGGCCCAGCCTGTCGGCGGTGCTGGACGCGATGCGCGAACGCTCCATGATCCCCGAGCCGAAGGATTACCGAAGCTGGCGCAAGCAGATGTCCGAGGTCGAGGAAGCCGCCGCCTCGGGCCTGTTCGAAGAGACGTGGAGCCTGCCCTCCGGCCAGACATGGCGCGTGACCGGGCGGCCCCATCCGAACGGCGCGCTGGCCTTCCTGTTCGAGGACATCTCGAACGAGATGATGCGGACGCGCCGGTACCGCGCCGACCTGGAACTGGGCCAGGCGGTGATCGACGCGATGGAAGAGGCGGTGGCCGTTTTCTCGCAGGACGGCAATCTGGTGATGACCAACCGCGCCTATGCCGGGCTTTGGGGCCTGCCGGAGGCCCCGCCCTTCGGCACCTCGGGCAAGGCGGTGGCGATCGACGGCTGGCGCAGGCTGGCGGCGCCGACGCTCTTGTGGAACGACCTGTCGGAATACATCGGCGCGCTTGGCGAGCGCGATCCATGGGACGGTGAGTTGCGGCTGCTGGACGGGCGGGCGCTGGCCTGCCGGATCTCGCCGCTGCCGCATGGGGCGACGCTGGTGGCCTTTGCCTTGCCGCGGATGCGGATGGAAGAGACCCCCGCCAAGGCGGTGCTGATCGCCTGACGCGGTGCCACGGCGCATATGGCTTGCGGTCGGCGGGGGGCCGGATAGACTCGCCAGATGCCGCCGAAGACAACAGCCGCATTCCTGCTGGAAGACGAAGACCGGGCCAACCGTTTCGGCGCGGCGCTGGCGCGTCTGTTGCGCCCCGGCGACACGCTGCTGCTGGACGGCCCGGTCGGCGCGGGCAAGTCGCATATCGCGCGGGCGGCGATCCGGGCGCTGTGCGGGCCGGAAACCGAAGTGCCCTCGCCCACCTTCACTCTAGTGCAGGTCTATGACGGCCCGGGTTGCGAGATCTGGCACGCCGACCTCTACCGCCTGACCGACCCCGACGAGGTGGTCGAGCTTGGCCTGGTCGAGGCGATGGACAGCGCCATCCTGCTGGTCGAATGGCCCGACCGGCTGGGCGCCTACGCACCGGACAACGCCCTGCGGCTGCGGCTGGTGCCCGAGGGCGGCGCGCGGCGGGCGGTGCTGGAAGGCGCCACGCCCGGAATGCTGGCCGCGTTACAGGGGGCGATGGCATGACCCCGCGCGCGGCGGAGAAGGCGGATTTCCTGCACCGGGCGGGCTGGGGCGCGGCGGAACGCGGGCATCTGGCCGGAGATGCCTCGGCCCGCAGCTACGAACGGCTTCGGCTGGGCGACAGGACCGCGGTTCTGATGGACAGCCCGCCCGGCCCCGGCGACGACACCGCCGACTTCCTGCGGATCGGCGCGCATCTGGCAGGCCTCGGCCTGTCGCCGCCGCAGGTGCTGGAGGACGAACCCGAACGCGGGCTTTTGCTGCTGGAGGATCTTGGCGACGCGCTGTTCACCACGGTTCTGGCGGATGATCCCTCGCTGGAGGCCCCGCTCTATGCCGCCGCGGTGGATGTGCTGCTGGCCTTGCAGGACCATCCGCCGCCGGGCGGCCTGCCGAACCCGACCGCCCACGACTGGGCCGAGGCCGCGGGCTTCGCGCCAGAGTTCTATGCCGCCGCGGTCAACGGGGCGCAGCCCGGGACCGGCGGCTATACCGGGGCGCTGACCCGAGCGCTGCAAGCCCATGCCGATGCCGCAAGGGTGCTGATCCTGCGGGACTATCACGCCGGAAACCTGCTCTGGCTGCCCCGCCGCAAGGGCGCGGCCCGGGTGGGGCTGCTGGACTTCCAGCAGGGGCAGCTCGGCCAGCCGGGCTATGATCTCGTTTCCCTGTTGCAGGACGCCCGCCGCGACGTGGCGCCCGAGACCGAAGCGGCGGGACTGGCGCGCTTTGCCGCCGGAAAGGGCGTGACCGTGCAGGAGATGGCGGCGGGTCATGCCGTGCTTGGCGCCCAGCGGGCCTTGCGGATCATCGGCATCTTCGCACGGCTCTGCCTTGTCTCGGGCAAGCCCGGCTATGTGGCGCTGATCCCGCGGGTCTGGGGGCAGTTGATGCGCAACCTTACCCATCCCGCGCTGGCGGACCTGCGCCGCGAATGCCTGTCGATCCTGCCCGAACCCACCCCCGACAATCTGAACCGGATCACGGCGAAATGCGCGACCCTCTGCCCCTGATGATCTTCGCGGCCGGTTTCGGCACAAGGATGCGCGAGCTGACGGCGGCGCGGCCGAAGCCGCTGATCCCCGTGCTTGGCCGCCCGCTGATCGACCGGGCGCTGGACCTTGCGCAAGAGGCGGGCTGTGCGCCGATCGTGGCGAACACGCATTACCTTGGGCGGATGATCTCGGACCATCTGGCGGGAACGGGGGTCGGGATCAGCGACGAGGCCGGGGAAATCCTCGAAACCGGCGGCGGGCTGAAGAAGGCCCTGCCGCTGCTGCCCGGTCCGGCGGTGATGACGCTGAACCCCGATGCCGTCTGGCGCGGGCCGAACCCGCTGGCGGCGCTGCGGGCGGCCTGGGACCCGGAAAGGATGGACGCGCTGCTGCTGGTGCAGGATGCGACGCGGGTGAAGGGCCGGGGGGCGGCGGCGGATTTCGTGCTGGCCCCGGACGGCAGGATCGAGCGCGCCGCGGGGCGCGAGGGGGTGCTGTATCTGGGCGCGCAGGTGGTCAAGACCGCCCCGGTGGCGGCATGGCCCGGGCAGGTGTTTTCCCTGAACGCCATCTGGGACGGGATGATCGCCGCGGGCCGCGCCCATGGCCTGCCGTATGAGGGCGACTGGTGCGACGTGGGCAGCCCCGAGGGGCTGGCCGAGGCCGAGGCGATGCTGGGCGCATGATGTTCCCCGGCCCCGCCCCTCGTGTGTTCGGCCTGCCGCCCGGGGCGGATTTCCCGGCACGGCTGGCCGACGGGCTGCTGGCGCGGCTGGCCGGGCAGCCGCCCGAGGCGCTGGCGCGGGTGACGCTGTTCCTGAACACCACGCGGATGCAGCGGCGGGTGAAGAAGGAATTCGCCGCGCGGGGGGCGGGCTTCCTGCCGAAGTTGCGGCTGATCACCGAGCTGGCCGCCGACCCGCTGCTGGCCGGGCCGGGGCAGCCCTTGTCCTCGCTGGGACGGCGGCTGGAACTGGCGGTGCTGATCGACCGGCTGCTGGTCGCCGACCCCTCGCTTGCCCCGCGCTCGGCGCTGTTCGACCTGGCCAACAGCCTTGCCGGGCTGATGGACGAGATGCGGGGCGAAGGGGTCGGTCCCGCCACGCTGGCCGCGCTGGACGTGTCCGGCCATTCCGCGCATTGGGCGCGGGCGCAAAGGTTCATCGGGCTGGCCGAGGGGTTCTTCGCCGAAGACGCCCGCCCGGATGCCGAGACGCGGCAGCGGCGGGCGGTGCAGAGCCTGATCGCCCGCTGGCAGGCGCAACCGCCCGCGGGACCGGTGATCATCGCCGGTTCCACCGGGTCGCGGGGGACGACGGCCATGCTGATGCGGGCGGTGGCGCGGCTGCCGCAGGGGGCGGTGGTGCTGCCGGGCTTCGACTTCGACCTGCCCGAGGGGCTTTGGGCAGGGATGGAGGATGCGCTGGTGCATGAGGCGCATCCGCAGTTCCGGCTGGCCGGGCTGTTGCGGGCGCTGGACCTGACGCGGGCCGATGTCGCCGCATGGACCGGGGGCCCGGCCCCGGATCCGGCGCGCAACCGGCTGGTGTCGCTGGCCCTGCGGCCCGCGCCGGTGACGGATCAATGGATCGCCGACGGGCCGGGGCTGGGCGACCTGACCGCCGCCGCCGGGGGCATGACGCTGGTCGAGGCGCCCTCCCCCCGGGCCGAGGCGGCTGCGGTGGCGCTGGCGCTGCGCGAGGCGGTGGAGCAGGGGATGGACGCCTGCCTGATCGCCTCGGACCGCAACCTGACGCGGCGGGTGGCGGCGATGCTGGACCGCTGGGGGATCCGGCCCGACGATTCCGCCGGGCAGCCGCTGCAACAGACGGCGCCGGGCCGGTTCCTGCGGCTGGTGGCCGGGGCGATGGCGGGGCCGGTGACGGTGGACCGGTTGTTGTCGCTGCTGAAGCACCCGCTGGCCCATTCCGGGCAGGATCGCGGCCCGCATCTTCTGCTGACGCGCGAGCTGGAACTGCACCTGCGCCGCCGCGGCCCGGCCTTCCCCGACGCGGCCTTCCTGCGGAGATGGGCCGAGGCCCGGCCCGAGGCAGGCGCGGCGGAGTGGGGTGCGGCGATGGCCCTCTGGCTGGGGGAAGCCGCCGCCCTGCCCCGCGCGCCGCTGCCGCAGTTGGTGGCCCATCACGTCGCGCTGGCCGAGCGGCTGGCCCGCGGTCCTCTGGCCGAGGGCAGCGGCGCGCTCTGGTCGCGCGAGGCGGGCGAAAAGGCATTGTCGGTGATGCAGGCGCTGGCCGCCGAGGCGCCCGAGGGGCTGGTGCTGGCCGCCGCCGACTATGCCCCGCTGCTGGCCGCCGTTCTGGCGCGGGAAGAGGCGCGCAGCGCCGTCCTGACCGACCCTCGGGTGCAGATCCTTGGCGTGCAGGAAGCGCGGATACAGGGCGCCGGGCTGGTCGTGCTTGGCGGTCTGAACGAGGGCGCCTGGCCGGAAACCCCCGCCGCCGATCCCTGGCTGAACCGCCGGTTGCGGCGCGACGCCGGGCTGCTGCTGCCGGAACGCAAGGTCGGCCTGTCGGCGCATGATTTCCAGATGGCCGTGGCCGGGCCGCGCGTGATCCTGACCCGTGCGCTGCGCGATACAGAGGCGGAGACCGTGCCTTCGCGCTGGCTGAACCGGCTGGTGAACCTGATGTCCGGCCTGCCGGGGACCGGGGGGCCGCAGGCGCTGGCGGCAATGCGGGCGCGGGGCGCGCAATATCTGCGGCTGGCCGAGGCACTGGATGCGCCGCTGCCGGAGATGGAGCCCGAGCACCGGCCCTCTCCCCGGCCCCCGGCTGCCGCACGCCCCCGGCGGCTGTCGATCACGCAGGTCGAACGGCTGATATCCAACCCCTATGACATCTATGCCGAAGAGGTGCTGCGGCTGCGCGCCCTGAACCCGCTGCGCCCCGAGGCCGACTTCCGCCTGCGCGGCGAGGTGGTGCATCGCGTGCTGGAGGATTTCCTGCGCATCGACCCCTTGCCGCCGGACCCCGCCGAGGCCGCCGGTCTGCTGCTGGCGATCACCGCCAAGGTGCTTAAGGACGAGGTGCCCTGGCCCGTTGCCCGCGCCGACTGGCTGGCGCGGATGCGGCGGATCGCGCTGCCTTTCGCCGAGGCCACCCTGCGCAGCGACAGCCGCCCGGTTCTGCTGGAGAAGAAGGCCGCGCTGCACCTGCCGGGGCCGGATTTCACCCTGACCGGCAAGCCCGACCGGATCGACCTGCTGCCGGACGGCAACCTGCATGTGATCGACTACAAGACCGGCGAGCCGCCGTCGCAGAAGGACATGGCGCAGCACCGCAAGCAGTTGCATCTGGCGGCGGTGATGGCGCTGGGCGGCGCGTTCGGAGACCTTGGCCCGCGCATCACCAACCGGGTGACCTATCAGGCGATGAAGCCCGGGCTGAAGGAACAGGGGCAGGACCTGACCGAAGAGGTGATCCTTGAATTGCGCGGGCAGTTGGAGGCGCTGGTCGTAGCCTATCTGGACCCCGCCACCGGCTTCACGGCGCGGCGGGCGGCGGTGGAAACCGCATGGCAGGGGGATTTCGACCACCTGTCCCGGCTGGGGGAATGGAGCCTTGCCGACGAGGCAGACCCGCAGGATGTGGGGGCCGCCGATGGATGAGGCGACCCGGAACCAGATCGCGGCGGCGGATCCGGCGGCGAATACCTGGCTGGTGGCCAATGCGGGCTCGGGCAAGACCCGGGTGCTGACCGACCGGGTGGCGCGGCTGCTGCTGGGCGGGGCCGAGCCGCTGTCGATCCTGTGCCTGACCTATACCAAGGCCGCGGCGGCCGAGATGCAGAACCGGCTGTTCAAGACGCTGGGCGGCTGGGCGATGGCCACCGATGCGGCGCTGCGCGACAGTCTGGCGGGCCTGGGCGAAGACGGTGACCTGTCGCCCGCCCGGCTGGCCCGCGCCCGGCAATTGTTCGCCAAGGCGATCGAGACGCCGGGCGGCATCCGCATCCAGACCATCCACAGCTTCTGCGCCGCCCTGCTGCGCCGCTTTCCGCTGGAAGCGGGCGTCAGTCCCGGCTTCACCGAGATCGACGACCGCTCCGCCCTCTTGCTGCGCGAGGAAATCCTTGAGGACATGGCGCTTGGCTCCGCTGCGGCTGCGCTTGAGGGGCTGCTGGCGCAGGGCGGCGATCTGGGCAGGCTGCTGGACGAGATCATCGCCCGCCGCGCCGATTTCGATGCCGCGCCGGAAGGACAGGATCTGCGCCGGGCGCTCGGGGTGGCACCGGGGCTGGACGAGACTGCCCTGCTGGACCAGGTGTTCATCGGGGCGGAAGAGGCTCTGATACGGCAGATTCTGCCGGTTCTGGCCGGAGGCGGCACCACCGACCAGAAGGCCCGCAACCGCCTTTCGGACCTGCTGCCGCTGACGCCCTCGCTGGCCGCCCTGTCGGTGCTGGAGGACGTGCTGCTGACCGGAAGCGGCGCGAAGGAGCCGTTCACCGCCAAGCTGGGCGCCTTCCCGACCAAGGCGCTGCGGCAGGCGCTGGGCCCGGTGCAGGACGATCTGGAACGGCTGATGCTGCGGGTAGAGGCCGCGCGGCCCGACCGCATCGCCCTTGCCCTTCTGCGCAAGACCGAGGCGCTGCACCGTTTCGCCCATGCCTTCCTGTCGCGCTATCGCTCTGCCAAGGACCGCCGCGGCTGGCTGGACTTCGACGACCTGATCACGCTGGCGACCGGCCTTCTGACCGACCCGTCGCTGAGCGCATGGGTGCTCTACCGTCTCGACGGCGGCATTTCGCATGTGCTGGTGGACGAGGCGCAGGACACCAGCCCGGCGCAATGGCGGCTGATCCAGTTGCTGACGGCGGAATTCACCGCCGGGCAGGGCATCCATGAAGGCCCGCGCACGCTGTTCGTGGTGGGGGACAAGAAGCAGTCGATCTATTCCTTCCAGGGCGCCGATGTCACCGCCTTCGACATGATGCGCGACCGCTTCCGCATCGCCTTCGAACAGGCGGGATCGGCGCTGGAGGAACGGCCGCTGATCCATTCCTTCCGCTCTTCCCCCGCCATCCTGCGGCTGGTGGACCTGTGCTTCACCGGCGACCGTCAGGGGGCGATGGGCGGGGCGTTGCGCCACGCGGCCTTTCACGAGAACCTGCCCGGGCGGGTGGATTTCTGGCCCCCCGTCCCTGCGCCCGAAGCCGCCGAGCCCGGCGAATGGTTCCGCCCCGAGGACCGGACCGGGGCCGAAAGCGCCGAAACCGTTCTGGCCCACCGGATCGCCGCCGAGATCCGCGGGCTGATCGACCGGGGCGAGCGGATCACCGACAGGGGGCAGGTCCGCCCGGTGCATGAGGGCGATTTCCTGATCCTCGTCCGCCGCCGCCGCGGGCTGTTCCAGGAGGTGATCCGGGCCTGCAAGATGCGGGGGTTACAGATCGCCGGGGCCGACCGGCTGACCCTGACCGAGGAACTGGCGGTCAAGGATATCCTTGCTCTGCTGAACTTCCTGAACACGCCCGAGGACGACCTGTCGCTGGCCGCCGCGCTGCGCTCGCCCCTGTTCGGGCTGTCGGAGGATGCGCTGTTCCGGCTGGCGCATGGGCGGAAGGGGTTCCTGTGGGAAAGGCTGCGGCAGGCGGAAGGGTTCGACGATACCCGGGCGGTGCTGGAAGACCTGCGCAATCAGGCCGAATTCCTGCGGCCGTTCGAACTGATCGACCGGGTGCTGACCCGGCACGACGGACGGCGCAGGCTGCTGGGGCGGCTGGGGGAAGAGGCCGCCGACGGGATCGACGAACTTCTGTCGCAGGCGCTGGCCTATGAACAGGTGGACGTGCCGGGCCTGACCGGCTTTCTGGTCTGGATGGGCAGCGGCGAGGTCGAGGCGAAACGGCAGGCGGAAAGCGAAGGCCACCGGATCAGGGTGATGACGGTGCATGGCGCCAAGGGGCTTGAGGCGCCGATCGTGATCCTGCCCGATACCGCCGACCGCAGGCCGCCGCAGGAGCCGCCCATCGCCGTGCCGGAGGGCGGACCGCCGCTCTGGCTGCTGGGCAAGGACGAGACCCTGCCGCTGGCGCAGGCCGCGACCGAGGCCCGCAAGGCGGTGCGCGAGGCGGAAAGCCTGCGGCTGCTGTATGTTGCAGTGACGCGGGCGCGAAGCTGGCTGATCGTGGCGGCGGCCGGCAAGGCGGGCGAGGGGTCGTGGTACGGCATGTTGCGGGCGGCCGAGGGGCTGCCGCTGTTGCCCGGACCTGAAGGGCGGATGCGGCATGAGGTGGGGGAATGGCATCCCCCGCTGGTGGCTTCGGCTCCGGTTGCCGCGCCTGTGGCGTTGCCGGACTGGGCGCTGCGCGATGCCTCGCCCGCCCCGGCGGAAAGGCGGATGATCTCGCCTTCCGAACTTGGCGGGCCGAAGACGCTGCCGGGCGAAACCGCCGGAGACCCGGATGCGTTGATCCGCGGCACCCTGCTGCATGGTTTCCTCGAACGCTTCCCGGAACTTGACGAGGCCGACCGGGACGCCCTGGCACTGGCCGCTCCGGAACTGGCCACCAGGGCCGCGGCGCTGATCGCCGATCCGGGTCTCGCCCCGCTGTTCGGGCCGGACAGCCTGGCCGAGGTGGGTTTCGTGCTGGACTGGAACGGCGGGCTGCTCAGCGGGACCATCGACCGGCTGGTGGTGGGGGCCGACCGGGTGCTGGTGGTGGACTACAAGTCCAATGCCGTCATCCCCGCCCGGGCCGGGGACGTGCCGGAAGGCTATCTCCGCCAGTTGGGCGCCTATGCCCATGCGGCGGCAGCTCTTTACCCCGGGCGGCGGGTCGAGGCGGCGATCCTCTGGACCGAAAGCGCCCTTCTCATGCCCCTTGATCCCGAGATCGTGAGGGAGGCGCTGGCCCGTGCCGCTATGGGTTGAGCCTTCGGCCCTTGACGGCACCGGGGGCCATCCCTAGGTTCATCGCCCGAACCTTCCCATCAGGAGACACGATCATGGGCGCGAACACCGTCGCCGTCACCGATGCCACCTTCGACAGCGAAGTCCGCCAGTCGGACATCCCGGTCGTCGTGGACTTCTGGGCCGAATGGTGCGGCCCGTGCCGGCAGATCGGCCCGGCGCTGGAAGAACTGGCCGTCGAATATGCCGGCAAGGTCAAGATCGTGAAGGTCAACGTGGACGAGAACCCCGACAGCCCGGCGGTTCTGGGCGTGCGCGGCATCCCGGCGCTGTTCCTGTTCAAGGATGGCCAGGTGGTGTCGAACAAGGTCGGCGCGGCGCCGAAGGCGGCGCTGGCGAACTGGATCCAGTCGGCGATCTGACAAACCCTTGGGAACGCTGCATTAACGGGGCCCTTCGGGGCCCCTTTTCCTGTCTGGAATGCGTCTGGCAAACGTATGGCATCGGTCTGGCATCCGCCGCCTCCTGCTTTCGTTAACCGTTTCCCGCGAATCGGT
>CAYLSD010000007.1:15248-144858 GCA_964386345.1 uncultured Fuscovulum sp.
ATCGGTCTGGCATCCGCCGCCTCCTGCTTTCGTTAACCGTTTCCCGCGAATCGGTCCCCGGCTTGTGCGCCCCGGGGGTGCGGGCCATATAGGGGCAAACGGAGGGCGATCATGGCCGAAGAGAAATTCCCCGGCTGGCACGGGACCACGATCCTTGGCGTCCGCCGCGGCGGCGAGGTGGTGGTGGCGGGCGACGGGCAGGTCAGCCTTGGCCAGACCGTGATCAAGGGCACCGCCCGCAAGGTGCGGCGCCTGTCCCCCGGCGGGCGGGATGTGGTCTGCGGCTTCGCCGGATCGACCGCCGACGCCTTCACCCTGCTGGACCGGCTGGAGAAGAAGCTGGAGGCCGCCCCCGGCCAGCTTGCCCGCGCCTGCGTGGAACTGGCGAAGGACTGGCGGATGGACAAATACCTGCGCAACCTGGAAGCCATGCTGATCGTCACCGACGGCGCCGACCTTTTCGTCATCACCGGCGCGGGCGACGTGCTTGAGCCCGAGCATGACGTGGCCGCCATCGGCTCGGGCGGCAACTATGCGCTGGCGGCGGCGCGGGGGCTGATGCTGACCGAGATGCCGGCGGAAGAGATCGCCCGCAAGGCCATGGCCATCGCCGCCGACATCTGCGTCTACACCAACGGCAACCTGACGGTCGAGACGATCCGCAAGGGCTGAGGTCAGCCCGGCTTGCGGGCCTTCTGCGCCTCCATCCAGGCGCGGAGAACGGCGTTGATGCGGGTCTGGTAGCCCGCGCCGCCGGATTTGAAATAAGCCAGCACGTCCGGGTCCAGCCGGATCGAGACCGGTTTCTTGAGCAGGCCGTCGACCATGACGGCGCGGGTCCAGTCGACTTCGAAATCCTCTTCGTCGGGGCCTTCGAAATCGCCCATCTCCCGAAGCCTGTCCCAGTCCGTCTCACCCTTGAGGGCGCGAGCCTGTTCCAGAGTATAGGTCTTGATATGCTTCTCTCTCATTACGACGCGCAACCCTTGCAGTAATGATCCGAATGGCATCGCCCCGGATCGTGAAAACAACACAGATCACTTTCTCGCCCAGCAGGGCAACAGCCCGCTTTCGCGCCTCGATCTCGCTTTTTCCGGCAAGAACAAGAACCGGCCCGCCAAAAATCTCGATAGCATCCAGAAAGTCGATCTTATGCTTTTCAATCGTGGCCTGGCGTTTCCGTTCGTCCCATTCGAATATTCCCCACGGCTCCATGTGATCATGCAGCCTTCGCGAGTGGTGATCGAACGGCGGACAACGCAGCGGGCGATAGAAAAGCGAAAGCCATCCTGCAACTGTATATACGCCTTGTCAATACACGGTCCCTCGGGATGACTGGTGTGCGCCCGTCATATCCGCCGCATGGTTAATCCTTCGTTCATGGCAATCGCCTTCCGCCCGGTGAGCCCTTGGTTGAAACGGGCAGGGCGCGGCTTTAAGTGAAGCCGAGCAGCCACCGGAGCCACCATGACCGACCTGACCCCGCGCGAGATCGTCTCGGAACTCGACCGCTTCATCATCGGCCAGAAAGAGGCGAAGCGCGCCGTCGCCGTGGCGCTGCGCAACCGCTGGCGGCGGAAACGGCTGTCCGAGGCGCTGCGGGATGAGGTCTATCCGAAGAACATCCTGATGATCGGGCCGACCGGGGTGGGGAAGACCGAGATCTCGCGGCGGCTGGCGAAGCTGGCGAAGGCGCCCTTCCTGAAGGTCGAGGCGACCAAGTTCACCGAGGTGGGCTATGTCGGCCGCGACGTGGACAGCATCATCCGCGATCTGGTCGACGTGGCGATGAACGAGACCCGCGCCCGGATGCGCGAGGACGTGCGGGAACGCGCCCGCAAGGCGGCGGAGGAGCGGGTGGTCGAGGCCATCGCCGGCAAGGACGCCCGCGAGCAGACCCGCGAGATGTTCCGCGGACGCCTGAAACGGGGCGAGCTGGACGACACGATGATCGAGATCGAGGTCATGGATGCCGGGCCGCAGATGCCGATGATGGGCAACATGCCCGGCATGGAAATGCAGATGCAGGGGCTGCAGGATCTGTTCAAGGCCTTCGGCGGGCGCGGCAGCCGCAAGAAGATGACGGTCGCGCAAAGCTACGAGGTGCTGATGGGGCAGGAGGCCGACAAGCTGCTGGACGACGAGGCCGTCCGCGCCGCCGCGCTGGAGGCGGTGCAGGAGAACGGCATCGTCTTCCTAGACGAGATCGACAAGATCTGCGCCCGGTCGGATGCGCGGGGGGCGGATGTGTCGCGCGAGGGGGTGCAGCGCGACCTGCTGCCGCTGATCGAGGGAACGACGGTTTCCACCAAATACGGGCCGGTGAAGACCGACCATGTGCTGTTCATCGCCTCGGGCGCGTTCCACATCGCCAAGCCCTCGGACCTGCTGCCCGAGTTGCAGGGGCGGCTGCCGATCCGGGTGGAACTGTCGCCGCTGGGGGAAGAGGATTTCGTCCGCATCCTGACCGAGACCGAGAACGCCCTGACCCGGCAATATGCCGGGCTGATGGGAACCGAGGATGTGGCGGTGTCCTTCACGCCGGACGGAATCGCGGCACTGGCGCAGATCGCGGCGGAGGTGAACCGCAGCGTCGAGAACATCGGGGCGCGGCGGCTGTATACGGTGATGGAGCGGGTGTTCGAGGAATTGTCCTTCACCGCGCCGGACCGGGGCGGCGAGGAAGTCGTTGTGGATTCCGCCTTTGTCGAGACGAATCTTGGCGGGCTGGCCAAGTCCGCCGATATCTCGCGCTATGTGCTATAGCGGCGGCAGGCCGATGGCCTGACGCAGGGCGGGGTCGCGGATATCCAGTTCCTGCCCGGCAAGGGAATCGGCGGCGGGCGTGCAAAGCCAAGCGATGGCGCGGCCGGGCTGATCCGGCTGCGACAGGCTTTCGCGGGGCAGTTTCGACACCGGGTTGATGCCCGAGGCGCGGATCGAGACCTGCATCCCGGTATCCACCACCCCCGGCGCGATGCCGAAGACGCGAATGCCTTCGGCGCCATATTCCAGATGGACGGATCGGGTCAGCATGGCGAGGCCCGCCTTGCCGGCGCAATAGGCCGACCAGCCCTCTTGCGGGCGATGCGCCGCACCGGAGGAAAGGTTGACGATGGTGCCGCCGCCACGGGCCAGCATATGCGGCAGGCACAGGCGGATGGCGTCGAACTGGGCGACCAGATTCGTCTCTATGCTGGCCGAAAATGCCTCTGCGCTCAGGTCGGTGATACGGCCGATGGGGGCTATGGTGGCGGCGTTGTTCACCAGGATATCGAAGCCGGGCGCGATGACCCTGGCCAGCCTTGCGCGGTCGGTGATGTCGCAGAGAACTCCGGTTGCGGTATCGCCGAGGGTTCCTTGTGCAGCCGCAAGGCTTTCGGCGCTGCGGGCAGTGAAAGTGACGCTGGCGCCCAGTGCGGCAAGCGCCTTGCAGGTGGCCAGTCCGATGCCACCCGCGCCGCCGGTGACAAGGGCGCTTTGGCCGGAAAGGGGGGCGCTGGTCATGGAATCCTCCTGCTTGCCGGTCCTTGATATGTTTCAGCGCGCGCGAGGTCACGGCGGAAATGCGCTGGCCCGGCGTTACGGCAGCGCTTGACCCCGCCCCGAATTGCGCCATTCCTGACGGGATGAAGCGGTTTTTCCTTTCCGTCCTTGTCGCCCTGGCGCTGATCGGCTGTTCGCCGCGGGGCAATTTCATCATGCTGGAGGAGCTGCCGCCGGAAAAGGCCGCGACGGCGTCGAGCTCCGGGGTGCGCGAGGTGGTCTTTGTCGGCACCACCCGGCGCGAGGAGGGCGGGAATTTCGGCTTCGGTCGGGCCGAGCAGGCCAGCTTCCTGCGCTATGACATCCTTGTCCCGTTCGAGCGCAAGCCGGGCGAGGTGACCTGGCCGGTGAACGCCAGGCGCGCCGATCCGAAGACGGATTTCCTGACGCTGGCCGACAGGAAGTATGAGGATGGCAAGGCATTCCGCAAGGAACTGACCGCGGCGATGAAGCTGCGCGGACAGCGCGACGTGGTGATCTATGTCCACGGCTTCAACAACACCATGGCCGAAAGCGTCTATCGCGTGGCGCAGATGCACTACGATTTGAAGGTGCCGGGCGTCGCGGTGCATTACGCCTGGCCCAGCCGGGGATCGCCTCTGGGTTATGTCTACGACCGCGATTCATCGCTGTTCGCCCGCGACGGGCTGGAACATCTGATGCATGAGGTGGCCGAGGCGGGCGCCCAGCGCGTGGTGGTGGTGGCGCATTCGATGGGCGGCGCGGTGGCGATGGAGACGTTGCGGCAGGCCTCGATCCGCGGCGATTCGCTGGTGATGAAATCGTTGGGCGGGGTGATCCTGATCTCGCCCGACCTGGACGTGGACCTGTTCCGCGCGCAGGCCCATGCGATGGGCACGCTGCCGCAGCCGTTCCTGATCTTCGGCAGCCGCCGCGATAGCGTGCTGGGCCTGTCGTCGCGGCTGGCGGGCAATCCCGACCGGCTGGGCAACCTGAAGGACCTGAGCCGGGTCGCCGACCTGAAGGTGACCTATCTGGACACGGGGGCCTTCAACGAGGGCGCAGGGCATTTCAACCTTGGCACCTCGCCCGCGCTGCTGCAACTGCTGGGCGGGATCGCCAATATCGACGCGGCCTTCCGGGCCGAGGCCGCGGGGCGCGTGGGCCTGCTGCCGGGCGTGGTGCTGACGGTGCAGAACGCCACGGCGATCATCCTGTCGCCGGTCGAGGCGGTGGCGACGGGCCGCGGTTCCCTGGCCAACTAGCGGCGGCGCAGGTAGACGTAAAGCGCGCCCGAGCCGCCGTGTTTCAGATGCGCCTCGGCCACCTGCTGCACGGCCTGCGACAGCGGCGGCAGGCGCAGCCAGTGCGGCACCTGATGGCGAAGGGCGCCGATGGGGCGGGGCACGGGTTCGTGGATCATCTTGCCCTTGCCGGTGATCACCAGCACCAGCCTGAACCCCGCGGATTGCGCGTTCAGGATGAAGCGGATCAGTTCCGGGTGCGCCTCGGCCAGCGTCATGCCGTGCAGGTCCAGCCGCGCCTCGGGCGCGAGCTTGCCGCGCAGCATCCGGTCATGGGTGCGGGCGTCCATCCGCAGGGGCGGGGTGACGGCCGCAGCAGGCATGGGCAGGGCGCGTTCGCCAAGGTGGAAATGCGGGATGCGCGGCGCGGCGGGGTGCTTCGGTTCCGGCGGCGCAGTCTCGGCCAGCGGAAGATGCGGGTTGTGCGGGGCCTTGGGGTGCATCGCCCGGGCGGTGCGGGCCACGGCCTGCCACAACTCGGCCTCTTCGGGGCGCAGGTGACGGCGGCGGGGCATGGTCAGCCCTCGGGCAGCATGGCATAGGCGCGGTCGATGGGCAGCAGCAGCACGATCCGCCCGCCGTCCTTGACCGTGCCCGCGTCCTCGCCCGCCTGATGGCCGGTGCCGTAGAAGATGTCGGCCCGCTGCGCGCCCTTGATCGCGCCGCCGGTATCCTGCGCCACCATCAGGCGGCGGAGGGGCCTGCCCCCGTCCTTCTCGATCCAGACCGGCGCGCCGAGGGGGGTGAACACCGGGTCGATGGCGACCGAGCGGAGCGTGGTGATCGACCGGCCCATGGCGCCGATGGGGCCCTTGTCGGCGGGCAGGTCCGAAAGCTTGCGGAAGAAGACGTAGGAGGGGTTGTGGTTCATCAGGTCCTGCCCCGGGCCGGGGTTGCGTTTGACCCAGGCGCGGATGACCTGCGCGGAGACCTGATCCATCGTGTAGATGCCGCGCCGCACCAGTTCCTGCCCGATGGAGCGGTAGGGCTGGCCGTTCTTGCCGCCGTAGCCGACACGGATCATCCGCCCGTCGGTCATGCGGATGCGGCCAGAGCCTTGTATTTGCAGGAAATAAACGTCGATCGGATCGTCGAGCCAGGCGATTTCGAGCCCACGCCCGGCCAGAAAGCCGCCGTCGATGACAGAGCGCGGGTGCCAGACCTGCCCCTCGGTCAGTTCGGGGGGCTTGCGGTAGATCGGCCAGGCGAAACGGGGGGTGCGGACGGGGGAGCCGTTCAGTTCAGGTTCGTAATAGCCGGTGAACAGGGCGGGCGGGTTGCCGATGACCACCGGCTTGAAGAACAGTTCGAAGAAACTGCGGGCCGAGGCCCCGTCGCGCGGCACATCGGCGGCCAGCTTGCAGACGGGCCGCCAGTCGGGCGCGTCGATCAGGTCGCAGGTGGCGAGGAAGGTCTTCAGCGCGGCGGCGTGGTCGTCTTCATACCAGCCTTCCAGCGACTCGAATTCCAGCATCTGGGCGGCGGCCGGCAAGGGGGCCATCAGGGCCGCCGCCAGGCAGAGGGTGCGCCAGAGCCGCATCCCAAGGATCAGTCGCCGGTGGCCACAAGCTGCCAGTTCGGATCATCCGCACCCATCTTGCGGGCGAAGGTCCAGACATCGCGCTGGCGCTTGACGGATTTCGGATCGCCTTCCACCACGTCGCCCGCCTTGTTGCGCACGGCCGAGGTCAGTTCGCCGACGAAGCGCACGGTGATCTCGGCGAAGCCCGAGGCGGAGTCGAAGGTGGCTTCCTGCAGCTTCATCTCCTTCAGGCCGATGAAGTTCGCCTCGACCGTCAGGCTCTCGGCCTCGCGCGCGGCGATCACCTCGGCGAAGGATGCTTCAACGTCGTCGGAAAGGAAGGGGCGGATGCGGTCCAGTTCGCCCTTTTCGAAGGCCATCAGGATCATCTCATAGGCGCCGCGCGCGCCTTGCAGGAAGGGGCCGACCTGGAAGGACGGCTCGGCCTTCTTCATCGCGGCCAATGCCTTGGCGGAAGACGATCCTTCCGGCGCGTGGTCGGTGATGTCGCGGTCCACCCCGCCTTCGATCACCTCAAGCGTGCGGCGGGTCTTCGGGCGGGCATCGTCCAGCGGGATGGGCGGCTTTTCGAAGCCGTCCCGGGTGCCGAGGACGGAACGGAGCTTCAGGATCAGGAAGACCGCGATCCCGGCCAGCACCAGAAGCTGCAAGAGTTTGTCCATCCGTCCGCCTAACCTTCCACAGTTCTTGCGGCCACGCCTTGGGGCGGGCCGGGTTGTTCCCTATGTAGGGTGCGGTCCCTGCCAAGTAAACCGCAGGGAAGGCGCGGTAACGGGAAGGAGAAGCCCGGAATGAGGATTTTCGCGGCGTTTCTGGCCTGGCCACTGGTCGAGATTGCGCTTTTCGTAGTGATCGGCGGCCGGATCGGGCTTTGGCCGACACTGATCTGGGTGGTTCTTTCGGCATTGCTGGGGATCATGGTGATGCGGCTGACGGCGGCGCGGCAGGCGATGGCCCTGCGCGACGGGCTGCGGGCGGTGCGCGATCCGGCCCGGCTGGCGGCGGCGGGGATCCTGTCGATGCTGGCGGGCGTGCTGCTGATCCTGCCGGGATTCCTGACCGATACGCTGGGGCTGGTGCTGCTGTTGCCGCCGGTGCAGGGGCTGGTCGCGCGCTTTGCGGCCTCGCGGGTCACGGTGATCCGCCCGCAGGGGACCGGGGATGTGATCGACGGTGACTATACCGAGGTGGGGCCGCGGCCCGAGCAACCCTCGGGCTGGACGCGGATCGAGTGATCAGCGCCGCTTGAGCCAGATCGCCGTTTCGCCCAGCTTGGCGACGAAGGCGGCATGGGCGGCCTGTTCCTCTTCGGTCAGCCGGGGAGGCAGCGGTTCGGGCCGGGCCCGGGGGCGCCAGTCCCCCGCCGATGCGCTGGCCGGGCCGCCGCGCGATGCGCCATGCGTGGGGGCAAGCACGAGGTCCGGCTGGCGGCCGCCGATCAGTTCCAGATAGACCTCGGCCAGGATCTCGCTGTCGAGAAGCGCGCCGTGTTTCTCGCGCTTGGAGTTGTCCACGCCGAAGCGGCGGCAGAGCGCGTCCAGCGAGGCGGGGGAGCCGGGGAATTTCTGCCGCGCGATGGCAAGGGTGTCGACGGCCTGCGACCACGGGATTTCGGCAAGGCCCATCCGCGTCAGTTCGAAGTTCAGGAACTTGATGTCGAAGGCGGCGTTGTGGATCACCAGCTTGGCATCGCCGACGAAATCCACGAAGGCCTGCCCGATGGCGGCGAAGACCGGCTTGTCGCGCAGAAAATCGTCGCCGAGGCCGTGGACCTCGAACGCCTCTTGCGGCATCGCGCGCTCGGGGTTGATGTATTGGTGGTAGGTGCGGCCGGTGGGCAGGTGATTGTAAAGCTCAACCCCGCCGATCTCGACGATGCGGTCGCCCGCGGCCGGGTCGAAGCCGGTGGTTTCGGTGTCGAGGACGATCTCACGCATTCCGGGCAATCCTGCGGCGAATGTCTGCCAGCACATCCTTGACCGAGGCGCGGGCGGCTTCAAGGGTCAGCGTCTCGATGATGTAATCCGCCCGGGCGCGCTTTTCGGCATCGGGCATCTGGCGGGCCAGAATCGTCTCGAACATGGCCAGAGTCATGGTATCGCGGGCCAGGACACGGGTGCGCTGGACCTCGGGCGGGGCGGTGACGACGGCCACGGCGTCGCAATCCTTCTCCAGCCCGGATTCGTAGAGCAGCGGGATGTCGAGAAGCACGATGTCGGCGGTGGAAGCTGCAAGGAAGGCCGCCCGGTCGGCCGAGACCAGCGGATGGACAATGGCGTTCAGCCGGTCCAGCACCGCGGGATCGGCGGCGATCATCGCCTTAAGCGCGGCGCGATCCACCCCGCCCGCGGCGTCCAGCGATCCGGGCAGCGCCTTGCCAAGCGCCAGCGCCGCAGCGCCGCCGGGGGCGTAAAGCCGGTGGACGGTGGCGTCGGCGTCCCAGACAGGCACGCCTTCTTCGGCAAACATCTGCGCCGTGGTGCTTTTGCCCATGCCGATGGAGCCGGTCAGGCCCAGCCGGAAAGCCGTCATGCCGAAAGGACCGCGTGGCGGGTGGCCTCATCGACATCGGGGCGCTGGCCGAACCAGCGTTCGAACCCCGGTGCGGCCTGATGCAGCAGCATCCCCAGCCCGTCGACCACGGTGCAGCCCATTGCCTCGGCTTCGATCAGGAACTGGGTCTTCAACGGGGTGTAGACCAGATCGGTGACCAGCGCCCGGGGGTTCAGCCCGTCCAGCGGCACGCGGAAATCCGGCTTGCCGGTCATGCCCAGCGAGGTGGTGTTGACCACGGTGGCGCAGTCCTCGACCATGTTCCCGGCCTGCACCCATTCATGCACCACCACCTTGGCGCCGAAGTCGGAGCGCAGCGCCTCGGCCCGCGGCCTTGTGCGGTTGGCGATGCGGATTTCCGGCGCGCCCACCTCGATCAGCGCCGCCACCACCGCGCGGGCCGCACCGCCCGCGCCAAGGATGGCGGCGGGGCCGGACTGCGGCTGCCAGTGCGGCGCGTGCTGGCGGAGGTTGGCGATGAAGCCGGTGCCGTCGGTGTTGTCGGCATGGATCTTGCCGTCGGCCCGGAAGATCAGCGTGTTCGCCGCCCCGATCAGCGCCGCCCGGTCGGTGATGATGTCGGCGATGTTGAGGATCGCCTCCTTGTGCGGGATGGTGACGTTCACCCCGGCAAAGCCCATGCGGGGCAGCATCCGCACCACATCGGCCAGATCGGCGGGGGCCACGTCGATGGGAATGTAATGCCCCTTCAGCCCGTAACGCCGCAGCCAGTAGCCATGCAGCGCAGGGCTGCGGCTGTGGGCGATGGGGTGGCCAAGAACGCCGGCCAGGGGGATACGCGGATGATCGGTCATGCGGGAATGAGTCCTCGGGCGCCAAGATAGGATAGCAAAGGCAGAAGCGGCAGGCCCAGAATGGTGAAATGGTCGCCCTCGACGGCGGAAAACAGCCGGATGCCTTCTTCCTCAAGCTTGTAGCAGCCGACGGCGTGGCGGATGCTGTCCCAGTTGCGGGCAAGGTAGTCGTCCAGGTAGCTGTCCGAGAAATCCCGCATGGTCAGCCGCGCCTGCCCGACATGGCGCCAGACCGGCTGGCCGTTTTCGTAAAGGACGGCGGCGGAGAGCAGGCGGTGGGTCTGGCCGCGCAAGTCGCGGAGCTGGGCATGGGCATCCCCTAGGCTTTTCGGCTTGGCGAAGATGCGGCCCTTCATCTCCAGCACCTGATCGCAGCCAAGCACCAGCGCGCCGGGCTGTTTCTCGGCGATCTTGCGGGCCTTCATCTCGGCCAGCATATCGGCAAGGTCGCGGGGAGGGGCGCCTTCAGCCTCAAGCGCGGCGCGGATCGAGTCTTCATCGATTCGCGCGGGCCGCGCCGTGGCGGGGACATTTGCCGCGCGCAGCAGCGCGAGCCGGATTTCCGAGGCAGAGGCGAGGAGGATCATCTGGGGGCCGAACTGGGGATAATTCCGCTTTGTTCCTGGGTGGCTAGCGGGGGTCGATCTGGGGTTGCACGGGCCGCGGCGTCGGCCTGTGGCCAAGACGCGATTGGCGCCAGAGATATCCCGCTGTGGAAGCGGTTGTCACGCCCCTTGGGATAGAAGGAACGGGCGAAGCCCTGTCCACCGGGCAGGTCTGTGGAGGAAATCCGCTGCCTGTTCATTGCAACACAATGAAATATAAAGGATTTTATGGAAGAAGCGGCTGTCTTTTCCGGTTTTCCACGGCTTTTCCACAGCCATCCCGTGCTGTGGGAAACCGCTGGGAGAAACCGGGAAATCCCGTTATCCACATCCCCTACAACATCATTGTTTTATTTTTCTTTAATATAGAAAGAGGAAGATGGCGCCCGCCTCGGCCCCTGTATCCAGCCGGAAGCCGGACGTTGACTTTCGGGCCAGTGAAGCTTACCTGCGGCATTGCAGGGCCGTCCGGCCCAAGGCATTTCCCGTTTCCAGCATACCGGCCGGCTGCTCCGTGGGGCGGATCGCGCCCAAGGACATACGATGACCGAACGCCTCAACCTTTCCGACCTCAAGGCCAAGACCCCGGCCGACCTGCTGGCCATGGCCGAGGAATGGGAGATCGAGAACGCGCCCTCCATGCGGAAGGGCGAGATGATGTTCCAGATCCTCAAGGAACATGCCGAGGAAGGCTATGAGATCGGCGGCGACGGCGTGCTTGAAGTGCTCCAGGACGGCTTCGGCTTCCTGCGCAGCCCCGAGGCCAACTATCTGCCCGGCCCCGACGACATCTATGTCAGCCCCGACATGATCCGGCAGTTTTCCTTGCGGACGGGCGATTCCATCGAGGGCGTGATCAAGGCCCCGCTGGAGACCGAGCGCTATTTCAGCCTGGTGAAGGCGACGAAGATCAACTTCGACGACCCGGAACGGGCCAAGCACAAGGTCCATTTCGACAACCTGACGCCGCTTTATCCTGATGAGCGGCTGAAGATGGAAATCGAGGACCCGACGATCAAGGACCGCTCGGCGCGGATCATCGACCTGGTGTCGCCCATCGGCAAGGGCCAGCGCGCGCTGATCGTGGCGCCGCCGCGGACCGGCAAGACGGTGCTGTTGCAGAACATCGCGAAATCCGTCGCGACGAACCACCCGGAATGCTATCTGATCGTTCTCTTGATCGACGAGCGGCCCGAGGAAGTCACCGACATGCAGCGTTCGGTGAAGGGCGAGGTCATCTCCTCGACCTTCGACGAACCGGCGACGCGGCACGTTGCGGTGGCGGAGATGGTGATCGAAAAGGCCAAGCGTCTGGTCGAGCACAAGCGCGACGTGGTGATCCTGCTGGATTCGATCACTCGCCTGGGCCGGGCCTTCAACACCGTCGTGCCGTCTTCGGGCAAGGTGCTGACCGGCGGCGTGGATGCCAATGCCCTGCAACGGCCGAAGCGGTTCTTCGGGGCGGCGCGGAACATCGAGGAAGGCGGGTCGCTGACCATCATTGCCACCGCGCTGATCGACACCGGCAGCCGGATGGACGAGGTGATCTTCGAGGAGTTCAAGGGCACCGGCAACTCCGAAATCGTGCTGGACCGCAAGGTCGCCGACAAGCGCGTCTTCCCGGCGATGGACATCCTGAAATCCGGCACGCGGAAAGAGGACCTGCTGGTCGAGAAGACCGACTTGCAGAAGACCTATGTCCTGCGCCGCATCCTGAACCCGATGGGCACCACCGATGCTATCGAGTTCCTGATCTCCAAGCTGAAGCAGACCAAGAGCAACGCCGAATTCTTCGATTCGATGAACACCTGACCGGGGTGCGGCCATGCGGGACACGATCTACGCGCTGGCCTCGGCCCGCGGCAGGGCGGGCGTTTCCGTGGTCCGCGTCTCTGGTCCGCAGGCCTGGGCGGCCTGCCGGGCGTTGTGCGGGGATGTGCCTGCTGCGCGGCGCGCATCGGTTCGCAATATCTTGTGGGATGGGCAGGTTGTAGACCAAGCCTTGGTGATCTCATTTGCCGAGAAGACCAGCTTCACCGGAGAGGAATCGGTCGAGTTCCACCTGCATGGCAGTCAGGCGGTTCTGGCCGCCGTTCTTTCCGCGCTGTCGGCGCAGGAAGGCTTGCGGGCGGCGGAAGCGGGGGAGTTCACCCGCCGTGCGCTGGAAAACGGCCAGTTGGATCTGGATCAGGTGGAGGGGCTGGCCGATCTGATCGAAGCGGAAACCGAAGCGCAGCGCCGCCACGCGATGGGGCTGATGCAAGGCCGCTTGCGGGACATGGCGGATCGCTGGCGGGAGTCACTGGTGCGGTCGGCAGCGCTGATCGAGGCGACGATTGATTTCGTCGAGGAAGATGTTCCCGTCGATGTTGTTCCCGAAGTGATGGACTTGACTTCGGCTGTTCTGGCGAATCTGCGCGCGGAAGTCCGTGGCTTTGATGCGGCCGAGCGGTTGCGGGACGGGTTCGAAGTTGCTCTCGTCGGCCGTCCGAATGCCGGGAAATCCACGCTTCTCAATGCCTTGGCGGGGCGAGAGGCTGCGATCACCTCGACCATTGCCGGAACGACGCGGGATGTGATCGAAGTCCGCATGTCGATCCATGGCCTGCCTGTGACTGTGCTGGACACGGCGGGCTTGCGGGAAACGGAAGACGAGATCGAAAGCATCGGGATAAGCCGGACTGTCGATCGTGCTGCCGCTGCGGATCTGCGCGTGTTCCTGCTGGATGGCAGCGATGTGCCGCTTGTCGCGCCGCAGCCCGGCGATCTGCTTGTGCGCGGCAAGGCCGATCTTGCCGATGGCGAGGGGCTGGCTGTTTCGGGCAAGACGGGCCAGGGATTGCCGGAGCTGATCGACGCTATCGGCGCGGCTTTGGACAGCCGCATGGCTTCGGCCGCGACGATCAATCGTGCGCGTCATCTCGAAGCTGTGTCCCGTGCGATTCGGGCTTTGGAATCGGCGCAAAGTGAAGTAATGGCAGGGCCCGGCCGTGTAGAGCTTGCCGCCGAACATTTCCGGCAAGCGATCCACGCGCTGGATTCCTTGATTGGCCGCGTCGATGTGGAAGACGTGCTGGATGAAATCTTCTCCAGCTTCTGCATCGGGAAGTAGGATGTTTCACGTGAAACACTTCGATATCATCGTTGTTGGCGGAGGCCACGCAGGTGCGGAAGCTGCAGCGGCTTCGGCCCGGGCTGGCGCGCGGACAGCTCTTGTCACGATGAGCGCGGCCAAGATCGGCGTCATGTCCTGCAACCCGGCGATTGGCGGTTTGGGCAAAGGCCACCTCGTCCGCGAGATCGACGCCATGGACGGGATCATGGGGCTGGCCGCGGACAGGGGCGGCATCCAGTTCCGCTTGCTGAACAGGCGCAAGGGGCCCGCCGTGCAAGGCCCGCGGACACAGGCGGACAGGAAGCTGTATCGGCTTGCCGTGCAGGATTTGCTGTCGCGCGAAGAACGGTTGACGATTGTCGAGGGTGAAGCTGCCGAGCTGATCCTGCGTGATGGCAAGGCTGCTGGAGTCATCCTGGCTGACGGGTCGGAATTGCAGGCAGCCGCTGTCGTCCTGACGACGGGCACTTTCCTGAACGGTATCCTGCATGTCGGCGACAAGCGCAGCGAAGGCGGGCGCGTGGGCGATCCGGCTTCGGTCAAGCTGGCGCAGCAGATCAAGGGGCTGGGCCTGCGGACCGGGCGGCTGAAGACGGGCACGCCGCCGCGGTTGGATGGCAGGACCATCGACTGGGACCGGCTGGAAATGCAGCCTGCCGACGAAGATCCCGTTCTGCTGTCCTTCCTGAACAAGGCGCCGATTGCCCGGCAGATTTCCTGCGGCATCACGCATACCAGCGATGCGACGCATCAGATCATCCGCGACAACCTTTCGCGCAGCGCAATGTATGGCGGCCATATCGAAGGCGTCGGCCCGCGCTATTGCCCCTCGATCGAGGACAAGGTCGTGCGTTTCGCCGATAAGTCCAGCCATCAAGTGTTCCTGGAGCCGGAGGGGCTGGACGACCACACGGTCTATCCGAATGGCATTTCCACCTCGCTGCCCGCCGAAGTGCAGGAAGCTTATGTCCGCACGATTGCCGGGCTGGAGCGCGCTGTCATCACGCAGCCCGGCTATGCCATCGAATACGATTTCCTCGACCCGCGCGATCTGCGCAGCACGCTGGAAAGCAAGGCGATGCCGGGGCTGTTCCTGGCCGGGCAGATCAACGGCACGACGGGCTATGAAGAAGCCGCCGCGCAGGGCCTTGTCGCCGGACTGAATGCCGCTGCACAGGCACAGGGGCGAGAAGAACTGCGGCTGTCGCGGTCGAACAGTTATATCGGGGTGATGATCGACGATTTGACGCGGCGAGGAGTGACGGAGCCTTATCGCATGTTCACCTCGCGGGCCGAGTTCCGGCTGTCGCTGCGGGCCGACAATGCCGACCAGCGGCTGACGCCAGTCGGGATCGCCTTCGGTTGCGTGCGGGAAGCGCGGCGCGTGGCCTATGAAGCAAAGGCCGAAGCCTTGGGCCAGGCTATCGAATCGCTGAAGTCGCAAGGCTTCACGCCGCGCGACTTGCGTGGATCGGGTTTCACGGTCAGCCAGGATGGCGCCCGCCGGTCGGCTTTCGACCTGATGTCGATGCCGGATTACGCGCCCGGGCATCTGGACGCGCTGCTGGATCCGCCTTTCGCTTGGTCGCAGGAGATTCGCCGTCAGGCGGAAATCGAAGCGCTTTATGCCCAATATGCCGACCGCCAGACCGCGGATGCCGAGGATATCCGGCGCTCCGAGGCGACAGTGATCCCGGAAAGCTTCGACTTTGCCGCGCTTTCCGGCCTTTCCACCGAGTTGAAGGGCAAGCTTGCGCGCAACCGGCCAGAAAACATCCATCAGGCGATGCAGATCGAAGGCATGACTCCGGCGGCGATCACGCTGATTCTGGCCAATCTTCGCAAGGATCGCGGGCGGAAGGCCGGCTGATGTCTGTGCTTTCCGACCTTGGCGTCAGCGCCGCGGCGCTGGAAAAGCTGCGGCTGTTTCAATCGCTTGTCGAAAAATGGAACCCGCGGATCAATCTTGTGGCCAAATCCACGCTGCTGGACCTTTGGTCGCGGCATGTCGAGGATTCGGCTTTCCTCTGCCTTCATGCGCCTGCGGCAAGGCTATGGGCCGATTTCGGTGCTGGTGGAGGGTTTCCGGGGCTTGTCGTGGCGGTGATCCTTCAGGATCGGCAGGCCGGAACCCGCATTGCATTGGTGGAATCCGACCAGCGCAAGGCCACTTTCCTGCGTGAGGCGGCGCGGCAGATGGACGTTCCGGTCGAAGTCCACACCCAGCGCGTTGAAACCTTGCCGCCGTTGATGGCAGATGTAGTGTCGGCCCGCGCGTTGGCGACACTAGATACGCTATGCGCCTTCGCACATCGCCATCTTGCGCCCGGTGGCACATGCTTGTTTCCGAAAGGCGAGAGATTCGGCCCCGAAGTGGAAGCCGCCCGCCGCGCCTGGCAATTCGATCTGGAGGCGCCGGAGAATCCGGGCCATAAGGGCTCTGCCCTGCTTGTCCTGAGGAATTTGCGCCGTGTCTGAACCCGCGCCGAAGCCGCCCGGCCACGTCATTGCCATTGCCAACCAGAAGGGTGGCGTGGGCAAGACGACGACGGCCATAAATCTGGCGGCCGGACTGGCGGAACAGGGCTTCCGCGTGCTGCTGGTCGACCTGGACCCGCAGGGAAATGCCTCAACCGGCCTGGGAATCACGGCGAAGGACAGGGCCGTCACCACCTATGACCTGCTTCTGTCCGAGGCGGCGGTGGGGGATGTGATCCGTCCGGCCGGCGTGGCCAACGTCTGGATTTCGCCTGCGAATTCCGACCTGGCCTCGGCCGATATCGACCTTGTCGCCAACGAAAAGCGCAGTTTCCTGCTGCATGACGCGCTGCGCCAGCCGCAGATCGACGCTTTCGCCTTCGATGTGGTGCTGATCGACTGCCCGCCCTCGCTGAGCCTGCTGACGGTGAATGCGCTTGTTGCCGCGCATTCCGTGCTTGTGCCGCTGCAAAGCGAGTTCTTCGCGCTGGAAGGGTTGAGCCAGCTTCTGCTGACCATCCGCGATGTGCGGCGTTCCGCCAATCCGAACCTGCGGATCGAAGGTATTGTGTTGACCATGTATGACGGACGCAACAACTTGGCCCAGCAGGTCGAGGCCGACGCGCGGGAAAACCTGGGCGAGCTGGTTTTCAGCACGGTGATTCCGCGCAATGTCCGGCTGAGCGAGGCGCCCTCGCATGCGCTGCCGGTGCTGGCCTATGACGGCACGTCCCGGGGGGCCGAGGCCTATCGGGCGCTGACATCGGAAATTGTGGCGCGGTTGAAAGGGTAGGGCGATGGAAAAGAAGCCGGAGAAAAAGGGCCTTGGCCGCGGCCTGTCGGCGCTGATGTCGGACGTGAACCTTGGCCCGGCCACGGAGGCCTCGCCCCGCCGCCCGGATACGCGGCTGGCGGTCGAGAAGCTGCGGCCCAATCCCTTGCAGCCGCGCAAGGATTTCGAGCCGGAAGCATTGCAGGCTTTGGCCGATTCGATCCGGCAGAAGGGCGTGATCCAGCCGCTGATCGTGCGCCCGGCGGGTGATTCCTATGAGATCGTTGCCGGCGAACGCCGCTGGCGTGCGGCGCAGATGGCGCAGGCGCATGACGTGCCTGTGGTCATCCGCGAGCTGGACGACACCGAAGTCCTTGAAATCGCTATCATCGAGAACATCCAGCGTGAGGATCTGAACGCCATAGAAGAGGCGCTTGGCATCCGGCAGTTGATGGACCGTTTCGGCCATACGCAGGAGAAGATCGCCGAGGCGCTGTCGAAAAGCCGTAGCCATATCGCCAACCTGCTGCGGCTTCTGGTGCTGCCGGATCCGGTTCAGGCCATGCTGCGCGACGGGCAGATCTCGGCAGGCCACGCGCGGGCGCTGATCGGGACCGAGAACCCCGAGGCGCTGGCCCGGCGCGTGGTTGCGCAGGGCTTGTCGGTGCGCGAGGTCGAAAAGCTGGTGCGCGAGGCCGGAAATCCGGGAAAAGCCGCCGAAAGAGGCTCGAACAAGGCCCGGGAGAAGGATTCCGACACCCGCGCTCTGGAGGCGGACCTGTCGGCGCATCTGGGAATGCAGGTGCAGATCGACATGGCGGGCGGGCAGGCCGGGGCGCTGATGGTGCGTTTCAAGACGCTGGACGATCTGGACCGGCTATGCCAGGCGCTGTCCACCGTTCCCGTGGAAATGGGCTAGGCGCAAAGCTCCAGCAGCAGCCGGTTGAGGACAAGGCGTCCGGTGGGCGTGGCGGTCAGCATATCGCTGCGAAGATCAAGAAAACCGTTCTGGATCAATGTGTTGAGCCGATCTTCCGGCAACGGTCTGCCGCGCAGGGCGGTAAAGCGGGATAGGTCGCTGCCTTCGGCAAGGCGCAGGGACATCATCAGGTATTCGACCGCGCGGTCTTCATCCGACAGAAGTTCCCGCTCGATTTCGCCATTTCCCTTGGTGGTGACGGCGGAAAGCCAGCCTTCGGGTGAACGCAGCGTCGATGTGGCGAAGCGGCCGGTCGGCAAGGTCAGCCTTCCATGCGCACCGGGACCGATCCCGGCATAATCCCCCATCCGCCAATAGATCAGGTTGTGCCGGGATTCCGATCCGGTCCTGGCGTAGTTGGAGACTTCATAAGCCGCCAACCCGGCCTGACGGCACAGGGCTTCGGTGGCCTCATACATCTCGGCCGCCAGATCCTCGTCCGGCAGGCCGCGCAGCTTGCCTTCGGCATGCAGGCGGCCAAAGGCGGTGCCGTCCTCGATCGTCAGTTGGTAAAGCGACATGTGGTCGGGGCCGAGGGCCAGCAGTTGCGCCAGTTCCCCTTGCCAGCCGGGCAGCGTCTGGTCCTGCCTTGCATAGATCAGGTCGCAGGAAACGCGGGAAAAGGTTTCGCGCGCCAGCGCCAGTGCCTCCAGTGCCTCCGCCGCGGAATGCTGGCGGCCGAGGCGGCGCAAGTCGGTGTCGTTCAGCGCCTGGATACCAAGGGAAAGCCGGTTCACCCCGGCGTCGCGGTAACCACGGAATCGCCCGGCCTCGACCGAGGTCGGGTTGGCCTCCAGCGTGATTTCCACGTCATTCGCCATCGACCAGCGGGCGGCGATGCGGTCGAGGATCGCGCCGACAAGCGCGGGGTCCATCAGAGAGGGCGTGCCACCGCCGAAGAACACCGATTGCACGGCGCGCGGACCGGTTTCGGCGGCGGTGCGGTCGATCTCGGCCAGATAGGCGTCAGCCCAGGCGGATTGATCGACGGAGGCCCGCACATGGCTGTTGAAGTCGCAGTAGGGGCATTTGGCCTTGCAGAACGGCCAGTGGACGTAAACGCCGAAGCCGCCGTGCTGCCAGTCCTGCAGTTTCACGTGAAACAGGCCTTCAGCAGCGCGTCGACGGCCTTGCCCCTGTGGCTGATCGCGTTCTTCCGCGCGGCATCCATTTCGGCGAAAGTTTCAGAGAATCCATCGGGTTGGAACATCGGATCATAGCCGTGGCCCTCGGCTCCGCGCCGCGGCCAGACCAGTTGTCCGGGGGCGATGCCCTCGAACACTTCCTCATGCCCATCCGGCCAATAGAGCAGCAAGGTGCAACGGAACTGCGCCTGGCGGGGGTAGGGCGCGCGGGTCTCTTCCAGCAGCGCCCAGGTCTTTTCCATCGCCATGCCGAAATCGCGGCCCTGCGGCGTGAAGGCCCAGTCGGCGGTATAGACCCCCGGCGCGCCGTCCAGAGCATCCACGGTCAGGCCCGAATCGTCGGCCAGCGCGGGCAGGCCGGAAGCCAGCGCCGCCGCCTTCGCCTTGATCCGGGCATTGCCGATGAAGGTGCTTTCGGTCTCTTCCGGCTCTGGCAGGCCAAGGTCGGCGGCGGAGACGCAGGCTACGTTCAGGGGCGCGAGAAGGGCGGAGAACTCTTCCAGCTTGCCCCTGTTGTGGCTGGCGATGACCAGCCTGTCGCCGGTGAACCGCCGCGTCATTGCCCGATTGCCGCCTTCTGCGCGGCGACAAGCGCAGCCGTGCCTTGCACCGCCAGTTGCAGCAGGGCGGAGAGATCATCGACAGCGAAGGGCGCGCCTTCGGCGGAGGCCTGAACCTCGACCAGCTTGCCCTTGCCGGTGATCACGAAGTTGCCATCGGTGCCGGCGGCCGAATCCTCGTCATAGTCGAGGTCCAGCACGGTCTGGCCGGCATAGATGCCGCAGGAGATGGCGGCGACGTGGTCCAGCATCGGGTCGGACAGCACCAGCCCCTTGGCCATCAGGTGGTTCATCGCCAGCCGCAGCGCCACCCAGCCCCCGGTGATCGAGGCGCAGCGGGTGCCGCCATCGGCCTGGATCACATCGCAATCGACGGTGATCTGGCGTTCGCCCAGGGCCTGCCGGTCCACCACAGCGCGCAGCGAACGACCGATAAGACGTTGAATTTCCTGCGTTCTTCCAGACTGCTTGCCCACGGCAGCCTCACGCCGCCCGCGGGTATGCGTGGCACGGGGCAGCATCCCGTATTCCGCCGTCACCCAGCCCTGCCCGGAATTGCGCAGGAACGGCGGCGGCTTGTCCTCGACCGAGGCGGTGCAAAGCACATGGGTATCGCCCATGCGGATCAGGCAGGATCCCTCGGCATGGCGGGTCACGCCGGTTTCGATGGAGATGCTGCGCAACTGGTCAAGTGCCCGGCCCGAGGGTCGCATGGTCTGTCCTTTCGATGATCGCGGCCAGATATGCCCTTGCGTGCCTATCCTGCAACCCCGATTGACGATTGCCGCGGCGCACCCTTTATTCAGGGCATGGCGACCGGCTCAACATTGATGGCAGAAATGACCGAACGCTCGCGCGAGGTGTTCCGGCGGGTGGTCGAGGGCTATCTGGAAACCGGAGAGCCGGTGGGCTCGCGCACCCTGACCCGGACCATGACCGAACAGGTCTCTGCCGCGACGATCCGCAACGTGATGCAGGACCTGGAGTTTCTGGGGCTGCTGGACAGCCCGCATGTGTCCGCCGGGCGGGTGCCGACGCAGGCGGGGCTGCGGCTGTTCGTGGACGGGTTCCTGGAAACCGCCAGCCCGGCGGCGCCGGACCGGGAAAGGATCGACGCCACGCTGGGCGGCAACGATCAGGATGTCTCGGCGCTTCTGGACCATATCGGCACGGCGCTGTCGGTGATCACACGCGGGGCCAGCATCGTGCTGGCGCCGAAGGCCGAGGCGCCGATCCGTCATATCGAATTCGTCAGCCTCGCCCCGGACCGGGCGCTGGTGGTGCTGGTCTTTGCCGATGGGCAGGTGGAGAATCGCCTGTTCCGCCCGCCGCCCGGCCAGACGCCATCCTCGATGCGCGAGGCGGCGAATTTCCTGAACGCGCTGGCCGAGGGCCGCACCATGGCCGAACTGCGCCGGATCATGGGGGCCGAGGTCGCCCGGCGGCGGCAGGAGATCGATTCGCTGGCGCGGGAACTGGTGGAAAGCGGCCTTGCCGTCTGGGAGAACGCCGGACAGAATCAGGAGCGGCTGATCGTCCGGGGCCGGGCGAACCTGCTGGATGCCCCTGCGGACACCGATGTCGACCGTATCCGCAGCCTGTTCGATGACCTCGAACGCAAGCGCGATATCGCCGAATTCCTCGATCTGGCCGAGGAAGGCGAAGGTGTGCGCATTTTCATCGGGTCCGAGAACAAACTCTTCTCACTTTCGGGTTCCTCTCTGGTGGTTTCTCCCTATATGAACGCTGACCGCAAGATCATCGGTGCGGTCGGCGTGATCGGACCGACGCGGCTGAACTATGGCCGGGTCGTCCCCATCGTCGACTACACCGCGCAGCTTGTCGGGCGGCTGGTCGCGGACCGCGGCCGGGTGTGAGACGAAAGAGGTGGAAGAATGACGAAGGACCAGGCGGCGGCACAGGATGCCGGTCTTCCCGATCTGGAGGAATTCATCGACGGCCCCGAGGGGGCGGATGAGATCGAGGCGCTGCGCGCCGAACGCGATGAATTCCGCGACAAGTTCATGCGCGCGCTGGCCGATGCCGAGAACGCGCGCAAACGCGCCGACCGCGACCGGCGCGAGGCCGAGCAATATGGCGGCACCCGGCTGGCCCGCGACCTGCTGCCGGTCTACGACAACCTGAACCGCGCCCTGCAGGCGATCCCGGACGAAAGCCGCGCAGCCTCGGCCGCGCTGATCGAAGGGGTGGAGCTGACGCTGCGCGAATTGTCCAACGTGATGGACAAGCACGGCGTCAGGGCGGTGTCGCCTGCCGTCGGCGACCAGTTCGACCCGCAGATGCACGAGGCGATGTTCGAGGCGCCGCTGCCGGGCACCAAGGCCGGGCAGATCATCCAGGTGATGTCCGAAGGCTTCATGCTGCACGACCGCCTGTTGCGTCCGGCGCAGGTGGGGGTGTCCTCGACGCCGGGCTGAGGCTTTGGCGGCTGGCCGCCGGGGGCTGTCTGCCCCCCGGCCCATTGGTTTCTCGAACCAATGGCGAAACCAATGGACTACCCCGAGGATATTTTCGAACAGATGAAAAAGGGCTGAGGGGCAATCAGTCCAGCAGCCCTTTCAGTTCGTAGAGCAGTTTCAGGGCCTGCATCGGCGTCATCTCGTCCGGGTGGGCGGCCTTGAGCCGCTCTTCCACTTCCGAGGTCTTCTGCTGCTTCGGCACCGGTGCGGCGGGTGCGGCGCGGAACAGCGGCAGGTCGTCGATCAGGGCCGAGGGCTTGGCGCCGTCCCGGTCGCCCTTTTCCAGCGCCTCAAGCACCACCTTGGCGCGTTCCACCACCGCAGGCGGCAGGCCCGCCAGCCGTGCTACCTGTACGCCATAGCTGCGGTCGGCGGCACCCTGCCGGACCTCGTGCAGGAAGATCACCTCGCCTTCCCATTCCTTCACGGTGACGGTGGCGTTCTCCACCCCCTTCAGCTTGCCCGCCAGCGCCGTCATTTCATGGTAATGGGTGGCAAAGAGGGCGCGGCAGCGGTTGGTTTCGTGCAGGTGTTCCAGCGTCGCCCAGGCGATGGAAAGCCCGTCCCAGGTGGCGGTGCCCCGGCCGATCTCGTCCAGGATCACCAGCGCGCGGTCGTCGGCCTGGTTCAGGATGGCGGCGGTTTCCACCATCTCGACCATGAAGGTGGACCGTCCGCGGGCAAGGTCGTCGCTGGCGCCGACGCGGCTGAAGATCTGGGAGACGAGGCCGATGCGGGCGGTGCGGGCCGGGACGAAACTGCCCGCCTGTGCCAGCAGGGCGATCAGCGCGTTCTGACGCAGGAAGGTGGATTTCCCCGCCATGTTCGGCCCGGTCAGCAGCCAGAGCGCGGGGGTTTCGCCCTCGGTCAGGCGGCAGTCGTTGGCGACGAAGGGCTCGCCCGCGCGGCGGAGGGCGCGTTCGACCACCGGATGCCGCCCGCCTTCAAGGATGAAGGCGCGGCTGTCGTCCACCTGCGGCTCTGCCCAGTCTTCCGAGGCAGCCAGATCGGCGAAAGCGGCGGCAAGGTCGGTTTCCGCCAGCGCGCGGGCGGCGGCCCCGATCGGGCCCGACCAGTCGAGTATGGCCTGTTTCAGGCCGTCATAGTGACGCTTTTCGATCTCCAGCGCATGGTTCCCGGCGTTCAGGATTCGGGTTTCCAGCTCGCTCAGCGCCAGCGTGGTGAAGCGCACCTGCCCGGCGGTGGTCTGGCGGTGGATGAAGAGTTCAGGCTTGGTGCGAAGGCGTTCCTCATGGGTCGTGGTGACCTCGATGAAATAGCCCAGCACGTTGTTGTGCTTGATCTTCAGGCCCTGAACGCCCGCCGTCTCGGCATATTCCGCCTGCATCCGGCCGATCACGCCGCGGCCTTCATCGCGCAGGGCGCGGGTTTCGTCCAGTTCGGCATCGAAGCCCGGAGCGATGAAGCCGCCGTCGCGCGCCAGCAGCGGCGGTTCGGCCACCAGCGCCTGGTCCAGCAGGTCCACCAGCGCCGTATGGCCGACCAGCGCCTTCGCGGCCTCGGCCAGCAGGGGCGGCGTGCCTTCCAGCATTCCCGAGACCGCCTCGGCCTGAGTCAGCCCGGCCCGGATCGCCGCCAGATCGCGCGGCCCGGCGCGGTCCAGCGCCAGACGGGACAGCGCGCGGTCCATGTCGGGGACACGCCGCAGCGCCTCGCGCAGGTCATGGCGCAGGCGGCTTTGTTCCAGCAGGAAGCGGATGGTTTCCAGCCTTGCGTGGATGGTGGGCAGGTCGCGCGAGGGGGCGGCGAGCCGGCGTTCCAGCAGCCGCGCCCCCGCCGCGGTGACGGTGCGGTCCACCGCTGACAGCAGCGTGTTTTCGCGGCCGCCTTGCAGGGAGGCGGTGATCTCAAGGTTCCGCCGCGTCGCCGCGTCGATCTGCACCGTGCCGCCCGCGGCTTCCTTCACCGGCGGGCGAAGAAGCGGCAGCTTGCCGCGCTGGGTCAGGTCCAGATAGTCGACCAGCGCGCCCATGGCGGACAGTTCCGCCCGGTCGAAGCTGCCGAAGCCTTCCAGCGAGCCGACCTTGAACAGATCGCACAGCCGCCTTTCCGCCCCGGCGGAATCGAAGGAGGACCGGGCCAGCGGCGTTGCCGCCGCGCCGGATTCCGTCACCAATCCGGCCAGATCGCGGTCCCGCACCTCGGACAGCAGCACCTCGCGCGGGGACAGCCGGGCCAGTTCCGGCCCCAGCCGGGGCAGGGGGCAGGGCATCACCCGGAACTCGCCGGTGGAGATATCGGCCCAGGCCAGCGCGCCTTCGTCCCGCACCTCGGCGAAGGCGGCAAGGAAGTTGTGGCGGCGGGCTTCCAGCAGGGAATCCTCGGTCAGCGTGCCGGGGGTGACCAGCCGCACCACGTCGCGCTTGACCACCGATTTCGATCCGCGCTTCTTCGCCTCGGCCGGGTCTTCCAGCTGCTCGGCGATGGCGACGCGGAACCCCTTGCGGATCAGCGTCAGCAGATAGCCCTCGGCCGCGTGGACCGGGACGCCGCACATCGGGATCGGTTCGCCCAGGTGGAAGCCGCGTTTCGTAAGCGCGATGTCCAGCGCCTCGGCGGCGGCCAGGGCGTCGTCGAAGAACATCTCGTAGAAATCGCCCATCCGGTAGAACAGAAGGGCCCCGGGGTTCTGCGCCCTGATCTCCAGATATTGCGCCATCATCGGCGTCACGGCGTCGTCGGTCATGCGTCCCCCTGCGGTCTGGCCAGACCCTACAAAAGCGCAATGTCCGCCGCAAACAGGCTTTTCAGCCGGGGCCGGGCCGGTCTATCACCGCCGCGACCTGCAAACCGGATGGCCCCCTGATGACCCGCACGAAAATCACCCCCGAAGAGGCGCTTGCCTACCATCTGGAGCCCCGCCCGGGGAAGTTCGACGTGGTGGCATCGACGCCCATGGCGACGCAGCGCGACCTGTCGCTGGCCTATTCGCCGGGGGTCGCGGTGCCGGTGCAGGCCATCGCCGACGATCCGTCCACCGCCTATGACTACACGGTCAAGGGCAACATGGTGGCGGTGATCTCGAACGGCACGGCGATCCTTGGCATGGGCAACCTTGGCGCGCTGGCCTCGAAGCCGGTGATGGAAGGCAAGGCGGTGCTGTTCAAGCGCTTCGCCGACGTGAACGCCATCGACATCGAACTGGACACCGAGGACGCGGACGAGATCATCAAGGCGGTGTCCCTGATGGGCCCCACCTTCGGCGGCATCAACCTTGAGGACATCAAGGCGCCGGAGTGTTTCATCATCGAATCCCGGCTGAAAGAGATCATGGACATCCCGGTGTTCCATGACGACCAGCACGGCACGGCGGTGATCTGCGCCGCCGGGCTGATCAACGCGCTGGAACTGTCGGGCAAGAAGATCGAGGACTGCCGGATCGTGCTGAACGGCGCGGGGGCGGCGGGGATCGCCTGTCTGGAACTGATCAAGACCATGGGCGCGCGGCATGAGAACTGCATCATGTGCGACACCAAGGGGGTCATTTACCAAGGCCGGACCGAGGGCATGAACCAGTGGAAATCGGCCCATGCGGTGAAGACCGACCTGCGCACGCTGGAAGAGGCGATGGCGGGGGCGGACGTGTTCCTTGGCGTTTCGGCCAAGGGGGCGGTGACGCCTGAAATGGTCTCGACCATGGCGGAAAACCCGGTGATCTTCGCCATGGCGAACCCGGACCCCGAGATCACGCCGGAAGAGGCCCATGCCGTGCGGCCCGATGCCATCGTGGCGACCGGGCGCAGCGACTATCCGAACCAGGTGAACAACGTCCTCGGCTTTCCCTATCTGTTCCGGGGCGCGCTGGATATCCACGCCCGGGCGATCAACGACGAGATGAAGCTGGCTTGCGCCCGGGCGCTGGCGGCGCTGGCGCGCGAGGATGTGCCGGATGAGGTGGCGATGGCCTATGGCCGGAAGCTGGCCTTCGGGCGCGACTACATCATCCCCACGCCCTTCGACCCGCGGCTGATCTATGTGATCCCGCCTGCGGTGGCGAAGGCCGGGATGGACACCGGCGT
Source organism: uncultured Fuscovulum sp. (assembly GCA_964386345.1). Classification (GTDB taxonomy): domain Bacteria; phylum Pseudomonadota; class Alphaproteobacteria; order Rhodobacterales; family Rhodobacteraceae; genus Pseudogemmobacter. The sequence continues at coordinate 41,145 of CAYLSD010000007.1, forward strand.
CGCGCGCCGCCCGATCATCGACATGAAGGCCTACGAGGCCGGGCTGAAGGCGCGGATGGACCCGACGGCAAGCATCCTGCAGGGCGTCCATGCCCGGGCACGCGCCGCGCAGGCGCGCATGATCTTTGCCGAGGGCGACGATCCCCGCGTGCTGCGGGCGGCAGTGGCCTATCAGCGCAGCGGCCTTGGCAAGGCGCTGGTCGTGGGGCGCGAGCCGGATGTGAAGGAAAAGCTGGAGATCGCGGGCCTTGCCGATGCGGTGCGGGAACTGGAGGTGGTGAATGCCGCCAATTCCCGCCACCTCGATACCTACAAGGATTTTCTCTACAACCGGCTGCAACGGCAGGGCCATGACCGGCAGGACATCCACCGCCTTGCCGCCCGCGACCGCCATGTCTTTGCCGCGCTGATGCTGGCGCATGGCCATGGCGACGGGCTGGTCACCGGGGCCACGCGGAAATCGGCCCATGTGCTGAACCTGATCAACACCGTCTTCGACGCCTCGGCCGCCGATGGGGCGGTGGGGGTGACGGCGCTTCTGCACAAGGGGCGGATCGTGCTGATCGCCGATACGCTGGTGCATGAATGGCCCGAGGAGGAAGACCTTGCGACCATCGCCATCCGCGCTGCCGGGGTGGCCCGCAACCTTGGGCTCGACCCCCGGGTGGCCTTCGTCAGCTTCTCGACCTTCGGCTATCCGGTCAGCGAGCGGGCGACGAAGATGCACCGCGCGCCTGCCGTGCTGGACCGGATGAAGGTCGATTTCGAATATGAAGGCGAAATGACCGTGGACGTGGCCTTGAACCCCGACCAGATGGCGCATTACCCGTTCTGCCGCCTGACCGGCCCGGCGAACATCCTTGTCGTGCCCGCCCGGCATTCGGCCAGCATCTCGGTCAAGCTGATGCAGGAAATGGCCGGGGCCACGGTGATCGGCCCGATCCTGACCGGGGTGAAGAAGCCGATCCAGATCTGTTCGACCAATGCCACGGTGAACGACATCCTGAACATGGCGGTCATGGCCGCCTGCCGGATGGGGTGACGCGGGGCCTTTCCATTTGCCGTTCAACCGGCTTCAGCGCGCCCGAAAGCGCGCTGCCCGGCCTGCCTGCGGAATACCGGGCCTTGGTCGATCGGGCGATTCCCTATTACGATCGGTCCAGCCGTTACTGCTGAACCGATTTGAAGGAAGCCGATTATGACCGATCTCCCCGCCCCCGGGGCAGAGGCGGATCCGTCCGCCCGGGCCCTTGCCGATGCGATGCCCGAGATTCGATCCACGAAGACAAAGGGCTGGCTGCTGTGCGCTTTGGCCGTGGTGGTCTGCGTCGCGGCACTGATGATGATTTCCGGGGTGAAGAACAGTCTCCAACTGGTGCTGATGGTCCTCTTCTTCGGGGGGTTCGCGCTTGTCGGCATCTATGGCTGGGTCCGCAAGCAGCACGAACGCGCGGTGATGCCGATCATCGCCCGGGCCTTCGGGCTGGACTATCAGAAATCGCCGAAGGATTTCTTTCCGACCCTGCCGAAGAACTTCATTCCGCAGGGCGGCGTGCAGACGGTCGACGACATGATGAGCGGCAGCGTTGCCGGCCGCAGCTTCCGCTTTGCCGAATGCAAGACCGCGACGGGCGGAAAGAACTCATCCACGCTTTTCCAGGGGCTGGTCCTTGAAATCCGGGCCAGCGGCTCGGTGCCGGAATTCATCATCGCTTCCGAGAAAGAGACCAGGGGCTTCCTGTTCTTCAAGGGCAAGGTGCAGGTGGAGGGGATGGCCCTGATCCACCATTCCACCGGCCATGACGGGCAAAGCTATGGCCTCTGGTCCGGGTCTGTCGCGCCGCGCCAGATGGCCGGGCTTGGCGCCTTCATGGACCGGATCATCGCGCTGGGGCCGCGGGTGCTGGGCAGCGCGACGCTCTATTCCCTTGTTTCCACAGGGCAATATTACTACGTCAGCCTGCGCCACAAGCATGACCTCTACCAGATCGGCGGCCTTTTCACCGACGAGGCAGAGGTGATGTCGCATATCCGGGCGGCGGCCTATGAACTGGGCCACCCAATCGCACTGGCGACCGAGATCCTGCGGGCGGAAGAGGCGCTTCTGGCGGCGAAGTGACGGTTTACTTCTTCGCCACGCGGGCATTGCGGGTGGCGATCAGCCGCAGGCGCAGCGCGTTCAGGCGGATGAAGCCCTCGGCGTCCTTCTGGTCGTAGGCGCCCGCGTCTTCCTCGAAGGTCACATGCTTTTCGCTGTAAAGCGTGTGGTCGGACCAGCGGGCGACCGTCACGGCGCGGCCCTTGTAAAGCTTCACCCGCACGGTGCCGGTGACATGCTCCTGCGTCTTGTCGATCAGGGCTTGCAGCGCCTCGCGCTCGGGCGAGAACCAGAAGCCGTTGTAGATCAGTTCCGCATAGCGCGGCATGATCGAATCCTTCAGGTGGCCCGCGCCCGCGTCCAGCGTGATCTGCTCGATCCCGCGATGCGCCTCCAGCAGGATGGTGCCGCCGGGGGTTTCGTAGATGCCGCGCGACTTCATGCCGACGAAGCGGTTCTCCACCAGATCCAGCACGCCGACGCCATGCTTGCCGCCGATCTCGTTCAGCCGGGTCAGGATGGTGGCGGGCGACATCCGCTCGCCATTGATGGCGACGGCATCGCCCTTCTCGAAGGTGATCTCCACCATCTCGGGCGTATCGGGGGCCTCTTCCACCGGCACCACGCGTTGCAGCACGTAGTTCGGAAACTCCTCCGCCGGGTCTTCCAGCACGCGGCCCTCGGACGAGGTATGCAGCAGGTTGGCGTCCACGGAGAACGGCGCCTCGCCCCGCTTGTCCTTGGCGATGGGGATCTGATGCGCCTCGGCGAATTCCAGAAGTTTCGTCCGGCTGGTCAGGTCCCACAGCCGCCACGGCGCGATGACGCGGATCGACGGGTCCAGCGCGGCGGCGGACAGTTCGAACCGCACCTGGTCGTTGCCCTTGCCGGTGGCGCCATGGGCCACGGCGTCGGCGCCATGGGCATGGGCGATCTGCACCAGATGCTGCGAGATCAGCGGCCGGGCGATGGAGGTGCCCAGCAGATACAGCCCTTCATACAGCGCATTCGCCCGGAACATCGGGAAGACGAAGTCGCGGACGAATTCCTCGCGCACGTCGACGATATGGATGTTTTCCGGCTTGATGCCCATCAGCAGGGCCTTCTGTTTCGCCGGTTCCAGCTCTTCGCCCTGGCCCAGGTCGGCGGTGAAGGTGATCACCTCGCAGCCGTATTCGGTTTGCAGCCATTTCAGGATGATCGAGGTGTCGAGGCCGCCCGAATAGGCAAGGACGACTTTCTTGGGCTTCTGCATTTGGGCCTCCGCAGGGCGAAACTGGCCGGGGTCTATTGGGTTTCGCGGGTCTAAACAAGACCGATTGGCCTTGGCCCGCGCCCGCTGTAGGGTCGCCCGCATGAGCGATTTTCCCGAACATGCCCGCGCCGCTACCGAAGGGATCCGAGGTCTCTTCCCCGAAACCCCCTTGCAGCGGAACGACCACCTGTCCGCCCGCTACGGGGCCGAGATCTGGTTGAAGCGCGAGGACCTGACCCCGGTCCGCAGCTACAAGCTGCGCGGGGCGTTCAACGCCATGCGCAAGGTGCGTGCGAAGAACCCCGGGCAGGGACATTTCGTCTGTGCCAGCGCCGGGAACCATGCGCAGGGCGTGGCCTTCGCCTGCCGCCATTTCGGGGTGCGCGGCACGATCTTCATGCCGGTGACGACGCCGCAGCAGAAGATCGACAAGACGCGGGTATTCGGCGGCGCGGCGGTGGAGATCGTGCTGACCGGCGATTATTTCGACCAAACGCTGGCGGCGGCGCAGGAGTTCTGCCGTGAGCAGGGCGCGCATTTCCTGGCCCCCTTCGACGATGCCGATGTGATCGAGGGGCAGGCCAGCGTTGCCGTAGAGATCATGGACCAGCTTGGCCGCGCGCCGGACATGGTGGTGCTGCCGGTCGGCGGCGGCGGGCTGGCGGCGGGCGTCAGCAGCTATCTGCGCGAGGTGGCGCCGCAGGTGCGGTTCCGCTTTGTCGAGCCGCTTGGCGGCGCCAGCCTGAAGACCGCGCTTGAGGCGGGCGGGCCGGTCAAGCTGCCCCGGCTGAACAGTTTCGTCGATGGCGCGGCGGTGGCGCGGATCGGCGACCTGACCTTCCAGCGGCTGGACTGGGCGCGGCCCGAAGACGTGCATCTGGCGCCCGAGGACCGTATCTGCATCACCATGCTGGAGATGCTGAACGTCGAAGGCATCGTGCTGGAGCCTGCGGGCGCGCTGTCGGTGGACGTTCTGCCCGAGCTGGCGGCAGAGATTCGCGGCAAGACGGTGGTTTGCGTCACCTCCGGCGGGAATTTCGACTTCGAGCGGCTGCCCGAGGTGAAGGAACGGGCGCAGCGCTTCGCCGGGTTGAAGAAATACTTCATCCTGCGGATGCCGCAGCGGCCGGGAGCGCTGCGCGAGTTCCTGTCGATGCTGGGGCCGGAAGACGACATCAGCCGCTTCGAATACCTGAAGAAATCGGCGCGCAACTTCGGCTCGGTCCTGATCGGAATCGAGACGAAACATGCGGAAAACTTCGCCGCCTTCACCGGCCGGATGGACGCGGCGGAATTCACCTACCGCGACATCACCCATGACGAGGCGCTGGCCGAGTTCCTGATCTAGGCTGCGTCCCCCCTGGCCAATGCGCCAAGGAAAGCCGCCTTCGACGCCTGATAGACCGAGACGATCCGCCCCAGGTCGACATTCGCGCCACCGCCCTGCGCTGCCTGCCGCTCCCCCTCCTGGCAGAGGGCGGACAGCGCCCTGAGGCCAAGGTTCAGCGCCGAGCCTTTCAGGAAATGCAATTCCGCCTCCAGCCGCGCATCGGGCAGGCCGTCCGCGATGCGGGCCACGACCTCATCCGCCTCTTCCAGAAACAGCGCGGCCACATCGGCCAGATCATCCTCGCCGATTTCGGCCCGCAATTCGGCAAGCCTGTTCCATTCGATCATCACCAACCCCTTGCGCCTTGCGATTGCACCCCGATGCAAGGGTTCCAGTGCCGCCTTAACAAAGGGTAAGCACGCGCGGCCCCTTCACCGCGAATTTTAGGCTTCACCCGCGCTTAACACCCCCGGGCGCAATGCTGCCCCGTGGGATTCAGACGGGTGATCGCAGGTGCAAGACGCAGGGCCGATGAGAGAAACGCTAGAGGAGGACTGTGCCGCCTTCCGCGTGCTGGTGGTGGACGACAGCCGCGCGCAGCGGCACATCCTTGCCATGTATCTGCGCAAATGGGGGTATGAGGTGTTCGAGGCGGCCTCCGGCGAAGAGGCGCTGGCCCTTTGCGCCGCCACCGCCATGGGATTCGTCATCAGCGACTGGATGATGCCCGGCATGTCCGGCGTGGAATTCTGCCACAGGTTCAAGGCCTTGCCGCGCGAGGACTACGGCTATTTCATCCTGCTGACCTCGAAGTCCGAAAAATCGGAGATCGCCGACGGACTGCTGGCCGGGGCGGATGACTTCGTGCCGAAGCCGGTCGGCAGCGATGAGTTGCGGGCCCATCTGCGCGCCGGACAGCGTATCCTTTCGATGCGGGCGGAGCTGGTCGAGAAGAACCGGCTGATCGCCTCGAACATGAAGGAATTGCAGGCGCTGTACGATTCGCTGGACCGCGATCTGGTCGAGGCGCGAAAGCTGCAGCAGACGCTGGTCCGCGAAAGGTTCCGCGACTACGGCCCGGCCACGGCCAGCCTGCTGCTTCGCAGCGCGGGCCATGTCGGGGGCGATCTGGTGGGTTCCTTCCAGATCGACAAACGGCGGATGGCGGCCTATTCGGTCGATGTTTCCGGCCATGGCGTCGCCTCGGCGATGATGACGGCGCGGCTGGCGGGCTATCTGTCGGGCAACTCGCCCGGCCAGAACCTTGCCTTCCAGCAACTGCCCGATGGCCGCCGCGACGTGCGCCGCCCGGCCGAGATCGCCCGTGCCTTCAATCGCCTGATGCTTGAGGACATCCAGGTCGAGCAGTATTTCACCATGGCCTATGCCGAACTGGACCTGCTTACCGGCCGCGTCGTGCTGGTGCAGGCCGGGCATCCGCATCCGATGGTGCTGCGCGCGGGCGGGCGGGTGGAACAGGTGGGAGAGGGCGGCCTGCCGGTCGGGCTGATCCCGGATGCGCGCTACAAGGACAGCCGCCTGACGCTGGCCCCCGGCGACCGGCTGCTGCTCATGTCGGACGGGCTGACCGAATGTCCCGGCCCGGATGGCTCCGAGCTTGGGGAGAAGAGGCTGGCGCGGATGTTGAAGCGGCTCGCCGGTCTGGAAAGCCCGGAACTGATCGAGGCGCTGGTCTGGGATCTGGCCGGATTCGCCGGGACCGACCATTTCGCCGACGATGTGTCCTGCGTCCTGCTGGATTACCGGGGATAGCCTGCGGCCAGCGCCAGCATCGCCCGGTCACCGTCATTGGCCAGCAGGTGCATTGCCTGATCCACCGACATCCACACGGCGGTATGCCCGGCCTCGGTCGGCGGGCCGTGGCGGAGGACCGGGCGGGCCAGATAGACGGTGCACAGCTTCTCGGCCCATTTGTCGTATTCCGGCATGTAGGTGAAGCGGCGGAAGGCGCCGATGCGGCGGGGGGCGGCGATGCGCCAGCCGGTTTCCTCGATCACCTCGCGGTGCAGGGCGGCGATGGGGTGTTCGCCCCTGTCGATGCCGCCGCCGGGCAACTGGAATTCCGGGTTGGGCTCGGCCTGATGGGTGACGAGGATGTCGTCGCCCTGCATCAGCACTGCATAGATGCCGGGCCGCAGGCGATAGTGCTGCCCCGCCTTCACCGCTTCGCCGAAACGTCGGATCATGCCGCCCCCTTGGTCATCGCGGTGGTTGCGCCTATATAGCGCGGATTGCCAGACATGGCGCCGCAAGGAAACCCCCGAATGGCCACCGGCTACCAACTCGCCTGGGACGATACCGTCCTGCCCTTTCAGCTTGACCAGTCGGGCATCCGCGGCCGCGTGGCGCGGCTGGACGGCGTGCTGGACCAGGTTCTGAAGCAGCACGACTATCCCCCGGCGATCGAGGCGCTGGTGGCCGAGACTGCGCTGCTGACCGCGCTGATCGGCCAGACGATCAAGCTGCGCTGGAAGCTGTCGCTTCAGGTGCGCGGCAAAGGTGCGGCCCGGCTGATCGCCACCGACTACTACGGCCCGCAGGCCGAGGGCGAACCCGCCCGCATCCGCGCCTATGCCAGTTTCGATGCCGAGCGGCTGGACCCGCAGGCCGATCCGTTCAGCCAGATCGGCGAGGGATATTTCGCTGTGATGCTGGATCAGGGCGAAGGGATGCTGCCCTATCAGGGCTTTACCCCCATCTCCGGCGGTGGGCTTTCCGCCTGTGCAGAGACGTATTTCGCCCAGTCCGAGCAGATCCCGACCCGCTTTTCGCTGGCCTTCGGCCGCAGCATCGAACCGGGCCGGCCCGAACATTGGCGGGCGGGCGGCGTGATGCTGCAACACATGCCGCAGACCGGCGGCGTCGCGGCCGAAGGCGGCAGCGGCGAAGGCGGGCTGCTGACCCATGCCGATATCCTGTCGGGTGAGGCGTCGGAGGACTGGAACCGCGCCAACCTGCTGCTGGACACGGTGGAAGAGATGGAGATGATCGGCCCCTCGGTGGCGCCGACCGACCTGCTGGTGCGGCTGTTCCACGAGGAAGGCCCCCGTGTCTTCGATCCGCAGCCGGTGCGCTTCGGCTGCTCTTGTTCGGAAGACAAGGTGCGCAGCACGATGTCGATCTACAGCCGGAAGGACATCGCCCGGATGACCACCGACAAGGGGGTCGTCACCGCAGATTGCCAGTTCTGCGGCGCGCATTACGAGCTGGACCCGAAGACGCTGGGCTTCGAGGCCGAGGGCGTGGCCCAGGGCGAGCCGAAGAATGGCGGTTGAAGACCGCCTGAACGACATCCTGCGCCGCCGGACGGGCGATACCTCGGACTATGACCTGAACCCCGGCCAGCATCTTCCGCCGGGCCGTGTTCTGCGCCCGGCGGCGGTTCTGGTGCCGGTCTGGCTGCGGGCGGACGGGCCGCGGGTGATCCTGACCAAGCGGTCCTCGCATCTGCAACACCATCCCGGGCAGGTTGCCTTTCCCGGCGGCAAGATCGACCCGGGCGACGGTTCGCCCGAGGCGGCGGCGCTGCGGGAATCGGCCGAGGAGATCGGGCTTTCCGCCGGTCTGGTGACGATTCTGGGCCGGCTGCCCGCGCATGAAACGGTGACGGGCTTTTCCGTCACGCCGGTGCTGGCGATAGTGGCCGAGGGTTTCTCCCCGATGCCCGAGGCGGGTGAGGTCGACGAGATCTTCGACGTGCCGCTGGACCATCTGCTGGACCGCGCCCGTTATGCCATCGAAGGGCGGCGCTGGCGCGGCGAGTGGCGGCGATACTATGCTGTGCCATGGGGCCCCTATTACATCTGGGGCGCGACCGCGCGGATATTGCGCGGGCTGGCGGATGGATAGGCGATGCGGATCACCGGGCACTGGCTGGAACGGGACGAGACCCAGCGCGTGCTGGCCTGCCTGACCTCGGGCGGCTGGCGGGCGCTGCTGGTCGGAGGTTGCGTGCGCAACGCGCTGATCGGCGCGGAGGTGGCGGATGTGGACATCGCCACCGATGCACGGCCCGAAACAGTCACTGAACTGGCGGAAAAGGCGGGTTTCCATGTGGTGCCCACGGGCATCGGCCATGGCACGGTGACTGTGGTGTCGGGCGGTATCCCGCATGAGGTGACGACCTTCCGCCGCGATGTGGAAACCGACGGTCGGCGGGCGGTGGTGGCTTTCTCGGACCGGATCGCCGAGGATGCGGCGCGGCGCGATTTCACCATGAACGCGCTCTATGCGCAGGCGGATGGGCAGGTGATCGACCCGCTGGGCGGGCTGCCCGACCTGCTGGCGCGGCGGCTGCGCTTCGTGGGTGAGGCCGAAACCCGCATCCGCGAGGATTACCTGCGGATCCTGCGTTTCTTCCGGTTCCATGCCTGGTATGGCGACCCGGCAGAGGGACTGGACTCCGATGGACTGGCCGCCTGTGCCGCGCTTTCCGCAGGATTAGAGACGATTTCCCGTGAAAGGATCGGCGCCGAGATGCGTAAGCTGCTGGCAGCACCCGACCCTGCGCCTGCCGTTGCGGCGATGGCGCAGGCGGGGGTGCTGCTGCGCATTCTGCCGGGGGCCGATTCGCGCGGCTTGGCGCCCTTGGTGCATCTGGAAGCCGGAATGCCGCCCCGCTGGCAGCGGAGGCTGGCCGTGCTGGGCGGGCAGGACCGGGGCGCGCGGCTGCGGCTGTCCAACCCCGAGAAGCGGCAGATGGCGGCGCTGGATCAGGCGCTGTCCAGCCTTGACTCCCCTGCCGTGCTGGGCTGGCGCATGGGGGCCGAGGGGGGCGCGGATGCCGTTCTGGCGCGTGCGGCCCTGACCGGAGCGCCGCCGCCCGAAAGCTGGCAGGCCGAGGTTGCCCGCGGCGCGGCGGCGGAGTTTCCGGTGAAGGCCGTGGACCTGCCCGGGCTGTCTGGCGCGGCGCTTGGCAGGCGGCTGAAGGAGCTGGAACAGGAGTGGTGCAACTCCGGCCTGCAACTGACCCGCGATCAGCTTCTGGCGTGACAAGCCGCGCGGATTGCGCTAGGAACGGCCCAGCCAGCGGAGGGAGCGGGACATGGACGATGGGATTATCCGACACCTGACCTGACAGGTTCGTGACCCATCCGGCGCGGCCTGCATTGGCCGCCAGACTTCCATGCCAGCTTAACTCCTGCGAGATTCCCGCCATGTTCGGCTTCTTCGAGACCTTGGTCGATCCCTATGCCGCCTATGAACGGACCGACGCCCCGCCGCGCCGGCTCTGGCCCTTCCTGAAGGAATACATCCGCCCTTTTCGCACCGTCTTTGCGGTGACGGCGATATTTTCGGTTGCGGCGGCTTTCCTCGATGTGGCGCTGATCTGGTATGTCGGGCGGCTGGTGGACCTGCTGTCCACGTATTCCCCTGCCGAGTTCATCACGCGCTACGGGGTCGAGGTCGGGCTGGTCGCGCTGGCGGTGCTGGTGCTGCGGCCGCTGATCCTGGTGGGCAACGTGGCATTGCTGCACAACACCATCCTGCCGAATTTCGGCACGATGATCCGCTGGCGCTCGCACGCCCATGTGATCCGCCAGCCGGTCGGCTGGTTCGAAAGCGATTTCGCCGGGCGGATCGCCAACCGCATCATGCAGACGCCCCCGGCGGCGGGGGATGCGGTGTTCCAGACCTTCGACGCGATGGCCTTCGCCAGCGTCACCGTGATCGGCGCCGGGATCATGCTGGCCGAGGCAGACCCGCGCCTGCTGCTGCCGCTGGTGGTGTGGTTCGTGCTTTATGCCCTGCTGGTGCAGTGGACGGTCAAGCGGGCGGGACCGGCATCGAAGGCCAGTTCCGATGCGCGGTCGCTGGTGACCGGGCGGGTGGTGGATGCCTATACCAATATCCATTCGGTGAAACTGTTCGCCCATCACGAGCAGGAGCTGGCCTATGCGAAAGAGGCCATCGAGACGGCGCGCGACACCTTCCGCAAGGAGATGCGGATCATCACCAAGATGGACCTCGCGTTGACGGGCCTGAACGGGATGCTGATCGTCTGGATCACCGGCTGGGCCGTCTGGCTGTGGATGGACGGCGCGGCGACCGTCGGCACCGTGGCGGCGGCGACGGCCCTGGTGCTGCGGCTGAACAACATGACCTACTGGATCATGTGGGCCTTCTCCTCGCTGGTGCAGGCGCTGGGCGTGGTGCAGGAGGGGATGGAGACCATCGCCCAGCCGATCGGCCTGGTCGACGCCCGGGATGCGAAGGCGCTGGAGTTCCGGCAGGGGCTGGTCGAGATCAAGGGCGTTTCCCACCACTACGGCCGCGGTTCCGGCGGGCTTAGAGACGTTTCCCTGACCGTGCGGCCGGGCGAAAGGATCGGAGTCGTCGGCCGTTCCGGCGCGGGGAAATCCACGCTGGTGAAGCTGATGCTGCGGTTCTACGACGCCGAGGCGGGGCATATCCTGATCGACGGGCAGGATATCGCGCTGGTCAAGCAGGATTCCTTGCGGCGTCATATCGGCATGGTGCAGCAGGATTCGTCGCTGATGCACCGATCCGTCCGCGACAACATCCTTTACGGCCGCCCGGAGGCGACCGAGGAAGAGATGGTCGAAGCCGCGAAACGGGCCGAGGCGCATGACTTCATCCTGACGCTTGAGGATCCGCAGGGCCGCACGGGCTATGACGCCCATGTCGGCGAGCGGGGGGTAAAGCTGTCGGGTGGCCAGCGGCAGCGGGTGGCCTTGGCGCGGGTGATCCTGAAGGACGCGCCGGTGCTGATCCTGGACGAGGCGACCTCGGCGCTAGACAGCGAGGCCGAGGCGGCGATCCAGGAGGCGCTTTACGGCGTGATGGCGGGCAAGACCGTCATTGCCATCGCGCACCGGTTGTCGACCATCGCCGCGATGGACCGGATCGTCGTTCTGGAAGACGGCGCAATTGCCGAGGAAGGCACCCATGCGGAACTTCTGGCGCGGAACGGGCTTTACGCCCGGTTCTGGGCCCGGCAATCCGGCGGGTTCATCGGTCTGGAAGAAGAGGAGAGTGCCGAGTGAGCGCTTTGATCAGGCTGGGCGACGCCATCGACGCCTTCCGCCCGGCAGACGGCAACCCGCCGCAGCGGCTGGGCGCGTTCATGCGCTGGTGCCTTTCCGGGTCATGGGCGATGCTGGTCGTGGCGGGGGTGCTGTCCTCTCTGGCCGGGGTGACGGAGGTCGTCAGCGCCCTGATCCTCGGCTGGGTGATCGACGCCGCCGTGGATGCGGGGCCCGAGGCGTTCTTTGCGCAGCACTGGTCGCTGGTGGTCTGGTTCCTCGTCTTCTACCTGATCCTGCGGCCCCTGTCCTTCGCGGTGTCCTCGGCCTCGAACAGCATCATCATCGGGCCGAACGTGATGCCGCTGGTGCTGAGCCGGTTGCACCGCTGGACGCTGGGGCAGGCGGTGACCTTCTTCGACAACGATTTCGCCGGGCGCATCGCGCAAAAGCAGATGCAGGCCGCCCGGGCCGTCACCGACGTGGCGACCGAGGTGATCAACACCGTCTGCTTCGCGCTGGCCTCGGTGATCGGCTCGGCGGTCTTCCTTGTCGCGGTGGATGGCAAGATCGGGCTGGCGCTGCTGGTCTGGCTGGTGGCCTATATCCTGCTGATCCGCTTCTTCCTGCCGATGATCCGCACCAATTCCGCCGCGCGGGCGGCGAGTCGCGCCATGGTCTCGGGGCAGGTGGTGGACACGATCACCAACATCAAGACGGTGAAGCTGTTCGCCCATGCCGCCTTCGAGGATCGGGTGGCATTGGGCGCGATGGAGGTGTTCCGCGACCGGTCGCTTGAGTTCGGCGTGATCTCCACCTGGTTCCGCTTCAGCCTGATGCTGCTGGCGGGGGTGCTGCCGGTGCTGCTGATCGGCGGCACGGTGATGCTGTGGCAGGCGGGCCAGGCCACGGCGGGCGAGATCGCGGCGGCGGGCGCCATCGCGCTGCGGATCGCGCAGATGTCGGGCTGGGTCAGCTTTACCCTGATGGGCATCTATACCAGCGTGGGCGAGGTCGAGGACGGGATGCGCACCCTTTCCGCCCCGCATGATCTGACCGATGCGCCCGACGCGGCGGACCTGCCGCGGGTCAAGGGCGAGATCCATTTCGACGACGTGACCTTCGCCTATGGCCGGAGCCGCGGCGGGGTGCAGGGCATCCGGCTGAAGGTGAAGGCGGGCGAGAAGCTGGGCATCGTCGGCGCCAGCGGGGCGGGGAAATCGTCTCTGGTCTCGCTGCTTCTGCGGCTTTACGACCCCGAACAGGGCCGGATCACCGTGGACGGTTTCGACCTGCGCAAGGTGCGGCAGGAGTCGCTTCGCCGCCAGATCGGCATGGTCACGCAGGAAACCGCGATGTTCAACCGTTCGGCCCGCGACAACATCGCCTATGGCCGCCCCGACGCGACCGAGGCCGAGATCGTGGCGGCCGCCCGCGCGGCGGAAGCGGATGAGTTCATCGAGGCGATGGCCGACCATCAGGGGCGCAAGGGCTATGACGCCTTTCTCGGCGAGCGCGGGGTGAAGCTGTCCGGCGGCCAGCGCCAGCGGATCGCGCTGGCCCGCGCCTTCCTGAAGGACGCGCCGATCCTTGTGCTGGACGAGGCGACAAGCGCGCTGGATTCGGAGGTGGAGGCTTCGATCCAGGAGGCGCTGGAGCGGGTGATGCAGGGCAAGACCGTGCTGGCCATCGCGCACCGGCTGTCCACCATCGCGGCGATGGACCGGATCATCGTGCTGGACCGCGGGCGGATCGTGGAAGAAGGCTCTCACGAGGCGCTTCTGGCCAGGGACGGGCTTTACGCGCGCTACTGGAAGCGGCAAAGCGGCGGCTTCATCGGCACCGAGGACGAAGACGCGGCGTGACCTATACCATCGAAAGGCTGGGCCATCTGGGCCATGGCATCGCCAGTGGCCTTACGGGGCCGCTTTACGTTCCGGGCGTGCTGCCGGGAGAGGTGGTCGAGGGCGATGCCACCGGCGACCGGCTGGAGAATGTGCGGATCGTCACCCCCAGCGTGGACCGGGTGAAGCCGCCCTGTTCCCATGCCCGCGCCTGCGGTGGTTGCCAGTTGCAGCACGCCTCCGACGGTTTCGTGGCCGGGTGGAAGCGGGAAGTAGTGGCGAATGCCCTGACGGCGCAGGGGCTGGCGGCGGATGTGCTGCGGCAGGACGTGATCACCTCTCCGCCGCGCTCGCGCCGCCGGGCGACTTTGGCGGCGCGCAAGACCAAGGGCGGGGCGCTGGCCGGTTTCCATGCCCGCGGTTCGGACGTGATCATCCCGGTGCCGGGCTGCATCCTGCTGCATCCGTCGCTGGTGGCGCTGTTCCCGGCGGTGGAGGCTTTGGCGGTGGCGGGCGGGTCGCGCAGCCAGGCGCTGGCGGTGACGCTGACCCACAGCCCGACCGGCCCGGATGTGCGGGTGGAGGGCGGCAAGCCGCTGGATGCCACGTTGCGGATGGATCTGGCGCGGCTGGCCGAACGCTTCGCCTTGGCCCGGCTGACATGGGGCGAAGAGACCGTGGCGCTGCGGGCGATGCCCGAGCAGGTCTTCGGTGCGGCCCGGGTGCAAATGCCGCCCGCCGCCTTCCTTCAGGCCACCGAGGCCGGCGAATCGGCGCTGGCCGCCGCGGTAAAACAGGCTCTGATCCCGCAGAAACGGGTTGCCGACCTGTTCGCCGGTATGGGCACCTTTACCCTGCCGCTGGCGGAAACCGCCGAGGTTGCGGCCTATGAGGGCGAGCCCGCCATGGTTGCCGCGCTGGACAAGGCCGCCCGCGCAACGCCCGGCCTGAAGCGGATCACCGCGGAAAAGCGCGACCTTTTCCGCCGCCCGCTGGAGCCCGACGAATTGCGCGGCCTGACCGGCGTGGTGATCGACCCGCCCCGCGCGGGGGCCGAGGCGCAGGTGCAGCGGCTGGCCGCCAGCGAGGTGCCGGTGATCGCCATGGTCTCCTGCAACCCGGCCACCTTCGCCCGCGACGCCCGCATCCTGCTGGCCGGGGGCTATGCGCTGGACTGGGTGCAGGTGGTGGACCAGTTCCGCTGGTCGCACCATGTGGAGCTTGCCGCCCGATTCCACCGCCGTTGACGCATCCGTGAGCGGCCCCGCCGCAGCAGGTGCTGGCCCCGTCGGCGAATTTCCGCTATCTGGACAGAAAAAGAAGACGGACAGAGGCGACGATGCGGGCAGTGAAGCTTTTCCTGATGGCAGTCTTGGTGGTGGCGGGCCTTGCTGCCTGCGGCGACCGGAATTCCAAGTTCAAGAAATACAACGGGCCGGAAGTGACCTCGATCCAGGTCCACAAGGCGGACCGCAAGATGTATCTCCTGCACAATGACAGGGTGCTGAAAAGCTATGACATCGCGCTGGGCTTCGCGCCGGTGGGCCACAAGCAGTTCGAGGGCGATGGCAAGACGCCGGAAGGCACCTACCGGATCAGCCACAAGAAGCCGAATTCCGATTTCCACCTGTCGCTGAAGATCAATTACCCGAACGAAGAAGATCGCACCTATGCCAGCAGCATGGGCAAGTCGCCGGGGGGCGACATCTATATCCATGGCGGGCCGAAGAAGAAGATCTACCGGAAGGACTGGACCGCGGGCTGCATCTCGGTGTCCGACAAGGAGATCGAGAGGATCTATGCGATGGTCAACCCGGGAACGGTGATCCACATCCTGCCGTAATGACAAAGGGGCCCGCGGGCCCCTTTCTTCGTTTCTCCGTGGTGGCGGGCCGTCAGCCGCCGGTCACCATCGTCCACCAGATCTTGCCGTTGTTCTCCTGGAACCAGGAGAAGCCCAGTTCGCGGGCGGCGGGGTCCATGATCACGGCGCGGGTGTCCGGCTGTGCCATCCAGGCCGACAGGGTTTCCAGTTCGGTCTGATAGGTCTCGGAGATGTTCTCGCCCACCAGACGCCCGCGATAGCCCGCGCGCTGCACCCGGCTGAGCGGCGAAGACCCGTCCGAGCCGAAATGCCAGGGCCGGTTCTGCAGGGACATGTCGCGCGAATGCGTCTCGGCCGCGGCGTTCAGCTGGGCATTGTAGACCAGCGGCTGCGCACCCTTGGCCGCGCGGAGCGAGTTCACCGAATCGAGCAGGCGGAAGGGAATCTGCTGCGCCACGGTGGGGGTGATGCGATAGACCTGCGGCAAGGGTTTGCCATCGGCGCCAAGCTGGACCCCGCCGCCGGCGGGAACGCAGGCGCCAAGGGCAAGTGCCGAGCCAAGAACCACGAAACTGCGTCTGTCCATTCGATCCACCCGATATCCGGCCCGCAAAGAGCCTTTTCCGCGGCTCCTTTACCGAATGCGGCGGCATTGATCAAACCCAAGTCTGCGTGATGAAGAGGCTGTGAATTGCGATTCTCCGCCGGAATCGCTAAGGTCCGCCGCAAGAGCAGACTTAACAGGAGCAAGTCATGACCGCCGAAAGGCTGACCCGCCGCGCCATTCTGGGCGGCGCTGCCCTTGCGTTCGGTGCCGCTGCCGCCAGACCCCTGCTGGCGCAGGATGGCAGCACCGAGATGATTCCCTCGGCGTCCAGCACCGTGCGCAACAATATCTCCAGCTTCCGGATGCTGGACTGGCGCGGCTATTTCGACAACACCCGCAAGGGTGCGATCCTGGTCGACACCACCTCGCGCGCGCTGCACTACTGGTCCGAGGACCAGTCGATCTACCGGCTTTATCCCACTTCGGTGCCGCTGTCGGAAGAACTGACCCGCCGCGGCCGGACCGAGGTGGTGCAGAAGGTGGTCAACCCGACCTGGCGCCCCACGCCGTCGATGAAAGAGCGCAATCCCGAATGGCCGGATGTGGTCGAGGGCGGTTCGCCCGACAATCCGCTGGGAACCCGCGCGCTTTACCTGAGCTGGACCTATTACCGGATCCACGGCACGCATGACACGCGCAAGATCGGTCGGCGGTCGTCGAATGGCTGCATCGGGCTCTACAACGAGCATGTCGAAGAACTTTTCGGCATGGCGCAAGTTGGCACTCAGGTGTTGCTAATTTGACGACATGGCCGTCAAGCGCGCTTTCCGATCACAAGCCCGATTGCATTTCCCGGCTGGTGCGGATTAAGACGGGCCTACGAGGAACAGTCTTGGGTGTGTGCCGTCGCCTCTGCAACAACCGACGGCATGCTATAACTGGAGGTTAACATGAAGAAACTTGCGCTCGCTGCCGCGCTGACCGCTGTCGCCACCGCTTCGTTCGCTGGCGGCCTGGCTGAGCCGGTGATGGAACCCGAAATCGTCGAAGCCACGACCTCGTCGTCGGCCGGCGGTATCATCGTTCCGCTGCTGCTTCTGCTGGTGGTCGCTGCGGTCGCTGCGAACTGAGTTCGAAGCACTTCAGAAAAGGACGGCAGCTTCTGGCTGCCGTCCTTTTTCATTTCCGGGGGCTGTGTCAGGCCGGAAGCCAGCCTGACAGGTTCTCTTCGATCACCGCGGCCAATGCCCGGATATGGGCGGGCTCGTCGTTCAGGCAGGGGATGTAGGTAAAGACCTCGCCCCCCGCATGTTCGAAGGATTCGCGGATTTCGCTCTGAATCTCTTCCAAAGTCTCGATGCAATCGGCGCTGAAGGCGGGGGCGATCACCGCGATATGCCTTTTGCCCTGTTTCGCCAGCTCGGCGACATGGTTCACCGTATAAGGCTTCAGCCATTCCTCCGGCCCGAAGACCGACTGGAAGGTGGTGTCGATCGTCTCCGGCCCCCAGCCCAGCCTTTCCCGCAGCAGGCGAGAGGTCTTCTGGCACTGGCAGTGGTAGGGGTCGCCCTCGGTCCGGTAGCGGATCGGCATGCCGTGATAGCTGGCGACCAGCACGTCGGGCTTGCGTTCCAGCCCGTCCCAGGCCCGTTGCACCGATTGCGCCAGAGCCTCGATGTAAAGCGGATGTTCGAAATATTCCGGCACGATCCGCACCGCGGGCTGGCGCTTTTCCTTCATCAGGGCGCGGAAGAACTGGTCGTTCGCGGTGGCCGAGGTGGCGCCAGCATACTGCGGATAAAGCGGGAAGAAGACGATTCGCTCGCAGCCCGCCGCAATCATCTCCCGCACCTTCGATTCGGTCGAAGGATTGCCATAGCGCATGCAGAAATCGACCATCACCCGGTCGCCGTGCCGTGCCTTCAGCTCGGCGGCGATGGCGGCGGTCTGCGCCTTGGTGATGGTCATCAGCGGGCTTTCGTTCAGCTCGTGATTCCAGATCAGCTTGTAATTCGCGCCCGAGGTGAAGGGCCGCTTGCCCAGGATCACCGTCTGCAACAGCGGCTGCCATTTCCAGCTGGGGTAGTCGATGACCCGTTTGTCCGACAGGAACTCGTTCAGATAACGCCGCATCGACCAGTAGTCGTAGCCGTCCGGCGTGCCGAGGTTGGCCAGCAGGATGCCGATCCGCGGCCGGGGCAGTTTGGGGTGGTCGGCGGGCTTGTCCATCGTCGCGTCCTTTGTTCGGCCTTGCGGCCCGAGATAGCGGCTTTGGGCCAAGGGTCAACCGGGCTGCGACCCTTTGCGCAGGGGCTGCTCCACGGTATTCAGCGCATCCGCCAGCCGTTGCTGCGCCGATCCGGGGCGCAGCGGCTTTTGCTGGCTGTCATGCGGGGCCCAGCCGGTCAGGCAGAGAATCTCGAAGGTTGCGGGGATGCGGCCGTCCTGCCCGGCATGGGCCTGCGCGTAGATCTCAGCCGCGCGCAGCAGCACGGCGCGGCGGGTCGGGCGGCGCAGGCGGGCGGCCAGCGCATTGCCCTCGCCCATGGCGCGCAGGTCCTGCATCAGGTGGAAGGCGTCGCGGTAAAGCACCCGCTGCGTGAAGCTGTCCGCCACCGGCAGCGCCAGTCCCGCGCGTTGCAGAAGCGCGCCAAGGTCGCGGATCTCGCCCATCGGCAGGACGCGGGGGGAAAGGCCGCCGGTCACCTCGGCCTCGGCCTCAGCCAGCGCGGCGCGCAGTTCCTGCAGGGTCTGGCCGCCGAAGAACAGCGCCAGGAACAGCCCGTCGGGCCGCAGCGCCCGGCGGCATTGCACGATCTGGCCCACCGGATCATTGGCCCAATGCAGCGCCATGGCGTGGACCACGAGGTCCAGGCTGGCGGGGGCAAGGTCCAGCACCTCGGCATCCGCCACCACCCGCGCTTGCGGCAGGGCGCTTTGCCACAGCGCCGGAAAACCCGTCACCACGGCGGCATCGGTAAAGGTTCTGTTAACCGTTTCCAGCCTTTCCTTGACCTCGTCCACGGCGGTCTCGTGCAGGAACAGCGCCGGGGCGGGTAGGGCCAGCGCGCGGGCGCGGTTACGCTTCAGCGCGGGGCGGTCGGTCAGAGGGGGGGCCTTGGTCATGGCGGCGGACCATAGGGGGCGGGGATGAGCTTGCAAAGGGCGATCGCGGCGATCTACCCGCCGCAATGCATCAGTTGCAACGCGCTGGTGGCCAGCGATTTCGGCCTCTGCCCCGCCTGCTGGCGCGATACGCCCTTCATCTCGGGTCTGGTCTGCTGCAAATGCGGCAGCCCCGTCGCGGGAGAGGACGGGCAGGATGTCCTGTGCGATGATTGCCTTGCGATGGAACGCCCGTGGTCCACAGGCCGCGCGGCGCTTCTTTACCGCGACAACGCAAGGCGAATCGTTCTGGCGCTGAAGCATGGCGACAGGATGGAACTGGCCCGCCCCGCCGCTGTCTGGCTGAAGCAGGCCGCTGCGCCGGTGTTGCAGTCGGATACCGTAGTGGCTCCGGTGCCGCTGCACTGGTGGCGGCTGATTCGGCGCAAATACAATCAGGCGGCGCTCTTGTCCGCCGCGCTGGCCCGTGAGACGGGGCTGGAGCATTGCCCCGACCTGCTGCTTCGCCGCCGCAATACGGGCAGCCAGGAGGGGCGCAGCCGCGAGGACCGCTTTGCCAACCTGCGCGGCGCCTTCGCCGTCCATCCCCGCCGCCGTGCCCGGATCGAAGGCAGGCCCGTGCTGATCGTCGATGACGTGATGACCTCGGGCGCGACCTTTTCCGCAGCGGCCACGGCCTGCCTTGCCGCCGGGGCCTCTCACGTGGACGTGCTGGCGCTGGCGCGCGTTGCGAAGGATGCCTAAATCCCTATAGTCCCACCCGGACAAGGGATGCGCCATGAAAACGGTCGAGATCTACACCACCCCCTTCTGCCCCTACTGTCTTGCCGCCAAGCGGTTGTTGCAGAAGAAGGGCGTGGCCTACACCGAAACCGATGTCAGCCGCGACCACGACCTGCGGCAGGCGATGACGGCCCGCGCGGGCGGGCGGCGCACGGTGCCGCAGATCTTCATCGGCGGAACCCATGTCGGCGGCAGCGACGACCTGCATCTGCTGGAGCATCAGGGGCGGCTCGACCCGCTGCTGGCCGACTGATGCGCGCCGCCCTGATCCAGTTGACCGTCACCGACGACCCCGCCGCCAATCTGGAGGCGACGCAAGCGTTCATCCGTCAGGCCGTCGAAGGCGGCGCGGGTTTCGTCCTGACGCCCGAGATGACGAATTGCCTGTCCTCCAGCCGCGACCACCAGCGCGCCATCTTCCGCAGCGAAGAGACGGACGAAACGCTGTCCGCCCTGCGCCGGACGGCGAAGGAGCATGGCATCTGGCTGCTGATCGGCTCTCTGGGCCTCTTGACGCAGGACGAGGATGGCCGCTTCGCCAACCGCAGCTTCCTGATCGCCCCGGATGGCACCATCGCCGCCCGCTACGACAAGATCCACATGTTCGACGTGAACGTGTCCGAGACCGAGGTCTACCGCGAAAGCTCGGCCTATCGCCCCGGTGCGCAGGCGGTGGTGGCGGATGCGGGCTGGGCGAAGATCGGGATGAGTGTCTGCTACGACCTGCGCTTTCCGCAGCTTTACCGCCGTCTGGCGCAGGGCGGGGCGCAGGTGATCACCATCCCCGCCGCCTTCAACCACATCACCGGCGCCGCGCATTGGGAGACGCTGGTCCGCGCCCGTGCCATCGAGACCGGATGCTTCGTCCTTGCCCCGGCGCAGACCGGTTTCCATGCCGAGGCGCATGGCAAGGGCCGCCGCACCCATGGCCATTCGCTGGCCGTCGCGCCCTGGGGCGAAGTGCTTGCCGATGCGGGAACCGATCCGGGGGTGACTCTGGTCGATCTGGACCTTTCGCAGATCGCTGCGGCGCGGGGCCGGGTGCCCTCGCTGGCGCACGACAGGGAGTTCACGGGACCATGAGCGCGGCGGAAAAGACCCCCGACCGCATCGACGACATCGCCGTCGCGCTGTTCGGCGAGTTGTTCATGGCCGACCAGCTGGCGCGCAACCGTGTGTCGAAGATTCTGCCGCGGGGGATGGAGCTGTCGCATTTCTCGGTGCTGAATCATCTGGCGCGGGTGAACGACGAACGCAGCCCGGCGCAACTGGCGAAGGCCTTCCATGTGACACGCGGCGCGATGACCAACACGCTGGCCAAGCTGGAATGGGCGGGCCATGTGCATATCCGCCCCGACTGGGACGATGCCCGCCGCAAGTTCGTGGCGATCAGCCCGGCCGGACGGGCGGCGCGCGATGCCGCCGTGCAGGCCGTGGTGCCGCTGATCGCCGATGTGGTCGAGGCGCTGGGGGCCGACCGCGTGCGTCAGGTGCTGCCGGTGCTGCGCGAATTGCGCGCCCGGCTGGAAGGCGACGGCTGACCCTATTCGTTGGTGCCGATCGCCTGCGCCGTGCGGGAAATCCCCATGATCGAGCCGATGATCCCCAGCACCACGCTGGCCGAGGCGACCCGGCTTTCCGTCACCATCACCACATCCTTCGGCTGGATGGCGAACTCACCCGCGCTGAACAGGCCGTCGGCGGTGGTCATGTCGATGACGAAGACCGTGCGCCGCTTCGACGGCCCGCTGCCGTCCGTCCGCAGCGCCCTGGCCGGGTAGTCGCGCAGGACAAGGATGCCCTTGGCGTCCGCCCGCCCGTCGTTCAGCCCGCCGATCAGCGCCAGCGCGTCCAGCGCGGTGATCCGGTCCTGCGGGAAGGGAATCTGAGCCTCGCGCCCCGCCGCGCCCAGCGACAGGAAGTAACGCTCGTCCGGTTCGACATAGACCTTGTCGCCGCCGCGCAGGGTGGTGTCCAGCGCCGGGTCCTTCAGCAGCCGGGCGGCCGGGATCGAATAAAGCTTGCCGCCGCGCATAAGCTGGACACGGGGGTTCACGGTGCTTTCGGGAATGCCGCCGCCAAGAGCCAGCAGGCCAAGCACGGTGAAATCGCGGTCCGGCAGCGGGAAGGAGCCGGGCCGGGGAACGCCGGAGATCAGGTCGACGGTGGACTTGCGGCCCGGGGCATGGGCGATCAGCACCTGCGCCGCCGGGGCGATGGGGGCAAGCCGGGCCTGTATCGTCTCGCGCGCCTTGTCGGGCGTCATCCCGGCGATATGGACCTTGTCGGCATAGGGCAGGAACACGCTGCCGTCGGGCGAGACGGTCAGCCTCGGCAGCGCCGCCACCTTCTGGCCCGGCATGGTCAGCAGCGTGCCCTCGCCGGTTTCCCAGATGGTGATGTCGACCTTGTCGCCCGCCGCGATCAGGTTGCCGGCGGGGCCGCGGCTGTTGCCGATCCAGTCGGTCGGGGCCATGCTTTTCTCTGGCCCGGGCCAGTTCGCGATGGCGCCGGCGGTCGTCCTGTCGATCCGCACCACGGCGAAATCGGCGTCCTCGTTCCCGGCTCCGGCAAGGATCTGGCCCGCCTGCCCCGCGCCTTTGGGAAGGCTGCACCCGCCCGTGAATGCAAGGGATGCCGCCAACATGGCGGCGGGAACAACGGCAACAAACTTCATACACCACTCCGGTCCCGTCTGTCCGGCGGATGGACAAGACGGGCCGAACAATCATAGTTTGCATCGGTTGATCGTCAATCGGCCTGTGGTTGGTAATGAGTTATCGTTGTGGAGTTGGCCCCGGGTGGTTGATCTGATCGTTACCGGGGCGGGCGGCCGGTTGGGCCGTATCCTGCGGGCTGCATGGAAGGACGGGGTGCCCCTGCGTCCGGTCTGGACCGGGCGGGGCGCCGGGCTTCCGGTGCAATGGGACATGCTGGCGGATTCGCCCAAGGGTTTGCCCCGCGGTGCGGTCGTCCTGCATCTGGCCGGGGTGACGCCGCAGGACCGCCACCGCGCGATGCGGCGCAATGTCGCTCTGGTGCCGCCGCTGCTGCAGATGTGCCGTGAGACCGGGGCGCGGCGGCTTCTGTTCATGTCCTCCGCGGCAGTCTATCCGCCCGGTGGTCCGTGGGCCGAGGCGACCCCGCTGGCCCCGTCCAGTCCCTATGGCCGCAGCAAGGCCGAGGCCGAGGCTCTGGTCCGCGCGCAATCGCACACGCCGGTCACCATCCTGCGGCCCGGCAACATCGCCGGGGTCGATGCGCTGCTGGGGCCGCGCGGGCCGGGGGAAATCCTGCTGCATCCGGTTCCGGGGCAGCCCGGCAGTCCGCTGCGGTCGTGGATCGGGGCGCGGGTGCTGGCGCAGGCCTTGGCCGCGCTGTGCCTGCGCGACCTGCCGCCGGTGCTGAACCTTGCCCAATCCCCGCCGCTGTCGATGGCCGCTCTGCTGAAGGCCAGCGGATTGCGCTGGCGTTATGGCGCAACCCCCGCCGCGGTGCCAGTCGCCACGCAGGACACGGTGCTGCTGCAAAAGATCCTGCCGCTGCCGCCCGCCGACCCGGCCCGGCTGGCCGAAGAGGCCGAATGGGCGCGCGGGGTGCTGGCATGACCCCGGCCAAGCGCCTGTTCGACATCGCGCTTGCCCTGCTTCTGGGGGCCGTCCTGCTGCTGCCCTCGGCCCTGATCGCGCTTTGGCTGCTGGCCGAGGACGGGCGGCCGGTGTTCCATGTGTCCGAGCGGATGCGCGCGCCGGACCGGGCCTTCGCCCTGTGGAAGTTCCGCACCATGCGGCAGGAGGCCGGGGACAGCGGCGTTTCCGGTGGGGACAAGGCGGCGCGGATCACCCGCGCGGGCGCCATCCTGCGCAGGCTGCGGCTTGATGAGATCCCGCAGCTCTGGAACATCCTGAAGGGAGACATGAGCTTCGTCGGCCCCCGCCCGCCGTTGCGCCGCTATGTCGAGCTTTTCCCCGGGCTTTACGCCCGTGTCCTGCGCTCGCGCCCCGGGCTGACCGGGATGGCGACCCTGCATTTCCGCAGGCATGAGGAGCGGCTTCTGTCCCGCTGCCGCACGGCGGAGGAGACCGACGCCACCTATGGCCGCCGCTGCGTGCCCCGCAAGGCGCGGCTGGACCTGATCTATCAGCGCCACCGCAGCCTGTGCCTGGATGCGGCGCTGATCCGGGAAACACTGGCGCAGCTTCTTCGCCGGTAGCCGCCTCCATGGGCTTTGCCCGCAATCGCAACCTCAAGTTGCTTAACCATTTTTTAAAGAGTGCCGTGTCAGGTACCAGAATGAAATCAGTTCGGACAGTCCTGCTTGGGTTCGAGCGGGGGATGACGCGGCTGCAGAAGGCGGTGGTGATCCTGCTTGCGGATGCGGCGATCGTGCCGCTTTGCTTCTTGTTGACCACGCTTCTGGTCGATGGCGTCTGGCCGCAGGCGCAGCTTTGGCGGCTGGCGGTGCTGTTCCCGGCGCTGGCCGTTCTGGGGGCCATGGCCTCGCTGGCCGCGGGCCTGCCCCGGGTCAAGCTGAAGACCTATGCCTCCTTCACCGCGAACGGCATCCTGCCCTATGTGCTGATGGTCGGCGCGGGCACCCTGTCGCTGACGCTGCTGCCGGGGATGGGGCTTCCCGTGGCAGGCACGATCACCTTCCTGATGGCGCTGTTCCTTGCGGCGATCCTCGTGCGGGCGGCGATGCTGAAGGTGCTGCTCTGGGTGCTTGCCATGGACCGGCCGCGGACCCGGGTGCTGATCTATGGCGCGGGCAGGACCGGGCAGCAACTGGCCTCGGCCCTGCAATCGCACGAGACCATCACCGTCGTCGCCTTCATCGACGACGATCCCGCTTTGCAGGGGCGGCGGTTGATGGGCAGGCGCATCCATCCCGCGCAGCAGATCGAGCGGCTGGTGCGCCGGTTCGGCATCACCCGGGCGCTGCTGGCGATGCCCTCGCTGTCGGCCCCGAAGCAGGCGCGGATCTCGCGCCGGTTGCAGGCGCTTGGCCTTGGCGTGCAGGCGCTGCCCTCTTTCGCCCAACTGGTGGGGATCGAGCAACTGGTCGAATCGCTGACCCCGGTGCCCCCGGGCCGGTTTCTGGGCCGTAGCCATCTGGACGGGATGCTGGAGACCGGCGCCTCGGGCTATGCGGGCAAGGTGGTGGTGGTCACCGGTGCGGGCGGGTCGGTCGGGTCAGAACTGTGCCGGCAACTGGTCGCCCAGCACCCGCGCAGGCTGGTGCTGTACGAGATTTCCGAACTGGCGCTTTATACCATCGAGCGCGACCTGCACGACCTGATGGAAGCTGCGGGCGGTGGTGGCACCGAAATCGTGCCGGTCCTCGGCTCTGTCACCGATGCGCGGTTGATCCGGGCGGTGCTGGCAGAGCACGGGGTCGACACGGTCTTCCACGCCGCCGCCTACAAGCACGTGCCGCTGGTCGAGCAGAACCCGGTGGCGGGAATTGCCAACAATGTCTTCGGCACCCGGATGCTGGCCGATGCCTGTGTGCAGCAGGGCGTCCGCCGCTTCGTGCTGGTCTCCACCGACAAGGCGGTGCGGCCGTCGAACGTCATGGGGGCCAGCAAGCGGCTGGCGGAACTGGTGGTGCAGGACCGTGCAAGGCGTGGCCGGGTCACGCATTTTTCCATCGTTCGTTTCGGCAATGTGCTGGGGTCCTCGGGTTCGGTCATCCCGCTGTTCCGCGAACAGATCGCGCGGGGCGGGCCGGTGACGTTGACCCATGACGACGTGACGCGCTATTTCATGACCATCGCCGAGGCGTCGAAGCTGGTCCTGCTGGCCGGGTCTTTCGAGGATGCCGGGCCAGAGCCTTTGGCCGATGTCTTCGTGCTGGACATGGGCAAGCCGGTCCGCATCCGCCATCTGGCCGAGCAGATGATCCAGGGTGCGGGCTATACCCTGCGCGACGGGGTCAATCCCGATGGCGATATCGAGATCAGGGTGATCGGCCTGCGCCCGGGCGAGAAGCTGCATGAAGAGCTGCTGATCGGCCACGGCCTTCTGCCGACGCCCCATCCCAAGATTCTGCGCGCCGCCGAGGAAAGCCTGTCCGAAGAGGAGATGGCCGATGCCATGCGCGGGCTGATCCGGTGCATGGCCACCGGCGATGCCGATGCGCTGTGGGCGCTGTCGATGCTGCTGGTCCGGCCCCGGCAGACGACGCCGCCCCCGCCGCGCGTTGCGATCGCCGGGGCGTGACCTTGCCTTGCCCCTCGTGGTCTCGGGCTGAACCGTCTGCTGCGGAACCTGCAAACGCGCGCGGGGGCGAGGCAGCGCCTCGCCTTATCCCGCCCGGCCAGGCTGCACTGAATGCTAGTAATCCCGCTCCAGGAAGATCCCGATGCCGCTGTCGCCGTCCGATCCGACGCGGCCCTTCACCGTCACGCCCCTCCTCAGGTCCAGGTTCAGGTTGATCTGCGACTTGCCGTCCTGATCCACCTCGATCTCGGTATAGACGTTGCGCGAGATGTATTTGCCCGCGCTGACCGATGCGGTGCCGTCCTCCGACGTCTGCACGTCAAGGTCGTCGAAACCGAATCCCTTGCGCAGCTTCGAGATCACGCCCACGCCGCCGCGGCCCGCCAGAGTGGCCACCGCATTGGCCAGTTGCGCGGCTTGCAGGGGCGAGATCGATTCCAGCCCGCGCCCGAACAACAGCCAGGCCAGCACCTCTTCCTGCGGCAGTTCGGGGTTGGAGCTGAAGGTGACCTCGGGCGCGTTCACCGGACCCGTGATCCTGACCATGCTGGTCACGTCATCGGTCTCGTTCGAGGCGGTGACGCTCAGGTAGGGCACAAGGTCGCCCTCCAGCACCAGGCTGGCCTCGGTCAGGTTCAGCCGCTTGCCCAGAAGGTCCAGCCGCCCCCGGATCAGTTCGATGGCGCCAGAGGGCGAGATGGCGCGCAATGTGCCGCCCAGCCGGACCGATCCGCCCAGTTCCGCGTCCAGCCCCCGGCCGCGCAGGAAGATGCGGTTGGGCGCCTCGATCAGCACGTCCAGCGCCCAGTCCGGCCCGCTGCCGCCGGTCTGCCCGCCGCCTGCGCCCCCGGCGCCCACCCCGGCGCGGGCGCGGGTGGCGCGGACGGCGGCGCTGTCGTTGACATGGCGGATCGCCTCAAGGTCCGCCGCGCTGGCGAAGCCGGTCGAGGGCACGATTAGTTCGGTCTCGCCCAGCCGGATCCGGCCGGTCAGCGCGGCCCGGCCCAGCAGCGGCCCGGCGATCCGCAACTGGCCCGAGACGGTGGTGTCGTAAAGCTCGGCATCGCGCAGGTGCAGGGATTGAAGTTCAAGGTCCAGCGCCGATTCCAGCGGCGGCGTCAGGTCAAGGGTGCCGCCCAGCCGCAGCCGCCCCCCCGCCGTCAGGTCCGCGGTGGCGGCGATCCGGGCCTGCCCGCCGGACAGGTCGGCCGTGACCTCGGTCCGTTGCAGCGAGAACCCGGCCAGCGGATAGGCGACGCGCCCGCCCGACAGGGTGACGCGGCCCGACAGCGAGGACAGCGCAAACGGACCGCGCAGGGCAAGGTCCATCCGCAGCCCGCCCGCCAGCGTCATCGGATCGGCCGCGGCATTGGCCAGCGCCGCATCCGCCGTGCCTTGCAGCGTCAGGTCGGCCGTGGTGCCGGAAATCCGCCCGGCCACCCGCGCGTCGATGGAGGCCGGGCCCATCACCCGCAGGTCCATGGTCGCGCCGTCGCCGGTGGGCGTCAGCCGCCCCGACAGGCTGACCGGGCCGGGATAGCCCGCGACCAGCAGCGACAGGTCGCGCAGCCGGCCCGTCACCTGCAATTCGTCGCTGCCCGCCGTGCCCTTGGCCTCGGCCTGCAGGTTGGCGCCGTCCAGCGTGGCCGAGGTCAGGAAGAACCCGTCCTCGCGGATCGCCACCGTCGCATCCACCGCCGTCTGCCCGGCCAGCAGCTTGTCGACATCCGCCTGCCCGATCCGCAGGCTGCGCCCCTGCCCGTTCAGTGCAAGTTGGCCGTTGCCGGCCGTGCCGGTGAAGCTGGCTTCCGCCGTCAGCCCCCCGCCCCATTGCGGGTCCAGCGCGGACAGGTCGGCCAGCGTCACCTGCCCCTTCAGGTCGTGGCCCTGGGTGGAGAGCTTGCCGCCCGCCGTCAGCGCCAGCCCGCCCGCCGTCAGGTCCAGCGAGCGCAGCGTGGTGCCGGTCTCGTCCCGCACCGCGGAAAGCGCCAGCCGGGTTTCCCCTGCCGTCAGCCGGTCCGCCTGCAAGATGCCGGTGCGCAGCCCCTGCGTGACCGCCTCGAAGACCACGTCGAAGGCGCCCGACAGGCGGCTGGCCTGCCCTTCCAGCACCACCGTGCCCGATCCGCCCAGATCCATCCCCGCCAGATCGCCAAAGCGCGACAGATCGTCGGCGGTCAGGGTGATCGTGCCGCTGGTCATCAGGCCGGAGTCCAGCCCCTCGACCTGCAGGCGGCCGTTGGCGCGGTAGTCCTCGCCCTTCAGTTCCAGTTGCGGCAGGGACAGCGCGCCGTTGCCCTGCCGGTAGGACAGCACGGCCTTGCCGGAAAGCGCGGAGCCAAGCGCCTTCTGCATCGCCCCATCCGCCAGCGCGAGGCCGGTCGCGGTGAAATCCAGCGTGGCACCAAGGCTGGCGAGGCCCGCCACCCGGCCGATCCGGCCCGATCCCTTGATCCCGGCATTGCCCAGCCGCAGCCCCCCGGTCTCCAGCCCCAGCAGGCTGGCGCTGCCTTTCCAGCCGTTGTCCCGGGTCGAATCGAAGGCCAGCGCGATCTCGCCCCGGCGCAGCCATGTCCTGCCTTCCCCCGTCAGCGGCAGCAGCACCGGGCGGCCGTCCTCTCCGGCGATCAGCGCCTTCAGGTCGAAGGCTTCGGGCAGGCCGTCGCCCGCCACGGTGGCGCTGCCCGAAAGCTGCAGGGCGCGTGTCTGCATCGCCAGCCGGTCCAGCACCACGCGGCCCGAGGGCCAGCGCGAACCGGCCACGTCCAGCGCCACCCGGTCGCCAAGGAAATCGGCGTAGTCCGGCAGGAAAAGCGGGGCGAGGTTGCCCGTCAGCCGGGCCGAAAACTGCGTCTCTTCCGCCGCGCCGAGGGTCAGCGTGATCGGCCCGGCCAGCCGTTCCTGTCCGTCGCTGGCCAGCCGCACCTCGGCGGTGAAATCGGCCAGGGTGCCCTCCCCCTTGATGGTCAGGTCCACCGAGGGATGGCCCGGCAGGCCCAGAAGCCGGGCGGCGATTCCCTCTGCCTCTTCCTGCGCCGTCAGGTCCAGCGCCAGTTCGCCGCTGGCGTTGGAGTAACTGGCGTCCAGCGCGATCCGGCTTTCCGGCCCGTCCGTCCGTTCCAGCACCAGCGCGGCCTTGCCGTCTCCGCCGGACAGCGAGAGCGAGGCTTCCAGCCGCCCCTCCACCGTTTCGCCCAGCACCGGCGCGCCAAGGACGATCTTCGCCGCCTCGACCTTGTCGATCTCTATCGAGACCGGCAGTTCCGGCAGGGCGAAGGGCGTCGCCTCGGGCGAGGGCAGGCCGTCGTCCCCGGCCTCGGGCAGGCGGGCCAGCGTGATCGTGTCGGCCGACAGCTCGTTCACCACCACCTTGCCGGACAGCAGGGATGAGCGCGACCAGTCCAGCACCACCCCGTCCAGCGTGATCCAGATCCCGGTATCGTCGGCGATCTCAAGCCGGGTGATCGTCGCGCGCGAGGACAGAGCCCCCTCGAAGCCGGTGATGGTGACCTGGCGGCCCGCGCCCGAGAGGTTGTCCTCGAGGAAGGCGGTCAGATAGCTGCGGTCGTCCTCCTGCGCCAGCACGGCGCCGGGCAGCAGCAGGGCAATGCAAAGGGGCAGGACGGCGGCGCGCATCAGAAGCTTTGCCCCAGGCCGATGTAGATCTGCACCCCGTCGCCGGTGGCGCCGTGGACCGGGGCCGCCACGTCCAGCCGGATCGGGCCGAAGCCGGTCTCGTACCGCAGGCCCAGACCCGCGCCGGCGTGCCAGTCGCTCAGGCCGCCCGAGAAGCTGTCGCCGATCTGCCCGGCATCGACGAAGCCGACCACGCCGATCTTCTCCGTCACCCGCGTGCGCACCTCGGCCGAGGCCACGGCCATGTGGGTGCCGCCGATCAGGAAGTCCGGTCCGAAGCCGCGGTTCACCGCCACGCCAAGGCTGCGGTAGGGCTGGCCGCGCACCGTGCCGCCGCCGCCCGAGAAGAACAGGTCGTCCCGCGGCGTCTCCAGCAGGCTTGACCCGAGGATGGCGCCCAGTTGCATCCGCCCGGCCAGCGTCACCCGGTCGTTTTCGCCGAAGCTGCGGTAGGCGCGGCCGTCGAAGGTCAGCCTGATGCCCGATCCGGTGGTGCCGAAGCCCGAGAAGGGCTTGGCCCCGGCGTCGATGTAGAACCCCTTGCGGGCGTCGGTGGGTTTGTCGCGCCGGTCCCATGTCGCGCCGAGCGGCAGCGAAAGGCTGCGGTATTGGAAGCTGCCGCCGGGGTCCCTGCCCTCGGCATGTTCGTAGTTGATCCCCGCCCTTGCCGTCAGCTGGTCCGAGAAGTGATGGGTGAAGCCCAGTCCGAATTCGGCGACATCGGCGTAATAGTCCACCTCGTCCAGATGGTCGTAGCGCAGCGTCAGGCTGGCCGTGGTGTCGGCGGTGATCGTGGCCGGACGGTCCAGCGTGATGCCGATGCCGTAGTCCACCCCGCTTTCGCCCGAGCCGATGTTGGTGACGCTGCCCTCGATCTTCAGCCGCTCGCCGCCGCCGGTCAGGTTGCGGTGCAGCCAGTAGCCGGAGAGCGACAGCCCGTCGATGCTGGAAAGCTCGGCCCCGATGGAATAGCGGCGGGTCTTTTCCTCGATCACGCTGATGCCGATCGGCAGCAGGTCGCCGGAAACCGGCGCCTCCGCCTCGGTCAGCGTGACCGAGCGGAAGATGCCCGTCCGCCGCAGCCGCTGTGCGGCGCGGTCCAGTTCGGTCTGGCTGAAACGCTCGCCGTATTTCAGTCCGGCGATCTTGATGATCCGCCGCTCGCGCATCCTTTGTTCGCCCTCCACCGTGACCGGGCCGAAGCGCAGGGCGGGGCCGGGGGCCAGGCGGATGTCGGTGTACAGGGTGCGGCGGGCGTGGTCGGCCACCACGTCTTCCGAGGCGATGGCGACCTTGGCGTGCCCCGCCTCGCGCCAGGCCAGGGTGGCGGCGTCCACGGCGCCGGCGACAAGGGTGCTGCGGGCGGGCTGGCCGGGGGCGAAATCCTCGGGCAGCTCGGTGTCGGGGGCCAGCGGCGCGATCCGGGTGGTGCCGAAGGCGAAGCGTGGGCCGGGGTCCACGGTGACGGTGATCCGCCCGATGCGGGAGGGCACGTTCAGCGCCGGGATATTGGCGGCCTCCTGCCCGTCGATGCGGATCGAGATGGTGGCCGAGTAATGCCCCTCGGCATAAAGCGCGCCAAGGATGCGGGCGTAATCGGCCCGGGCGGCGGCGAAAAGATCGGCGGGATCGGTCGCCCCGTCCGCCCTCTGCGTCAGCAGCAGCGAGGCGCTTCGCAGGGTCTTGGCAAGGCTGTCGCCCTTGTCCTTCCCGACCACCGTGAAATCCAGCCCGTCCAGCGCCGGGGAAGGCCCCGGCAGGGCCGCCGCCAGAAGCGCCGCCGCAAGGGCGATTGCAGGGACCGTCTTGCGCCTGCCTGGACCTGACCGCCTCACCGAACGCCCCCCGACCTGTTCGCCGCCGATTATGGTTTGCCCGGCGGGGAAGGGCAACTGGACTCGGCAGAATGGCGCGGCGGGCCGCGCATCGCCCAAGCCGGTGATTTTTCTTGTTCCTTGTGCCGTTTCGCCGCGATGTTCCGCCGCGGGCCGCGGCCCTGTTGCCAGACTCGCCGCGCCGCGCCTAGACTGGTGCGGCAATCGCAGGGGGAGACCATGGCGATCACGCTGGTTCAGGTGGATTTTCCGCATCAGGGCCCTTGGGGCGCCGAGATGGTCGCGGCTTTCGAGGGGCTTGCGCAATCCATCGTGCAGGAGCCCGGCTTCCTGTTCAAATACTGGACCGAGGACCCCGCCCAGGGCATCGCCGGCGGCGTCTACGCCTTTGCCTCGCGCCCCGAGGCGGAGGCCTATCTGGCCATGCACACTACTCGCCTGCAAGGCTTCGGCGTGACCGGCATCCGCGGCCTGGTGCTGGACGTGAACGAGGCGTTGTCGCGGATAGACCGCGCGCCGGTGCTGTAGCCCACGATCCGGGCTTGCAGACTCACCCCGGCCGGCCTATATGGCCTTCAACAGCCGCTTCGGGGTCCAAACTCGAAGCAACCGGAAAAGCAAGCGGGCCGCTGGGTCCGCTTTTTTGTTTTCAAGGAACCCATGACCGATCTGATCGCCAAGACCGCCATCGACCGCCGCCTCGCCGACATCGTGCAGCCGGTGATCGAGGGCCTGGGGTATGAGCTGATCCGGCTGCGCCTGATGGGCGGGCATGGCAAGGTGCAGCGCACCCTGCAGATCATGGCCGACAGGCCCGAAGGCGGCATCGGGGTCGAGGATTGCAGCAGGATCTCCACCGCCGTCTCGGCCGTTCTCGACGTGGAAGACCCGATCGAGGACAATTACGTGCTTGAGGTCTCTTCCCCCGGCATAGACCGGCCGCTGACCCGGCTGAAGGATTTCGAGATGTGGAAGGGCTGGGAAGCCCGCATCGAGACGACCGAGCTGATCGACGGCCGCCGCCGCTTCAAGGGCGGGCTGATGGGGGTCGAGGGCGAGGAAGTGCTGATCGAGATCGAGGAAGCCGGGCAGGACATGACCATCGGGTTGCAGTTCGACTGGCTGTCGGATGCCAAGCTGATCCTGACCGATGAACTGATCGCCGAGATGCTGCGGCAGAAGAAGGTGGCGCTGCCGGAAGACGGCGGCTTTGACGAGATCGAAGAGATCGACGGGGAAGAGGATGCCCCCGAGACCAAACACTAGGGAGTAGGGCCCATGGCAATCACTTCGGCCAACCAGCTGGAGCTTCTGCAAACCGCCGAGGCGGTGGCGCGGGAAAAGATGATCGACCCGGATCTGGTGATCCAGGCGATGGAGGACAGCCTCGCCCGGGCCGCCAAGTCCCGCTACGGCGCGGAAATGGACATCCGGGTGAAGATCGACCGCAAGACCGGCCGCGCCAGCTTTGCCCGCATCCGCACCGTGGTTCCCGACGAGGAACTGGAGAACCACCACGCCCAGCTGACGGTGAAACAGGCCAAGAGCTACCTGGCCGACCCGCAGATCGGCGACGAGATCGTCGATGAGGTGCCCCCCGTCGATCTGGGCCGGATCGCCGCGCAATCGGCCAAGCAGGTCATCCTGCAAAAGGTGCGCGAGGCCGAGCGGGATCGCCAGTTCGAGGAATTCAAGGACCGCAAGGGCTCGATCATCAACGGCGTGGTCAAGCGCGAGGAATACGGCAACGTCATCGTCGATATCGGCCGGGGCGAGGGCATCCTGCGCCGGAACGAGAAGATCGGCCGCGAGGCCTATCGCATCGGCGACCGCATCCGCTGCTACATCAAGGACGTGCGCCGCGAGGCCCGCGGCCCGCAGGTCTTCCTTTCCCGCACCGATCCGCAGTTCATGGCGGAACTGTTCAAGATGGAAGTGCCGGAGATCTACGACGGCATCATCGAGATCAAGGCCGTAGCCCGCGACCCGGGCAGCCGCGCCAAGATCGCCGTCATCTCCTACGACAACGCCATCGACCCGGTGGGCGCCTGCGTCGGCATGCGCGGCAGCCGCGTGCAGGCCGTGGTGAACGAGCTTCAGGGCGAGAAGATCGACATCATCCCGTGGAACCAGGACCAGGCCACCTTCCTTGTGAATGCGCTGCAACCGGCGCAGGTGTCGAAGGTCGTGGTGGATGAAGACGCCGGCAAGATCGAGGTCGTGGTGCCGGACGAGCAGCTGTCGCTGGCCATCGGGCGGCGCGGCCAGAACGTGCGGCTGGCGTCGCAACTGACGGGTCTGGACATCGACATCCTGACCGAGGCCGAGGAATCGACCCGCCGCCAGGCCGAATTCGCCGAGCGCACCAAGCTGTTTATGGACACGCTGGACGTGGACGAGATGATGGCGCAGCTTCTGGTGGCCGAGGGCTTCACCAACCTGGAAGAAGTGGCCTATGTCGAGCAGGACGAGCTTCTGTCCATCGACGGCTTCGATGAGGGCACGGCCGAGGAACTTCAGGCCCGCGCCCGCGACTTCCTTGAGGAACAGGCGAAAAAGGCGCTGGAAGCGGCCCGTTCGATGGGTGTCGAGGACAGCCTTGTTGAATTCGACGGCCTGACACCCCAGATGCTTGAGGCGCTGGCCAAGGACGGCATCAAGACGCTTGAAGACTTCGCCACCTGCGCCGACTGGGAACTGGCCGGCGGCTGGACCACGGAAAACGGCCAGCGCAAGAAGGACGAGGGCATCCTCGAACCCTTCGATATGAGCCTGGAAGAGGCGCAGCACCTGATCATGACGGCGCGCGTGCTGCTGGGTTGGGTCGACCCGACCGAGATGCTGGCCGAGGCAGAGCCTGCCGAGGCCGAAGAAGACCAGGAGGCCGGGGCCTGATTTCAGGCCCTGGGACACGCGCCATGACGCGCGGCGGCCGGGAGAAACTGCGGGACGAGCCGGAACGCAAATGCATTGCGACCGGCGAGGTCAGCCCCAAGGCGGGGCTGATCCGTTTCGTCGTCGGGCCCGATTCTTCCGTGGTGCCGGATGTGGCGGCCAAGCTGCCGGGGCGGGGGATCTATGTCGCCTCGACCCGGGCGGCGCTGGACCGGGCGGGGGGCAAGGGCCTGTTCGCCCGGGCGGCGCGGCAGCCGGTGAAGGTGCCGGAGGGGCTGGCCGATCTGGTCGAGACCCTGCTGGCGAAGCGTGTGCTGGAACTGCTGTCGATGGCCCGCAAGGCCGGGGATGCGGTGACGGGCTACGAGAAGGTGAAGGATTGGCTGGTCGGGGGCCGCGCGGTGGCGCTGATCCAGGCCAGCGACGGGTCGGAGCGGGGAAAGACCAAGCTGCGGGCGCCAGAGGGCGAAAACAGCCTGATTTCCTGCCTGACGGCAGGGGAAATCGGTTTGGCTTTCGGGCGCGAACGTGCCATACACGCGGCGCTTGCGGCTGGTGGACTCACGACCCGTGTTGTAGAGGAAGCGGCAAGGCTTGCCGGGCTTCGTGCGGAAGCAGGCGGGCATGACGGCGGAACGACCGCCGGGAAGGATACGTAGGACGCATGAGCGATAGTGACGGCAAGAAACCCCTTGGGTTGGGGAGCGCCCCCCGTTCCGGTCAGGTGAAGCAAAGCTTCTCGCACGGCCGGACCCATGCGGTGGTGGTGGAGACCAAGCGCAAGCGCGTGGTCGTTCCGGCGGCAAAGCCTGCGGGCGCGCCGGGCGGTTCGGCTTCGGCTGGCGGCACCTCGCCGGTGTCGGGCGATCCGTCGCGCCGTCCTGCCGGGATTTCCGAAGCCGAGATGCAGCGCCGTCTCGACGCCCTGCGTCAGGCCAAGGCCCGCGAACAGGAAGAGGCCGCCAAGCGCGCCGAAGAGGAACGCCAGCGCGAGGAAGACCGCCAGCGCCGCCGCGAGGAGATCGAGGCGAAGGAACGCGAGGATCGCCAGCGCGAGGCCGCGCTGCGCGCCCGTGCCGAAGAGGAAGAGCGCCAGAAGCGCGAAGCCGAGGAAGAGGCGAAGAACCGCGCCGCCGCCCGCAGGGCGGAAATCCTCGGCACGCAGCGCCGCCAGCCCGCCAAGGCGGCGGAGCCGGCCGATCCCGCTCCGGCCGAAGCCACGCCGACCGACCGCTCGACCGGCCAGAGCCGGCCGAAGCCCGGTGCTGCCGGCGGCGATGCCAAGCCCGGCCTGTCCCCGCGCAAGACGGATCGTGAGCGCGAGGACCGCGCCACCGACCGCGGCAACAAGGGCAAGGGCGACGATGGCCGCCGTTCCGGCAAGCTGACGCTGACCGCCGCGCTGGATGGCGAAGGCGGCCGGACTCGCAGCCTTGCCGCGATGAAGCGCAAGCAGGAAAAAGCCCGGGCGAAAGCCTTGGGTCTGGGCCACAAGGCCGAAAAGCAGGTGCGCGACGTGCAGCTGCCTGAAACCATCGTCGTCAGCGAACTGGCCAACCGGATGGCGGAACGCGCCGCCGATGTGGTCAAGGCGCTGATGAAGATGGGCATGATGGTCACGATGAACCAGACCATCGACGCCGACACCGCCGAACTGGTGATCGAGGAATTCGGCCACCGCGCCGTCCGCGTCACCGATGCCGACGTGGAACAGGCCATCGACACCGTCGAGGACAAGGCCGAGGATCTGGTCGGCCGTCCGCCGATCGTCACGATCATGGGCCACGTCGACCACGGCAAGACCAGCCTTCTGGACGCGATCCGCCACGCCAACGTGGTCTCGGGCGAGGCCGGGGGCATCACGCAGCACATCGGCGCCTATCAGGTGAAGACCGAAAGCGGCGCGCTGATCAGCTTCCTCGACACGCCCGGCCACGCGGCCTTCACCTCGATGCGGGCCCGTGGCGCGCAGGTGACGGATATCGTGGTGCTGGTGGTGGCCGCCGACGATGCGGTGATGCCGCAGACGGTGGAGGCGATCAACCACGCCAAGGCCGCCAAGGTGCCGATGATCGTCGCCATCAACAAATGCGACAAGCCCACGGCCAATGCCCAGAAGGTCCGCACGGACCTGCTGCAGCATGAGGTGGTGGTCGAGGCGATGTCCGGCGAGGTGCAGGATGTCGAGGTCTCGGCCCTGACCGGCAAGGGCTTGCCTGAACTGCTTGAGGCGATCGCGCTGCAGGCCGAACTGCTGGAGCTGAAGGCCAACCCGAACCGGGCGGCTTCCGGCGCGGTGATCGAAGCCAAGCTGGACGTGGGCCGCGGCCCCGTGGCGACGGTTCTGGTGCAGAACGGCACGCTGAAGAAGGGCGACATCTTCGTCGTCGGCGAGAAGTGGGGCCGTGTCCGCGCGCTGGTCAACGACAAGGGCGAGACGGTGGCCGAAGCCGGTCCTTCCGTCCCGGTCGAGGTGCTGGGCCTGAACGGCACGCCCGAAGCGGGCGACGTGCTGAACGTGGTGGATACCGAGGCGCAGGCCCGCGAGATCGCGGAATACCGCGAGAAGGCGGCCAAGGACAAACGCGCCGCCGCCGGTGCCGCGACCACGCTGGAACAGCTGATGGCGAAGGCCAAGGCCGACCAGGACGTATCGGAACTGCCGGTTCTGGTGAAGGCCGACGTTCAGGGCTCTGCCGAGGCCATCGTCCAGGCGCTGGAGAAGGTGGGCAACGACGAGGTGCGCGTGCGCATCCTGCACTATGGTGTGGGTGCCGTGACCGACAGCGACGTGGGCCTTGCCGAGGCCAGCGGCGCGCCGATCATCGCCTTCAACGTCCGCGCCAATGCGACGGCCCGCAGCTCGGCCCAGCAGAAGGGCGTGGAGATCCGCTACTACTCGATCATCTACGACCTGATCGACGACATCAAGAAAGCGGCCTCGGGCCTTCTCAAGGCCGAAGTGCGCGAGCATTTCATCGGCTATGCCACGATCAAGGAAGTGTTCCGCATCACCGGCGCCGGCAATGTCGCGGGCTGCATCGTCACCGAGGGCGTGGCCCGGCGGTCGGCGGGCGTGCGGCTGCTGCGCGACAACGTGGTGATCCACGAGGGCACGCTGAAGACGCTGAAACGCTTCAAGGACGAGGTGAAGGAAGTTCACTCCGGCCAGGAATGCGGCATGGCGTTCGAACGGTATGAGGACATCCGCGCCGGCGACGTGATCGAGATCTTCGAACGCGAAGAGGTCCAGCGGACGCTGGCCTGACCGGTTCGGCAGGAAAACGGAAAAGGCCGGGCATCACCTGCCCGGCCTTTTTCTGTCCGGTGATGGCAGTTCGTGGTCAGGCGGCGCGGATCGTCCGCGCCTGTGCAACCGGCGTGCCGACCCAGGTCTTTTCACCGACCCGGACCATCAGCTTGCCGTCCGTGGTCTGTCCGACCACGATTCCCTGGACCGAAACGCAAGTGCCGATTGAGATCGTCCGCAGCATCAATTTCCCCCCGCGTGACTTACTGAGGTCAGAGTAGCGACGGTCTGATTAAAAAGAAGTGAATTTTTTGCCGGAAACGAAAGAATCTTTCCCGCTTAAAGCCAATCGCGCAGGATCGGGATCAGCGGAAGATCGGCGGGCGGCATCGGATAGTCGCGCAGCCGGTCCGGCGCGACCCAGGCAAGGCGCTGGCCTTCCCGCGGGCTGGGGATGCCGTCCCAGCGGCGGCAGGCGAACAGCGGCATCAGCAGGTGGAAATCGTCATAGGTATGGCTGGCGAAGGTCAGCGGAGCCAGGCACGAGTGCCAGGTGTCGATGCCCAGTTCCTCATGCAGTTCGCGGATCAGGCAGGCCTCGGGCGTTTCGCCCGGCTCGACCTTGCCACCGGGAAATTCCCACAGGCCTGCCAATGACTTGCCCTCGGGCCGCTGCGCCAGAAGGACACGGCCGTCGGCGTCGATCAGGGCGACGGCAGAGACGAGAAGGGTTTTCATGCGGCTGGCGTCGACCGGGGGTTTCACACCCCCGGACCCCCGTGGGATATTTGGGAACAGGTGAAATCAGGAGCGGTAGTCGGCATTGATCTCGACATAGCGGTCGGTCAGGTCGCAGGTCCAGACGGTGCGCTTCGCCCGGCCGAGGCCGAGGTCCACGGCGATGACCAGTTCCGCCTGCTTCATGTAATCCGCCCCGGCCTCTTCGCTGTAGGAGGGTGCGCGCCAGCCCTTTTCGGCCACCAGGATATCGCCGAAGCGGATGGTCAGCCGGTCGCGGTCGGCCTGCGCGCCGGACTTGCCGATGGCCATGACGATTCGGCCCCAGTTCGGGTCCTGCCCGGCGACGGCGGTCTTGACCAGCGGCGAGTTGGCGATGGAGAAGGCGACCTTGGCGGCGTCTTCGTCGGTTGCGGCGCCGGTGACGCGGACCTCGACCAGCCTGGTCGCGCCTTCGCCGTCGCGCACCACTTGCAGGGCAAGATCGCGCATCACCCCGGCAAGGGCGGTCTCGAAGGCCTTGGCGGTGGCGCCCTTCAGCTCGGCGGCGGCGGACTGGCCGGTGGCGGCGACCAGAAGTGTGTCCGAGGTCGAGGTGTCGCTGTCCACGGTGATCGAGTTGAATGTGGCGCCGACATTACGGTCCACCATGCGTTGCAGTGCGGCGGGGGAAATCTTCGCATCGGTGAAGACATAGACCAGCATCGTGGCCATGTCGGGCGCGATCATGCCCGAGCCCTTGGCGATGCCCGCGATATGGATGGTGCCGCCGATCCCCTGCACGGTGGCCGCCGCGCCCTTGGGGAAGGTGTCGGTGGTCATGATCGCCTCGGCGGCCATCTGGATGCCGGTTTCCGCCAGATCGGCGGCAAGGGCGGGGATGACGGCGGTGATCTTCTCATGCGGCAGAGGCTCTCCGATCACGCCGGTGGAAGAGGAGAAGACGCGGGAGGCCGGGAGGCCAAGCGCCTCGGCCACGCCGCCGGTCACCGCGGCAACGGCGGCATCGCCGACCTTGCCGGTGAAGGCGTTGGAATTGCCCGAGTTCACCACGATGGCGGCGCCCGCCCCGGCGGGAACCTTCATCGCCAGCTTGGCCTGGCAGTCGCGCACGCAGCCCGAGCGGGTGGAGGACCGGGTGAAGGCCCCGGCAATGGCGGTGCCGGGGGCAAGGCGGACCAGCATCACGTCCTTGCGGTTCAGATATTTGACCCCCGCGCCGATGGCGGCGAATTCCGCCCCGGCGATGACGGGCAGTTGCGGGAAGGCGGCGGGGGCCAGCGGCGAGACCGGCTTCATCGCCTTCTTCGCGCTTTCCACCACATCGGCCACGGCGCCCTGCACCGCCTCGGCCACCGGGCCGGCGGCGGCGGTCAGGCTGTCCTTCAGCTTGCGGACCTTCTTCTTCAGGGCCTTGGCTTCGGCTTTCCAGTCGGTCTTGGCCATGATGGCGCCCCTTCGTGCCAGAGGATCAGTCGATCAGTTCGGTCTGTTTCAGCAGGGCCGGGTCGATCTGCTCGCCCGGCTTCTCGACCGAGGCAGCGCCGGTCAGTTCGGCCAGTTTCGCCTCGACCGCATTGTTCTCGATCTCGGCCGCCAGTTCCTCGCGCATGTCGTCCAGCGTCGGCTGGGCGGCGATGCGGGTTTCCTTGACCAGAACCAGATGCCAGCCGAAATCGGATTGCACCGGATCGGTGACCTTGCCCGGTTCGGCGGCCACCACGGCATCCTCGAACGGCTTGACCATCATGCCCAGGCCGAACCAGCCCAGATCGCCGCCCTGCGCGCCAGAGCCGGTGTCGGTGGAATTGGCCCTGGCCAGTTCGGCGAAATCGGCGCCGCCGTCCAGCTCCGCCTTCAGTTCCTTCGCCTTCTCCTCGCTGTCCACGAGGATATGGGCGGCGTTGTATTCCTTCTGCGGCTCGGCATCCTTGAAGCGGTCGTCATAGGCCTTCTGCAGCGCCTCTTCGGTGACGGCGCTGGCGATCACCTGCTGGATCACCACGCCCGACAGATAGCTGCGGCGGTCGTTGGTCACATTCGCCTCGTCGCGGACGGAAAGGGCGGCGTGGGACTGCGACAGCACTTCCTGCTGGACCAGTTGCTCCAGGATGCCGTTGAACAGCACGTCGTCGGGCAGGGTCAGGTATTGCGGCGGCAGGTTCTCGCGCAGCGCGATCATCTGGCCCAGGGTGATCTCGGTTCCGTTCACGGTGGCGACCACGGTCGCGGCATTCTCGCCCTCGGCCAGGGCCGGGGCGGCCAGCGCGGCGGCAAGGGCCAGACCTGCCCAGAACCCTGTCAAATTCGCCATCTTCACCTTCTCCTGATCGTGCCGCGGTCCTGCGCGACGTTGACTATCCCGGACCATCCCCTTACATCGCGTCAGTCGCGGAAAGACTGGGCCGGCCGGTCCTTCAAGGTCCTTCTAGGGAAGGCATCGGAAGCGGGCAAGGCCAAGTCCTCGTGATCACGAGAAATGCCGCCATCGGAGAGAATATGCTGGGATTTGCAACGATCGCGCGGAAGGTGTTCGGAACGGCGAACGACCGCAAGGTGAAATCGGCGCGTCCGCTGGTTGCCAAGATCAACGCGCTTGAGCCCGAATTCGCCGCCCTGTCGGACGAGGGCCTGATCGAGAAGACGCGCGCGTTCCAGAAGCGGGTTCAGGAACAGGGCGAGGAACTGGATGCGATCCTGCCCGAAGCCTTCGCCAACTGCCGCGAAGCCGCGAAGCGGGCGCTTGGCCTGCGGGCCTTCGACGTGCAGTTGATGGGCGGCATCTTCCTGCATCAGGGCAACATCGCCGAGATGCGCACGGGCGAGGGCAAGACCCTTGTCGCCACCTTCCCGGCCTATCTGAACGCGCTGACCGGCAAGGGCGTGCATGTGGTCACGGTGAACGACTACCTTGCCCGCCGCGACGCGGACTGGATGGGCAAGGTCTATGCCCAGTTGGGGATGACCACCGGCGTGGTGGTGCCGTTCCAGGGCGAGGCCGAGAAGCGCGCCGCCTATCGTTGCGACATCACCTATGCCACCAACAACGAGCTTGGCTTCGACTACCTGCGCGACAACATGAAATCGTCCGTGGACGAGATGGCGCAGCGCGGCCATTTCTTCGCCATCGTCGACGAGGTGGACTCCATCCTGATCGACGAGGCGCGGACGCCGCTGATCATCTCGGGTCCTTCGCAGGACCGCAGCGACCTTTACACCGCCGTCGACAAGCTGATCCCCAGCCTGACGGCCGAGCATTACACGCTGGACGAAAAGCAGCGTCAGGTCACCTATACCGACGAGGGCAATGACGCCATCGAGGCATTGCTGTTGCAGGCGGGCGTGCTGCCGGAAGGCCAGCACCTGTTCGCGCCGGAATCGACCACCATCGTCCACCACATCAACCAGGCGCTGCGTGCCCACAAGATGTTCTTCAAGGACCAGCACTACATCGTCCGCGACGACGAGGTCGTGCTGATCGACGAATTCACCGGCCGCATGATGAAGGGCCGCCGCCTGTCGGACGGCCTCCATCAGGCGATCGAGGCGAAGGAAGGCGTGAAGATCCAGCCCGAGAACGTCACGCTGGCCTCGGTCACCTTCCAGAACTACTTCCGGCTTTACGAAAAGCTGGGCGGCATGACCGGCACCGCGGCCACCGAGGCCGAGGAATTCATGCAGATCTACGGCCTTGGCGTGGTCGAGGTGCCGACGAACCGGCCCGTTGCGCGGAAGGACGACCACGATCAGGTCTACCGCAACACCAAAGAGAAATTCGACGGCATCCTGACCTCGATCAAGGAGGCCCATGCCCTTGGCCAGCCGATCCTTGTCGGCACCACCTCGATCGAGAAATCGGAAATGCTGTCGGACTTCCTGAAGAAGGAAGGCATCCCCCACAACGTCCTGAATGCCCGCCAGCACGAGCAGGAGGCGCAGATCGTCGCCGATGCGGGCAAGCTGGGGGCGGTGACCATCGCCACCAACATGGCGGGCCGCGGGACCGACATCAAATTGGGCGGCAACGTCGAGTTCAAGGTGATGGAGGCCATCGCCGCCAATCCCGACGCCCACCCCGACGAGATCCGTGCAAGGATCGAGGCCGAGCACAAGGACGAGGAAGAGGCGGTCAAGAAAGCCGGCGGCCTGTTCGTCCTTGGCACCGAACGCCACGAAAGCCGCCGGATCGACAACCAGTTGCGCGGCCGCTCGGGCCGTCAGGGCGACCCGGGGCGCTCGGCCTTCTTCCTGTCGCTGGAAGACGACCTGATGCGCATCTTCGGCTCGGAACGGCTGGACAAGATCCTGTCCTCCCTGGGGATGAAGGAAGGCGAGGCCATCGTCCACCCCTGGGTGAACAAGTCGCTTGAAAAGGCGCAGGCCAAGGTCGAAGGCCGCAACTTCGACATCCGCAAGCAGCTTCTGCGCTTCGACGACGTGATGAACGACCAGCGCAAGGCGATCTTCGGCCAGCGGCTTGAGATCATGCAGGCCGAGGACGTGACCGAGATCGCCATGGACATGCGCCATCAGGTGATCGACGACCTGATCGCCGAATACACGCCGCCGAAGACCTATATCGACGACTGGAACCTTGATGGCCTGCGCGACGCCTGCCGCGAGCGGCTGAACATGG
Organism: uncultured Fuscovulum sp.; assembly: GCA_964386345.1. GTDB lineage: Bacteria > Pseudomonadota > Alphaproteobacteria > Rhodobacterales > Rhodobacteraceae > Pseudogemmobacter. The sequence continues at coordinate 84,172 of CAYLSD010000007.1, forward strand.
ACCTGCCGGTGGCCGACTGGGCCGCGGAAGAGGGCGTGGATCAGGCGGTGCTGGCCGACCGGATCATCGAGGCCTCGGACAAGATGATGGCCGAGAAGACCGAAGCCTTCGGCAAGCCGACGATGGAGAACATCGAGAAGCAGATCCTGCTGCAGGCCATCGACGGCAAATGGCGCGAACACCTGCTGCGGCTGGAGCATCTGCGCTCGGTCATCGGGTTCCGCTCCTACGCGCAGCGCGACCCGCTGAACGAATACAAGACCGAGGCTTTCCAGCTGTTCGAATCCCTGCTTGAGGGCCTGCGCGTGCAGGTCACCGAGCAACTGGGCCGCATCCGCCCCCTGACCAAGGAAGAGCAGGAGCAGATGATGGCGCAGATGCTGGCGCAAGGTCAGGCCGCCGCGGCGGGCGAAGGCCAGGCGGCCAGGCCGAAGGCCGAAGCGGCCCCTGCCCCGCGCACCGTTCTTGCCAGCGCCGGTGCGGCAGGCTTCGACGAGGCCGATCCTTCCACCTGGGGCAATCCGGGCCGCAACGACCCCTGCCCCTGCGGCTCGGGCGAGAAGTTCAAGCATTGCCACGGCAAGCTGGCCTGACGATGCGCTGAACACGATGCCGGGGCCCGCACGGGCCTTGGCGCCGCGCTGGAAACATTCCCCAGTCCGGCCACGGAATTGCCTGTTTTCCCGGCAAGGATATGTCCCAAGGGATTCTCACCCGGGGGCGAGTGTGGACAAGAGAAAGAAGTCGCTGATCAGGGCCGCTGCCGTGATTCTGGTCGCCCTTGCGGCTGGTCATCTTGTCCAGACGATGAATGCTGAGAAGATGGCCGCAGTTGCGCCCGCCTCGAAGCCGAAGGGGATCGAGCGGGTTTCCGCCGGGCCGCAGGCCGTGGCTGTCGTGCCTGAAACCGCCCCTGCCCCTGCCCCCGCCGCCGACGGCCCGATACTCGCCGCCCTGCCGGAATTGCCCCCTCTCAAGCCCGAGCCGATCCTTCCTGCCGCGCCCGCCCGTGATGCCGCGCCGGAACCGATGGCCGAACCCGTTGCCGCCGCCGACATCTGCACCCCCGCCATGACCCTGATCGCCAGGCCGCAGGCGATGATCTCGATCAGCATCGCCGCGCCCTGCCGCGCGGGTGAGCGTGTGGTGCTGCGTCATGCCGGGCTGGCGCTGGCCGAAGAACTGGCCGCCGACGGCAGCCTGCACCTCGACCTGCCTGCGCTGCAGCAGGATGGCGCGGTTTCGGTGCTGTTCGCCGATGCCGGGGTGCTGCGCGATGCCGTTGCCGTGCCCGATGCCGCCGCCGTTCACCGTTTCGCGGTGCAATGGATGGCCGAGGATACCTTCCAGCTTCATGCCTTCGAGAAGGGCGCCGCCTACGGTCAGCCCGGCGATGTCTGGTCGGGCGCGCCGGTCTCGCCCGATGGCGGCTATCTGGTCTCGCTGGGCAACCCGGGGCTGGACCTGCCGATGCTGGCCGAGGTCTATACCTTCCCCGCCGATACCCCCGCCAACCTGTCGATCGAGGCCACCGTGACCGAAGCCACCTGCGGGCGCGAGCTTCTGGGTGAGGTGCTTGAGGCGAAAGCGGGCAAGGTGACCGTCAACGAACTGACGCTGGCGATGCCCGATTGTGATGCCCTTGGCGACATTCTGGTGTTGAATAATCCCGGTCGGGACACGACACTCGCCACCGCGAATTAGGGTTCGGGCGGGCTGTCATGCGATTGAAATCCGGGCGCGCGGCGGTTTTCGCCGCGTTTCTGTTCGGGGCGTCCGGGCCTGCCGCCGCGCAGGACGTGGCGCTTGTGGCGCGCGAAGGCAAGATCGTGCTGACCGGCACCCTGCTGGGCTTCGATGGTGAGTTCTACCGGATCGACACCTCTTACGGCGCGCTGACGGTGGATGCGCAAGGCGTGATCTGCGAAGGCCCGGCCTGCCCGGACCTGATCGCGCCCAAGGCGACGATCCGCATCGCCGGGGCGCCGGATGCGGGTGCGCGGCTGCTGCCCGGGCTGGTCCGCGCCTTTGCCGAAAGCCGCGGGCTTGTGCATGAGGAAGGCCCCGGCCCCGGCTATTCGGCCCGCATCCTGGACCCCGAGACGCGCAAGGCCTTGGCCGAGATCGGTTTCCTGCCGCTGGACCCCGACCGCGCCGCTGCCGCGCTGGCCGAGGGCAGCGCCGAATTGCAACTGACCATGCTGGCCGATTCCCCCTTCGGAGCGCGGACCGTGGCGCTGGATGCGCTGGTGCCGATCATGGCGCCCGACAACCCGACGCCCGAGGTCTCCACCGCCGAACTGGCCGCGGCGCTGTCGGGCAAGGCCGCCAACTGGGCCGATCTGGGCGGGCCGGACATGCCGCTGGTGCTTCACGCGCTGTCGCCCGATACCGATCTGGCCCGTGCGCTGGATGCAAGGCTGGGTATCCCGCTTCTGCCGCAGGTGCTGCACGACGACATGGCCGCGCTGGCCGAGGCGGTGGCGAAGGACCCTTGGGCGCTGGCGATCACCGGACGCGCCGAGGTGGGCCCCGCGCGGCTGCTGCCGCTGACCGACAGTTGCGGCTTTCCGCTGCTGCCCGGCCCAATGGCGGTGAAGGCCGAGGACTACCCGCTGGCGCTGCCGCTGTTCTTCCTGACGCCGAAGCGCCGCCTGCCGCTGATGGCGCGCGAGTTCCTGGATTTCCTCGCCAGCCCGGCGGCCGAGGCGGTGGTGGCCCGCGCGGGCTTCATCGACCGCTCTACCGAGCGCGCACCGATGACGCAGGACGGGCTGCGGCTGATCAACGCGATTCAGGGCGCGGGGGATGACGTGACGCTGGCCGACCTGAAGCGGCTGGTTTCGGTGATGGACGGGGCCGACCGGCTGTCGCTGACCTTCCGCTTCGAGGACGGCTCGACCCGGCTGACGCCATCGTCTCAGGAGAACATCGCCGATCTGGCGCGGCTGATCGCTTCGGGCGGCTTCGCGGGCGAGGCGCTGGTGCTGGCGGGTTTCTCCGACGGCTCGGGTGCCGCCGAGGCCAATCTGGCGCTGTCGCTGGAACGCGCGGCGCGGGTGGCGGACGAATTGCGCGCTGCGGCGCCGGACCTGCGCGAAGACCAGATGCCGCGGATCGAAGGCTTCGGCGAGGCGCTGCCGATGGCCTGCGACGAAACCGCCGCCGGACGGCACCTGAACCGGCGGGTCGAACTGTGGCTGGTGCCGGACTTCACCCCGCGCGGCGCGGTGCCCTGAGGGGGCCGCGGCTGGCGGAAGCGTTCACGGTTATCCGGAGCCGATTGGGGGCCGCAATGCGGGATCAAAAGGTCATGCGGAGGAATGCGTGAGAAGGCCCGCGAAGGCGCTCAGCGCAGACGGTCAGGCACGCTGAAGGCGTCAAGGTCAGAATGCCGCAGCTTGTTGCCCTGACACATCTTGCGCCATTGTGCCCCGGACATGATCCATCGCGCATTGAAACATCCGTATTATGAAGTGGCGTACGTGCATAGGCGCGCAGGCCTGGAGCGGGTCGCGGCCGTCTTGTCGATGCTTCTCGGCTTCGGGCTTGTCTTGCTCTCCTGAAAAGTGCGGGCAAGGCCTGTCGAGGACGACTGGTCAACAAACTGTTTCCAGACGGTGCGCTATCGGCCTAGATGTTGCCGGAATTGCGGGTGAAGGCCGTAGTCAAGGACCAGTAACCCCATGATGTCCAATGATTGTCCAAAGGCCGACGCCGGACCGATGCGCAGTTGCAGCCTCGCCAAGATGCGGAGGCATGCGCCGGTCGATGGCCGCGGCATGCATGCTGATGGGTGTCTGCCTGATGCTGATCGGTGAGCCGCCGGCCACTCAGTGCAAGCCCGAGCCCGGGGGCCGTCTCCGTCCGGTGAGCGGCCTTGCCGCCTCATTCTCCGGCCGGCTTCCCACCTGACCAATCCGCACCCGTCTGGCCGGTAAGGCCGTCAGATCGACACTGCGGGTTGCAGCAATATGAGCGCGCCCGCATGAAAGGCGGCGCGCAGTTCCTCGACGCTATCGGCATGGAAGCCGACGCCATCGCGGATGCCCGCGGTCTGGCCGAACAGAATGCCGTTGCAGGCAGAAAACGCTAGCGTTCGCCGCTGGGCGGGATCAGTCGCCAGTGGGTTCATTTCAGCTTCGGGCCGCGCTTCGACAGGCGCGACAGGTTGGAGGATGTCTTGCGCCGGATCGGCTTGACCGCCGCCGCGACTGCCTGAACGGGCGACTTGCCAGCGGCCAGCGCCAAGGCTGCCGACTGCTGGGCCTGAAGGGACGCTTTCACCTTCTCGGCGACCATGCGCCTGTTCTCGCCGGGCGACACGTTCCATGCGCCCGCCATGCCCCAGAGGCGCATCCAGATCACGGCCTGGGCCTCAAGCGCCATCGCCGTCATCTGGTAGGAGGTCGTCGCAAGGTCGGTCCAGGCTCGTGGGGTGAACATCTGCGGCTCCTGATGGGTGGGGGTTGGTCGTCGGTGAGGGGCGGTTCACAAGTTGAAGACGGCACCGGCCGCCTGCACAACCGTAGCCTCCGGTATCATGTAGACGAGCCCGTGGTTCGGGTGGAAATCCGCTCGGCGTGCCGTGGTCCGAAAGGCACTGATCACGCCAGGGAGGAACGCAGCCTGATTGTAGCCGGTGATCGCATCGCCGCCCGTCACGATTGCGCTATGTGTTGGTAGGGAATTCCACCGCAGGACCGTGCCGATTGGCGGCAGGTTCGGCGGGTTCGGGCCAGCGAAGTTGACTGCACCCACATGCGGCAGTGCCAGCATTGCGCCTTGCGGGCCGCCAGGCATGGCGGCAATGCGCTGCAATGTAGCGAGCGGCGCCTTCGATGCGGTCAGACCAATCCGCTGCGCTTCCTGCGCGGCCCAAAACCAGACCGCGACATGGCATGTGATCTGAACGCCTGAGGGAGGAATTGGCACCGAGGCTTGAGCACCGAGCGGCATGTTGGCCTCCTTGATTCCCTGGCTCCTAGGGTCGGTGCTGACGGGGGCATGAGTCAATCGAAGTGAGTCGGAGGCGAAATTGAAAAGTAGTCATACATCATTCTTGATATGAATATCTGGCGGAAGGGAGTGGGAGTCGAACCCACCCGGGACAGGCCCGCTGCCCCAACCGGATTTGAAGTCCGGCCGCCCCACCGGAGACGATTCCCATCCATGGCCTGCCTGTCTGGCTAAGTCAGGAGCGGCGGTATCGCAAGGCGATTGGTTCGTGCGGGAAGGCCAAACCGTTATATCCAAACGAATATATCGACGGGATGGCCGATTGGCTGTAGCCTGAGGACAGACCATCGCTCGATCCGAGCAACCTAGATTTATCAAGGCAGTGAAGGGAGGGTCACCCGTGAACATCGACCTTTCGCGCCGCAGCTTCCTGAGGCTGGCGGGTGCGGGGGTGGCGGCAACGTCGCTTGGGGCCATGGGCTTCGGGCAGGCAGAGGCAGCGGTCGCTGCGCATGTGCGCGACTTCAAGCTGGCCACCACCACCGAGACACGCAACATCTGCACCTATTGCTCGGTCGCCTGCGGGATCATCATGTATTCCCGGGGCGACCTCGCGGCGGGCGAGAAGGCGGATCTCCTGCATATCGAGGGGGATGCCGACCATCCGACGAACCGCGGGACGCTGTGCCCGAAAGGCGCGGCGTTGAAGGATTACGTCAAGGCCGAGACCCGCCTGACCCATCCGCGTTATCGCGCGCCGGGGGCCGACAGGTTCACCGAGATCAGCTGGGACGAGGCGTTGGACAAGATCGCCCGCGCGGTCAAGGACGACCGCGACGCCAACCTGATCGAGAAGAACGCCGAGGGCGTGACGGTCAACCGGCTGACCACCACCGGCTTCCTGGCCGCTTCGGCCACCACCAATGAAACCGCCTGGGCGACGTGGAAAGTGGTCCGCTCGCTGGGCATTGTAGGATTCGACAACCAGGCGCGCGTTTGACACGGCCCCACGGTGTCCAGTTTGGGCCCGACATTTGGCCGTGGAGCGATGACCAACTCCTGGACCGATATCAAGAATACCGACCTTGTCGTCATCATGGGCGGCAATGCCGCCGAGGCGCATCCCTGCGGCTTCAAATGGGTGACCGAGGCCAAGCACCATCGCGGCGCGAAACTGATCGTCGTCGATCCGCGCTTCAACCGCTCGGCATCGGTGTCGGATTATTACGCCCCGATCCGCCCCGGCTCGGACATCGCCTTCCTGATGGGGGTGATCCGCTGGTGCATCGAGAACGACAAGGTGCAGTGGGACTATGTCCGCAACTACACCAACGTCTCCTATCTGGTGCGCGAGGACTTCGGCTGGTCCGACGGCATGTTCACCGGCTATGATGCCGATACGCGCAACTACGACCAGACCAGCTGGGAATACCAGATCGGCGAGGACGGCTTCGTCCTGACGGACGAGACGCTGGAACATCCGCGCACCGTCTGGCAGCTTCTGAAGAAGCATGTCGAGGTCTACACGCCTGAATTCGTGGAAAACCTGTGCGGGACGCCGAAGGACCGCTTCCTGAAGATCTGCGAGATGATCGGCGAGACATCGGCCCCCGACAAGGCGATGACCTCGATGTATGCCCTGGGCTGGACCCAGCATTCCAAGGGTGCGCAGAACATCCGCGGCATGGCGATGCTGCAACTTCTGCTGGGCAATATCGGGATCCCGGGCGGCGGGATGAATGCCTTGCGCGGGCATTCCAACATCCAGGGCCTGACCGATGTGGGCCTGATGTCGAACCTGATCCCCGGCTATCTTGCGATGCCGCGGGAGACGGAGTCCGACTTCGGCACCTACATGTCGACGCGCGGCAACAAGCCCCTGCTGCCCAACCAGATGAGCTACTGGCAGAACTACAGCAAGTTCATGGTCAGCTTCCTCAAGGCGCTGTGGGGCGACAGGGCCACGGCCGAAAACGGCTGGGGCTACGACTGGCTGCCCAAGCTGGACATCGCGCAATACGATGCCATGCGCATGTTCGACATGATGAAGAACGGCAAGGTCAACACCTACTTCTTCCAGGGCTTCAACGCGCTGCTCAGCTTCCCGAACCGGGCCAAGATGACGGAAGCGTTCTCGCAGCTGAAGCTGATGGTGGTGATGGACCCGCTTGAGACCGAGACGGCCGCGTTCTGGGAAAACCACGGCATCCACAACGATGTGGATACGGCTTCCATCCAGACCGAGGTGCTGGAACTGCCGACGACCTGCTTCGCCGAGGACGAGGGCGCCACGGTGAACTCGGGCCGCTGGCTGCAATGGCACTGGGCGGGGGCGACCCCGCCGGGCGAGGCCAGGACCGACACCTGGATCATGGCGCAGATCTATCTGCGGGTGAAGAAACTCTACGAGGAGGAAGGCGGCACGGCGCCCGAGCCGATCCTGAACCTGTCCTGGGACTACGAGGACCCGGGCGAGCCCACCTCTGCCGAACTGGCGCGTGAACTGAACGGACGCGCGCTGGAGACGCTCTACGATCCGGCCGACCCGGCCAAGGTGGTGGTGGAGGCGGGCAAGCAGCTGTCCGGCTTCGGCCAGATGCGCGACGATGGCAGCACCATGGGCGCCTGCTGGATCTATTCCGGCTGCTGGACCGAGGACGGCAACATGATGGCGCGGCGCGACAACAGCGACCCGTCCGGCATGGGGGTGTTCCAGAACTGGTCGTTCTCGTGGCCGGCCAACCGCAGGGTGCTTTACAACCGCGCGTCCTGCGACCCTGATGGCAAGCCATGGGATCCGTCCCGGACGCTGATCGAGTGGAACGGCGAGCGGTGGGTTGGCGCGGACGTGCCCGACATCGCCGTCACCGCCAAGCCGCGCGAGGTCGGGCCGTTCATCATGAACCCGGAAGGCACCGCCCGCTTCTTCAGCCGCAAGCTGATGCGCGACGGGCCTTTCCCGACCCATATGGAGCCGTTCGAAAGCCCGGTCGCCAACCCGCTGAACCCCGCGATGCAGGGCAATCCGGTGGCACGGGTCTTTGCCGACGATCTGGCGAACATGGCGACCAGCGCGGAGTTTCCCTTCGTCGCCACCTCCTACCGCCTGACCGAGCATTTCCACTACTGGACCAAGCACAACCGGGTGAACGCGGTGAACCAGCCCGAGTTCTTCGTCGAGATCAGCGAAGAGCTGGCCGCCGAGAAGGGCATCGCCAAGGGCGCGCTGGTGCGGGTCTGGTCGAAGCGGGGGCAGGTCTGGGCCAAGGCGGTGGTGACCAAGCGGATCCGCCCGCTGGTTTGCGACGGCAAGCCCGTCCATATCATCGGCATCCCGATCCACTGGGGCTTCAAGGGCGCGGCGCGCAAGGGTTTCGGCCCGAACTCGCTGGGCCCGTTCGTGGGCGACGCCAATATCGAGACGCCCGAGTTCAAGGCCTATCTCGTCAACATCGAGCCAGCGGAGGGCATGGCATGACCACCGAACGCGCTCCGCAACCCACCACGGCGGTGGCGAACCCGCCGGTCTCGCCGCTGGCCTCGAACCTCTTGCCGTCGGATGTGGTCCGGGTCTCGGCCACGCCGAACCTGCCCGCGCCGGACCGGCAACTGGACAAGGTGGCCAAGCTGATCGACGTGTCGAAATGCATCGGCTGCAAGGCCTGCCAGACGGCATGTATCGAGTGGAACGACACCCACCCGGATGTCGAGGAGAACGTGGGGGTCTACGAGAACCCCCACGACCTGACCCCCGACATGTTCACGCTGATGCGGTTTTCCGAATACGAGAACCCGGAAAGCGGCGATCTGGAATGGCTGATCCGCAAGGACGGCTGCATGCATTGCGAGGACCCGGGTTGTCTGAAGGCCTGCCCGGCGCCCGGCGCCATCGTGCAGTATTCCAACGGCATCGTGGATTTCATCAGCGCCAACTGCATCGGCTGCGGCTATTGCGTGACGGGCTGTCCGTTCAACATCCCGCGGGTTTCCAAGACCGCCCATGTGTCGAAGAAATGCACGCTCTGCTCAGACCGGGTGGCGGTCGGGCAAGGCCCGGCCTGCGCCAAGGCCTGCCCGACGCAGGCGATCACCTTCGGCACCAAGGAAAGCCAGATCGCGCTGGCGAATGAGCGGATCGAGGACCTGAAGTCGCGCGGCTACGAAAACGCCGGGCTTTACGATCCGCAGGGCGTGGGCGGCACCCATGTGATGTATGTGCTGCATCATGCGGACCAGCCGTCGCTGTATTCCGGCCTGCCGGACGAGCCGCGCATCTCTCCGGTGGTCGAGAGGTGGAAGGGTTCGGCCAAGACGGTCGGTCTGGCGGCGATCGGGCTGGCGGCGGTGGGGTCGGTCCTGCACGGGCTGTTCGCCCGGCCGAACACCGTGTCCGAGCATGAAGAGCACGAGGCCGAGGATCTGGTCGGCGAAACCGGCCCGCAGAAGGAGGCGTGAGATGAGACGCATCTACTCTGCCCCCGGCGACGTGATCGAGACCCGGCACCCGGTGACGGTCAGCCGCTACCGGGGTTTCACCCGGGCGAACCACTGGCTGACGGCGCTGTGCATGATCCTGCTTCTGCTGTCGGGCTTCGCCTTCTTCGACCCGCGGCTTTACGTCCTGACCGCGCTGTTCGGCGGCGGGCCGACCGCCCGCTGGCTGCATCCGGTGATCGGCATCGTGATGTTCTTCAGCTTCCTTGGCCTCTTCGTGCAGATGTGGCGGCTGAACCTGCCCCGGCGCGAGGATGTGGAATGGGCGATGAAGACCGGCGACGTGCTGGCCGGACGCGAGGAGAACCTGCCCGAGCTTGGCAAATACAACGCCGGGCAGAAGGTGGTGTTCTGGTCGATGACCGGGCTGATCCTGGTGTTGATCGTCACCGGCTTCATGATCTGGGAACAGCAGATCCCGCTCTGGCGCGACTATGCGCCGGTGCTGGCCTCGATTCCGGCGCGGCGCATTGCCGTGGCGATCCATGCCTCGGCGGCGTTTCTGATGATCATGGTGTTCATCCTGCACGTCTATGCCGCGATCTGGACCCGCGGCACCATCCGCGCCATGACCCGGGGCACGGTGACCGGGGGCTGGGCCTTCCGCCACCACCGCAAATGGCTGCGCGAACTGGCTGGACGGCAGGACTCCGGTCCGGCAGAGTAATCCGGGGCTGCCCTTTGCGGAGGGCTTTCCTTTGCAAGGAGGCGTGGCCGGTCGGCCCGTGGATGGATGGCAGAGACCCTGGAACCCGACCCCTCGATGATCGGCGGCGTGGCCGAGGCGCCCTTCGCCCTGATTCCGGCGGCGCTGACCCTGTTCCAGGACCGGGCGAAGCGCTTCGCCTTCCTTGCCGAAACCAGCGAGTTGAAGCCCTATCTGGACTTCCTGGCCGCGCTGACCCGGCTGCAGGCCCGGCTGGTGGTGCAGCTTCCCCCCGTTCCGCCTTTGCCCGCGGCCCGGCTGGCGCAGGCCCGTGCGGCGAAGATGCCCCCCATCGACCGCGCCGCGCTGGCCGGTGATCCGGCGCTGCACGACACTTTGGCCGCGCTGGCCGAAGGGGCGGCGGAACTGGCGATGCCCGAACCCGCGCGCCTTGCGCTGGATGCCCTGCGCGCGGCGGACGGGGCAGACCGAAGCTGGCTCTTGGGCAACATCCTTTCCGACACCATCCCCGAGGACAGCGTGGCCCCGCATCTTTTCGCCGCCGCCGCGGTGCAGGTGCATCTGGCGCGGCTGGCCGGAACGCTGGCGGGCGATGATCTGGGGCGGGTTGGCACGGGCCTCTGCCCGGCCTGCGGCGGGCGGCCCGTCACCTCTTCTGTCCGGGGCGAGCAGGGGGTGGAGAACGTCCGTTACGCCACCTGCGCCTGCTGCGCGACGCGCTGGAACGAGGTGCGGGTGAAATGCCTGTGCTGCGGATCGACCAAGGGGATCACCTATCGGTCGGCGGAAACCCATGACGCCTCGGTCAAGGCGGAATGCTGCGGGGAATGCGGCGCCTGGGTGAAGATCCTGTATCAGGTGAAGAACCCGACGCTGGACCCGGTGGCCGATGACGTGGGCAGCCTTGGCCTAGACATGCTGATGAAGGAAACGCGGTTCCGCCGCGCCGGGTTCAACCCCTATCTCGCAGGCTACTGATGGAGGGGTTCCGCGCCCTGCCTTCGGTGGACCAATGCCTGCTGCTGCCCGAAGTGCAGGCACTGGTGGCAGAGCATGGACGCACCGCCGTTGTGGCCGCGCTGCGGGCGCGGCTGGATGCGGCGCGGGCGGCGATCCGGGGCGGGTCGGATGGCGCGGCCGAGGCCGCCCGGCTGCTCCCCGCCCTTGCCGCCGATCTGGCCGAGGCCAGCCGGGGCAGCCTGTTCCCCGTGCTGAACCTGACCGGCACCGTGCTGCACACCAACCTTGGCCGCGCCATCCTTGCGGATGAGGCGATCCGCGCGGCGGCCTCTGCCATGGCGAACCCGCTGGCGCTGGAGTTCGACCTTGGCGGCGGGGCGCGGGGCCAGCGCGACGACCATCTGCGCGGCCTGCTGCGCGACCTGACCGGGGCCGAGGACGCCACTGTCCTGAACAACAATGCCGCCGCCGTGCTGATCGCGCTGAACACCTTCGGACAGGGGCGCGAGGCCGTGGTGTCGCGGGGCGAGCTGATCGAGATCGGCGGCGCCTTCCGCATGCCGGACATCATGGCCCGTGCCGGCGCGCGGCTGGTCGAGGTCGGCACCACCAACCGCACTCACCCGCGCGACTACGAAGGGGCGATCACGCCCGAGACCGGGCTGATCCTGAAGGTCCATACCTCGAACTATCGGATCGAGGGTTTCACCGCCGAAGTGCCCGCCTCCGTTCTGGCTGGTATCGCCCGCAAGGCTGGGGTGCCGCTGTTGAACGACCTCGGCTCCGGTTCGCTGGTCGATCTGGCGCGCTTCGGCCTGCGGCGGGAACCGACGGTGGCCGAGGCGGTGGCCGAGGGCGCCGACCTTGTCACCTTCTCGGGCGACAAGCTTCTGGGCGGGCCGCAGGCGGGGTTCATCGTCGGGCGGCGCGACCTGATCGCGGCGATCAACCGCAATCCGCTGAAGCGCGCCCTGCGGCTGGACAAGATCCGCATCGCCGCGCTGGAGGCGACGCTGCGGCTCTACCGTGACCCCGACCGGCTGGCCGAGCGCCTGCCGACCCTGCGCCACCTGTCCCGGCCCAGGGCGAAGATCGCCGCGCAGGCCGCCCGGCTGGCCCCGCAGGTGGATGCGTTGCTGGCCCCTCATGGCTTTGCAGCCACGGCCTGCGATTGCGACAGCCAGGTCGGCTCTGGCGCATTGCCGACCGATACGATCCCCTCGGCGGGCCTGCGGCTGACCGGTCCCGGAGGCGATGCGCCCGACCGGCTGTCGGCGCGGCTGCGCGCCTTGCCCATGCCGGTGATCGGCCATATCCGCGACGGCGCGCTGATCCTCGACCTGCGCTGCCTTGACCGGGATCAGGCGCTGCTGGACGCTTTGGCCGCGTCATGATCGTCGGCACGGCGGGCCATATCGACCATGGCAAGACCGCGCTGGTCAAGGCGCTGACCGGCGTCGATGCCGACCGTCTGGCCGAAGAGAAGGCGCGCGGCATCACCATCGACCTCGGCTTCGCCTATGCCGATCTGGGCGGGGGCCGGGTGACCGGTTTCGTCGACGTGCCGGGGCATGAGCGGCTGATCCACACCATGCTGGCCGGGGCGGGCGGGATCGACATGGCGCTGCTTGTCGTGGCCGTGGACGACGGGGTGATGCCGCAGACGCGCGAGCATCTGGCGATCCTTGATCTTCTTGGCCTGACGCGGGGCATCGTCGCGCTGACCAAGGCCGATCTGGCGGGGGCGGAGCGGCGGGCGCAGGTGACGGCGGAAATCCGTGCCGCACTGGCGGGCACCGGGCTGGCGGATGCGCCGGTCCTGCCGGTGTCCTCGCTGACCGGCGAGGGTGTCGCCGGCCTTCGCGCCCGGTTGGCAGCGGCCGAGGCCGAGGCGGCCTTGCGCGACAGCGCCGGGCGGTTCCGCTTTGCCGTGGACCGCAGCTTCACCCTTGCGGGGACCGGCACGGTGGTCTCGGGCATGGTGCTGGGCGGCCGGGTGGCGCTGGACGATATCGTGACGATCAGCCCCCGGGGCCTGACGGCGCGGGTGCGCGGCATCCATGCCCAGAACCGCAAGGCGGCCGAGGGGCTGGCCGGGCAACGCTGTGCGCTGAACCTTGCGGGCGAGGGCATCGGCAAGGAGGCGATCCATCGCGGCGACATGGTGCTGGACCCGGCATTGCACGCCCCGACCGACCGGCTCGATGTCTTCCTGGCCGTGCTGGCGTCGGAACAAAGGCCGGTGGACACATGGTTTCCCGTCCGCCTGCACAGCCATGCGGCCGAGGTGGGCGCGCGCGTGGTTCCCTTGCAGGGTCCGGTCGGGCCGGGCCAGAGCGGGCTGGCGCAACTGGTGCTGGACCGGCCGCTGGCCGCTTTGGCCGGGGACCGCTTCATCCTGCGCGACACCTCGGCCAGCCGCACGCTGGGTGGGGGGCGGTTCCTCGACCTGCGCCCGCCCGCCCGCAAACGCGGCACACCGGAGCGGCTGGCGCTGCTGGCGGCGATGCGTGAGACCGACCCGGCCCGTGCGCTGGCCGGACAAGCCGCCGTCGCCCCGGTGGACCTGCCCGCCTTCCTGCGCGACCGGGGGCTGGTGCCTGACCCCAAGCTGGCCGAACGGGCAGGGCTGGCGCGGCTTGGCGACCTGGCCCTGCCGCCCGCCACCCTGCAGGCGCTGCGTGACGGGCTGGCGGAGACGCTTGCCGCCTTCCACACCGAAAACCCCGACCTTCCCGGCCTGGGGCGCGAGAAGCTGAGGCTGACCCTGCGCCCGCGACTGCCCAAGCCGGAGTTCCTGCTGTTCCTGCGGGCCGAGGCCGAGGCGGGCCGCGTGGTGCTGGATGGCGCCTTCCTGCGCCTGCCCGGGCATGAGGTCAAACTCTCGCCCGTGGACGAGGCGCTTTACGACCGCATCCTGCCGCAACTGCTGGGCGAGGCCCGCTTCCGCCCGCCGCGCGTGCGCGATTTCGCCACGGAATTCGGCGTGGACGAACGCGAGGTCCGCCGCATCCTGCGCCTGACGCAGAAACTGGGCCGCACCGACCAGATCGCGCAGGACCATTTCTTCGCGCGCGAGGTCACGCGGGAAATGGCCGCGATCCTGCGCGAGGTTGCCGCCGATGCCTCCGACGGCTGGTTCACCGCCCCCGCCTTCCGCGACCGGCTGGACAACGGCCGCAAGGTGGCGATCCAGATCCTCGACTTCTTCGACCGCCTTGGCTTCACCCTGCGCCGGGGCGACCTGCGCCGCCTGAACCCGCACAGGGCCGACCTGTTCGACGGGTGACAGGCTTCGGCCACAGGATCCGCCCGGGACCCATGACCGTCCTGCGTTCGGACACCATCGGCTATCAGGACCACGATGCCGGTTCGGTCACGTCTTGCCTTCAGGAAAGCCCGACCTTCCGCGCCCTGACTGCCGAGGCAACGGTGCCGCTGGACCCGGCGGCGGGCCGACGCCCCCTGCTTTTGGCTGCCGGATCGGGTCGGCCAGCAGCCGCAGCCCGTTCAGCACCACAAGCACCGTGCCGCCTTCATGGCCGATCACCGCCAGCGGAAGCGGCAGGTCGAGGAAAAGCCCGCCCGCGACCAGCACCACCATGGCGCCGATGGCGAAGGTCAGGTTCTGCCGGATGATCCTCGATGCATGCCGGGCCAGACGATGCGCATCGGCCAACCGCTCCATGTCTTCGGACAGCAGCGCCACGTCGGCGGCCTGAAGCGCCACCTCGGACCCCGCGGCGCCCATGGCGATGCCGACATCGGCGCGGGCCAGGGCCGCCGCATCGTTCACCCCGTCGCCGACGAAGGCCACCTTGCCGCTGCGGGTCAGCTCACCAAGGCTTTGCACCTTGTCCTGCGGCAGCATCCCGGCGTGGATGTCTTGCGGCGCAAGACCCAGCCCGCCCCCGATCCGCAGCGCCACCGGGCGGCGGTCCCCGGTCATCATCACGATGCGGCGAACCCCGCCCCGGCGCAGGGCGGCCAGGGCAGGGGCGGAACTGGCCCTTGCCTCATCCGCCGTGCAGAGGGCGCCAAGCACCATCGGGCCGCGGCCCATGTAGGTGACGGTCTGCGCCCCGTCCTCCAGCGCGAGAAGTGAGGGATGCGCGATCCGGGCGCCCATCTCCCCGGCCAGATAGGGGTTTCCTGCCCAGAGTGTGCCGTGATCGTCCCGGCCGAGAATGCCCAGACCCGGGCGCGAGCTTACATCCGTGACCCTTGCGATCTCCAGACCACGGGCAGCGGCCTCGCGGGTGATCGCGGCGGCGATATGGTGTTCGGACCCGGCTTCCAGCCCGGCCAGAAGCGACAGGAAACCGGCCTCGTCGCCGTCCAGCGCGACGACCTGCGTCACCACCGCGCGGCCGGTGGTCAGTGTTCCGGTCTTGTCGAAGGCGAAGGTGTCGACGGCGGCCAGCGTCTCCAGTGCGCCGCCGCCCTTGAACAGCACACCCCCGCGCGCCGCCGCCGACAGGGCCGACAGGATGGCGGCGGGAACCGAGATGACGATGGCGCAGGGGCTGGCTGCGACCAGCAGCGTCGCCGCCCGGTAGAGCGCCTGCTCCCAGTCGCGCCCCAGCCCCCAGAAGGCGGCGAAGGCGATCACCGCCCCCGCCATGACCGCGACAGTGTAGCGCTGCCCGAACCATTCGCTGAACCGCTCGGACGGGGCGCGGGCGGCCTGTGCCTCGGTCACCAGCCGGATCGTGCGGGCGATTGTGCTGTCGCCGACAGTGCGCGAGACCGCGGCCTCCAGCACGCCGTCCAGATTGACCGTGGCCTCGAAGACCTGTGCGCCCGCCTCCTTCGAGACGGGGACGGATTCGCCGGTGATATTGGCCTCGTCGATGCCGCCGCGCCCGGCGACGATCACGCCATCCGCCGGCACCCGGGCGCCGGGGCGCAGCACCACCACATCCCCGACGGCCAGTGCCTCGGCGGGGATTTCCTCGACGGTTCCGCCCGCCGTCTTGCGCAGCGCGGTTTCGGGGCGCAAGGCCATCAATGCCTCGATGGCGCGCCGCGCCCGGCCCAGGGCGCGCTCTTCCAGTGTGGTCGAGAGGCTGAACAGCGTCAGCAGCACCGCGCCTTCGAACGGGGCGCCGACCACTGCCGCGGCGATGGCGGCGGCGATCATCAGCAGGTCGATATCCAGCACATGCTTGCGCCACAGCCCTGCAAGCGCGCGCCAGGCGGCTGGCAGGCCGCCCGCCAGATAGACGACCGCCAGGCCCGGAATGGCAAGCGCCTCGGCCCCCTCGCGCAGGGGCCATTTGCCGGCCGCCGCCATCGCCATGCCGAGAATGGCAGCCAGCGAAAGGGCCAGTGACAGGTCGATGGGCGGAACGCGCTTCATGCAAGGGTCCTGGCTGGCGCGGCCGCGGTATGGGGCCGCTGTCGCTGGCTGGGGTGTGGATCGGATCAGACGGCCTTTTCACGCCGCAGCGCAAGGGCCGCGCGTTCCCGGAGAGGTGCCCTCAGGCCCCGAACTTCGACAGCCGGACATCGGCGGAACGGGCATGGGCCTCCATCCCCTCCAGCCGGGAGATCCGGGCGGTGGCGGGTGCCAGCGCCAGCGAGGCGGCGCGGGTGGCGCGCTGCCATGTCACCGTCTTCATGAACTTGTGGACCGACAGCCCGCCGGTATAGCGCCCCGCGCCCGAGGTGGGCAGGACGTGGTTCGGCCCGGCGCATTTGTCGCCATAGGCGACCGTCGTCTCCTCGCCCAGAAACAGCGAGCCATAGGCCGACAGCCGCCCCAGCCACCAGTCCAGATCGGCAGCCTGCACATGCAGATGCTCGGGCGCGTAGCGGTCGGCGACCTGCGCCATTTCTTCGGTGGTGTCGCAGAGGATCACCTCGGCATGATCAGCCCAGGCCGCCCGGGCCGAGGCGGCGTTGGGATCGGGCAGCGCGTCGATCAGTTGCGGCACCCTTGCCATCACCGTGGCGGCCAGTTCCGGCCGGTCGGTCACCAGCCAGACCGGCGAGTTGTAGCCATGCTCGGCCTGGCCGACCAGATCGTTCGCCACCAGCTCGGCATCCGCCGTGGCATCGGCCACCACCATCAGGTCGGTGGGGCCGGCGAACATGTCGATGCCCACCTCGCCGTAAAGGATGCGCTTCGCCTCGGCCACATACTGGTTGCCCGGTCCGGCAAGGATATCGGCGCGGGGCAGGCCGAACAGGCCCATCGCCATGGCCGCCACCGCCTGCACGCCGCCAAGGTTCAGGATCACGTCGGCGCCGCAAAGGTCCATGGCGAAAAGGATCGGGTCGGGAATGCCCTGCCCGGGGCGCGCGGGCGAGCAGGCGGCGATGTGCGGCACTCCGGCGATGCGGGCCGTCGTCACCGTCATGATCGCGCTGGCGATATGGCTGTAGCGCCCGCCCGGCACATAGCACCCTGCGGCCGAGACCGGGATCTGCCGCTGTCCGGCGGTCAGGCCGGGCAGGATCTCGACCTCGCATTCGGTGACGGTCGCGCGCTGGGCCTCGGCGAAGCGGCGGATGTTGCCATGGGCAAAGCGGATGTCGGCCTTGACCTGATCGGGAAGACGGCCGGTCGCGGCCTCGATCCGGTCGCGGCTGACCACGATGTCGCCGTCCCATCCGTCAAGGTCGCGCGACAGGCGGCGGATGGCGTCCTCGCCACCCTGCCGGATTTCGGCCAGCAGCGCCTCGACGCGCGGGCGTGTGTCTTCGGCCTGCGCCTCGGGGCGGACGGCTGCGCGCTTCAGCCAGTTGACCGCCATCTCACATCCGCCCCTTCCATGGCACCACGCTGCGCTCTACCCAACGCATCAGCATGTCGAAGGCATAGGCGATGGCCGCGATGACGATGATGCCGACGATCACCGTCGAGGTCTGCATGAACTTCGATGCGTTGTAGACGGTGTATCCGATGCCCTTGGTCGCCGCGATCATCTCGGCCGCGACCAGCGTCGTCCAGCCGAAGCCCACGCCGACGCGCATCGCGGTCAGGATTTCGGGCAGGGCGGCGGGCAGGATCACGTGGCGCATCACCTGCCAGCGCGTCGCGCCGAAGGAATAGGCGGCGTGGATCTGCTCGATGGCGGCGGACCGCACGCCCGCCCGCGCGCCAAGCGCGACGGGGGCGAAGCAGGCCAGGAAGATCAGCATGACCTTCGAGGTTTCGTGGATGCCGAACCAGATGATCATCAGCGGCAGATAGGCCAGCGGCGGGATCGGCCGGTAGAATTCGATCGGCGGGTCGAAGATGCCGCGGATCAGCGGCGACATGCCCATCGCCAGCCCCAGCGGAATTCCGATCAGGCAGGCCATCAGGAAGGCCCCGAACACCCGCGCGGTCGAGATGCCGACATGGGCCAGGAACGAGGTGTTGGTATAGCCGTTCTGCCAGATGTCGAAGAACTTGGTCCACACCGCCTGGGGCGAGGGCAGGAACAGCGGCTTCACCCAGCCCATCGTGGTGACCAGCCACCACAGGAACAGGATCGTCGCCACCGAGGCCACCGGAACCCAGGCGCTGCCGCCCTGTCCGGGAACGCCGTAGACCTCGCCGGGCCGGGTGGCGCGGGCCTTGGTCAGCGCAGAGAGAAGACGTTTCATTCCCCGGCCTCCTCGTCGGCGAAGATGATCGACAGCACCTCTTCGCGCAGTTCGATGAAATCGGGCGCGGCCTTGACCTGCCGGGCGCTGGCGCCTTCAAGGAAGCGGCGCGAGAAGGGCAGGTCGAAGCGATGGGTGATCCGCCCCGGACGCGGCGACATGACGATCAGGCTGGTGCCCATGAACAGCGCCTCCTCGACCGAATGGGTGATGAAGAACACCGACTTGTGGGTATCGGCCCAGATCCGCAGGATCAGTTCCTGCGCCTTTTCCCGGGTCAGCGCGTCCAGCGCGCCAAGCGGCTCGTCCATCAGCAGAAGCCGGGGGTCCGAGGTCAGGGCGCGGGCGATGCCCACGCGCTGCTGCATCCCGCCCGACAGCTTGTAGACCGGGGAACTCTCGAATCCCGACAGGCCGAGAAGCGAGACGAACCTGCGCGCCGTCTCATAGCGCTGCGCGGTGGATTTTCCTTGCAGTTTCAACCCGAAGGCGACGTTGTCGATCACGTTCAGCCAGGGCATCAGCGCGTGTTTCTGGAACACGACCGAGCGGTCGGCGCCGGGGCCGATGACCGGGCGGCCGTCCAGCAGGATCTGCCCCGAGGTCGGTTGCAGGAATCCGGCGATCAGGTTCAGCAGCGTGGACTTGCCGCAGCCCGAGGCCCCGAGCGCGACAGTGAAGCCGCCCTCGGGGATGTCGAGGTCGATACCACGCAAGGCCTCGACCGGCTCGCGCCCGTCGGCCGCCGGATAGACGACCGAGGCGCCCTGGATATTCAGCCCCATCTGGGTTCCTTCACGCAAGACGTGCGGGCCGCGGCGGGCGCGGCCCGGCGAAGGTCACTTCAACGCGGCCTCGATGACCGACAGGTTCACGAAGGACGAGTAATCGTCGGCCACGCTGTCGATCCGCCCGGCGTCCTTCAGGAACGCGGCCGTGTCCTTGAGGATCGTCGGCGCCGAGCCCAGAAGCGCGGGCGAGGTCTGGTCCTTCAGCGGCACGAAGACGAAGCCTTCAAGGATGGCGGGAACCTGGTCGGCGGCGGCGCCGGTCATCTCCACCAGTTTCTGCACCGCGTCGCTGTCGGGCGTCCAGGCCGAGGGGTCGGCCAGATAGGCGGCGTTCGCCTCGTCGAAGACCTTGGCGAAGGCGGCCAGGCTGTCGGCATTGGCGGCGGCGAAGGCGGGGTTCACCACCCAGGCGTCAAAGGTCGGGTAGCCCCATCCCGCGATCACATCGGCGCCGATGATGCGCGTGCCGGTCTGCAGGATGGTGTTCTGCGCCGGTTCCCAGACATAGCCCGCGTCGATGGCGCCCTGTTCCCAGGCCGCGACGATCTGGTCCGGGGTCATCCCGAGGATCTCGACCTCGGTCTCGGCGATGCCTTCATGCTTCAGCGCGCCCATCAGCGAATAATGCGCGGTGGAGCCAAGCGGCACGCCCACCCTCTTGCCCTTCAGATCGGCCAGCGTCTCGATCCCCGATCCGTCGCGGGCGATCAGGCTTTCGGCGGTGCCCAGAACGGCGGCCAGCATGAAGAGCTGGATATCGACGCCCTGCGAGGTGGCGATGGCCGTGGGGGAAGAGCCAAGCTCGGCCAGCATCACGTCGCCCGACGCCATGGCAGCGATAACGTCGGTCCCGGCATCGAACTTGCGCCATTCGATGTCCCAGCCGGTGGCGGCCTCGAACTTGCCCTCGGCGCGGGCCATCTGCAGGGGCGAGGGGTTGCCGAAATGGCCGATGATGATCGTCTCGGCCAGTGCCGAGCCGGCCATCAGCAGCGCTGCGGCAGTGCCGAGGACGAGTGATTTGATACGCATGTTCAGTTCCTCTCTGTTCGGTTCGTCATGGTCCGGGTCTGTTGCCCGGAATTGCCTGCGCCTCGTCGCGGGCGAAGGAGAGTATTGCACTGGTCAGGATGTCGAGCGTGTCGAAAGCCCCAATCTGCGGCGCAACGGCTTCTGCGACAAGCGAAAGTTCGGTGCAGGCAATCATCTGGACGGCGGCCCCGGCGCGGATGACCTGATCCGAGGCATCGCGCATGGCGGCCCGGGCGTCGGGCGTCGCACCCTGCGCCTTGATGGTGCGAATCGCCGCCAGCAGGGGGGTGTCGTCGGCATAGGCGGCGGTCAGGCCGTGGGCCTCCAGCGCGCGGTCGAACAGCCCGATCCGCCGCACCGCGGGCGAGGCCAGGACGCCGATGGTCGCACCCGCCCCTGCCCGGTCGCGGGCATGGGCGGCGGACAGCGCCACCATGTCCAGGAAGGGCAGCGGGCTGGCCGCCCGGATCGCCCCGGCGAAATGATGGGCGGTGTTGCAGGGCATGGCCAGCGCCTGCGCCCCTGCGGCCCCAAGCCTGCGGGCCATGGCGGCAAGGACCGGCGCGGGATCGTCGCCCGTGCCCTCCAGCAGATAGCGCAGGCGCGAGGGCACCTGCGGGTTCTGGTCCACGATCAGCGGGATATGGTCGGCATCGTCCGTTGCGGGCGTAGCCGCGATGACCTTCCGCATCAGAAGGACCGTGGCCTCCGGCCCCATGCCGCCAAGGATGCCGACCGTGCGCATGATCAGAGGAACGTGCCCCGGTAGCCGAACAGTCCCGCCGCCCCGCCGGTGTGCAGGAACACCACCCGCTGGTCCTTGCGGAAATGCCCCCTGCGGCACAGGTCGATCAGCCCCGCCGCCCCCTTGCCGGAATAGACCGGGTCGAGCAGGATCCCCTCCAGCTCTGCGAAAAGGCGGATCGCCGCGATCGTGTCGGCGCGCGGGATGCCGTAGCCCTCGCCGATATAGCCGTCGTCGGCCACCACATCGGCGCGCTGCACCACGCCCGGGGCGCCGATCTTCTCGGCGGTGCGCAGGGCCAGGTTGAAGACGTTCTCTTCCTGCTTCGCCTTCGGCGCGCGGACGCCGATGCCCAGCAGGGGAATCCCCGCATTGGTCGCCTTCAGCCCGGTGATCAGCCCCGCCTGCGTGCCCGCGCTGCCGGTTGCGGTGACGATATGGTCCACCGCCAGCCCGCGGTCGTTCAACTGGCCCAGCAGCTCATAGGCGCAATTCACGTAGCCGAGCGCGCCGGTCGGGTTCGAGCCGCCGCCGGGGATCGTATAGACCTTGCGGCCCTGGCGGCGCAGGTCTTCGGCCACGGCCTCCATCTCGGCATTCATGTCGCCGCCAACGGGCCGCTTTTCGGTGGTGGCGCCGTGCAGGTGGTCCAGCAGCACATTGCCGTTGAGATTGTAGTCCGGGTCGTTCGATCCGGTCCGGTCCTCAAGCAGGATATGGCAGGCAAGGCCCAGCTTCGCGGCGAAGGCGGCGGTCTGGCGGGCGTGGTTCGACTGGGTGGCGCCCTGCGTCATCACCATGTCGGCGCCCTGCGCCAGCGCCTCGGCCATCAGGAATTCCAGCTTGCGGGTCTTGTTGCCGCCGGTCGACAGCCCGGTGCAATCGTCCCGCTTGATCCAGATCTCGGGCCCGTCCAGCGCGGCGGACAGGCGGTCCAGCCGTTCCAGCGGCGTCGGCAGGTGGGCAAGGAAGATCCGTGGAAAACGGGCGAGGTGCATCTGCATTCCTTTGGCG
Organism: uncultured Fuscovulum sp.; assembly: GCA_964386345.1. Classification (GTDB taxonomy): domain Bacteria; phylum Pseudomonadota; class Alphaproteobacteria; order Rhodobacterales; family Rhodobacteraceae; genus Pseudogemmobacter. Next base: position 106,433 of record CAYLSD010000007.1, read on the forward strand.
TGCGAGGCGGATCATAGGCCGCGGCTAGTAGGAAGATGTTCCAAATTCCACGGGACTTGTGCAAGGAATTCGTTGCCGCGCAAAGGGAATGCAGCATGCGCGTATCGTTCCCGGTTCCGCCTTTTCGGCCGTTGCACGAGCGGTTCGCCGGAACAACCCCCGCCCCGGTGATGGCGGAAGGGCATCCGGCGGGACCGTCGCCGAAGCTACAGATACCCCGATGACCGGAAGCTCACCTCCTTCGACTTGCCGACGATCAGGTGGTCGTGCAGCGTGATGCCAAGGGCATGGGCGGCGTCCTGCACCTGGCAGGTCATCGAGATGTCGGCCTCCGACGGCGTGGGGTCGCCGCTTGGGTGATTGTGGACAAGGATCAGCGCGGAGGCGTTCAGTTCCAGCGCGCGTTTCACCACCTCGCGCGGGTAGACCGGGACATGGTCGACGGTGCCGCGGGCCTGTTCCTCGTCGGCGATCAGCACGTTCTTGCGGTCGAGGAAGAGGATGCGGAACTGTTCGGTTTCCCGATGCGCCATGGCGGTGTGGCAATAGTCCAGCAGCGCGTCCCAGCTGTGCAGGACGGGGCGGTTGATGACGCGGGCGCGCATCATCCGCTGGGCGGCGGCCCCGACGATCTTCAACTCCTGCACCACGGCCTCGCCGGTGCCCTTCACCATTTGCAGCCGGGTGGGGCTGGCGGAGATGACGCGGTTGAAGTCGCCGAAAGTGTCCAGCAGCAGCCGGGCCAGCGGTTTCACATCCTGCCGCGGGATGGCGCGGAACAGCACCAGTTCCAGCAGTTCGTAATCCGGCATGGCCGCCGCACCGCCCTCCATGAAGCGGCTGCGCAGGCGTTTGCGGTGGTCGGCGATGTAGCTGGGCAGCTTGCCGGGAAGGGCCGCGGGCGCGGCCTCATCCTCGTCGCCCGGCGGGGCGAAAAGCGGGAACATGCTGTCTGAGAAGCCCTGTGTCATGCGGCACAGGCTGGCATGGGATGATTGAGGAAAGGTTAATGAAGTTATTTTTGCGGAGAATCCTTAACTAGCAGGTCTCGGATATATGGCGTCCATCAAAGAGGGTGGCCCACCATCTAGTACATAAAATGCAGATTCTGTTTGACAGATGAGAACATTGCAGGAATCCTGACGCGGACGCCTGAGAAGGTTGGCGTTGTCCGACTCGCGATCAGACAACGCCGTACTCTTAGGAACTGCAAATGAAGTGTATCGTCCGCAGTTGGCCACCAAGCAGGTTGAGTAGAATCCCGCTCGACTAGGCTGTCAAGGGCGATCTCGTTTTCGACCGGTCAAACCGGAGAGAGGAGAACGGCCATGGCCAAAGTGGCGCCGTTCCATTCAATCAAACAGTCAGTGTATCACGACAACACGAAGTGCACTGAAGGCAACAACATCGAGCGCGAAAACAAGCGCGACGGCACGGGCGGTAAGCCCAAGTGCGAGCACTGCAAGCGTCTCGATTGATGTACTAAAGAACGGGGTGCATCTGCGCCCCGTTCCTCTGTTACCCCTTCATCCCGTCCCAGAACCCCTTCACCTTCGAGAAGAAGGTCTTGCCTTCCGGGTTGTTCTCTTCCGACAGCTTCTCGAACTCGCGCAGCAGTTCCTTCTGCCGGGCGGTCAGGTTCACCGGGGTTTCCACCGCCAGCTCGATCACCATGTCGCCGGTGCCCGCGCCGCGCAGCGCCGGCATCCCCTTGCCGCGCAGCCGCATCTGCTTGCCGGATTGCGCGCCCGAGGGCACCTTCACCCGGGCGCTGCCGCCGTCGATGGTGGGCACCTCGACCTCGCCGCCAAGCGCGGCATTGGGCATCGAGATCGGGACGCGGCAGAACAGGTGCACGCCGTCGCGCTGGAAGATCGCGTGGTCCTTCACCTCGATGAAGATGTAGAGATCGCCTTGCGGCCCGCCGCGCAGGCCCGCCTCGCCCTCGCCCGCAAGGCGGATGCGGGTGCCGGTCTCCACCCCCGCCGGGATGTTGACGGAAAGCTGGCGTTCCTTTTCCACCCGCCCTGCGCCGTGGCAGGTCTTGCAGGGGTTCTTGATGATCTGGCCCATGCCGTTGCAGGTGGGGCAGGTGCGTTCGACGGTGAAGAAGCCCTGCTGCGCCCGCACCTTGCCCATGCCGGAACAGGTGGGGCAGGTGACGGGTTCGGCCCCGCCTTCGGCGCCGGTGCCGTGGCAGGTGTCGCAGGTCGTGCTGGCGGGGATGTTGATGGTCTTCTGGACGCCGCGATAGGCCTCTTCCAGCGTGACGCGCAGGTTGTAGCGCAGGTCCGACCCGCGCTGCGCCCGCTGACGGGCACCGCCGCCACCGCCGCCGCGGCCCATGAAATCGCCGAAGAGATCCTCGAACACGTCCGAGAAAGCGCTGGCGAAATCGCCCTGCTGGAAGCCGCCGCCGCGCGGGCCGCCCCCGCCGCCGCCCATGCCGTTTTCGAAGGCGGCATGGCCGAAGCGGTCATAGGCCGCCTTCTTCTGTTCGTCCTTCAGCACGTCCCAGGCTTCGTTCACTTCCTTGAACTGGGCCTCGGCCTGCGGATTGTCGGCGTTGCGGTCGGGGTGCAATTCTTTCGCCTTCTGGCGATAAGCCTTCTTCAGCTCATCGGCAGAGGCCCCGCGCTTGGCCCCGAGAATGTCGTAATAATCGCGCTTTGCCACTGCAAAACCCTCAGCTGCAACCGGAGAGGGGCGGCCCGTCGCCAGACCGCCCCCCGTTCCGGTTCAAGCGGATCACTTCCGCTTTCCGCCCAGATCCTCGAAGTCGGCATCGACGATGTCGTCCTCGTCCACCGGGCGCGGCTCGTCTTCCTTGTCGCCGCCCTCGGCCTGGCTGGCCTTGTAGATGGCCTCGCCCAGCTTCATCGCGGCTTCGGTCAGGTTCTGGATGGCGCCCTTGATCTTGCCGGCATCCTCGCCTTTCAGCGCATCTTCCAGCGGGCTCATCGCCAGTTCGATCGCCTCGACGGTGGAGGGGTCCACCTTGTCGCTGTGTTCGGCCAGCGACTTCTTGGTCGAGTGCAGCAGGCTTTCGCCCTGGTTGCGGGTTTCCACCAGCTCCTTGCGGGCCTTGTCGGCGTCGGCATTCGCCTCGGCGTCCTTGACCATCTTCTCGATGTCCTCATCGGAAAGACCGCCCGAAGCCTGGATGGTGATCTGCTGCGCCCGGCCGGTGCCCTTGTCCTTGGCCGAGACCGAGACGATGCCGTTGGCGTCGATGTCGAAGGTGACCTCGATCTGCGGCACGCCGCGCGGGGCGGGCGGGATCTGTTCCAGGTTGAACTGGCCCAGCATCTTGTTGTCGGCCGCCATCTCGCGTTCGCCCTGGAAGACCCGGATCGTCACCGCGTTCTGGTTGTCCTCGGCGGTCGAGAAGACCTGGCTCTTCTTGGTGGGGATCGTGGTGTTGCGGTCGATCAGCCGGGTGAAGACGCCGCCCAGCGTTTCGATGCCCAGCGACAGCGGGGTCACGTCCAGCAGAACCACGTCCTTGACATCGCCCTGCAGAACACCGGCCTGGATGGCCGCGCCCAGCGCCACCACCTCGTCGGGGTTCACGCCCTTGTGGGGCTCTTTCCCGAAGAACTTGGTGACCTCTTCCACCACGCGCGGCATCCGGGTCATCCCGCCGACCAGAACCACCTCGTCGATGTCGTCCTTCGACACGCCGGCATCCTTCAGCGCGGCGGCACAGGGCTTCATCGACTTCTTGATCAGGTCGTCCACGAGGCTTTCCAGCTTGGCGCGGGTCAGCTTCATCACCAGGTGCAGCGGTTGCCCGGTGTTGCGGTCCATGCTGATGAAGGGCTGGTTGATCTCGGTCTGCTGGGACGACGACAGTTCGATCTTGGCCTTCTCCGCCGCCTCTTTCAGGCGTTGCAGGGCCATCTTGTCCAGCGTCAGGTCGACGCCATGCTCTTTCTTGAACTCGTCCGACAGGTAGTTGACGATCCGCATGTCGAAGTCTTCGCCGCCGAGGAACGTGTCCCCGTTGGTCGATTTCACCTCGAACAGGCCGTCGTCGATTTCAAGGATGGTGATGTCGAAGGTGCCGCCGCCGAGGTCGTAGACGGCGATGGTCTTCGATTCCTTCTTGTCCAGGCCATAGGCCAGCGCGGCCGCGGTCGGTTCGTTGATGATGCGCAGGACTTCCAGCCCGGCGATCTTGCCCGCGTCCTTGGTGGCCTGGCGCTGCGCGTCGTTGAAATAGGCCGGGACGGTGATGACGGCCTGCGTGACGGTCTCGCCGAGGTAGGATTCAGCGGTTTCCTTCATCTTCTGCAGGATGAAGGCCGAGACCTGGCTGGGCGAGTATTTCTCGCCGCGCACCTCGACCCAGGCGTCGCCGTTGCCGCCGTCGACGATGTTGTAGGGGACAAGCTTCTTGTCCTTCTCGACCTCGGCATCGCCAAGGCGGCGGCCGATCAGGCGCTTGACGGCGAAGACGGTGTTGGTGGGGTTGGTGACGGCCTGCCGCTTGGCGGGCTGGCCGACGAGGCGCTCGCTTTCCGTGAAGCCCACGATCGAGGGCGTGGTGCGCGCGCCTTCCGAATTCTCGATGACCCGGGGTTGCGAGCCATCCATGATGGCGACGCAGGAGTTGGTGGTGCCGAGGTCGATACCGATGACTTTGGCCATGTGTATATCCCTTTCTATCAGGCGATCTGCCAGCCGCGGGCCCTGTAGCGTTCGGCACCCTTGGCCGGGTATGGATGCCGCGGGGGCGACCCCTTGGCAGGACTTGGCGTATATAGGCAGGTGCAATTGCGCCTGCAACGGCTGCGGCGCGGAGTCTGCTGCGAATTTTCCGAAAGGATGGCGCGTTGGTGCACCCTGTCCGCCTATTCCCGCTGCTCCAGCGTGCAGCATCCGCCGAGCAGCCGGTTGCCGTCCGGGCTGGCGATGAACAGCCGGGCGCCAAGGCCGAAGCGGCGGTCGGACATGCCGTCGCTGCAGATCTCGCGGGTGATGGTCAACTGATACAGGTCGTCGGGCTGTTCTGCGCCCCGGGCCAGCACGAAATATCCTTCCGGCGCGGCCATCTCGGCCGAGACCGACAGAAGGCGCGGTTCCTCGCCCGGCATCTCGAACCGGTCGCTTCCGCTGTCATGGGACAGCAGCCAGAACGGCTCGGTCCCAAGGCAGGTCATCGGGCGGGGCAGGGTGTTGGCGGCGGGCGCGGGCCGGGCGGCCAGATAGCGCAGCGCGACCCAGCCGTTGCCCTCGCCCGCCGGGACCATGCCCCATTTCCCGTCATCGGACAGGGCAACGACCTCGACCCCTTTCGCATCCGGGGCAAGCGTCCGCAGGACCGGCGCCTGCGCCGAAGGTTCCGCCCGGACGTTCAGCACGTCACCTGCGGCGACGCCTGTCACATCGTAGACGGCGGGCAGGTCCCGGGCCAGTGCCGCACCTGCCGCAGCCCATAGCGCGAATGCGATGACAACCCTTGAAATCATTGCCGCTTCTGCCAGCTCAGCGATACATGCTTGCGGGTGTAGAACTCGGCCATCAGGCCGATCATGATGCAGATCAGCGCCACCTTGATCGGATATTCGACCGAGGTATAGCGCGGGTGGTAGTTCAGGAACATGTGGCCGCGCGCCTGGTCGATGGTGTGGAACAGCGGGTTCCAGTCGAACAGCGCCCGGCGCGACGACGGCAACATGCTGGCCACGAACATCTTGCCCGAGGCGATCATGTTGGCGCGCTGGTAGATCACGGAGAGGATGGTCACCACCTCGGGCTGCCAGGGCTTGGCGGCGTAGAAGATCAGCCCGATCGCCGCGCCGGAAAACCACGAGAGAAGCAGCATCGCCAGGAAGCCGACGGGTTCGTATATGCTGATCGGCGCCCAGAGCGTGTGGTAGAAAAGCAGGATCACCCCCATGGCGAAGACCTGCTGGTAAAGCGACGCCAGCGCGGCCGAGCAGACGGCGATCACCGGATTCATCGGCGCGTGCATCATCATGGCCGAGGTCGGACCGTCCGCGCTAGCTACCGCGGCCAGGGCCTTGGTATGGGTCAGGAACATGAAGACGCCCGACATGACGTAAAGGATGAAGTCCCCGCGGATCGGAGATCTTTTCAGCCCCATCACCCAGAACATCACCACGAAGATCGCCAGGATGACCGAGGCCTGCACCACGTTCATCACCAGGCCATAGACGGCATTGCCATGGTTCTTGCGCAGGTTTCGGACGGTGGCATGGTAGATCAGTTCGAGAAATTCGAACCCCGATCGGATGCGCGATGGGCGTTTCGCCTGCGGTCGAAACATTTCCGGTCCTTCGCCGTTCCTGCCCAATGAAGCCGGGAAATCTTGCCGTTCCCTTGACGCGGCAGGATAAGCGGGCAAGGAGAGCAAAGCAACCGCCCCGATCCCCGGAGGATTCCATGGACTTCGACCGCCTCGTTCCCGTCATCCGCCAACTGGCGCTGGAGGCCGGCGAAAGGATCATGCAGGTCTACGACGGCCCCGGTTTCGAGGTGAAGTCCAAGGACGACTCCAGCCCGGTGACCGAGGCGGACGAAGCTGCGGATGCGCTGATCTCGGCCGGGCTGCGGGCTGCTTTTCCCGATGTGGTGCTGATCACCGAGGAGCAGGCGGCCAGCCATGCGCTGAGCGCGAAGACCTTCCTGATCGTCGATCCGCTGGACGGCACCAAGGAATTCGTCCAGCGCCGCGGCGATTTCACCGTGAACATCGCCTATGTGCAGGACGGCGTACCCTTGCGCGGCGTGGTCTACGCCCCGGCGCAGAAGCGGTTGTTCTACACCCTGCCCGATGGCTCGGCGGTCGAGGAATCGCTGGCCGATGGCGCGCTGCGTCCGATCCGGGTTTCGACCCCCGACAATTCGGCCCTGATGGTGGTGGCGTCGAAATCCCACCGGGATCAGGCGACCGAGGATTACATCGGCAGATATGCGGTCCGGGATTCCCGCTCGGCCGGGTCCAGCCTGAAGTTCTGCCTTGTGGCGACGGGCGAGGCCGACCTTTATCCCCGCCTCGGCCGCACGATGGAATGGGATACGGCGGCGGGCGATGCCGTGTTGCGCGGCGCGGGCGGGCAGGTGGTGCGCTTCGACGACCACACGCCGCTGGCCTACGGCAAGGACGGCTGGGACAACCCGTTCTTCATCGCGCTGGCGCCGGGGGTCATGCTGAAATGAAGGCGCTGGTCGCCATTCCGGCCCGGTATGCCAGCACCCGCTATCCGGGCAAGCCCCTGGTCGCGCTGCGCGGCCCGGATGGCGAGAAGACTCTGATCCGCCGCAGCTGGGAGGCCGCCTGCGCCGTGCAAGGCATCGACCGCGTGGTGGTGGCGACCGACGATGCCCGCATCGCCGACCATGCCGCGGGCTTCGGGGCCGAGGTGGTGATGACCTCTTCCGACGCGCGCAACGGGACGGAACGCTGCGCCGAGGTGGCGGCGAAGCTGCCCGGCTACGACGCGATCGTGAACCTTCAGGGCGACGCTCCGCTGACACCCGCCTGGTTCGTCGAGGACCTGCTGCGCGGCCTTGCCGCCGATCCGGGGGCCGAGATCGCCACCCCCGTCCTGCGCTGCGATGGCCGCGCTGTCTCGGGCTTCCTTGCCGACCGCCGGGCGGGCCGCGTCGGCGGCACCACCGCGGTCTTCGGCGCAGGCGGGCGGGGGCTTTATTTCTCGAAGGAGGTCATCCCCTACACCGGGCGCGACTATGCGCCGGACGAACCGACCCCGGTCTTCCACCATGTCGGTGTCTATGCCTATCGCCCCGCGGCGCTGGCGGCCTATCCGTCCTGGCCCATCGGCCCGCTGGAGACGCTGGAGGGGCTGGAGCAGTTGCGCTTCCTGGAAAACGGCCGCGCCGTCCTTTGCGTCGAGGTGGAGGCAAGGGGCCGCCGGTTCTGGGAACTGAACAACCCTTCGGACGTTGTCGTCATAGAATCGATGTTGCGCGGCGGCCTGCCCGATGTTTGATGGAGATGCGGCAACATTCCCCCTGCATGGACGCACTATCATGCTATTGATGCGTTGAATGCCCCATGTTCGCCCAAGTCCTGTCAGAATGCTCAGGATTGTAAACAGTAACACGTTAGCCTCTGCCCCGCGGGGCGGAACAGAAGCGAGTAGACGATGAAAACCAAGAAGGTCACCAAGGCAGTCTTTCCGGTCGCCGGCCTGGGAACCCGTTTCCTGCCCGCCACCAAGTCCATCCCGAAAGAGATCATGACGCTGGTGGACCGTCCGCTGATCCAATACGCCATCGACGAGGCGCGGGCCGCCGGGATCAAGGAATTCATCTTCGTCACCAGCCGCGGCAAGTCGGCGCTGGAGGATTACTTCGACAACGCGCCCGAGCTGGAAAGCGAGCTGCGCAAGAAGGGCAAGACCGAACTGCTCGAGGTGTTGAAGGACACCAACATGGATTCGGGCGCCATCGCCTATGTCCGGCAGAATCGCCCGATGGGCCTTGGCCACGCCGTCTGGTGCGCCCGCCGCCTGATCGGGGACGAGCCCTTCGCCGTGCTGCTGCCCGATGACGTGATCGCCGCCGAGAAGCCCTGCCTGCAGCAGATGGTCGAGGCTTACGGACAGACCGGCGGCTGCATGGTCGCCGCGATGGAGGTCGCCCCGGCCAAGGCCAGCAGCTACGGCGTGCTGGACATTGCCGAGGACATGGGCGCCATCGTCCGGGCCAAGGGGATGGTGGAAAAGCCGAAGGCCGAGGACGCGCCGTCGAACCTTGCGGTGATCGGCCGCTACATCCTGTCGCCGCAGGTTCTGACCAACCTGAACCGGATGAAGCAGGGCGCGGGCGGCGAGATCCAGTTGACCGATGCCATCGCCGAAGAGGTGGGCGGCAAGGCCGGGGTCTATGGCTACCGCTTCCAGGGCCAGCGCTACGACTGCGGGTCGAAGGCGGGCTTCCTGCAGGCCACCGTGGCCTTCGGCCTTTCGCGCCCCGACCTCTGCGACGAGTTCGGCGCCTATCTCAGCGACATGATGGTGCAGCGCCGGGCGGCGCAATAGGCCCATGGGGGCACGGACGCCCCGGCCCTTCCAGATTGCGGAACTGCCGCCCCCTGACCACGGGATGGCGGCGTTTCGGCAGGCCCTTCGCCAGCGGCTGCGGCGGCAGATGCTGCTGGCCCGGGCGATGCGGAAGCGGCGCGAGTTGCGCGTGATGGCCGACCGCACCGCCGCCATTCGCAAGGGCGATATCCTTGCCGTCGTCTGCCTGCGCAACGAGGCGCTGCGGCTGCCGTTCTTCCTGGACCACCACCGCCGCCTCGGCGTGTCGCATTTCCTGGTGGTGGATAATGACAGCACCGACGACAGCGCCCGCCTGTTGCTGGACCAGCCCGACGTGTCGCTGTGGCGGACGGCGGGCAGCTACCGGGCCTCGCGCTTCGGGGTCGACTGGACCAACTGGCTGCTGATGCGGCACGGCCATGGCCATTGGTGCCTGACCGTCGATGCCGACGAACTTCTGGTCTATCCGCATTGGGAGACCCGCCCCCTGCCCGCGCTGACCCGCTGGCTGGAGGGCACCGGCCAGCAGGCCATGGCCGCGATGATGCTGGAGCTTTATCCCGAGGGTCCGCTCTCGGCGCAGGACTATCGCGCGGGCGACGATCCTCTGTCCGTGCTGCAATGGTTCGACAGCGGCAACTACAGCCTTCAGGTGCAGCCCCGTCTGCGCAACCTGTGGATTCAGGGCGGGCCGCGCGCGCGGGCGTTCTTCGCCGACGACCCGCGCCGCGCGCCGACGCTGAACAAGCTGCCGCTGGTCAAATGGCACTGGCGCTATGCCTATCTGAACTCTACCCACACCCTTCTGCCCGCCCGCCTGAACGCCGTCTTCGACGAGACGGGGGGCGAGATGACCTCGGGCGCGCTGCTGCATACGAAGTTCCTGCCCTCGATCGTCGAGAAATCGGCGGAAGAGAAGGATCGCCGCCAGCATTTCGCCGATCCGCGCCGCTTCGGCAGCTATTACGACGGGCTGATCGCCGACCCGGTGCTGCATTGCGACGCCTCGCGCCGCTACGCCGGCTGGAGGCAACTGGAATCGCTGGGGCTGATTTCCCGCGGCGGCTGGGTGTGATCGGCCTGCAATTGTTTACTTCCAACAGGCCACACCGTAGAATCGGCAAAACAAAAGCCAGAACAGGAAACAATGGCGGCGGATCGGGCGCGGGGACGGGACCGGCAGGCAAGGCGCGAAACGCTTTCGCAAGGCTCTGGTGACAGGGTCTCCCTTGGCAATTCCACCGATGGCAGGGGCGGCGGGTGAGCATTCTCGGGTCATATCGGCTGCGCCTGCGCCGCCAGCGTCTGCTGGGCCGGGCGTTCCTGCACCGGCGCGAGCTGAAGCCCGTCGCCAACCGCATGGCGGGCGTGCGGCCAGAGCCGATGCTGCTGTTCACCTGCCTGCGCAACGAAAAGGTGCGGCTGCCCTATTTCCTGCAATATTACCGCGACCTCGGCATCGACCACTTCCTGATCGTCGACAACGACAGCGATGACGGCAGCCGCGAATATCTGGCGCGGCAGCCCGATGTCTCGCTCTGGACCACGCGGGCCAGCTACCGCAACGCCCGCTTCGGCATGGACTGGATCACCCATCTCTTGCGCCACTACGGCCACGGCAACTGGTGCCTGACGGTCGATGTCGACGAATTCCTGATCTATCCGTTCTGCGAGACGCGGCCCCTGCGCGCGCTGACCGACTGGCTGGACGCCAGCCAGATCCGCACCTTCTCGTCGATGCTGCTGGACATGTATCCCAAGGGGCCGATCCAGGATCAGCCCTACCGCGAGGGGCAGAACCCGTTCGAGATCGCGCAATGGTTCGACAGCGGCAACTACACCATCGCCCGCAACTGGGGCCTTGGAAACCTGTGGATCCAGGGCGGGCCGCGCACCCGCAGCTTCTTTGCCGAGGATCCGAAACGGGCCCCGGCGCTGAACAAGATTCCGCTGGTGAAATGGCATCGCAGCTATGCCTATGTCTCGTCCACCCACATGCTGCTGCCGCGCGGGCTGAACCTCGTCTTCGACGAATGGGGGGGCGAAAAGGCCAGCGGCTGCCTCTTGCACGCCAAGTTCCTGGATACCTTCGCCCTGAAGGCCGAGGAAGAGATGGCCCGCGGCGAGCATTACGCCGAAAGCCGCGAATACCGCGCCTATCGGGAGGCGCTGAAGGACCAGCCGGACCTGTGGTGCAAATGGTCCGAGAAATACATCAACTGGCGCCAGCTTGAGATTCTGGGGCTGATGTCCAAGGGGAACTGGGCATGAGTCTGGGCTTTGTCATGCTGTGCCATACCGCGCTGGACCGCGCGGCGCAGATTGCGCGCTATTGGGCCACGCGCGATTGCCCGGTGGTGATCCATGTCGACAAGCGCACGCCGCAGGCGCGGGCCGACCAGCTTCGCGCCGATCTGGCCGACCTGGACAACATCCGCTTCTCCACCCGCCACGCCTGCGAATGGGGCACCTGGGGCATCGTCGCCGCCACCCAGGCCGCCGCCACGCTGATGCTGCGCGATTTCCCGCAGGTGCGGCATGTCTGCCTTGCCTCCGGCTCTTGCCTGCCGCTGCGCCCGGTCGAGGAGTTGCGCGCCTATCTGGACGAACGGCCGCGCACCGATTTCATCGAAAGCGTGACCACGGCCGATGTCGGCTGGACGGTGGGCGGGCTGAACTATGAACGCTTCACCCTGCGCTTCCCGTTTTCCTGGCGCAAGCACCGCTGGCTGTTCGACAGCTATGTCGACCTTCAGCGGTTCCTCCGCGTCCGCCGCCCGCTTCCGGCGGGGATCGTGCCGCATCTTGGCAGCCAGTGGTGGTGCCTGACCCGGCAGACCCTTTCCGCCATCCTCGACGGGCCGGAACGCGAGGAATACGACCGCTACTTCCGCAAGGTCTGGATCCCGGACGAAAGCTACTTCCAGACGCTGGTGCGGCAGGTGTCGGCCAATGTGGAAAGCCGGTCGCTGACGTTGTCGAAGTTCGACTTCCAGGGCAAGCCGCACATCTTCTACGACGACCACCTGCAACTGCTGAAACGGTCGGACTGCTTCATTGCCCGCAAGATCTGGCCGCAGGCGAACAGGCTTTACGATACCTTCCTTTCCCCCAACGCGGGGGATGAGCCGCGGGCCGAGCCGAACCCCGGCAAGATCGACCGGCTTTTCGCCAAGGCGGTCGAACGCCGCACGACGGGCCGCGCCGGCCTCTACATGCAGTCGCGCTTTCCGAACAGGGAATGGGAGCAGGGCCGCACCGCCGCGCCCTATTCCGTCTTCGAGGGCTTCGCCGATGTGTTCGAGAATTTCGACACCTGGCTGTCCAAGGTCTCGGGCACCCGCGTCCACGGCCATCTTTTCGCGCCGGAGCGGGTGGAATTCGCGGGCGGGGCCACGATCTACAACGGCTGCCTGTCGGACAGCGCAGCGCTCCGCGACTACAACCCCCGGAGCTTCCTGACCAACCTGATCTGGAACACGCGGGGCGAGCGGCAGTGCTTCCAGTTCGGCCCGCATGACAACCAGAAGATCGCCGAATTCGTCGCCGCCGACCCGCATGCGCAGATCAGTGTGATCACCGGCGCCTTCGCCATTCCGCTGTTCCAGTCCAACCGCAACTTCGGCGACATAAGGGCCGAGGCGGCGCGGCTGCAAAAGGTGGAATCCGACCTGCTGACCGTGCTGCGCGCGCCGAACGTCAAGGCCCGCGTCCGTATCTGGTCGCTGGCCGAGTTCATCGAATCGCCGATGGAGCCGTTGCAGACCCTTGTGGACGAGATCAGCCCCCGCAGTCTGCGGCGGCTGACCGAGGTGCCGCGGATGGTGGACCTGACCGGCTTCGGCCAGTTCCTGCAGAACCTGCGCAATCAGGGGATGCAGCCGGTGCTGATGGGCGATTTCCCCGCCGGGCCTGACATGCCCAACGCCTCGGGCCGCCGCGCCCGGCCCTATCTGGTGAAGTGAGTTGCCCCGTTTCAGTTCTTTCGTGTTGTTCGCGGAAATGCGTACCGGCTCCAACTTCCTGGAGGCCAACCTGAACGCGCTGCCCGGCGTCTCTTGCCTGGGCGAAGTGTTCAACCCCCATTTCATCGGCAAGAAGGACCAGACCGAGATGTTCGGGATGGACCTTGCCGCCCGCGAACAGGACCCGCGCGCCCTTCTGCGCCTGCTGCGCGACCGGACGCCGGGGCTGGCCGGGTTCCGCTACTTCCACGACCATGACCCGCGGGTGCTGCCCGACCTGCTGGACGACCCGGCCTGCGCCAAGATCATCCTGACCCGCAACCCGGTGGACAGCTATGTCAGCTGGAAGATCGCGCAGGCCACCGGCCAGTGGAAGCTGACCAACGCGAAGAACCTGAAGACCGCGCAGGCCCGCTTCGACGAGGCCGAGTTCCGCGCGCATATGGAGGCGCTTCAGGCCTTCCAGATCCGGCTGATGCACGGGTTGCAGGTCACGGGGCAGACGGCGTTCCATGTCGACTATGACGACATCCAGGATGTGGCGGTGCTGAACGGCCTTGCCGCCTGGCTGGGGGTGGACGGGCGGCTTGAGGCGCTGGACGGCAAGCTGAAGAAGCAGAACCCGGAAGAGATCGGCGAGAAGGTGGTGAACCTTGCCGAGATGGAGGCCGCGCTTGCCCGGCTGGACCGCTTCAACCTGAACCGCACGCCGAATTTCGAACCGCGCCGTCCGGCGGCGATCCCGTCCTTCATGGCGGTGGACGGCTTGCTTTACATGCCCGTCCGTTCCGGACCGGAGGCGCAGGTGCAGTCGTGGATGGCGGGGCTGGGGCGGGGGACGCTGGCTGGCGATTTCGTGCAGAAGACCCTGCGCCAGTGGAAGAAGGCCCATCCCGGCCACCGCAGCTTTACCGTGATCCGCCACCCCCTGCTGCGGGCGCATCAGGCGTTTCTGACCCAGATCGTCTCGGGCAAGCTGGCCGAGCATCGTCAGGGCCTGATCCGCAGCCAGAAGGCCGACCTGCCGCCGCCGGGCCGCCCCTTCCTCGACGTGGCGCAGCATCGCGAGGGTTTCGCCGCCTTCCTGCGCTATGCGAAACTGTCGGTGGCGGGGCAGATGGGCCAGAAGGTCTCTCCCCACTGGGCCAGCCAGACCGCGATCCTGCAAGGTTTCGCCGGATTCCAGGGTCCCGATCTGGTGATCCGCGAGGACCGTCTGGCCGAGGGGCTGTCCTACCTTGCGGCCGAGATCGGGGTGAAGGTCGCGTCCGTCCCGCAGGACCATGGCACGGCCGAGGCGCTGGAGGCGGTCTGGACCCCGGCGCTGGAGGATGCCGCGCAGGAGGCCTATGCCCGGGATTACATGGGCTTCGGCTTCGGGCGGTGGAGGGACTGACGGATGACGGTGCTGAGGATCGTGGCGAATATCGGCACCTCCTCGATGAGTGAATTGCAGGGTTTCTACGAGACGCTGTTCGGCCTGAAGGTCGCCATGGACCATGGCTGGATCGTGACGCTGGCCTCGGGGGAAATGGCCGCCACGCAGATCAGCCTTGCGGCCGAGGGCGGTTCCGGGACGCCGGTGCCGGACCTTTCCATCGAAGTGAGTGATGTCGATGAGGTCCATCGCCGCGCGAAGGCGCTCGGCTGCGCCATCACCTATGAACTGACCGACGAACCCTGGGGCGTCAGGCGGTTCTTCCTGCGCGATCCGGCCGGAAAGCTGCTGAACATCCTCAGCCACCGGCCGGGCTGAGAGAGCGTTCCCGCCAGACCGCCTATGCCGCCGCCGAAGCCTTCGCCTCGGTCAGGATGGCGTGCAGCTTGGCCGGGTCGGTGTTGGCCCGCAGCTTCGACACCACGCCCTGGTCGCGCATTGTGCGGCTGACAAGGGCCAGCGCCTTCAGGTGGTCCACGCCGGAATCCTTCGGCGCCAGAAGGCAGAAGACCAGATCGACCGGCTGGCGGTCGACGGAATCGTAGTCCAGCGGCTTTTCCAGCCGGATGAACAGGCCGACGATCTGCTCCAGATCCTCAAGCCGCGCATGGGGCAGGGCGATGCCGTGCCCCACGCCGGTCGGCCCCAGCGTCTCGCGTTCCTGCAAGCCGTCCAGAACCTGCGCCGACGGGATCCCGTGGACCTGCCCGGTGATCTCGGCCAGTTCCTGGAACAGCCGCTTCTTGGAGGTGAACTGCCCCACAACGCGGACGGCGGCGGGGACTAGGATTTTGGAGAGTTCCATGAGCCGGGCGATGATCCTGCTGGCCGCGAGGGCCGCTTACCTGCTGTTGCGAGGGTCGATCCAGCCGATGTTCCCGTCTTCCCGACGATACACGACGTTCACGCCCCCATGACCTTCGTTGCGGAAAACCACCATCTTCTGCCCCGCCAGTTCCATCTGCATCACGGCTTCGCCCACGGTGATCGAAGGGATCTTCGTCTCCATCTCGGCGATGACCACGGGTTGCAGGCTTTCCGGTTCGGCATCCTCGGTTTCCTCGGATGGGGCGAGGATATACTGGGACGCGCCGGCGAATTCAACCGGGGCCTTGCGTCCGGCGTGATGGTCGCGGATCCGGCGCTTGTAGCGGCGCAGCTGCTTGTCCATCTTCTCGCGGCAGGATTCGAAGGCGGCATAGACCTCGGCCGCGTGCCCCTTCGCCTGCGCGGTCAGGCCGGTGGACAGGTGAATCGTGGTTTCGCAGACGAATTCATGCGCCACCCTGGAAAAGACGACGGTGCATTCGGTCGGACGCTGGGCGTATTTCTCGACCACCTCGCCCAGTTCGGCCTTCACATGCGTCTGGAGAGCCTCGCCGATGTCGATCTGTTTTCCACTGATCTGGTAGCGCATGATGTCTCCTCTTGCGTGCAGTCGGCGGGTCTGGCGGTCTGCCGCCATTGCGCCGGGGCCTTTATTTCAGGTGGGAAGCGACGGGCACGCCTGCAACCCGGCGGTGCTGGACAGTCAGCCGCGGCAGCCTGCAGTCGGGGGGCGAATGACGCGCTCATCCCCTTCATTGGGGACAGGGCGCAGGGGGTTGTCAACAGAAACGGTGGGGCGGTTCAAATGATACGGAAGTTCTCGCCCAGATAGACGCGGCGGACCGTCTCGTCCCGGACGACTTCGTCGGTGGTGCCGCTCATCAGCACCTTGCCGTCGTGCAGGATGTAGGCCCGGTCCACGATGTCCAGCGTCTCGCGGACGTTGTGGTCGGTGATCAGCACCCCGATGCCGCGGGTCTTCAGGTCATGCACCAGATGGCGGATTTCCCCCACGGCGATCGGGTCCACCCCGGCGAAGGGTTCGTCCAGCAGAAGATAACGCGGGTCGGCGGCAAGGCAGCGGGCGATCTCCACCCGGCGGCGCTCCCCGCCCGACAGGGCCAGCGCGGGGGCATGGCGCAGGTGGGTGATGGAAAACTCGCTGAGCAGCTCTTCCAGCCGTTCGCGCCGCTTGTGGCGGTCGGAATGGGTGATTTCCAGCACGGCAAGGATGTTGTCCTCGACCGAGAGGCCGCGGAAGATGCTGACTTCCTGCGGCAGGTAGCCGATGCCCAGCCGGGCGCGGCGATACATCGGCAGGGCGGTCACGTCCTTGCCGTCGATGATGACCTGCCCGCCCTCGGGCGTGACCAGCCCGGCGATGGAGTAGAAGCAGGTCGTCTTGCCGCTGCCGTTGGGGCCGAGAAGCGCCACCACCTCGCCCCGGCGCAGATCCATGCTGACATCGCGGATGACGGGGCGCTTCTTGTAGGATTTGCGCAGATTGCGGATCTGCAGCCCCTGCGAGCCTTCGGTCACGGTCAGATCGGGGCGTTCGGGGGACATCAGTTGCCGCCCGGCACGAAGACGGTGGAGACACGGCCCTCCATCACTCCGGTGCCGTCCTTGAGGTGGATGGTCAGCTTCTGGCCGGACAGCGCGCTGGCGCCTTGCGTCAGCAGCACGTCGCCGGTCAGCACGATCACGCCGGAGTCGATGGTGTAAAGCGCCTCCTTCGCCTCGGCCGCATCGGCAAGGTTGGCGATGGTCACGCCGCCGGTGGCGTGCAGACGGGCGATGGACTTGCCGTCACGCCCGTATTCGACAGTGACTTTCGCCGCCGCCAGCCGCATCTCGCCCTGGCCGACAAGCACGTTGCCCGAGAAGATTGCGGTGCCGTCGGCATTGTTCACCGACAGCATGTCGGCCTGCACCTCGACCGGAAGCGAGGTGTCCTGCGCCAGCCCGCCGAAGGCGATCTTGGCCTCCTGCGCCGCGACGGGGCCTGCAAGGGCGGTCAGAAGGGCCGCCAGGGCCAATGAACTGCGGAAAAATGCCATGGATCTGCCTGTGGTCACGGGGCCTGCCCGCCCGGCTGGTATAGCAGCCGGACGCTGCCCTTGAAAACCAGAAGATAGGCGCCCGGATCGGCCGGGTCCTGCGTCAGGGTGAAGCCATCGGCGCGGATGTCGCCCATGGGGGCGGTGACCGTCACCGGGGCGGTGCTGGAGACGTTGGTGCGGTCCAGCCGTGCCGCCAGCCCCTCGGTTTCCAGCCGGTAGCCCGTTTCGGTTTCCAGCGTGACCTCTCCGGTCAGGTTCAACTGGCCCGCCGCCTGATCCAGCGCGGCGGCGGCGGCGGCGATGGCGATCTTCTGCCCGTCCGGGGTTTCCATCAGCGCGGCCACACGCTCGGCGCTGGCGTCCCGGTCCCCAGCCGCGGGGCGGGCGGAGGCGGCGGAAAGGGTGATGCCCGCACCGTCCTCGGTGGTGCCGGCATAGGCGGGAGAGGACATGCGGGGATCGTTGGCCAGATCCTCGACATCCACCTTGGCATAGGGAATGGCGTCGGTCGGGTCGATGCGGTCCGACAGCAGGAACAGCGTCGACAGGATCGCCAGTGCCGCCAGCGGCAGGGCCACCTTCAGCCAGCCCACCATCCGGCTGTGGAGATCGCGCCCCGGCATGGCGTCAGGCCACCCCCGCCCGCAGGCAATCGTGGATCTTGATGATGCCGATGGCAGAGCCGGCCGCATCGGTGACCATCAGGCAGGTGATCAGCTTGTCGTCCATCAGGGCCAGCGCCTCGACTGCCAGAGCATCGGGCGGCGTGGTGCGGGGGTTCCGCGTCATCACCTGCCCGGCCGTCTTCGACAGAAGCCCGTCCATGTGGCGGCGCAGGTCCCCGTCGGTGACGATGCCCTGAAGATGGCCCTTGCCGTCGCCCACGCCAAGGACGCCGAAGCCGGCGCGGGTCATGGTCAGCAGGGCTTCGCTCATCGGGGTGTCCGGCGGGACCAGCGGCGGGTCGCCGTGCATCAGGTCGCGGACCCGCAGAAGCTTTGCCCCCAGCTTGCCGCCGGGGTGGAAGACGCGGAACTGCTCGGGCGAGAAGGCCCGGTATTCCATCAGCGCGATCGCCAGCGCATCGCCAAGCGCCAGCGTCATGGTGGTGCTGGTGGTCGGCACGATCCCCTGTTCGCAGGCCTCGGGCGCGGGGGGCAGCAGGATGGCCACATCCGATTCCCGCAGGAGGGTGCTGCCCTCGCGCCCCGCCACCCCGATCAGCGGGATGTGGAAGCGGCGGGAATGGGCGACGATATCGGCCAGTTCCGGCGTCTCGCCCGAATTGGACAGGACAAGAAGAACGTCCTGCGGCGTCACCATGCCCAGGTCGCCATGGCTGGCCTCGGCCGGGTGGACGAATTGCGACGGCGTGCCCGTGCTGGCGAAGGTGGCGGCGATCTTGCGGGCGATGTGGCCGGACTTGCCCATGCCCGAGACGACGACGCGCCCCCGCGCCTTCAGGATCAGCGCCACGGCATCGGCGAAGCTGGCGCCAAGGGCGTCGGCCAGCATCCCCAAAGCCTCGGCCTCGCGCCGAAGGACGCGGCGGCCGATGCCGATATGGTCAGTGGTGGAAGATGTCATTGGTGTCGTCCCAGCCCAGGAGGTCCATCTCGGCCCGTGTCGGCAGGAAGTCGAAACACTTCTGCGCCAGCGCCATCCGGTCCTCGCGGATCAGCCGCTCCTCCAGCGCCGCCTTCAGCGCGTGAAGGTAAAGCACGTCAGAGGCCGCATATTCCTTCTGCGCCTCGGTCAGGACCACGGCGCCCCAGTCGCTGGTCTGCTGCTGTTTCGACACGTCGACGCCGACCAGATCGGCCAGCAGGTATTTCAGCCCGTGCCGGTCGGTGAAGGTGCGGACCAGCTTCGAGGCGATCTTGGTGCACCAGACCGGCGCCGTGGTGACGCCGAAGGCCCGCTTCAGGGCGGCGATGTCGAAACGGCCGAAGTGGAACAGCTTCAGCGTGGCCGGATCGGCCAGCAGCCGCTCAAGGTTCGGCGCGCGGGTCTGGCCGCGGGCGATCTGCACCAGATGGGCATTGCCGTCGCCGTCCGACAGTTGCACGACGCAAAGCCGGTCGCGCCGGGGATCGAGCCCCATGGTTTCCGTGTCGATGGCGACGACGGGGCCGAGGGTCAGCCCGTCGGGCAGGTCGTTCTGGTGAAGATGGATGGCCAAGGGCGCCTCCGCAGCGGTTTGGCCAGCGACTTACGCTTGCGGCCCTGCCCGGTCAACCGAAGCGGGGTGGGGAAAACCGAAAGGCCACCCCGAGGGGTGGCCTTTAAGGGTAGATGGTGCCCAGAAGAGGACTCGAACCTCCACGCCTTGCGGCGCTGGTACCTGAAACCAGTGCGTCTACCAATTCCGCCATCTGGGCACTGACGGGCGATGTAATGGCGGGAATCGGCAGTGTCAACACGGGCCGAGGGGCCTTGGAGGAAAATTCGTCGCGGCCATTCGGCCTTGCTGGCAAGGACCTGCGGCGATATTGATCCTCCCAAGCCATTCAGCCGGGAGAGAACGGGCATGAGCAAGCTGGTCACGATCTATGGCGGCGCGGGTTTCGTGGGCCGTTACATCGCGCGCCGGATGGCGAAACAGGGCTGGCGCGTGCGCGTCGCCTGCCGCCGCCCGAACGAGGCGCTGTTCGTCAAGCCCTATGGTGTGCCCGGGCAGGTGGAGCCGGTGTTCTGCAACATCCGCGACGATGCCTCGGTCCGGGCGGTGATGCAGGGGGCGGATGCGGTGGTGAACTGCGTCGGCACCTTCCAGCGCATGGGCAAGAACAACCTGACCGCCGTGCAGGCCGAAGGCGCGGGCCGCATCGCCCGCATCGCCGCCGAGCTGGGGGTGGACCGGCTGGTCCATATCTCGGCCATCGGCGCGGCGGAGGACGGCCCCTCGATCTATTGCCGGACCAAGGCGGCGGGCGAGAAGGCGGTGCGCGAGGCTTTCCCGGAGGCGGTGATCCTGCGGCCTTCGGTGATCTTCGGGCAGGAAGACGGGTTCTTCAACAAGTTCGGCGGCATGGCCGGGCTTTCGCCGGTGCTGCCGATCGTCAAGGGCGGCACCAGCATGCAGCCGGTCTTCGTCGACGACGTGGCGCAGGCGGCGGTGAAGGGTGCGCTTGGCGAGGCCCCGGCGGGTGTCTATGAGCTGGGCGGGCCGGAGGTGGATACTTTCCGCGGCCTGATGCAGCGGATGCTCGGGGTGATCCAGCGCCGCCGTCTCGTGCTGCCGGTGCCGGTCTTCGTGATGAAGGCCATCGCCTTCGGTGGCGACATGGTCGAGGCCGTGACCATGGGCCTTGTCACCAACCGCCTGATCACCCGCGACCAGTTGAACACGCTGGGTCCGGCGAATGTGGTTGCCCCGGGTGCGAAGGGGCTGGCCGACCTGGGCATCCAGCCCACGCCGATGGAAGGGGTGCTGCCGGAATATCTGTGGCGCTTCCGTCCCTCTGGCCAATATGCGGCGATCAAGGCTTCGGCCAAGAACCTGAAGAAGGCCTGATCCTTGGACAACACGCTGACCGCCGCCCTTCTTGGCCTGCTGGAAGGGTTGACGGAGTTCATCCCGGTGTCCTCTACCGGGCACCTGCTGCTGGCCGGGCATTTCCTGGGCTTCCGGTCCGAGGGCAAGACCTTCGAGGTGGTGATCCAGCTTGGCGCGATCCTGGCGCTGACCTCGGTATATGCGGTGATGCTGGGGCGGTTGTTCCTGCGGGCGCGGCATGAAGAGGCGGCGCGGAAAAGCATCGTCTCGGTCCTGCTGGCCTTCCTGCCGGCGGTGTTCATCGGCCTTCTGGCGCATGATTTCATCAAGAAAGTGCTGTTCGAGACGCCGATGCTGGTCGCGGTGATGCTGATCCTTGGCGGTTTCGTGCTGCTGGTGATCGACCGCATCGCTCCGCCGCCGGTGCATCACGATGCGCTGGGGCTGCCCTTCGGCAAGTCGCTGGCCATCGGCTTCTGCCAGTGCCTGGCGATGATCCCCGGGGTCAGCCGGTCGGGCGCGACCATCGTCGGCGCGCTGCTGATGGGGGTGGAGAAGCGGGCGGCGGCGGAGTTTTCCTTCCTGCTGTCCCTGCCCACGATGGGCGCGGCGGTGGCCTATGACCTTTACAAGAACCGCGATGTGCTGGATTTCGCGGCGGTCTGGGACATCGCCATCGGCTTCGGCGTGGCCTTCCTGACCGCGGTTCTCGTGGTGCGTTGGGTGCTCGGCTACGTCGGCCGCAACGGCTATGCGCTGTTCGGCTGGTGGCGAATCATTGTCGGCCTTGCGGCGATGGCTGCGCTTTTGCTGGGGTTTTAGGCAGGATTGGAAACTGTACTGACCTAGTTTGTATCGAAAAGGGCAGATTTCCTGCCATACCGATGAAGAAATCTGGAATTAGGTAAACTCTACTGACTTTTATTCCGCCCGCGGGGGCTGTAGTTAGGCGCACCTGAGGTAATCCCCATGGGAGGCGCAGCCGTGGCCACGCAGAAGATGCTGAAGTTCGTGACCCTGGGCAAGGAAATGCCCGAAAAGCGGGATGCAGCTTCGCGCGCCAGGGATTTCGATGAGATCTACCGGGAGTTCGCGGCCCAGAAGGCCGCCGAACAGTCCAGCCGGTGCAGCCAGTGCGGCGTACCCTATTGCCAGGCGCATTGCCCGCTGCACAACAACATCCCCGACTGGCTGCGCCTGACCGCCGAGGGGCGGCTGGAAGAAGCCTACGAACTGAGCCAGGCCACCAACACCTTCCCGGAAATCTGCGGCCGCATCTGCCCGCAGGACCGGCTGTGCGAAGGCAATTGCGTCATCGAGCAATCCGGCCACGGCACCGTCACCATCGGCGCGGTGGAGAAATACATCACCGATACGGCGTGGGAGGAAGGCTGGGTCAAGCCGATCCGCCCGCATGTCGAACGGCCCGAATCAGTCGGCATCATCGGCGCCGGACCGGGGGGCCTTGCGGCGGCGGATGTGCTGCGGCGGGCGGGGGTGCAGGTCACGGTCTACGACCGGCACGACCGGGCGGGCGGGCTGCTGACCTACGGCATCCCCGGCTTCAAGCTGGAGAAGGACGTGGTGCTGCGCCGGAACGAACAACTCCGCGATGGCGGCGTGCAATTCGTGCTGGACTGCAACGTCGGCACGGACCTGACCTTCGACGCCATCCGCGGCCAGCATGATGCGGTGCTGATCGCCACCGGCGTCTACAAGATCCGCGAGATCGAGGCGCCGGGCGCGGGGGCGAAAGGCATCGTCAAGGCGCTGGACTACCTGACCGCCAGCAACCGCAAGTCCTTCGGCGACGAGGTGCCCGAGTTCGATTCGGGCGAACTGGATGCCAGCGGCAAGCGGGTGGTCGTCATCGGCGGCGGCGACACGGCGATGGACTGCGTGCGCACGGCGATCCGGCAGGGCGCGCTGTCGGTGAAATGCCTTTACCGCCGCGACCGGGCGAACATGCCGGGGTCGCAGCGCGAGGTGCAGAACGCCGAGGAAGAGGGCGTGGAATTCGTCTGGCTGTCCGCCCCCAAGGGTTTCACCGGCGGGACCGAGGTCGAGGGCGTGATGGTCCAGAAGATGCGCCTTGGCGCACCGGATGCCACTGGCCGCCAGGCGCCCGAGGTGATCGAGGGCGCGGATTACGTGGAACCCGCCGAAATGGTGGTGCAGGCGCTGGGCTTCGAGCCCGAGGACCTGCCCACGCTTTGGGGCCAGCCCGAGCTGAAGGTGACCCGCTGGGGCACGATCAAGGCCGATTTCCGCAGCCACGCCACCAGCCTGCCCGGCGTCTATGCCGCCGGCGACATCGTGCGCGGCGCCAGCCTTGTGGTCTGGGCCATCCGCGACGGGCGCGAGGCGGCGGAGTCGATCCTTGGCTGGCTGGCGCAGAACGGCGTCGTGGCGGCGGAATAGGCGGTCTGGAAAACGTCTGGCATGTGTCTGGCAAACGTATGGCATAGTTGCCGGGGATGGCGGGGCCAAAGGTCAGCCATGCTGACTGGTCTGGAGGAGGTAAGGCGATGAGACGGCTTCTTGCCCTTGGCCTGATCGCGAGCGCCGCCCTTCCGGCGGCGGCGCAGGATGTGATGACGCGCGATGCCGCCTGCAAGCCGCATGTCACCGTGCGGCATCAGGAATGCAGCACGGCGACCTATTACCTCTGCCCCGGCGAGGGAGGCGAGACCTATCGGGCCGAGATATTCCATGGCGGGCAGCCAACCATGGTCGGCCTTTACGACACCGACTACAACATGATCGGCGGCAGCACCGCGGACGGGATGGTCCGGCTTTGGGCCGAGGCGGCCGGGGTGAACAGGCCGTTGTCGCTGGCGCAACTGAGGGCCGAGGGCCGGACGGATTATGTCGAGACCATCGGCATGGATGTGGGCGGCACGGTGATCACGATGACCAACACCAGCACGGTGGTGATGCGGCCCGATCCCGTCACCCTCGGCGGGGTGGAGTTCCGGGTGGCGGACCTGCACATCGACATGAAGACCGAGCCCTTTCTGGGCGTGATGTCCTCGGACATCCGGCTGTTCCTGAACGACGGGCTTGTCTACCCGGTCGAAGGGCGGACTGCGACCACGGTGAACGGGATGACGCAGGTCACGGCCAGCGATCCGGTCGAGATCATCCTGCCCGGACAGCCGGATTTCGGCACGGTGGAGCCGCGGCCCGGCTGCGGCCCGGCGCAGTAGGGAGAAAGCCATGCGTGTCCTGACGATTGCCCTTCTGGCCCTGATGCCCGCCCCGGCCCTTGCCGGGACATGGACCGCGCCCGAGGGCTGCGAGATCTTCCTGACCGTGCAGTCGAAGCTGTGCCGGGTGTCGAACCACTTCCGCTGTGCCGCCGATGCGCCGGGCGACCAGTGGCGGGCGGATTTCGACCAGGAGGGGCTGTTCTTCACCAGCCGGATCAACTTCGAGACCGAATGGGTGGAAAGCTTCGAGAGCAACCCGCCGACCCGGCAATGGCTGGCCCCGAATCCCGAAGACCCGGCGCGGTTCTCGGAGCTGCTGTCCTCGGGCGTGGATACCTTCTCCTTCGGGCTGAACCACGAAGACGGCTACAGTTCCGCCGTGCGCGGCTTCGACCGGCTGACCGGGCGCACGATCACCATCGACGGCGTGGTGCTGGAAGAGACCGAGTTCGACTATACCGAGACCGACGAATCCGGCACGGTGCTGCGGCGCGGGCGGGGGCATGAATACATCAGCCGGGAATGGCGGATGTTCTTCTCGGGCCCCGGCGAGGCCGATCTGGGCGACGGGCTCTGGCGGCCGATCGACGGCAGCCCGATGGACTTCGTCTTCCCGGGCGAGAAGGGCTTTGCCTCGACCCAGCCGATCTATGATTGCAACGCGCTGACGGCGGAGGGGCCGGAGACGGTGTGGAGGGTGTCCGATGGCGAGTGACCTGGTCGGCCATTGCCTCTGCGGCGCGGTGACGGTTGCCGTCACGGCCGCGCATGACCCGCGGGTGGGGGCCTGCCATTGCCGGATGTGCCAGAGGTGGTCGGGCGGGCTGTTCCTGAACTTCACCGCCGAGGCCGGGGCGGTCACCGTGACCGGCGCGGTGGCGCGCCATGCCTCCTCGAGCTTTGCCGAGCGCGCCTTCTGCCCGGTCTGCGGCAGCCATCTGTGGATGCGCGACCTTGAGGGCGGCGACTACGACCTGATGCCCGGCCTGTTCGACGAGGCGAGGGACTGGCCGCTCCGGTCGGAAATCTACACCGACCAGGCGATGGCAGCGGTGGCGCTGGAAGGCGGCCACGACCGCGCAACGCGGGCCGAATATGAAAGCAAGCACCCCTTCGTGCAGGGAGACACGCCATGATCTACGATGAAGCCTGGGTTCGCGAGCAGGAAGAAAAGCGCGCGTGGATGGATGCCAACAGCCTTTACCGCGCCGAGGACGAGCATTCCTCTTGCGGCGTGGGGCTGGTGGTCACGCTGTCGGGCAAGCCGAGCCGCAAGGTGGTGGATGCCGGGATCAACGCGCTGAAGGCGATCTGGCACCGGGGCGCGGTGGATGCCGACGGCAAGACCGGCGACGGGGCGGGCATCCATGTGCAGATCCCGGTGAAGTTCTTCTACGACGTGGTGCGGCGGACGGGGCATGAGCCCGATCCCCACAAGCTGATCGCCGTGGGGCAGGTGTTCCTGCCGCGCACGGATTTCGGCGCGCAGGAGCGGTGCCGGACCATCGTGGAAACCGAAGTGCTGCGGATGGGGCATTACATCTACGGCTGGCGGCATGTGCCGGTGGACATCTCGGTGCTGGGCGAGAAGGCCAATGCGACGCGGCCCGAGATCGAGCAGATCCTGATCCGCTGCGAGAAGGACATCGACCAGGAGCAGTTCGAGCGCGAGCTTTACATCATCCGCCGCCGGATCGAGAAGGCGGCGACGGCGGCGGGCATCCAGGGGATGTATCTGTGCAGCCTTTCGTGCCGGTCGATCATCTACAAGGGCATGATGCTGGCCGAGCAGGTCAGCACCTTCTACCCCGACCTGCAGGACGAACGCTTCGAGAGCGCCTTCGCCATCTACCACCAGCGTTACAGCACCAACACCTTCCCGCAATGGTGGCTGGCGCAGCCGTTCCGCATGCTGGCCCATAACGGCGAGATCAACACGCTGAAGGGCAACGTCAACTGGATGCGCAGCCATGAGATCCGCATGGCCAGCACCGCCTTCGGCGACATGGCCGAGGACATCAAGCCGATCATCCCCGGCGGGACGTCGGATTCGGGCGCGCTGGATGCGGTGTTCGAGGCGCTGGTGCGCTCGGGCCGGTCGGCGCCGATGGCGAAGACGATGCTGGTGCCGGAAGCCTGGTCGAAGCAGACCGCCACCATGCCGCAGGCCTGGGCCGACATGTATTCCTATTGCAACTCGGTCATCGAGCCGTGGGACGGCCCGGCGGCGCTGGCGATGACGGACGGGCGCTGGGTCTGCGGGGGCCTCGACCGCAACGGGCTGCGGCCGATGCGCTATGTCGTCACCGGCGACGGGATGCTGATCGCGGGCTCCGAGGCCGGGATGGTGCCGGTGGACGAGATGACGGTGCGCGAGAAGGGCGCGCTTGGCCCGGGGCAGATGATCGCCGTCGACATGGCCGAGGGCAAGCTTTACCGCGACACCGAGATCAAGGACAAGCTGGCCGCCTCGCAGCCCTATGGCGAATGGGTCCAGAAGGTCGTGGACCTGAACGCGCTGCTGAAGGACGTGCCGGAGCGGGCGCAGTTCCGCGGAGCGGAGTTGCGCAAGCGCCAGATCGCCGCCGGCTTCACGGTGGAAGAACTGGAGCAGGTGCTGGCCCCCATGGCCGAGGACGGCAAGGAGATGGTCGCCAGCATGGGCGACGATACGCCGCCCGCGGTGCTGTCATCGGTCTACCGGCCGCTAAGCCACTACTTCCGGCAGAACTTCAGCCAGGTGACCAACCCGCCCATCGACTCGCTTCGCGAGGGGCGGGTGATGAGCTTGAAGACGCGCTTCGGCAACCTGAAGAACGTCCTGGACGAGAATTCCAGCCAGACGGAAATCCTGGTGCTGGAAAGCCCGTTCATCGCCAATGCCGAATTCCAGGTGCTGGTGGAGCGCTTCGGCGAGCAGGTGGCCTTCATCGACTGCACCTTCCCGGTGGGTCCGGCGCTGGACGACCTGCAGGGCGCGCTGGAACGCATCCGGGCCGAGGCCGAGGATGCGGTGCGGTCGGGCGCCGGGCAACTGGTGCTGACGGATGAGCATCAGGGGCCGGAAAAGGTGGGGATGCCGATGATCCTTGCCACCAGTGCGGTGCATTCCTGGCTGACGCGCAAGGGGCTGCGGACCTTCTGTTCGATCAACGTGCGCAGCGCCGAATGCGTCGATCCGCATTACTTCGCCGTGCTGATCGGCGCGGGAGCGACCACGGTCAACGCCTATCTGGCGCAGGATTCCATCGCCGACCGGATCGACCGCGGCCTGCTGGAGGGCAGCCTGCTGGATGCGATGCGCCGCTACCGCGACGCCATCGACGCGGGGCTGTTGAAGATCATGTCGAAGATGGGGATCTCGGTGATCTCCAGCTATCGCGGGGGTCTGAATTTCGAGGCGGTGGGACTGAGCCGCGCCATGGTGGCCGAGTATTTCCCGGGGATGCAGAGCCGGATTTCCGGCATCGGCCTGCACGGGATCGAGGCCAAGCTGGAAGAGGTGCACGCCCGCGGCTGGCGCGGCGGGCAGGATGTCCTGCCGATCGGCGGCTTCTACAAGGCGCGGCGCTCGGGCGAGAAGCACGCCTGGGAGGCGCAGGTGATGCACATGCTGCAATCGGCCTGCGACCGGGCCAGCTATGACATGTGGAAGACCTATTCGGCGGCGATGCGGGCCAACCCGCCGATCCACCTGCGCGACCTTCTGGACATCAAGCCTTTGGGCAAGCCGGTTCCCATCGAGGAGGTGGAATCGATCACCTCGATCAGGAAGCGCTTCGTTACGCCGGGGATGAGCCTTGGCGCGCTGAGCCCGGAGGCGCACAAGACGCTGAACGTGGCGATGAACCGGATCGGCGCCAAGAGCGACTCGGGCGAGGGCGGCGAGGACCCGGCGCATTTCCTGCCCGAGCCGAACGGCGACAACCCGTCTGCGAAGATCAAGCAGGTGGCCAGTGGCCGGTTCGGCGTGACGGCGGAATACCTGAACGCCTGCGACGAGCTGGAAATCAAGGTGGCGCAGGGGGCGAAGCCCGGAGAGGGCGGGCAGCTTCCGGGGATGAAGGTCACCGAACTGATCGCCCGGCTGCGGCATTCGACCAAGGGGGTGACGCTGATCTCTCCCCCGCCGCACCATGACATCTATTCCATCGAGGACCTTGCCCAACTGATCTACGACCTCAAGCAGATCAACCCGCGGGCCAAGGTGACGGTGAAACTGGTGTCCTCCAGCGGCGTCGGCACCATCGCGGCGGGGGTGGCGAAGGCGAAGGCCGATGTGATCCTTGTCTCCGGCCACAATGGCGGCACGGGGGCCAGCCCGGCGACCAGCATCAAATATGCCGGACTGCCGTGGGAGATGGGCCTGACCGAGGCGCATCAGGTGCTGGCGATGAACAACCTGCGCGAGCGGGTGACGCTGCGCACCGATGGCGGGCTGCGGACGGGGCGCGACATCGTGATGGCGGCGATGATGGGGGCCGAGGAATACGGCATCGGCACCGCCGCGCTGATCGCCATGGGCTGCATCATGGTGCGGCAATGCCAGTCGAACACCTGTCCGGTGGGGGTCTGCACGCAGGACCCGGCGCTGCGGGCGAAGTTCACCGGCAATGCCGACAAGGTGGTGAATCTGATCACCTTCTACGCGCAGGAGGTGCGGGAGATCCTGGCCCAGATCGGCGCGCGGTCCCTGGACGAGATCATCGGGCGGGCGGACCTGCTGACGCAGGTGTCGCGCGGCCATGCCGATCTGGACGATCTGGACCTGAACCCGCTGCTGATCAGCGTGGATGGGGCGAAGTCGATCACCTACGACCGGTCGAAACCCCGCAATGCCGTGCCCGATACGCTGGATGCCGAGATCATCAAGGACGGCCACCGCTTCTTCGAGGATGGCGAGAAGATGCAGCTGTCCTATGCCGTGCGGAATACGCTGCGGACCATCGGGACGCGGGCCAGCAGCCATATCGTCAAGAAGTTCGGAATGCGCAACAGCCTGCAACCCGACCATCTGACGGTGAAGCTGACCGGAAGCTGCGGCCAGTCGCTGGGGGCCTTCGCCGTCAACGGGCTGAAGATCGAGGTGATGGGCGACGCCAACGACTATGTCGGCAAGGGCCTGTCGGGCGGCACCATCGTGGTGCGGCCGCAGATGGCCTCGCCCTTGAAGGCCGAGATGAACACGATCATCGGCAACACCGTGCTTTACGGCGCGACCGGGGGCTTCCTTTTCGCCTCGGGCCGGGCGGGAGAGCGGTTCGCGGTGCGGAACTCCGGCGCTTCGGTGGTGGTCGAGGGCTGCGGCTCGAACGGTTGCGAATACATGACCGGGGGCGTGGCGGTGATCCTTGGCCGGATCGGCGCCAACTTCGGGGCGGGGATGACGGGCGGCATGGCCTATGTCTACGACCCGGAAGGCGCGGCGGAGGATTTCGTCAACCTCGAAACCATCCTGACCTGCGCCGTCGGCCATCCGCATTGGGAGGCGCAGCTGAAGGGCTTGATCGAACGCCATGCGGCCGAGACCGGCTCGAAGCTGGCGGCGCGCATCCTTTCGGACTGGCCGGCCGAGCGGGCGAATTTCCTGCAGGTCTGCCCGAAGGAGATGGTGCCGCTCTTGTCGCATCCGCTGTCGGACGAACAGGCCCGCGTGCCTGCGGAGTGAATGGGCCGGCCCCCTTCGCGGAGGGGGCCGTCACTTGCCGTAATAGTCCCTGAACCAGCCGACGAATTGCGCGATGCCGTCGCGGATGCCGGTCTGCGGGCGATAGCCGGTCAGCCGCTGCAAAAGCGTGGCGTCGGCCCATGTGGCGGGCACGTCGCCCTTCTGCATCTCCATGTAGTTGCGGATCGCCTTCTTCCCCAGGCAATCCTCGATGGCGTCCACGAAATCCAGCAGCCGCACCTTGTCGGAATTGCCGATGTTCACCACGCGATACGGGGCGATGGGCGAGAGGCTGTCGCCTTCGGGCGCCA
The DNA here is from genome assembly GCA_964386345.1 of uncultured Fuscovulum sp. Lineage (GTDB taxonomy): Bacteria > Pseudomonadota > Alphaproteobacteria > Rhodobacterales > Rhodobacteraceae > Pseudogemmobacter. The sequence continues at coordinate 136,455 of CAYLSD010000007.1, forward strand.
CGCCATCGGCAGGCCGCACCGGCACGGCGTCGATCAGCAGGCGGATGCCGCGGACCAGATCGTCGACATAGGTGAAGTCGCGATACATCTCGCCGTGGTTGTAGATGTCGACCGGGCGGCCTTCGAGGATGGCATCGACGAACTTGTAAAGCGCCATGTCCGGGCGGCCCCATGGCCCGTAGACGGTGAAGAAGCGGAACATGGTGGTGGGCAGGTTCCACAGATGGGCATAGGCATGGCCCATGCTTTCGGTCGCCTTCTTGGTGGCGGCGTAGATGGTCAACTGGGTGTCGGCCTTGTCGGTTTCGCGGAACGGCATCTCCTCGTTGGCGCCGTAGACCGAGGAGGTGGAGGCCATCAGCAGGTGCCGCACCTCCAGCCGCCGCGCGGCTTCCATCACGTTGAATGTGCCGATGACATTGGCGTCGACATAGGCGCGCGGGTTTTCGAGGCTGTAGCGCACCCCGGCCTGTGCGGCGAGGTGGACGATGACCTCGGGGCGGAAGTCGTCGGCCACCCGGTCGAACAGGGCGCGGTCTTCCAGCATCCCCTCGGTGGCCGAGAAATTGCCGTCCTGCAACAGCATGGCATGGCGGCGCTGCTTCAGCCGGACATCGTAGTAATCGGTCATCCCGTCGTAGCCATGCACGCGGAAGCCTTCGGCCAGCAGCAGCCGGGCGAGGTGGAAACCGATGAAACCGGCGGTGCCGGTGATGAGAACCCTGGTCATACTCTTCCTTGCGATACGGCGGCCGGTCCTGCGGACGGCCGGGGCGCGACGATAGCCGATTTTCCCGGCGGCGAAAGGTCAAGCAAGCGCAAGGCGGCCGTAGGAGGGCAGGTTGAAGCGGGTATAGACGCCGTAGTCGACGAAGATCTCGGAGGTCAGCCGGTCGGCGCGCAGCATGTCGACCTGCCGGACGGATTCGCGCAGCAGGTCGCGGGGGTCCTGCGACAGCAGATAGTCGATGTGCCCGTCCATCAGCAGCGGCACGGTGATCCGGTTCAGCTCATGCGCGATGGTCAGGATGTCGCCCGAGCGGCCCGCATCGGCGATGGCGGCGGCGACACCCTGCTTGCCGCCCGAGGCGTTGTAGAGCGCGCCAATGCCGGGGTTGTCCTGCAACAGCCGCAGCACGGCGGCCCGGGTGATCTCGGGGTTGTCCTGGCCGACCGCCTCTCCGATCAGGGCGACCCGTGGAAAATTTGTTCTAAGGCCAAGACGGAAGCCGATCTCCCGCTCCTGATGGCAGCGGTAGGCGTGGTCGCCGAGGACAAGGCCCACGGTCGTGGGCCGGTCGCCAAGCGCGCGGCCGATCAGGAAGGCGGCGGTTTCGCCCGCGGAGCGGTTGTCGATGCCGACATAGGCGTCGCGCGCCTCGGATGGCAGGTCGGAGATCATGGCGATGACGATCTTGCCGCGCCGCCGCGCCCGGGCCAGTTCGGCCACCACCTGCGGGGTTTCCTTGACCGTCACCACCAGCGGGCGGGAAACGTCCTCGCACAGCGCCCGCACGCGGGACAGGACGGCGACATCGCCCTGCTGGGTCAGTTCGTGGAACACATGCCTGCGGTCGCCAAGGCAATCCGCCAGCCGCTCCACCTGGGCGAAGAGACCGGCCCCCAGCCGCAGGGCGAAGTCGATTTCGGGCAGGTCGGGCTTCGGCTCCTGCCGCTGGGACAGCCGGGCCAATGCCTGTTCGACCGCTGCGCGGGTCCGCGGGTGGACCCCGGGCCGGTTGTTCAGCACCCGGTCCACCGTCGCCCGCGACAGCCCTGATTCGCGGGTGATGTCCGCCATGGTCGTCCGCCCCATCCACCTGCCCCCCTGCCGTCGATGCGATTGCTTCATAAAAGATCATTTCAGCCGGATCGTGTAAACCATGCGGTCAAATCCGGCCATTATGATCTTTTCTGAGACGTTTGTGGAATTTTCATTCCACAAAATTGGCGATCCTGCGCCCCCCGCATGTTGATTCCGGAATGCATATTGAGCAAGTTTGTCGCAGGAGGAGGAAGCGGGTCGGACGCTTCGGCACGGGCCTGCACAGGCCGCCGGACGGCACCGCACGCATCACATGGACAACATTTCAGGCGAGGCCGCGTTCCGCAAGGAGCGGCACCGTCACGGCAGGATGCCCCGAAGCGGCCAGACCGGCGTTTCGGGGAACGGGAGAGGCTTGGCATGGGGCCGGGCCGCAGTGAAGTTTCAGGGAGAACAGGGATGAAACCGAACCGTCGCACTCTTTTCGCAGCCGCGGGTCTTATGGCTTCGGTGTCGCTCATGACGACCTCGGCCATGGCGCAGGACAAGAAATACACCTTCTACCATATCCTGTGGAGCATGACGGACCCCGCCGTGCAGTTCCACGTCAAGGCGGGCGAGGCCTATATGGCCGCCCACCCGGACGTCGAGATCAGGTTTGTCGGCCCGGAGAATTATGATCCGGCGGAACATGCCAAGTTCCTGGACACGGTGATCAACGCCAGGCCGGACGGGATCGCCATGCATATCTCGTCGGCGGATTCGATGCTGCCCGGGCTGAAGGCGGCGAAGGAGGCGGGGATTCCCTTCGTCTCGGTCACCTCGCACCCGCCTTCGGAGGAAGACAACGCCAAGCTGGAAGGCCTGTATCTGACCTGGGTCGGCGCCGATGAATCGAAGATCGGCGGCGTGGTCGGCGCGCGCCTGCTGCAGGACGTGCCCGCGCCGAAGCGGGTCGCCTATCTTTTCGCGCATCTGGGCCATGCCGGGCACCAGCAGCGCGCGGCGGGCTTCTACGAGTCGATGCCGGAAGGCACCGCGCATGATGACGTGGTGATCGGCGAGGAGCCGCAGGCGGCGAAGGACGCGGTGCGGTCCTACCTGACCGCCAATCCCGATGTGACGGCGCTGTTCGCCGGCCAGAACTCGAACAAATGGGTGACGGATGTTCTGGACGAGCTGGGCCGCGAGGATGTCGTCATCCTGACCTCGGACGATGCGCCGTCCTCGCTGGAATGCATTCTGGCGGAGCGCTGCCTGGCCTCTTTCACCCAGCAGTTCCCGATCCAGGCGCCCTTCGCCTATGAGGTGCTGCTGCAATACAACGAAACCGGCATGCATCCGACCGGCCCGATCCTGACCGGCCCCGCCGTGCTGGACGCAGGCAATGTCGAGACCTTCAAGACGCAGGTCATGGGCGTCTTCGGCGAAGAGGGCTACTACAGCCTGTCGCCGTTCTGAGGCCGTTTCCGGGGGGCGGTTCCACGCCTTCCCCGAAATTCCGGCCGCAGGGGTGCGGGCCATCCGCACCCTGTCCGGGCCCCGGTGCCGTGCCGCAGGCCGACCGATTGCAAGGGAGGATCGAATGGAACGCAGAGATCTTCTGAAAGCGGCCGGGCTTTTCGCCGCGTCCCCGATGCTGGCCCCGCCCGTTTTCCCGCTGTCGTGCGGGCCGGGATGCAGAGTGCAGGACAACCCATGAATGCTTTGAAATACGTGTTGGGACGGCCGGAGATCAGCGTGGTGATCGGTGCGCTGCTTCTGGTGGCGTTCTTTGCCATCGGCACCAATGGCGCCTGGCTGGGGTCGATTCCCTCGGTGCTGCGGATCACCGCGCAGGTCGGCATCATCGCCATCGGGCAGGCGCTGCTGATGACATCGGGCGAGGTGGACCTGTCGGTCGGGTCGATCTTCGCCATCTCGGGCGTGGTGTTCCTGACGCTTCTGGGCGCGGGCGGGCTGTCCGTCCTGCCTGCGATGGCGGTGACCATGGTCGTGGCGGCGGGGATCGGTCTGGTGAACGGCGTGCTGACCACGCGGTTCCGGGTGCCGTCGATGATCGTCACGCTGGGGGCGATGTTCGTCCTGCGCGGGATCACCTATGTTGCCACCTCGGGCAGCAGCCTGTCGATCCCGAGGCCGTTGCGCGACGATCCGCTGGTGCTGATGCTCAAGGCCAGGCTGTTCGGGCTGAACGCCACGGTCTTCGTGCTGATCGTGCTGACGCTGATCTTCGTGTTCGTCCTGGCCAAGACCCGCCTTGGCAGCCATATCGCGGCGGTGGGCGGCAACCCGGATGCCGCGCTGGCCAATGGCGTGTCCCCGGCGGCGGTCAAGACATGGGCCTTCGTGATCTGCGCCTTCCTTGCCGGGCTGTCGGGCCTGCTGGTCACCTGCCAGGAGGGTTCGATCTACTCCACCTCGGGCGTGAAGATGGAGCTGGAATCCATCGCCGCCTGCGTGATCGGCGGCTGCACGCTGCGGGGCGGCATCGGCTCGGTCTGGGGGCCGGTCGTCGGGGTCTTCGTCCTGTCCTCCTTGAAGGGCGGGCTGATGATGATGGGGGCGCCGACCTCCTGGTACATCGCCTTCGTCGGCGCGATCCTCGTCGGTTTCCTCGTGATCTCGCATCTGATCAACCAGCGTCTGAGGCCGGTGTCGTGATGTTCATGAAACTTGTCCAGCGCGCCGAGTTCGTCGCCATCCTCAGCCTGATCGGCCTGCAGATCGTCTTCGGCCTCTGGCTGGGGACGCCGTGGAAGGACAACCTGCCCGGGCTTCTGCGCGACGTGTCCTGGCTGGGCATCGTGGCCATCGGGCAGGCCATGGTCATCATCTCGGGCGAGTTCGACCTGTCCGTGGGTTCGGTCTATGCCTTCGTCAGCATGATCTTCGTGATGCTGGTGCAGACCAGCCTTGGCCCCACGGGCGCGCTGATCGTGGCCATGGGGCTGGCGGCGGCGATCGGCTGGCTGAACGGCTGGCTGACCTGGCGGTTCAAGCTGCCTTCGCTGCTGGTCACCCTGGGCTTCCTCTTCATCTATCGCGGGCTGGTCGAATACGTGACCGAGGGCAAGACCATCGTCATCCCGGACGAGTTGCGCAGCAGCGCGGTGCTGGCGATCCTGGGCGGCAAGTCGCTGGGGATGCACAACTCGGTCTGGATCTGCGCGGTGCTGCTGGCGATCCTGGCCGTGGTCATGGCCAAGACGCAATACGGCAGCCATGTGCAGGCCGTCGGCGGCGACGTGACCGCGGCGCTGGCCACCGGGGTTCCGGCGGGCCGGGTGAAGATCCGCACCTTCATCGCCAGTTCGATGCTGGCGGGCTTCGCCGGCATCATCACCGCCGCCGGCCTTTCGTCGGTTTCGACCACGACGGCGACCGCGATGGAGTTCGAGGCCATCGCCGCCACGGTGATCGGCGGGGTGTCGCTTCTGGGCGGCGCGGGAACGGTCTGGGGCGCGATCCTCGGGGTGTTCACCCTGCTTGCGCTGAAGAACGGCCTGATCCTCGGGGGCATCAACATCTTCATCTACCAGATCCTGCTGGGCGCGGTTCTGGTCGGTCTGGTCGCCCTGAAGGGCATCCTTCCCCAACAACTCGGCCGGCGCTAGGCGCGCGGGAGGAACGACATGAAACCTGTCATCGAAATCCGCAATCTGGTGAAGACCTTCGGCAAGTTCCAGGCGCTGAAGGGCGTCAGCCTGGATGTCTACCCCGGCGAGGTCCATGCCCTTCTGGGAGACAACGGCGCGGGCAAGTCGACGCTGATCAAGATCCTGTCGGGGGTGTTCCAGCCCACCGCGGGCGAGATCACGGTCGACGGCAGCCCGGTCTCCTTCCGCACCCCGCGCGATGCGGCGGCGGCGGGGATCGGCACGGTCTATCAGGACCTTGCGCTGGCGCCGCTGATGACCGTCAGCCGAAACTTCTTCATGGGGCGCGAGCTTTTCCTGGGGCCGTCCTTCCTGGGCATCCTCGACGATGCGCAGATGGACCGGATCGCGCTGGAGGAGATGCACAAGATCGGCAACCCGACGAAGAACCCGCGGCAGGCCGTGGGCACCATGTCGGGCGGGCAGCGGCAGACGCTGGCCATCGCGCGGGCGATCTATTTCGGCGCCAAGGTGCTGATCCTGGACGAGCCGACCTCGGCCCTTGGGCAGAAGCAGCAGATGGAGGTGCTGAAGACCATCATGCGCGTCCGCGCGCGGGGCGACATCGCCATCATCTTCATCACCCACAACGAGGTTCACGCCAGACTGGTGGCCGACCGCTTCACCTTCCTGTCGCTGGGCGAGGTGATCGGCGGCGGCACCAAGCAGGACCTCGCGGGCGAGGAGATACGCCACCTGATGGCGGGCGGGGCCGAGATGGCCGACCTGGAAAAGGAAATCGCCGCAATCACGGCGTAAGGACGGAAAACCATGGATGACCTGAAATTCGGCACCCGCAACAAGCGGGGCGACTATACCCCGAACGAGCCCGTGACGGTGGCGCCCCTTCTGGTCTGGCCCTGGTCGGTCACGGCCTTCCTGAAATGGCTGCCGGGCTATTTCCTGCCGTGGAACGTGATGTTCATGGCGCTGGCCTTCGTGATCTGGAAATACACCCTGCCCCCGGCCGAGACGATGCAGACGCTTTCCGTCGGCTGGATCGCCGGGATCTGGCTGCGCAACATGGCGATCATCCTGATCGTCTACGGCGCGCTGGAACTGCGGCTTTACGTCAGGCGCCGCCAAGGCAACCGGTTCAAATACAATTCGAAATGGCCGTCGGAGCAGCCCTCGGACGTGTTCATGTTCCGCAGCCAGAACATCGACAACTTCATCCGCAGCTTCGGCACCGGCATCCCGATCTGGACGGCCTACGAGGTGCTTGGCCTCTGGGCCTGGGCCAATGGCTGGGGGCCGTGGACGACCTTCGCGGAAAACCCGGTGTGGCTGGTGATCTTCGGCCTGCTGATCCCGATCATCCATGAGGTGCATTTCTACCTGGTCCACCGGCTGATCCATGTGCCGATCCTCTACAAATGGGTGCATTCGGTTCACCACAACTCGGTCAACCCCTCGCCCTGGTCCAGCCTGTCGATGCATCCGGTGGAGCATCTGCTCTACTGGTCGGGCAGCCTGATCCACCTGATCCTGCCCTCGCACCCGCTGCTGCTGATCTACCACACGCAGCTGACCGGAACCGGTGCGGTGATCGGGCATGTCGGCTTCGACAAGATCGAACTGGGCAAGGAGGGGGGCGTCGATACCCACGCCTATGCCCATTACCTGCACCACAAGTATTTCGAGGTGAACTATGCCGACGGCACGGTGCCGCTGGATCAGTGGTTCGGCACCTGGCACGACGGCACGAAAGAGGGCGATGCGCTGATGAACGCCCGCTTCGCCGAGAAACGCGCCCGGATGAACGCCAGGCGCTGACGCTCTCTCCCTGGCCGGACTCCTCCACCTTATCCGGCCCTTTCCGGGGCCCGCCCTTCCTCGACGGGCCCCGGACCCGAAACCCGGCATCGAAGGACAAGCCGCCATGCAGACCCGCCCCACCGTCGCCAGCCTCCGCGCCCTGAAGGGCAGGCGGCAGATCCTGACCGTGCATGTCGAGACCGCCGCCGAAGCCGCGGCCGCCGCCGAGGCGGGGATCGACATGTTCACTTTCGAGGTGGACGAGCGCCTGCCCGCCGTCCGCGCCGCCGCGCCGGGGGTGTTCATCCAGGCGGGCTATGCGCCGGGGCACATCGCGTCCGAGGAGATCGCCATCCGCGAAGGCTTTCGCGCGATGGAGGCCGGGGTGGACTCGATCTATTTCGCCGGATCGCTGCGGCTGGTCGAGGCGATGGCGCGCGAGGGCATCCCGGTCACCGGCCATATCGGCTATGTCCCGCGCTGGATGACCTGGACCGGCGTGCGCGCGGTGGGCAAGACGGCGGAAGAGGCGGTGGCGCTGTATCGCCGGGCGAAGGAACTGGAAAGCGCCGGGGCCTGGGCGATCGAGATGGAGCTGGTGCCGGTGGAAGTGGCCGATTTCATCACCCGCAACACCACGATGATCACCGAGGGCATGGGCTGCGGCGCGGTCTGCGACACGCAATACCTGTTCTCCTGCGACCTGCTGGGCACCAACACCGGGCATTATCCGCGCCATTCCAGGCGCTATGCCGATCTGGCGGCGGAAGAGGCGCGGTTGCAGGCGATGCGGGTGCAGGCCTTCCGCGACTTCGCCGAGGATGTCCGCAGCGGCGGCTATCCGCAGCGCGGACATGAAATCCATGTCGGGGAAGAGATCCGCGCTGCGCTGGAGGGGGTGAGATAAGGCGGCTTCGAGTTTGGCGCTACCTTGCCCGATCAGTCTGGCGAAGGCTTTTGCCTTCGCCATGCGTTGCCATTTCCACTCATCCGGCCGGGTGCCCAAAGCACCCGGCCAGCGCCCGACCCGCCCTCGGCGGGCGCTTCTCGCCCGCCGGGTCGGGCGCTGGCCTCACAGGGTTTCAGGCGGACAGGTCTACAGCGGAACCCTCCCGCCCGGGCGGGGGCGAGGCAGTGCCTCGCCTTGTCCCGCCCGGCACAGGCTTGTCAGGCCGTGCGGCGGGGTTGGCGGCCTTCCATCCGGCGGAAGGCCAGCACGATC